>NZ_DASWTG010000031.1:0-72415 GCF_036402235.1 Sphingomonas sp. | reverse complement strand
AGCCTTTCCAGCCGGGCGATCTCGTCCAGCGGCAGCTCGGTGAACAGGCGCAGGAACCGGCCGACATCGGCGTCCTCGATATTGCGCCAGAACTGCCAGTAGTCGTACGGGCTCAGCATCTCGGGGTTGAGCCAGACGGCGCCTTGCGCGGTCTTGCCCATCTTGGCGCCGGAGGCGAGCGTGATGAGCGGAGTGGTCAGGCCGTACAGCGCGCGGTCGTCGATGCGCCGGCCGAGCTCGACGCCGTTGACGATATGGCCCCACTGGTCCGATCCGCCGAGCTGCAGCCGGCACGCGGCCCGCCGCGACAGCTCCAGGAAGTCGTAGCCCTGGAGGATCATGTAGTTGAATTCGAGGAAGGTGAGCGGCTGCTCACGCTCCAGGCGCAGTTTCACGCTGTCGAAGGTCAGCATCCGGTTGATCGTGAAGTGACGTCCGACCTCGCGCAGGAATGGTACGTACTGAAGCTCACTCAGCCATTCGTCATTGTTGACCATGACGGCGTCGGTCGGACCGTCCCCGAACGTCAGGAACCGCTCGAATACTCGGCGGATGCCCGCGATGTTGGCGTCGATCTCCTCATCCGTGAGAAGCCGGCGGCTCTCGTCCTTGCCGGTGGGGTCGCCGACCTTCGTCGTCCCGCCGCCCATCAGGACGATCGGCTTGTGCCCGCTCTGCTGCATGCGGCGCAGCAGCATGATCTGGACCAGGCTGCCGACGTGCAGCGACGGCGCAGTCGGATCGAAGCCGATATAGCCGGGCACGATCTCTCGCTGCGCCAGCGCATCGAGCGCGGCAGCATCGGTGACCTGGTGGATGTACCCACGCTGGTCGAGCAGGCGAAGCAGATCGGACGTGTATTCGGTCATGGCGCCGCGGCGATTAGCACAAGTTGCGCCCGCGTCATCCCCCCGCGCAAATCAGGGTAGTAGTTTTGAGACATAACAGTTATTGACATGAACAATGTGCGGTGAGAATAAACGCACAACCGCAGATCGCATGACGATCGCGACTATTGGGGAGGATGACGATGGCTGGACGGCGTTTCGGCGTGCGCGGATTGGGTGCGTGCAGCATCACGGCATTTGCTGCGTGGAGCCTTGCGGCAGCAGTGCCCGCAGCCGCGCAAGAAGCGCCTGAGGCCGAGCCGGCAAGCGAAGGCGAGATCCTCGTCACCGCGCGCCGCCGCGAGGAAAGCCTGCAGGACACGCCGGTCGCGATCTCCGCGTTCAGCGCCGAGATGCTGGAGACCCGCCAGATCCAGCAGACCCAGGATCTCGAGCGCATCACGCCGAGCCTGCAGTTCAAGCCCGCGGGCCAGCTGTCGGGCAACAGCGCCTCATCGGTCGTGTTCATCCGCGGCGTCGGCCAGGTCGATCCGACCGCGGCGGTCGATCCGGGCGTCGGCATCTATCTGGATGAGGTGTATCTGGGCCGTGCCGTCGGCGGCGCGATCGACTTCGGCGATATCGCCAGCGTCGAGGTGTTGCGCGGGCCGCAGGGGACCCTGTTCGGGCGCAACACGATCGGCGGCGCGATCCTGGTGCGCACGAAACAGCCCGAGCTGGGCGAGTTCAGCGGCCGCGCACGCTTCCGCGCGGGCAGCGACGACTGGTATGAGGGATTCGCGGCGCTCAACATTCCGATCGGCGAGACGGTCGCGGCGCGCGTTTCGGGCGGGTTCCGCAAGCGCGACGGCTATGTGATCCGCGCGTTCGACGGGCTCGATCTGGGCAATGAGAATCGCTATTCGCTCGCCGGCTCGCTCAAATGGGAGCCGTCGGCGGACTTCGACCTGGTGGTGCGCGCCGACTACAGCAAGCAGGATGAGCATGGCGCGCCGTTCGTGTTCGCCGGGATCAACGAGCAGGCGCCGGTCGCGGCGATCGTTAGCGTGGCGGCAGGCTGCCCCGGCGCGACCATTCCTTTTGCGCCATTGACGCCGGGCGACCCGCGCTTCGGCGCCCCCAACGTGCCGCTGATCAACGATGCGCGCTGCGCCAACGACTTCCAGGCGCGGGGCGATTTCGTCAATGGCGGCACCGCGGCGGTGATGAGCACGTCGGAGGTGTGGGGGCTCGCCGCGACCGGCAATATCCGGCTGACCGAGCAGGCGACCGTGAAGCTGATCACGGCGTATCGCGAGACGCAATCGCGCGGCATCCGCGATGCGGACAACACGCCGTTCCTGATGATCACCACCGATGTGGGATCGAAGTCGCAGCAGTTCAGCCAGGAGGTCCAGCTGCAGCTCGACCTGGGCAAGGTCAATGCGATCCTGGGCGGCTATTATTTCAACGAGGTCACCAACGAGCGCGCGACCGTGCCGCTGTCCTTCCCGCCCTCGCCGCCGGTGATCGCGTCGCTCCTGGCGGGCGGGCCGGCGACCCGCGATCTCCAGATCTCCCACCTCAAGACCGATTCGGTCGCGGCGTTCGGCGAGCTGAGCTGGGAGCCGGCGGAGGGACTCGAGCTGAGCGGCGGGCTGCGCTACACCTCGGATCGCAAGACCTATCAGGGGACGGTGTTCAACCTGTTCCCCGGCACCTTGCCCGATCCCAGCCCGTTGCCGACGCTGGCGACGTCGCAGGGCGGGCCGCTGTTCATCTTCAACCGCCCATTCACCGAGAGTTTCTCGGCGCTGACCGGATCGGCGAGCGTTCAGTATCGCTGGAACGACGCGATCAGCACCTATGCCTCCTATGCGCGCAGCTTCAAGTCGGGCGGGTTCAACACGCGCTACAACGCCGCGCCCGCCGGCAACTTGCCCGTGCCGTTCGATGAGGAGAAGGTGACCAGCTACGAGATCGGCGCCAAGACCCAGTTCGGCCGGCTGCGCATCAACCTTGCCGCGTTCCAGGCCGAATATCAGGACATCCAGCTGATCTTCCGCCAGGGCGTTGTGCCGCTGCTGTTCAACGCGGGCGAGGCGCGGATCCGCGGCTTCGAGGCCGAGGCGAGCCTGCGCACCGCATGGGGGCTGACGTTCGACGCGGGGCTCAGCATCCTCGACGACAAGATCAAGAGCATCACCCCGGTGCCGGGCGCGACCGCGACGGTGGCGCCGGGCGACGACCTGCCCTTCACGCCCGACTATCAGGCCAATTTCGGCCTCTCCTACGCGATCCCGCTGGACGGGGGGGCGACGCTGACGCCGCGGATCGACGGCAGCTATACCTCGAAGATCAGCTTCATCACGGGCAGTATCCCGCTGATCGAGGAGGACGGCTATTTCGTGAGCAACGCGTCGCTGACGCTCAAGCTCGACAAGGGGATCGAGGTGAGCGGGGGCGTGACCAATCTGTTCGACGAGCGCTATCTGATCCAGGGCAACGCCTCGCTCGCGACGCTGGGCTATGCCGAGCGCATCTTCGCGCGGCCGCGCGCCTGGTATGTGCAGGTGTCGGCGGGGTTCTGAGAGCGGGCGGGGAGCGGCCTCCGCCTCCCTCCCCCGTTCGGGCTGAGCTTGTCGAAGCCCTGTTCTTCTTTCTATCCTCGCGCGATGCTTCATCAACTCGCCTGTCATCCCGACACGCCCGCGAAGTCCATCGACCGGGTGGTTGTCCAGCTCTCCACCACCCAGACACCGGGCGAGCTTTGGTTGGAATATCACGTCGCGCCGTCGGACGAACTGGTCCTGCCGGCCATGGCCAGGCCGAAGCGCACGGACGGCCTCTGGAAATCGACCTGTTTCGAGCTGTTTGCAAAACCGGCGGGCGCCGACGCCTATTTCGAGTTCAATTTTTCGCCTTCATTCCAGTGGGCGGCATATGCGTTCGACGGATACCGGAGCGGGATGCGCAACCTGGACTGGCGGGATCCCGAGATCATTGTCACACCGGAGGTGCCGTACTTCTTTCTCGCGGTGGAGGCCATGCCCGCACTTCCCCCGGTCGCGATGCAGGTCGGCCTCTCCGCGGTGATCGAGGAGATCGACGGCACCAAATCCTATTGGGCGCTGCGCCATCCGCCGGGAAAGCCCGATTTCCATCATCCCGATTGCTTTGCGCTCGAACTCCCGGCACCTGAGCGTCCATGAACTTCGGTATCGACCGGCTGCTTGCCGACCCCGCGCTTCTCTCCCGGCTTCACGGCCGCCGCGTGGCGCTGCTCGCGCATCCGGCGTCGGTGACGGCGGACCTGACCCACAGCCTCGACGCGCTGGTCGCGGCGGGGGTGAAGGTGTCGGCGGTGTTCGGGCCGCAGCACGGCGTGCGCGGCGACCTGCAGGACAATATGATGGAGTCGCCGGACTATACCGATCCCACCTACGGGATGCCGGTATTCAGCCTCTATGGCGAAGTGCGGCGGCCCACGGGCCAGTCGATGCATACGTTCGACGTGATCCTGATCGACCTGCAGGATCTGGGCTGCCGCATCTACACCTATGTGACGACGCTGCTCTACATGCTGGAAGCCGCAGCGCAGCACGGCAAGGAAGTGTGGGTGCTCGACCGGCCCAATCCGGCGGGACGGCCGGTCGAGGGGCTGACGCTGCTGCCCGGCTGGGAGAGCTTCGTGGGCGCAGGGCCGATGCCGATGCGGCACGGCATGACTTTGGGCGAGATGGGCGCTTGGTTCATCGACCAGTTCAGGCTGGATGTCGCCTATCGCGTGATCGAGATGGAGGGCTGGCAGCCGGACGCGGCGCCCGGGTTCGGCTGGCCCACGACACGCGTGTGGATCAACCCCAGCCCCAACGCCGCCAACGTCAACATGGCGCGCGCCTATGCCGGCACGGTGATGCTGGAGGGCACGACCTTGTCCGAGGGGCGCGGGACGACGCGCGCGCTGGAGCTGTTCGGCGCGCCCGATATCGACGCCAAGGCGGTGATCGCCGAGATGCGGCGGATCGCGCCAGAGTGGCTGGCGGGCTGCACGCTGCGCGATTTCTGGTTCCAGCCGACCTTCCACAAGCATGTCGGCGAATTGTGCAGCGGCGTGTTCATCCATGCCGAGGGGGCGGGGTACGACCACGAAGCGTTCCGGCCGTGGCGACTTCAGGCGCTGGGGTTCAGGGCGATCCGGTCGCTCCATCCGGATTATGCGCTGTGGCGCGATTTCCCGTACGAATATGAATTCGACAAGCTGGCGATCGACGTGATCAACGGCGGGCCGGGCCTGCGCGAATGGGTCGATGATGCCGGGGCGGGGCCGGGCGATCTCGACGCCGCGGCGAGGGCGGATGAGGGGGCGTGGGAAGAGGTGCGGCGGCCGTTCCTGCTTTATTGAGTTCAGCTGCCTGGTGCTCGTCACCTCTCATCTCCGTTCGCCCTGAGCTTGTCGAAGGGCTGCGCTTCCTCCGGGTAGAAATACAGGGCTTCGACAAGCTCAGCCCGAACGGGGAAAGGTTGGTCGCGCGATCAATTTTGGGTTCTTCCTTCGTCTCCGAGATTGCCGTAACCGCAGGGATGATGTTGGCGGGGCTCATTTTCGCGACCGAGGACGCAGGCGACAAGCCCGGGACGCTGGCGGCGACGCTGCCGTTCGGGGGCATGACCCTGCTCGAATATCAGGCGCGGCTGCTGGTCGGGGCCGGGGCGGGACAGATACTGGTCGCCGTGACGCGCGTGACGCCGGCCTTGCTGGGCGCGGTCAGCCGCGCGGCGAAGCGCGGCGTGCCGGTCGATATCGTGCGCTCGGCCGCAGAGGCTTCGACCAAGGCGCATCCGCTGGCGAGCGTCGTGGTGCTCGCCGATGGTCTCGTCACCACCGACGATGTCGTCGATAAGATGGCGAACGAGGGCAAGGACGCCATCCTGGTGACGCAGGACCCGTCGGCCTCGCTCGAGCGGGTCGATGCGCGCAATTGCTGGGCCGGGGTCGCGCGCATCCCGGCGCAGCGCATCACGGATATCGCAGCTTTTCCGCCCGACTATGACTTCCAGTCGACGCTGCTGCGCGCGATCGTGCAGGCCGGGGCCGAGCAGGTGCCGCTGCCGCCGAGTGCGGTGCGCGCCGGGCACGGCGTCGAGCGGGACGGCGGGGCGCTCGCCTCGCGCAGCAACGCCGTGCTTGCGGCGCTGACCGAGCGGCGGACGAGCTGGGCGGACCGGCATGTCTTCACCCGGATCGCGCGGCTGGTGTTGCCCAAGGTGGTGGAGAAGGCGGTGCCCGGCTGGGTGCTGATGGCAGGCGGCGTGGCGCTGGGTGCGGGCGCGGCCGCTTTGATCGGCCTGGGCTGGCCGTGGGGGGCGGGCGTGGCGCTGCCGGGCGTCGCCGCGCTGGCGACCGGCGCGGCGCTGTCTGCGCTGCGCGGCGAGGAGAAGCGTGCGGCGGCGCAGGAACATCTGATCGGCGTGATCGCCGCCGCCGTGATCCTGGCGCTCGGCATCATGGAGACGCGGACCGACGCGACGCTGGACGGGCTGATCCTGTCGCTCGTCACGATCGCCGCCGCGCTGATCGGCGAGCGGACGCAGGCGCGGGTGCGGCGCTGGTGGGGCAGTCCGGCGGGCTATCTACTGCTCATCACCCCTTTCGCGATCGCCGGGCGGGTGAGCTGGGGCCTGGCGGCAGTGGCGGTCTATGCCTTTGTCACACTGGCCGCTGCAGTTGAGAGTCGGCGCGAAAAGCCTTAGCTCTGTCTTAACCGCAGTTCCTTTAAGTCCGGGACCATGTCCAAGCCGATTGGCGACATGCGTAAGGGTGCCCATGACGGCGCACAGGCGTTGCTCGCGCGTAGCGCGGCAGCGGACGGCGCGGCGCATCGTGCGCTGGGCGCCGCGATCGCCGATTTCGCGATTCCCGATGACGACCGGCTCGACGAGCGGACGCGCGCCGCGCTGGCACGGCTGCTGCGCGCTCTGATCGCCACCGTCGAGGCCGAGGTCGGCGGCCATGCGGCGCGGCTGCTGCGGACGCAGGGCGAGGCGGCGCTGGCCGATGCGCTGGAAGCGCAGGACGGGACCTCGGACACGCTGCACGCATCGGAACTGCTGCGCGACCCGGCGCTGATGGGCGAATTGATCGCGCGCGTGCGCCAGGATCTGCTGGCGGGCGGCATGGCGGCACAGGCGCAGGACGAGCCCGAGCGGGCGAGCCTGCTCAACCGGCTGGCGCAGCACCCCGACCGGCTGCTGGCGCAGAGCGCCGCGGCGGTGCTGGTGAGCGAGAGCCGCCGGCGCAGCGTGCCCGACAGCGGCCCGCTGCCACAGAGCGATCTGCCCGCCGAGCTGCATCACCGGCTGGTCTGGCACGTCGCGGCCGCGTTGCGGGCGGGGGTTGCCGGCGTCGCGCCCGTTCTGGACGAGGCGCTGGCCGAGGCTGCGCAGCGCAGCCTTGCCGCGCATGACGAGGGCGACCGGCTGGAGGCCGCGGCGATGCGGCTGGCAGCGGCGATCGACGCCCGGCCGGACGAGCTGCCCGGGCTGATGGCCGAGGCGCTGGGCGACCGGCGCGTCGCGCTGTTCGCTGCACTGCTCGCCCATGCGCTGCGAATCGATTTCGACGGGGCGCGTGCGATGACCTTCGACGCGGCGAGCGGGCGGCTGTGGGTCGCGCTGCGGGCGCTCGACTTCAACCGCGGCGCGATCGCGACGATCGGCGTGGCGTTGAGCGAGGCCGATCCGCGCCGCAGTGTCGAGGCGTTCGCGGACCAGCTCGATTCGATCATGGCGGTCGGCGCGGAGGAGGCGCGCGGGGCGATCGCGCCGCTGCGCCTGCCGGCCGAGTATCGCGCGGCGTTGCTGGCATTGCAGGGGCGCGGGCGATGAACGCCTTCGAGCCCAATCTGCCCATTGCGATGGGGCGCATCGGCCCCGACGGGCGGCTGGTGCATGCCGAGGCGCGGCTCGCGGACCTCAATGCGCGCGCCGGGGGCAAAGTGGGGGCGCCGCTGGCAGTGCCGCCGATCGCCTCGATCGCGCGGCTGGCTCAACGGCTGGGGGTCGCGATCTCGCGCGCTGTGGTCGCCGCCGACGGCGAGGAAGACGTCGACCTGTGGGTGCGGGCGGAGCCGGATGCCGAGGGCGTTCGCCTCGAGGTGAGCGGCTGGCGCCCCCGCGCGCCGTGGCAAGCGCCCGAGGGCGACGCGTCGCGCGAGAACGACTTCCTGCAGGCCGAGGCGGATTGGGTGTGGGAGACCGATGCGGCGATGCGGATCACGCACCTGGCCGCGGAGGCCGGGACCGCCCCTGGCTTCGACCCCGCGGCGATGCTGGGTCAGCCACTGACGCTGTTGTTTGCGCTCGAGGCGGATGCGGAGGGCGCGCTGCCGATCCTGACCGCTGCCGCCGAGCAGACCCGCTTCGACGGGCAGATCGCGGAGCTGCGCGGGACCGGGCAGCGGGTGCGGATCTCCGCCAGCCCGCGGATCGACGCATCGGGCCGCTTCGCCGGGTTCAGCGGCGCGGCAGTGCTGGCCGATCCGGGGGAAGAGACGGCGACGGACGTGCAGGCTCCCGCCGATCCCGAATTCACCAGCGCATTCGGCCAGCGGCTCGAAAAGGTGCTGCGCACGCCGCTGACACGCATCATCGCCAATGCCGACAGCATCAGCGCGAAGCTGGATGGGCCGCTGCGCGACGATTATGCCGAATATGCCACCGACATCTCCAATGCCGGGCGGCACCTGCTGTCGCTGGTCGAGGACCTTGCGGACCTGAGCGCGATCGAGCGCGACGACTTCACGGTCGAGATCGAGCCGATCGATCTGGCCGATATCGCGCGCCGTGCCGCGGGGCTGCTCGCGGTGCGGGCGAGTGAGGCGGACGTGCGGATCGAGAAGCCGGGCGCCGACGAGGCGATGCCGGTGGCGGGCGAGTTCCGCCGCGTGCTGCAGATCATGGTCAACCTGATCGGGAATGCGGTGCGCTATTCGCCGCCCGGCGGCCTGGTGTGGGTTCAGATCCAGCGCGAGGGCGCGCTGGGCTGTGTGATCGTCGCCGATCAGGGCAAGGGCATCGCGGTCGAGGACCAGGCCAAGATCTTCGAGAAATTCGGCCGCGTCGATCCGGGCGAGCCGGGCGGAAGCGGGCTTGGCCTGTACATTGCGCGGCGGCTGGCGCGGGCGATGGGCGGGGACATCCTGGTCGACAGTGCCCCGAACGAGGGCGCGCGCTTCGTGCTGACGCTGCCGTACCGCGCGGACTGAGGCGGAACGCTTTCAGGCGCGGCAGGCGGCTGCTATCCATCGGCGATGAGCAGGCTCGAAGCGTTGACCGTCATGCTGGGACTGGCGATCGCCGCGCCGGCACATGCGCAGGAGGCCCCGGCATGCCTCCCGATCGAGACCGGCGACGAGGGCACGCCGATCATCCGCGCCAGGGTCGAGGGCCAGGGGCCGTTCGCGTTCGTGCTCGATACGGCGGCCAGCGGCTCTACGATCGACCCCGCCCGTGCCGCGCAACTCGGCCTGCCGCGCGACGCGAGGGCCGAGCAGGCGCAGGGCATGGGCGGCGGCATCGCGGTTCACTTCCACCGGGTGCGGTCGATGGAGGCGGGGCCGGTCCGGCTGCACGATGCCGTGATCACGGCGATCCCGGCCCCGTCCTTCGACAGCCACGACGTTGCCGGACTGGCAGGCGTCGATCTGCTGGCCGACCGGCTGACGATATGGGCGCCCGCCAGCGGCTGCGTGCGGGTCGGCGCGGGCGGCACCCGGCCGGCAGGCGGGCGATGGCGCCCGGTCGCGGCCAAGTGGCTGCAGCCGTGGAAGATAATGCTGCCGCTGCGGATCGGCGATGCGGGCGGTTGGGCGCTGCTGGACACGGGCGCGCAGTACACGACGCTGAACCCGGCATTCGCACGGCGTGCCGGGCTGGACCCGACCCGCCTGCACGCGGCGGGCTCGATCGAAGGCATTGACGGCCGGCCGCTGCCGCTGCTTCAGGCGGAGGTCGGCGCTGTGTCGCTGGGACCGTGGCAATGGAAGCGGCGCACGGTGCGGGTCGGGGCATTGCCGGTCTTCGACCGCCTCGCGGGCGCCGGCGAGGCGCTCGCGATCCTGGGCATGGACTGGCTGACGACGGAAGGCTTCGCCGTGGACTATCGCAATCAATCGGTGTGGCTGATGGAGCGCCCGGACTCAGGAGAAGTGCGATGACGAAGGCGAAGGCGGTCGTCGACCAGTTGCGAAGCTGGGGGCTGACGCTGCCCGGCGCGCACATCAAGGCGCCCTGGCCCGAGCATGCCGACCTTGCGGTCAACGACAAGACCTTCGCCTATCTCTCGACCGGCGACGCGTTCCAGATGTCGGCGAAGCTGCGCTACACCAGCGAGGTCGCGCTGGCGCTGCCCTATGCCGCCCCTACCGCCTATGGGCTGGGCAAGAGCGGCTGGGTGACCTTCACGCCCGGCGACGACGCGATCCCCGATCTCGCCCAGCTCAAGGACTGGATCGAGGAAAGCTATCGCGCGCAGGCGCCCAAGAAGCTGGTCAAGGAACTGGATGCGCGGGACTGACCGCCGCGAACAGCATCCACAGCGCCATCGCGATCATCATCAGATTCTCGGTCAGCGAGACGAAGCCCAGCGGCACGTTGCTGTCGCCGCCCATGCACGCGCATTTGAGCTCGCGCCGGTCGATATAGACCGCCTTGAACACCGATGCCGCGCCGACGCCGCCGATGAACAAAGCGAGCGGGATCGAGATCCAGTGGAGCGCATTGGCGGTCATCAGCACGCCCGCCGCGCCCTCAGCGAAGGGATAGATATAGCCATAGGGAACCCATCGCTTCGCCAGCAGATCATAGTTCAGGAACATGGTCGAGAAATTCTCGATGTCGCGCAGCTTGAGCAGGGCGAGGACGACCATGCTGAACGAGATGAACCATTCGCCTGCGCGAATCGTGAAGGGCGAGCCGAACGCGGCGTGGCTGGCGGCGAGCGCCATCAGCGCGGTCATCGCGAACACCGCGATCACCGGGGTGTAGCTGGTCTCGCCCCTTGCGGGCACATGCAGGCCGAAATGGCGGCGCAGATCGTCATAGCCGCCGATGCGCCGCCCGCCGATGAAGGTCTGGGGCGTGGTCTGGACGCCATGCTCGGCCTTGAACGCATCGGTCTCCTCGCGCGTGCGCAGCCAGTGATCCTCGACCTTGTAGCCGCGCCGCTCGAGCAGCGACTTGGCCTTGAGGCCATAGGGGCAGGTGTGGCCGGGCATCACCATGCGATGCAGGACGGCGACGGGGCGGGAAGACATGAGCGGGCTCCTTGCGACTCTACGAACCCGGCCTAGATAGGTTCCGTACCATAGTACGGAGTCAAGCGGTGCCTGACATGACGATCGGCGCGCTGGCGAAAGCCGGCGGCGTGGGGGTGGAGACGGTGCGCTACTATCAGCGGCGCGGGTTGCTCGCCGAGCCGGCGCGGGCCGGCGGCGTGCGGCGGTACGACGCGCAGGACGCGCGAAGGCTGCGCTTCATCCGCTCGGCACAGGAAGCGGGGTTCACGCTGATCGAGATCGGCGAGCTGCTCGATCTGGACGCGGGCGAGGACCGGGGGCGCGCGCACGCGCTGGCGCAAGCGCGGATCGCGGCGATCGACGCGCAGGTAGCGAAGCTGACCGCGGCGCGCGCGGCGCTGGAGGGGTTGGCCGAACGCTGCGCGGCCGGGGAAGGGAAGGGGTGTCCGATCCTGGGGGCGTTCGAGCCGCGCTAGATCGTTGCCGCGTGGCCATGGAGGATGCGCAACGCGCGCGCGAGCTGATCGTCGTCGGCGAGGCCGCCGAGCGATACGCGGACGGCATTGGTCTGAGCGCCGTTCGTGGCGAAGCGGTTGGCCGGCATCACCGACAGCCCGGTGGGGCGCATCGCATCGGCAAGATCGTCCGGCGCGACCGCGCCGGGCAGCCGCAGCCACAGGTGATAGCCCTGCGGATGGGCGGTGAAATCCAGCCCCGCCAGCAGCTGCGCGGCGAGGGCCTGCCGCCGGGCGGCCTCGTCGCGCATCGCCGCGACGAGGTGCGCGGCAGTGCCGTCGTCGATCCAGCGCGTGAGCATCGCGGCGTTGAGCGGCGGCGCCATCACCGCGCTCTGATGGATCTGGGCCGAGAGCTGGAGCGCTGCAGCGAGATTGGGCGCGCGCACGAACGCCACGCGCAGCGCGGGCGAGATGATCTTGGAGGCACTGGCGATATACCAGCTGCGGTCCGGCGCACTGGCGGCAACGGGCGCGAGCGGCGAGGCGGCGAGGGGGCCGTAGGCGTCGTCCTCGATCAGCTGCAGATCATGACGGGCAGCGGCGGCCGCGATCTCCCGGCGCGCGGTCTTGTCCAGCGTCTCGGCGGTCGGATTGTCGTTGGTAGGAACGAGGTAGATCGCGCGGATCCCCGGCTCGGCGGCGCAGGCGGCGGCGATCGAGGTCGCGTCGAGAGTCTCCAGCCCGAGGAGGCGGAGGCCCATGCGCTGGGCAAGCGCGCGCAGCCCCGAATAGACGAATGTCCGGCACAGGATCGCGTCGCCCGGGCGCAGCGCAACGCCGAGGATGGCGTGCAGCGCATTCTGGCCGCCGGCCGCGAGGATGAGCTGATCAGGCTCGGCAGCCAGGCCCAGCGTATCGAGGAAGCGGACGCCGGCGGCGCGGTCCTCGGCGCTGCCGCCCATCGCCTGATATTGCAGCCGCAACGGCGAGGCATCGAGCAGCAGCGTTTGCACGGTTTCGGCGATGGTGCGTGCGAGCAGGCCGCCGGGAAGCTCGGGGGGCAGGTTCATGCCGGTATCGACGCGGGCGAGATCGGCGATCTCGACGCGCTGCGGCGCACGCACGAAGCTGCCCGCACGGCCGCGCGCCTCGATCAGGCCGCGGCGGCGGGCGGCATCATAGGCGCGGGTGACGGTGGTGAGATCAACCCCCAGCCGCGTGGCGAGGTCGCGCTGCGGCGGCAGGCGCGTACCGCCGGGCAAATCGCCGCGATCGATCGCCGCGGCCAGCGCATCGGCGATGACGGCGTATTTCGCGCCTGCAAGGCCATCGAGATCGGGAAGCCAGCCATCAGCCATTGGGTGGCGTATCGCGCGAATCCGCTTCGGCGTGCAACTTCGCCCAGAGCCTGGCGGTGCCCGCTTCCTGCGCGTTATTGAGATATTGCGAGGCGACCAGCCAGCCCTTGATCGGGCGCAGCGGCAGCACGCAGCCGATCACCATCATCGGGATGGTGGTGAGGAAATGGACCCAGAAAGGCGGGTCGAACGCGACTTGGAACCACACGCCCACGAACGTCAGCGGGAAGGCGACGAAGCACAGCGAGAAGAAGGCGGGGCCGTCGTCCGGCGAGGCGAAGCGATAGTCGAGGCCGCACGCGCCGCATTTCCGGGTGATCTTGAGCCAGCCGGCGAACATCGTTGGCGCGCCGCAGCGGACGCACAGCCCCTTCCACCCGGTCCGCAAAATCCAGCCCAGCTTGTCCTGCCGTTCCTCGGGTTGCATTGTATGGCCTCAATACGAAAATTGTATCCATACAATAATAGCGGGATCGAGGATGTTCAAGTCCGCGCCCGTCGAGACATGGGCCTTTGGTCTGCGCGGCGGACGCGCTATCCTGCTGGAAGCCTTTCGCAGGAGCAGAGATGGCCAAGCACCGCATCTACGCGATGAGCCTGGCGAGCGTGTATCCGCACTATATCGCCAAGGCGGAGAAGAAGGGGCGGACCCGGGCCGAGGTCGACGAGATCATTCGCTGGCTGACCGGCTACAGCCAGGAACAGCTCGAGGCGCATCTGGAGGCGAAGACCAATTTCGAGGATCTCTTCGCGCAGGCGCCGCGGCTCAACCCCGCGCGGAGGCTGATCACCGGCGTGATCTGCGGCGTGCGGATCGAGGCGATCGAGGACCCACTGATGCGCGAGCTGCGCTATATGGACAAGATGATCGACGAGCTGGCCAAGGGCCGGCCGATGGCGAAGATCCTGCGGGGGTAGTTTTCGGATTCCGTCGATGGCGGCTATTGGGTGGTTAGCGGCCGGCCCTCCGCGTAAAGCCGCTTGATCTCGGAGATGGACCGGATGGCACAAAGCACATTAGACCGGCGAAATTGGTGGTTGGCCCTGCTCCCGATCCTGATCGCTTTCAGCCTCCTGATTTGGCAATCGCAGCTCCGGTACGGATGGCTTGAGATGGCGCTTGGGAACAATGCGCTGATATTCTGGCCGGCCGTCTTGGCGTGGGCTGTCCTGCTGGTCACAGGATTCAAACAGCATCGTTGGTGGTGGCTGCTTCTGACCGTTCCGATCGTATTGTACCCTGTTATTGGCTCTGCCTTCGTTGTCAGTTCCTGTGCGGCCGGTAGCTGTCTCTAGCTCAACACCCGCAATGGGGTCATCAGCGGTCATAGCCCTCTCCGTCATCCCGGCCTTGTGCCGGGATCCGCCGGGAGGTGGGCCCTGGACACGAGGCCCCTCGCATCGCGTGCGGCGCCGTGGATCCCGGCACCAGGCCGGGATGACGGTGGAGCGTAGGCCATGCGAGTCCAACGAAAAGGCCCGCCGGATCGCTCCGGCGGGCCTTTTTCCTGTCCGGTCAGCGGATCAGCGCTTGTCGACGGGAACGTAGTCGCGCTGCGTCGGGACGGTGTAGAGCTGGCGCGGGCGGCCGATCTTCTGGTCGGGATCGCTGATCATCTCGTTCCACTGCGCGACCCAGCCGACGGTGCGGGCGAGGGCGAAGAGGACGGTGAACATGGTGGTCGGGAAGCCGATCGCCGACAGGATCACGCCCGAGTAGAAATCGACGTTCGGGTAGAGCTTCTTCTCGATGAAGTAATCGTCCTTGAGCGCGATCTGCTCGAGTTCGCGCGCGGTGTCGAGCACCGGGTCGCTGATGCCGAGCTTGTCCAGCACGTCCGCGGCTGCCTGGCTGAGCACCTTCGCGCGCGGGTCGAAATTCTTGTAGACGCGGTGGCCGAAGCCCATCAGGCGGAACGGGTCGTCCTTGTTCTTGGCGCGCGCGATGTACTCGGGGATGCGCTCGGGGCGGCCGATCTCACGCAGCATGTTGAGCGCGGCTTCGTTGGCGCCGCCATGTGCCGGGCCCCACAGGCAGGCGATGCCCGCCGCGATGCACGCGAACGGGTTGGCGCCCGACGAGCCGGCGAGCCGCACGGTCGAGGTCGAGGCGTTCTGCTCGTGATCGGCGTGCAGGATGAAGATCTTGTCCATAGCCGATTCCACCACCGGATCGACCACATATTCCTCGGCCGGGACGCCGAAGGTCATGCGCAGGAAGTTGCCGGTGTAGGACAGCGAATTGTCCGGATAGAGGAAAGGCTGTCCGACGCTGTACTTGTACGCCATTGCCGCGATCGTGGGCATCTTGGCGATCAACCGGTGCGACGCGACCATGCGCTGGTGCGGGTCCGAGATGTCGGTCGAATCATGGTAGAAGGCCGAGAGCGCGCCGACCACGCCGCACATGATCGCCATCGGGTGCGCGTCGCGGCGGAAGCCGCGGTAGAAGGTCGCGAGCTGCTCGTGCAGCATGGTGTGGCGGGTGATCGTGTTGGAGAATTTGTCGAGCTCGCCCTTGTTAGGCAGCTCGCCGTTCAGCAGCAGATAGGCAACTTCCATAAAGCTCGACTGCTCGGCGAGCTGATCGATCGGATAGCCGCGGTGGAGCAGGATGCCCTGGTCGCCGTCGATATAGGTCAGGCCCGACTCGCATGACGCGGTCGAGGTGAAGCCCGGGTCGTAGGTGAACATGCCCGACTGGCCGTAGAATTTGCGGATATCGACGACCTCGGGACCGACGCTACCCTTTCGGACCGGATAATCCTTGTCGCCGAGTTTGAGGGTGGAGTCGGTCATGGTCTTCATCCTTTCGTTCAGCCCCGGACGCCGGAACCGGCAGGGGCTTTCGTCTGGTCGGCGATCCGGCCCAGGCTTTCCTCGCGCCCCAACAGGACGAGGACGTCGAAGATGCCAGGCGAGGTCCGGCGCCCCGTGAGCGCCGCGCGGAGCGGCTGTGCGACCGCCCCCAGTTTGACCCCTCCCGACTCCGCCACCTGGCGTACCGCCGCTTCGAGCGCCTCCGTATTCCAGTCCGCGACGGCGTCAAGCGCGGCGTGAAGCTGGGCTAAAAGGCTTTGTGCGTCGCCCTCTAGCAGAGCTTGTGCATCTGCGTCCATTTCCAGGGGGCGAGTGCGAAAGAGAAAGGCGGCGCCGTCCGCGATTTCAAGGAGATTCGCAGCGCGAGGCTTCAGCGCATACATGCTGCGTTGCAGAAGCTCGATCTGCTGCGGCGACGCTGCGAAGGGCAGGAACGGCGCGGCGAGCTGCGCGAGTCGCGCATCGTCCGCGGCGCGGATATAGTGGCCGTTGAGGCTGTCGAGCTTCTTGAGATCGAAGCGCGAAGGGGATTTGCCGACGCCTGACAGGTCGAACCATTCGACTGCCTGCTCTCGGCTGATGATCTCGTCGTCGCCATGGCCCCAGCCGAGGCGAAGGAGGTGGTTGAACAGCGCTTCGGGCAGCACGCCGAGCTCGTCGCGATAGGCGTCGACGCCTATCGCGCCGTGGCGCTTGGACAGCTTCGCGCCGTCCGCGCCGTGGATCAGCGGGATGTGCGCGTAGATCGGCTCGGGCCACTCCATCGCGTTGATGATCAGCAGCTGGCGGAACGCGTTGTTCAAATGATCGTCGCCGCGGATGACGTGGGTCACGCCCATGTCCTGGTCGTCGACCACCACCGCGAGCATATAGGTCGGCGTGCCGTCCGAGCGGAGCAGGATCATGTCGTCCAGCTCGGCATTCTGGACGGTGACCTCGCCCTGCACCGCGTCGCGGATCGTCGTCGCGCCCTCACGCGGGGCGCGGATGCGGACGACGTGGGGCTGGTCGAGCGGGCCGTCGTTGCGGTCACGCCACGGGCTGCGGATGCGATAGGGCTTCTTCGCCGCCTGCGCTTCCTCGCGCTGCGCGGAAATCTCTTCCTGGCTCATCCAGCAGCGATAGGCATGGCCGGAGTCGAGCATCGCATGCGCGACTTCGGCATGCCGGTCGGCGCGGGCGAACTGATAGACCTCGTCGCCGTCCCAATCGAGGCCGAGCCAGCGCATCCCGTCGAGGATCGCTTCGATCGCGGCATCGGTCGAGCGGGCGCGATCGGTATCCTCGATGCGCAGCAGGAACTTGCCGCCATGGTGGCGGGCGAAAAGCCAGTTGAACAGCGCGGTGCGCGCGCCGCCGATATGCAGAAACCCCGTCGGCGACGGGGCGAAGCGCGTGACGATTTGCGTGCCCGCGGCGGGCTGCGATGTTGCGCTCAAGCGCGCTTGCTCCCAAGACATGTGATCGATGGCCAGTTCAGCCGCGAGCGCCCCTAGCACGGGGTTTCGCCCGCTTCAAATCGCGGGGGGATGGCGCTTCGGCGAACGACTTGAGCGCTGGCTGGAGGCCGAGCGCGGGCAGATCGTGCTGTGGATTCCGGTGATGCTGGGCGCAGGAATCGCCGCATGGTTCGCACTGCCCGATGCGGGCCGGTGGAGCGCGGTGATGCTCGGCGGACTGGGGGTCGCCGCAGCCGGACTGGCGCTGGGCGGCGGCGGGCGTGCCGCGCGCTGCGCGGCGGTGGCCGGGCTGCTGGTGGCGCTGGGCTGCGCGCTGATCTGGTGGCGGGCCGAGCGGGTGGCTGCGCCGGTGCTGGCGCGCGCCGCGATCGTCGCGTTCCAGGGCAAGGTCGAGCGGGTCGAGCAATTGCCGGCGCGGGACATGGTGCGGGTGCGGATCGCGCCCGAGGCCGGGGCCGGCCTGCCCCCCGCGGTGCGTGTCAACCTCGATGCGAAGGACGTGCCCGCGGGCCTCACGCGCGGGGCGGTGGTGAAGCTGCGCGCGCGCCTGATGCCGCCCGCGCCGCCCGCGGTGCCCGGCGCCTATGATTTCGAGCGGGTGGCGTGGTTCGACCGGCTGGGGGCGAGCGGGCGCGGGTTCGCGCCGGTCGAGATCGTCACGCCGGGCGAGGCGAAGAGCGGGCTGCGCGAACGTCTGACGGCGCATGTCCAGCGCCAGATCGAGGGAAGCGCGGGCGGGATCGCGGCTTCGCTGGTCACCGGCGATCGCGGCGCGATCTCCGAAGCGGATGGCGAGGCGTTGCGGCGATCGGGGCTGGCGCACCTGCTGTCGGTGAGCGGGCTGCACGTCACCGCGGTGGTCGGCGCGACGATGCTGCTGGTGCTGCGGCTGCTCGCGCTCAGCCCCGCGCTCGCGCTGCGCTGGCCGCTGCCGGTGGTCGCGGCGGGCGCCGCGGGGGTCGCGGCGGTGGGCTACACGCTGCTGACCGGGGCGGAGGTGCCGACGGTGCGGTCGTGCATCGCCGCGCTGATGGTGCTGGCGGCGATGATGCTGGGGCGCGAGGCGATCACGTTGCGGCTGGTGGCGTTCGGCGCGCTGGCCGTGCTGCTGCTGTGGCCCGAGGCGCTGATGGGGCCGAGCTTCCAGATGAGCTTCGCCGCGGTGACCGCGATCGTCGCGCTGCATGAGAGCAGACGGGTGCGCGGCTGGTTCGAGCGGCGCGAGGAGGGATGGGGCCGGCGGTTCGCGCGCGGCGCCGGATCGCTGCTGCTGACGGGCCTTGTCGTCGAGATCGCGCTGACGCCGATCGCACTGTTCCACTTCCACAAGTCCGGCGTCTATGGCGCGCTGGCGAACATCGTCGCGATCCCGCTCACCACCTTCGTCATCATGCCGCTGGAGGCGGCGGCGCTGTTCCTCGACACGGCCGGGCTGGGCGCGCCCTTCTGGTGGCTGGCGGGGAAGGCGCTGGGGCTGCTGCTGTGGATCGCGCATGCCGCGGCGAACGCGCCCGGCGCGCTGGCGATGCTGCCGGGGATGCCGGGCGGCGCCTATGCGCTGATGGTGGCGGGGGGATTGTGGTTCGCGCTGTGGAAGACGCGGGTGCGGCTGGCGGGGCTGGTCCCTGCGGCGACGGGCGCGGCATGGGCGCTGGCGACGCCGATGCCCGACTTGCTGGTGACGGGGGATGGGCGTCACCTGGCCCTGCGCACCGCGGGCGGCGAGATCGCGCTGCTGCGGGATCGCGCGGGCGACTATGTGCGCGACATGCTGGCGGAGAATGGCGGGGTCGATGCCGAGCTCCCCGCGCTGGCGGAGCAGCAGGAGGCGCGATGCAGCCCGGACCTGTGCCTGATCGATGTCGAGCGTGAGGGGCGGCGCTGGCGGATCGCGGCGACGCGGAGCGGCTATCTGGTGCCGTGGCGCGAGATGATGGCGGTGTGCCGCTCGGCGGACATCGTCGTCGCGGACCGGAGGCTGCCGCCGGGTTGCCAGCCCAAATGGGTGAAGCTCGACCGTGCGATGCTGGCGCGAACGGGCGGGGTGGCGATCACGCTGGGCACGCCGCCGCAGGTGCGCACGGTGCGGCGGGCAGGCGCTCGGCATCCGTGGATCGAGGCGGAGCGGGTGGCAGCAAGGCGCGATTGAGCGAGCCAACGCCGGACGGTCCGAGAAGTTGACGATGTTACGCGAAACGCGATTCATTCTGTCAACTTGGTCGCCTCTGTGAGGCGGGTGTCAGGCAGGGCCGACCGCGCGGATCGACGACATCAAAGAGCGGCTGCGGGGCAGCCCGACGACGCAAGCAAATCAATTCCAACATTGCAAGCGGGCAGCTGTTGGATGGCTAGCGGGCATAAGTCCCTCTCCCTTTGGGAGAGGGAGGGAGCCGACGCAGTCGGCGGAAGGGCGAGGGCAGGGCGCTTGTCTCTCAACCTGCCCTCACCCTTCCCACCGCTTCGCGGCGGGCTCCTTCCCTTTCCCAAAGGAAGAGGGAAGCAACATCCGCTATGGGGTCGCGAGCTGGCGTTCCCCTTTATCCGCCATCTCGGGTCTCGCGCCGGGAGCTGCCCGGAGGCGATCTGGCGGCGCGAGGCGCTGCCGAGTCGTTCGCGGCACCGTGGATCCCGGCACAAGGCCGGGATGACGGGTCGTTTGCGATGCCGGCGACTTCTCCTCCGCTACCCCATCCCCGGATAGCGCGCGAACTCCGGCAGCGTATGCGCCTCCTTCATCCACTCAATGCGCTCGGCGACCTGGATATGCGCGCCGGCGGGCAGGGCGTCCGGGTCGTCGAGGGTCGCCGCCTGGGCATCGACGATGCCGGGCAGGTTCTGCGCATTGCGATAGAACAGGCCGGTGCCGCAGATACCGCAGAAATAGCGGCGGCCATGCTCGGACGAGGCATATTCGCGCGGCTCGCCCTGCGTCACGGTCAGCGCATCCTCCTGGAACATCGCCCAGCCGACCATCGGTGCGCCCGATGCGCGGCGGCAGTCGGTGCAATGGCACAGGGCATGGTGCATGGGATCGCCGTTGAGGGCGTAGCGGATCGCGCCGCAATGGCAGCCGCCTTCTAGGGTGGTCATGGCTCTCTCCTGTCGTTCGTTGCGGGACGAAGCACAGGATAGACGCGGCGCACATGCCCTCAATTACCGGTGAGGTAATCGCGCGCAACCATGCCACCCGGCACCGCCCGGCCCAACCATCAATGGAAAGGGCGGCCGGAGCCGCCCTTACTGGTTCAGTAGCGCCGCAGCAGCCCGGCGAGGCGGCCCTGCACCCGCACCTGATCGGGGCGGTAGCGCTGCGCGTCATAGGCGCGGTTCGCCGGATCGAGCCGGACCATGCTGCCCTCATTGCGGAAATATTTGAGCGTCGCCTCATTGTCCTCGATCAGCGCCACGACGATCTCGCCGTCGCGCGCGGTCTCCTGCCGGCGGATCAGCGCATAGTCGCCGTCGAAGATGCCGGCCTCGACCATCGAGTCACCCGCGACCTCGAGCGCATAATGCTCACCCGAGCCGAGCAGCGCAGCGGGGACGGGAAGCATCGTCGAGCCTTCCAGCGCCTCGATCGGCACGCCCGCGGCGATGCGGCCATGAAGGGGGATCTCGATCACGTCGTTCGCGGGCTGCGGCGCAGGGCGCTCGAGCGTCACAACGTTGCTCTTCGGCGCAGGCGCCGCCTTCTTCGGCTCGCCGCGCTCGGGCATCTTGAGCACTTCGAGCGCGCGTGCGCGATTGGGCAGGCGGCGCAGGAAGCCGCGCTCCTCGAGCGCCGAGATCAGCCGGTGGACGCCCGACTTCGACTTGAGATCGAGCGCGTCCTTCATCTCCTCGAACGAAGGCGACACGCCGGTATCGTTCAAGCGGTCGGCGATGAAGCAGATCAGCTCATGCTGCTTCTTCGTAAGCATCGGGGACGTCCTCCATCCAGAACAGACGCGGAACGTTTACGCCTTGTTCCACCTGTCTGTCAAGCGAGACGCGTTGGTGGTGGTGAGGCAGGTTGAAGCAGGCGCCTCACATTCCTGTTGGTCATTCCCGCGCGGGAATCCATTCATCCCAACGGCGCGGATCGAGCCTCGACGGCAGGACGAATGGATCCCCGCCTGCGCGGGGATGACGGGTAGGAGCGTCGATATCTCCCAAACTACGTGACCCGCCGCTTCGGTCGAGGGCGCCACCGCAGCCCACTCAAAAAAGCGCGAGGATTTCCACCAAGTCGCCGGGATTTGCCGCCGGGGCGTGGGGCGGGCGGACGATCAGGCAATCGGCGCGCGCGAGTGTGCGGAGCATCGAGCTGTCCTGGATCGCCGCCGCCACCACTCCGCCGCTGCGGTGCACCGCGCGCATGTAATCCGCGCGCGGGCCGTTGGCGGGAAGCGGCTCGGCCAGCCTGACGGGGCGGGACGCGGGCAGCGGATCGGCAGCGCCCGAGAGGTGCGCGACCAGCGGAAGCAGGAAGATCCGCGCGGTGACGAAGGCCGAGACCGGATTGCCGGGCAGGCCGAGCACGACCGTTTCGCCCAGCCGCCCGGCCATCATCGGCTTGCCGGGCCGGATCGCCACCTTCCAGAAATCGATGGAGGCGCCCGCCGCGAGAAGCGCGGGGCGGACGAGATCGTGGTCGCCGACCGAGGCGCCCCCGGTGGTGACGAGGATGTCGGCGGTGACGCGCGCGAACGCGGCCGCGAGCGCGTCGGGCCGGTCGGGCAGGATGCCCAGATCCTCGATCTCGACGGGCAATCCTGCCAGCATCGCGGCCAGCATCGCGCCGTTGCTCTCGGGGAGCTGGCCGGGAGCGAGCGGGTCGCCGGGCGCGCGGAGCTCGTCGCCGGTGGCGGCGATGGCGACGCGGATGCGGCGGCGGACGGGCAGCGCGGCATGGCCAGCGACCGCGGCGAGCGCGATGCGCGCGGGGGTCAGCCGGTCGCCGGGGGCGATCAGTAGCTCGCCTGCGCGGAAATCCAGGCCCGTGGCGCGGACGTTGCGGCCCTCGAACGCGGGGCCTTCGCCGGCGAGATGGAGACGGCGGCCGTCGCGCCGCGCCTCTTCCTGCACCAGCACGGTATCCGTTCCGGCTGGCAGCGCGGCGCCGGTGAAGATTCGCACCGCCTGATGCGCGGCGGCGGCGCCCGGGAAGGGGCGGCCGGCGGCGCTCTCCCCGATCACGTCCCACGGGCCGGGCAGGTCGGCGAAGCGGATCGCATAGCCGTCCATCGCCGACAAGGGCTGCCCGGGCTGCGTGCGCGCGGCCAGGACCTGCCCGGCGGCCCAGCGGTCCGTGGCCTCCCGCAGCGGCGCCGTCTCCGCCGCGAGCGCCGGCGCGAGCGCGAACAGGCGGCGCTGGGCATCGGCGACGGGAAGAAGATCGGCCATCGCCGCGGCGTTACCGCGCCGGGGCTCCGGGGTCGAGAGGATCAGCGCGGCGGGCGCGCCGCCTCGGCCAGCCGTGCCATCTCGTGCGGGCGCAGGGGGATGCGGAACTCGGCGACGTGGCGGGTGCCGTGGCACTCGATCACGCGGATCGGCCAGCCGCCGATCCCGGGCAGCGAGAGCCACAGCGAGGAAAGCGGGGTGAATTCGGTGTCGCTCTCGAATTCGACCAGCGTGCTGCTCAGCGTGTTGAGCTTGGCGTTCCACCAGTTGACGCCCGAGCGGACATGGGTGGCGATGTCGAGCCGCAGCGCATCCTTGACCGCGCCCAGCGCCGACGGGGCATGATCCTGCACCACCGCCAGCGCCGGGCCGCGCCGCTGGCTCGCGACCTTGCGCAGCCACGGCATCAGCAATTGCCAGCCAAGCTCCTCGGTAAAGGCGATGCCGGCCTGGCCCTTTTCGGCCCAGCGCACCTCGCCCTGGATCGGGCGCAGGCCGTCAAGGGTCAGCTCGACCTGGGCCCCCGTCGTCAGCAGCGCGCGCGTCTCGACGCCGATGCCGGAGGGGGAGAGGTTGCGCGTCCAGGCGAAATCGACCTGATCGCCATGCCGCACGCACAGCCGCTGGCGCAGCTCGATGCGCGGCATCTGGCGGCGCTCGGCGGGGAGGGCGGCGAGGCAGCGGGCGAGCGCGCCGACGACATCGAGCGGCTCATCGAAGCGGAAGGCGAGCGCGGCAGGGTCGCTGCCGACGATCGCGCCGTCGGCGACCAGCCCGAACGGCAGCTCGATCGTCGCGCGATCGCCATTGGTGATGGGGCCGGAAACGGTGAGCGTCGCGCCGGCGGAGGTGAGACGGTGCACGAAGCAGTTCCGCTCGCCCGCGCTGCCGAGCAGCAGCCGCCCGGGCGAGGCATCCTCGACCGCGCCCGGGGGCGCGTCGAGCTCGCCAGACAGCGAGAAGATCGCTGATCGTGCCGGAAGTGTCATCGGATCCCCACCCATTTGCGAGTGGGGAAGGTGCGCGCATGCCCTTCAAGAATGTCTGAGCGAGCAGGGTGGAGGGCGGGTTAACCTTCCGCGTTCACCCAATTCCCGGATTTGCCGCCGGTCTTGGAGAGCAGCCGGATCCCCTCGATCGTCATGGCTTTGTCGAGCGCCTTGGCCATGTCGTAGACGGTGAGCAGCGCGACGGAGACCGCGGTGAGCGCCTCCATCTCGACCCCCGTGCGGC
Organism: Sphingomonas sp.; assembly: GCF_036402235.1. Lineage (GTDB taxonomy): Bacteria > Pseudomonadota > Alphaproteobacteria > Sphingomonadales > Sphingomonadaceae > Sphingomonas. The sequence continues at coordinate 48,576 of NZ_DASWTG010000031.1, read as the reverse complement.
CGGTGAGCGCGACGGTGGCGGTGGCGGTGACGCCGGAATCGCCGGGGATCAGCTCGAGCTCGATCCTGGTCAGCGCGAGCGGATGGCAGAGCGGGATCAGCTCGCTGGTCTTCTTCGCCGCCATGATTCCCGCGACGCGCGCCACGGCGAGGACGTCGCCCTTCTTGACCAGCCCGTCGCGGATCGCGGCGGCGGCTTCGGGCGACATGACGATGCGGCCGGTAGCGACCGCCTCGCGCTGCGTCTCGGCCTTGGCGCCGACATCGACCATGCGCGCTGCGCCGGTCTCGTCGAGATGGGTGAGGTTGGTCATCCCACCAGCGCCCGCGTTGCCGCCTCGACATCGTCCTGGCGCATCAGCGATTCGCCGATCAGGAAGCAGCGCACGCCATGCGCCGCCATGGCGTCGAGATCGGCGCGCGCGGTGAGGCCGGACTCGGCGACGAAGGTGCAGCCAGGGGGTGCGCGGCCGACAAGCTCATAGGTGCGGTCAAAAGAGACGGAGAAGTCCTTGAGATTACGGTTGTTGACCCCAATCAGCCGCGACTTGAGCGCGAGCGCGCGGTCGAGCTCGGCCGCGTCATGGACCTCGACCAGCACATCCATGCCGAGGCCGATCGCGGCATCCTCGATCTCGGCCATCTGCGCATCCTCGAGCGCGGCGACGATGATCAGGATCGCGTCGGCGCCGATGCTGCGCGCCTCCAGCGCCTGCCACGGATCGATCATGAAATCCTTGCGGATCACGGGCAGGCCACAGGCGGCGCGGGCGGCAATTAGATAGTCCTCATGCCCCTGGAAGAACTGCGTGTCGGTGAGCACCGACAGGCATGCGGCTCCACCTGCCGCGTAGGCGCGGGCATGGGCCGGCGGATCGAAATCGTCCCGAATCAATCCCTTGGAGGGTGATGCTTTCTTGATTTCTGCGATCAGGCCATAGCCCTGTGCCGCCTTTGCATCGAGCGCGGCGCGAAAGCCGCGCGGCGGCGTCTGGGCAAGCGCGCGCGCCTGAAGGTCGGCGAGCGAGGTCGCGGCCCTGCGCCCGGCGACTTCGCCGCGCTTTACCTCAAGGATCTTGTCGAGCGTGTTCATGCCGCGGCGATCCAGCAGTCGAGCAGCGCGTTGGCAAGCCCCTTGTCGATCGTCTCGGCGGCTTCCTCGGCGCCCTCGCGCAGATCGGCGGCCTCGCCCGCGACCACCAGCGCCGCGGCGGCATTGAGCAGCACCGCGTCGCGATAGGCGCCGTGCTCCCCCTGGAGCAGCTTGCGCAGCGCCACGGCGTTCTCGCGCGCATCGCCGCCGCGCAGGCTGGTCAGCGGGTGGGACGGCAGCCCGGCGTCGGCCGGGGTGATGCGTGCGGGCAGGCTGACATCGCCGATGCTCACCACCAGCGAGCCGCCTTCAGGCGAGAGCTCGTCCAGCCCTTCCTCGCCGGCGACGATCGCGGCGCCCTTCACGCCAAGCTGCTCGAGCGCCTCGGCATAGATCGGGGCATAATCGGGCCGGGCGATGCCGATCAGCTGACGCTGCACCCCGGCCGGATTGGCGAGCGGGCCCATCAGGTTGAAGATCGTCCGCCGCGCGATCCGGCGGCGCAGCGGGGCGATGCGTGCCATCGCGGGGTGGTGCTTGGCGGCGAAGAGAAAGGCGATGCCGAGGTCGTTGAGATGCGCCTCGGCATTGAGCGCGGCGCGCTCGAGGTCGAGGCCCAGCGCTTCGAGCGTGTCGGCCGCGCCCGATTTGGAGCTGGCGGCACGGTTGCCATGCTTGGCCACCGGCACGCCCGCCGCGGCGACGACGATCGCGACTGCGGTGGAGACGTTGAGCGTGTGGTGCCCATCGCCGCCGGTGCCGCACACGTCGATCGCATTGGCGGGCGCATTCACCGGGATGACCCGCTGGCGCATCGCGCGCGCCGCCTCGGCGATCTCGATGCTGGTCTCGCCGCGCTCGGAAAGCGCGATCAGGAATGCCTCGATCTCCGGTTCGGAGGCGGTGCCGTCGAGGATGTCGGCGAAGGCCTGCGCCGCGGATTCGCGCGCGAGCGGCGTGGAGGGATCGGGCAGGAGGCTCAAGCGGGTCACGCCGCCTCTATTGAGGGACGGGCGGAGCGAGTCGAGCAAATCCTGTTGCGCGCCGGACAAGCGCGGCTGGGGGCGGTGCATTTCGGCCGCGATGCGGCTATCTTCCCCGGATCAGAGCGGGGAGACCATCGATGGACCTTCGATCGACCGAGCCGGTCAGCTTCCTCTACGCCGCCGACCGCGACCGTGCGCTTGGCTTCTATTGCGATCAGCTGGGATTGACGCTGCGCAGCTCCGACCCGTTCGGGGATTTCATCGCAATGGACAATGCGGTGATCCGGCTGACGGTGATGCCCGATTTCAAGGCCGGGCAACACCCCGTGCTCGGCTGGAACGTAAGCGATATCCGCGCGACGGTTCACGCGCTGCGCGACAAGGGCGTCGCCTTCACCATCTATGACGGCATGGGCCAGGATGAAGACGGCATCTGGACCGCGCCGGGCGGCATGGCGAAGGTGGCCTGGTTCAGCGACCCCGATGGCAATGTGCTGAGCCTGTCGCAGGCCTAGGCCAGCGCCTTCGCCTCGGTCCCGGCGATCTCCGGGACGCGGTCCCGATCTTGCCCGCCGATCAGATCGTCAGCATATCGTAGACGATCACCTTGCGCCACAGATGCCCGCATTTGGCGATGAAATCCTGGTGGATCGGATGGTCCTGATACACCTTCTGGTCCGCGACATTGTCGAACACCATGAGCTCCGACACGTCGAAGCTCGCATCGACGACCTCACGCTGCTCGGTCGATGCGGGGACGCCGATCTGCACGCTGCGGATGACCGGGATCTTCGCGAGCGCCCGCAGGCCCGCGACCAATTGGTCGCGATCCGCCGTCGATCCGGGCCGCTTCAGCCAGAAGAAGACGTGGTGAACGATCCTGGCTTCCGGCGCGGGCGCTGCCGAGGCCGCGTCAGAGGCCATGGCAGCGCCACCCAGCGCAATTGCCTGCACGACATTCCTGCGATTGACTGGCATATCCTCGTCTCATCCTTTCCGGTGCCCCAGCGATCGCTATAGTCTCTGCGCGATGGCCCGGGTCAAGACGGCTGGGGCCTGCGAGAGGCGCCCCGCCTTCGCCCGGATGCCTCCCAGGGAACTCCTGAGGCGCGGGCGATGCCTGGGCAGCGGGCTGAGGCGAGTCAGGCCAGTGCCTTCGCCTCGATCCCGGCGATCTTCATGAAGTTCGCCAGCATCGCATGGCCATGCTCGGTGGCGATGCTCTCGGGGTGGAACTGGACCGAGTGGATCGGCAGCGTGGCATGCCGGAACGCCATGACGCTGCCGTCCTCGGCCGTGGCGTTGACCACCAGCACGTCGGGGATGTCGGTGACGATCAGCGAGTGATAGCGCGTCGCGGTGAAGGGTGAGGGCAGGCCTTCAAACAGCCCGGTGCCGTCATGACGCACGGGGCTGGTCTTGCCGTGCATCAGCCCGCCGCGCACGACCTGGCCGCCGAAATGCTGGCCAATCGACTGGTGGCCGAGGCAGACGCCGAGCAACGGCTTGCCTGCATCGGCGCAGGCGGCGACGAGGTCGAGGCTGATCCCTGCCTCGTTCGGCGTGCAGGGGCCGGGGGAGAGCAGGAAGGCCTGTGCGTTGCTCGCGATCGCTTCATTGGCGGTCAGCGCGTCGTTACGCACGACCTTCACCTCGGCGCCCAGCTCCATCAGATAATGGACCAGATTCCAGGTGAAGCTGTCGTAATTGTCGATGACGAGGATCATGATGGGGCGGGCTTAGCCGCGTCAGTAGCCCGCGTCGAGATCGACGACGTTCTTCATCGTGCGTCCGTCCATGAATGCGTGGGCATTTTCGAGGAACAGCGCGGCGGCGCGCATGAACATCTTGGTCTGCGAGCGGCCCGACAGATGCATCGTCAGGATGGCGTTGGGCGCGCTCCACAGGGGGTGGTCTGCGGGCAATGGCTCGGGATCGACGACGTCGAGGAACGCGCCGGCGATGCGGCGCTTCTCCAGCGCCGCGATCAGCGCGGGCTGATCGACCATGTCGCCGCGCGCGACGTTGATCAGCCACGCGCCGGGCTTCATCGCCGCCAGCTCCGCCGCGCCGATCAGGGCATGGGTATCCCCGGTCGAAGGCGCGGCGAGGACGATCCAGTCATGGTCGCCGATGCAGTCGCGCCACTGGTCCGGGGTGAGGGTGCCGTCACGGCCCGATCGGGTGACGCCGGTCACCTCGACGCCGAACGCCGTCAGCCGATCGCCGATCAGCCGGCCGATCGTGCCATAGCCGACGATCAGCGCCCGGGTTTCGTAGAGCTCGACCTTGCCCGGTGCGTCGGTCGGCCATTCGCGGCGGTCCGCGGTGCGCACCACCTGATCGAAGCGCTTGGCCGCGGCGAGCATCCCCATCACGGCATATTCGGCGACCGCGATGGCGTTGATCCCGACGCCGTTGGTGAGGATCGTGCCGCGTTGCTTGAGCAGGCCCGTGTCGAACGCATCGATCCCGGCATAGATGGTCGAGAGCCATTTGAGTCGCGTGCCCGCAGCGGCCGCCTCGCCGGTCCATTCCGGGCGCTGCATGTCGACCCAGGCGATGTCGGCGTCGGCGACGAGGGCGATCGCCTCCTCGCGGCTGGCGAACCAGTGCGGCTCGATCCCGGCGGGGAGGCCGGCTTCGATCAGCGGGCGGGCGAGGGCGGGCAGGACGGCTTTCATGGGGGCAGCGTAGGAAGAAGTTTTGGTTCACGCAAAGGCGCGAAGACGCTAAGAGAAGAAGAAGTGGGTTCGCGCAGAGGCGCGGAGAGCGCAGAGGTTTCAGTCTCTGCCGCGCCAGCGGCCTCAATCGCTACCGATAAGCAGGCGTCGCCTGTTGGAGTGAAGCGCTGCGCGCAAAGGAACCTCTGCGCTCTCCGCGCGAAACCACCTTCTTCTTCTCTTAGCGTCTTCGCGCCTTTGCGTGAATCAACCTTCTTCTCCACGCTCACGCATGAGCAGCTCTCAAAGCTCGATCTTCCAGTCCCAGCCGAGCGGGTCGCCGTCCATCACCTCGACCCCGGCGCCGAGCAGCTCGTCGCGAATCGCGTCGGAGCGGGCGAAGTCCTTCGCGGCGCGGGCGTCCTTGCGCTCGGCGAGGCGCGCTTCGATCTCGGCTTCGGTGACCAGCGCATCGGCGGGGCGGACGCGCAGGTCCGTGCGGCCGAGATCGAGCAGGTTGAGGCCGAGCGCGGTGTCGAACTGCGCCAGCGTCATCAGCCGGGCTTCCTGGCCGAGCTGCTTGTCGGCGAGCAGCTCTTCGAGCACCGGCAGCGCCTTGGGGGTGTTGAGGTCGTCCGACACCGCCGCGTCGAGCCGCTCGAGATAGCTGCCGGCATTGCCGCCGCCCTTGCCCTCGGTCGCGCGAAACTTCTCCGCCGCGAGGACGAGGCGGCGCAGGCGGACCAGCGCCGCCATCAGATTCTCGCCGCTGAACTCGAGCTCGCTGCGGTAATGCGCGCTGAGGCACATCAGGCGATAGGCGAGCGGGTGCACGCCCTTCGCCACCAGCGCGTCGAGCGTGGCGATGCCGCCCTTGGACTTCGACATCTTGCCGCCGCGGTCGACGAGGAAGTTGTTGTGCATCCACACCCGCGCGCCGCTGTCGCCGCAGCGGCAATGCGCCTGGTTCTGCGCGATCTCGTTGACGTGATGGATCTCGCGGTGATCGATCCCGCCGGTATGGATGTCGAAGGGCAGGCCGAGCAGCTCGGCGCTCATCACCGAGCATTCGAGGTGCCAGCCCGGCGCGCCGCGGCCCCAGGGCGAATCCCATTCCATCTGGCGCGTCTCGCCCGGCGGAGTGGTGCGCCAGATCGCGAAATCCTGCGGGTGGCGCTTGCCCTCGACGCTCTCGATCCGGCCCTCGCCGGCATCGTCCTGCCCGCCCGAGAGCTTGCCGTAATCGGGGACGGTCGAGCTGTCGAAATAGAGGCCGCTGTCGAGCTGGTAGCAGTTCGCCTCGGCAAAGCCCTTCGCGAACTCGATCATCTTGCCGACATAGTCGGTCGCCAGCGGCATGTGATCGGGCGTGCGGATGTTGAGATCGCGCAGATTGCGGCGGAACACGTCGGCATAGTGGCGCGAGATGTCCCACGCGCTCATCCCGCGCTTCTTCGCCGCCGCCTCCATCTTGTCCTCGCCCTCATCGGCGTCGGACGTCAGATGGCCGACATCAGTGATGTTGAGGACATGGGTGAGCGGATAGCCCTTCCAGCGCAGCACGCGGGAGAGCGTGTCGGTGAAGACATAGGCGCGCAGGTTGCCGAGATGCGGGTCGCTATAGACGGTGGGACCGCACGAATAGACGCGAACGCCCCTGGCGGGATCGATCGGCGCGAACGGCTCGAGCGAACGGGTCAGCGAGTTGTAGAGGGTGAGCGTGGCGCCAGTCATAGCGGCGCCATAGCGCGGCGGCGGCAGCGGTCAAACCGCCGCCGCGCGTTCGGAGCATTCAGGCGGCGAGGGTTTCGGGCCTGGTGCTGGTGTGGAACAGGCCCGCGCCGAACGTGCCGCCATTGTTGATCGGCAGCGCGGTCGCGCAGAAGGCGCATTCCGCGGTCATCCGCCCGACCCGCCAGTGCGATTGGCCGCAGCCGGGGCAGTGGTTGTGCTCGCCCGGGTGAAAGGCGATGCGGTAGCCGCTCTGGGCGGCGGTGAAGGCGTCGGTGTCGTAATACATCGTTTCGTCTCCAGACTTGCCCGGTTCGACGCACGGAATCGGCATTTGTTCCAAGCACGTTCCGAAACGGACCGCTGGTGTTGCCGATATGTTACTATTACGGGATCAGGCGAGCGGACGGATCCGGTCGAGAACGGTGTAGGCCATCACCGCGGTGGCGACCGCGGCGTTGAGGCTGTCGGCCTTGCCGAGCATCGGGATTTTCACCCGCAGATCACAGGCTTGCGCATAGGCGGGGGGAAGCCCCTGCGCCTCGTTGCCGGTGAGCAGGAAGACCGGGGCGGCGAAGTCCGGCGCGCGATAATCGACCGCACCTTCGAGCGCGAGCCCGACCAGCTGCCCTGGCCCGCCGCGCAGCCAGGCGTGGAACTCGTCCCACGGCGCACGCGCGATGGGAATGGTGAACAGCGCCCCCATGCTCGCGCGCACCGCCTCGACAGAGAACGGGTCGACGCATTCGTCGACCAGGATCAGCCCGCCCGCGCCGACCGCATCGGCGGTGCGCAGGATCGTGCCGAGATTGCCGGGGTCGCGCAGCCGCTCGGCCACCAGCCAGATCGGCGCCTTCGTGCGATCGAGCCGGGCGAGATCGGTGGGCAGCTCGCGATAGACGCCGACCACCGCACCGGGATTGTCCTTGCCCGAGAGCTTGGAAAGAATGTCGCTGTCGGTCGCGATGACCTCACCCCCTGCGGCTTCGGCCGCGGCGATCAGCTCTCCTGCGAGCGCGTGGGTGTCGTGGCCTTTCGCGAAGAACAGATAGTCGGGCAGATGCCCCGCTTCGCGCGCCTCGGTCAGGATGCGCAGCCCCTCGGCGAGGAACAGGCCCTCGTCGCGGCGGTGCTTCTTGTCGCGCAAGGATCGGACCCGCTTGACCAGCGGGTTGGAGAAGGCGGTTATTTCGCGGGGCACGTGCGGTTCAATCCTCGCCGAAGCGGTCCTCGACCAGCTCGACCAGCTTGAGCACCGCGTCCTCGGCGCCGTCGCCCGCGGCGCTGATCGTGATCGTGTCGCCCATCGCGGCGCCGAGCATCATCAGCCCCATGATCGAGGTGCCGGTGACCGAATTGCCGTCCTTCTCGACGGTCAGCTCGACCGGCTGGGAGGAGGCGAGGGTGACGAACTTGGCACTGGCACGGGCATGAAGGCCGCGGCGGTTGCCGATCAGGACGGTCCGGCTGACGCGGCTCAAGCGGCAGCCTCCCCGAGCACTTCGGATGCGACGGTGATGTATTTGCGGCCCGCCTCGCGCGCCGCGGCGACGGCTTCGGTCACCTTCATGGTCTTGCGTGCGCCGCCCAGGCGAATCAGCATGGGCAAGTTGATCCCCGCGATCACCTCGACCCGCCCTGCCTCCATCAGCGAAATGGCGAGGTTGGAGGGCGTTCCGCCGAACAGATCGGTCAGCACGATCACCCCCCGGCCCGCATCCACCTCGGCGATCGCCGCGGCGATGTCGGACCGGCGGCCTTCCATATCGTCCTCGGGGCCGATCGAGATGGTGGCGATTCGCTCCTGCTTGCCCACCACATGCTCCATCGCGACGACGAACTCCTCCGCGAGCCGCCCATGCGTCACGAGTACCAGACCGATCATTTCAATGCTTGTCCCATGCGGTTCATCTTGCGACCGGGGGGCCTTCTAGCGAGTCCTGCGGCGCGGTTTGCAAGTCACGATGCGTCACCGTGGGCGAAAATCCCGCGTCGCGCAACCGGGCAGCGACCCGTTCCGCGACATGGACCGACCGGTGTCTCCCGCCGGTACAGCCGAATGCGATGGTAACGTAGGATTTTCCCTCGGCGCGATAGCGCGGAATGAGCAGCTCGATCAGTCCCTCGATCCGTTCGAGCGCTTGCGGATAAGCGGGATCGCCGGCGACATAATCGGCGACGTCGCGGTCCTTGCCAGTGCCCGGGCGCAGCGAATCGACCCAGTGCGGGTTGCGCAGGAAGCGCATGTCGAACACCAGATCAGCGTTGCCGGGGATGCCGCGTGCGAAGCCGAACGACATCACCGACAGCGTGGGCTCGCCCTGTCCCTCGCCCGAAAGGGTCGCGCGGATCTTCTGTGCCAGCTCGTTGGCGGTCATGTTGCTGGTGTCGATCAGCCGGTTGGCCCAGCGGCGAAGCGGCTCCAGCAGTTCGCGCTCGCGCGCGATGCCCTGCCCGGCGGGGCGATCCTGCGCCAGCGGATGGCGCCGGCGCGTCTCGTTGTAGCGCCGCTCCAGCTCGGCGCCGGAGCAATCGAGATAGAGCGTGCCGATGTCGTAGCCGCGTTCGTCGCGCAGCTTCTTGATGCGGCGCACGATGCTGTCGGCATCGAAGCCGCGGGTGCGCGTGCCGATGCCCAGCGCGAGCGGGCGGTCGTCCCCGTCCGCGCCTTCGGGCGGCTCGGTGTCGAGCAGACGGTTGAGGAGGAGGAGGGGAAGGTTGTCCACCACCTCCCAGCCCAGATCCTCCAGCGTGCGCAGCACGGTCGACTTGCCCGCGCCCGACATGCCGGTGACGAGCAGGATCTGCTTGGTCCGGTGCTTGCTCACCGGGCGGGCGTCCAGCCGATATGCTTGAGCGCCAGCTCGACCTTGAGCGGTGCCGAGGGCTCGAGCGCGGCGAGCGCGACTTCGGGGATGTCGATCCCCGCGATGCGGCGCTTCCTGGGGTCCTCCGGCATGCGCGGCGGGGCCTCGAGGATCGTGACGAGCAGCGCGATCGGCATGCGGTCCTGATGCGGCATGTCGATCACGCCGATGCCGCGCACCTCGATCTTGCCGGCGATGTTGGCCGGCGCCGATCCCAGCAGCACGCCATCGGTGCGCGCGCAGACCGTATAGTCGTCGGACACCAGCACCGCGCCGCGATCGATCAGCCGCAGCGCCAGATCCGACTTGCCCTCGCCCGAACGCCCTTCGATCAGCACGGCGCGCCCGTCGATCGCGACGCACGATGCGTGGAGCGTTTCGGAGGAGATGACGGCCATGCGCTTCGTCCCGTTCTAGCTGGGCTGCACCAGGGGCAGGCGGACGACGAAACGCGCGCCGCGCATCCGGTCCTCGCGCGATTCGACCCCGATCGTGCCGCCATGGCCTTCAACGATGGTGCGGGCGATGGCAAGCCCCAGCCCCGAATGCTGGCCGAACGCCTCGCTGTCGGGACGCACCGAATGGAAGCGGCGGAAAACGGCCTCGCGCGCCTCTTCGGGAACGCCCGGCCCCTCATCCTCGACATGCACCTCCACCATCTCGCCGCTCGACGCGACCGAAAGGCTGACGAGCCCTGCGTCGGGCGAGAAGGAGATGGCGTTGTCGATCAGATTCTCGAACACCCGCTCCAGCCGCGCGCCTTCGCCCATCACGCGCGGGACGGGCCCGATCGGCTGATCGAAGCGCAACTGCACGCCGCGCGTCACGCCGCGGTCCGCGCGCTGGAGAATCAGCCCTTCGAGCATCGCAGCGATATCGACCGATTCGAACTTGGCGCGGCTGAGCTGTGCGTCGAGCCGTGAGGCTTCGGAAATGTCGCTGATCAGCCGGTCGAGCCGGTGGACGTCGTCGCGCACGATGGCCAGCAGACGCTCCTGCAACTCGGGGTCGCGGACATTGGCAAGCCCGTCCACCGCCGACCGGAGCGAGGCGAGGGGGTTCTTGAGCTCATGCGCGAGATCCGCGGCGAACGCTTCGGTCGCGTCGATGCGTGCGCGCAATGCCAGGCTCATGTCGGAGAGCGAGCGGGCGAGATGGCCGATCTCGTCGCGCCGCTCGGGCAGGCGCGGCACCACCACTTCGCGCGCACGGCCCAGCCTTACCCGCACCGCGGCGCGGGCGAGGCGGCGCAGCGGCCGCACGATCGTGCGCGCGAGGAACAGCGAGAGGAAGATCGACAGCCCCATCACCACCGCCAGCACCAGGCTGAGCCGGAAGCGCTCGATCCGCACCGTCTGGGTGATCTCGCGGGCGTTGTCGGTAGTAAACACCACGCCTTCGGGGCCATAGGAGGCGGCGGCGGTGATCACGGGAGTGCGGTCGGGTGCCCGCCACACGCTTGCGCTCGCCTCACCGGTGCGCAGCGCGGTCGCCAGGTCGGGCCAGTCCAGCCCCTTGTCCGCACCCCGTTCGCGGAACTGCGGCGCGCGGTCGGCGCCCGCGATCGTATCGATCGCCGCGTCGAGGAACCGCGCTGCGCTCTGCCCCCAGGGATCCTTGTCGGGATCGCGCAGCACGACGTTGTTGAGTCCCATCGCGCGCGTGTCGAGCGTCATCCTGCCGCTGCGGTCGTAGAGGCGGATGCGCAGGCGCGCCTCGGTCGCGACGCGCAGGACCAGGGCGCTCCGGTCCTGGGGCGGCGTCATCGCCACCGCCTGCGCGATCAGCCGCGCCTCGCGCCCCGCTTGCTCGACCTGATCGTCGACGATCCGTGCCCGGAAGCTGTCGAGATAGAAGAAGCCGCCGGCCAGCATCGCCAGCGCGAAGATATTGACCGCCAGGATGCGCGGGGTGAGGCTGAGCCGCGCCGACCAGCGAAGCGCAAGGTCGCGCTCGTCGCCCACGCCAGAATCCCTAGAACCGATCGACATTCACTATACCAATCCTCCCCCGCCAGGGGGGAGGTGGCAGGCACAGCCTGACGGAGGGGGAGGTTTGCGACCAACAGGCGGTAGGAGTCCTCCCCCTCCGACGCCTTCGGCGCCACCTCCCCCTGGCAGGGGAGGATTCATTCCGACCGACAGTCGCTGAATATCGATACGCGCTAGCCAACCGCCTTACTCGTCGGAAAATCGGTATCCGGCGCCATAGAGCGTCTCGATGGCGTCGAATTCGGGATCGACCTGGCGGAACTTGCGGCGGACGCGCTTGATGTGGCTGTCGATGGTGCGGTCATCGACATAGATGTCGTCCTGATACGCCGCGTCCATCAGCTGGTTGCGCGTCTTGACGATGCCGGGGCGCTGGGCGAGCGTCTCGAGGATCAGGAATTCGGTGACGGTCAGCGTGACGTTGCCGCCGTCCCACGTCACCTTGTGCCGCGCCGGATCCATGGTCAGGCGGCCGCGCTCGATCACCGGCTGCGGCTCCTCTTCGGTGCCGGCCTCGGCGGGCGCCGCCATCGCCTCGGTCCGCCGCAGGATCGCTCGGATGCGCGCGATCAGCAGCCGCTGGCTGAACGGCTTGGCGATATAGTCGTCCGCGCCCATCGCCAGGCCCAGCGCCTCGTCCAGCTCATCGTCCTTGCTGGTGAGGAAGATCACGGGAATGGCGCTCTTCTCGCGCAAGCGGCGCAGAAGCTCCAGCCCGTCTAGCCGCGGCATCTTGATGTCGAGCACCGCCAGGTCGGGCGGGTTCTCGAGCAGTGCCTTCAGCGCCGTCTCGCCGTCCGAATAGACGCGCGTCACAAAGCCTTCGGCTTGCAGCGCGATCGAGACCGAGGTCAGGATGTTCCGGTCGTCGTCAATCAGCGCGATCGTTGCGGTCATGGCGCGTGGCGTAGCCCAATGCTGGCCGCCACTCAACCGCGCGGATTGCCGGAACGGTACCGAAACGGACGCCGGTGCTGCCAACGTTGTCGGATTGGCTCTTCCGGTCAGGTCAACGTTGTCGGGCGATTTGAATTGGTTAGCCCGCGCGATGACACCGGTTACTGGCATTGACCCCTTATGCCGCCGCTGCGATGCGCGACTCACGATACTAATAAAAGTAATGCCGCAGACCTTTTCAGGCGCGGCGATGAGGAGACCGATGTTGACTGACCGCAAGCCGGTAATCGGCCTCGACGCGCTTGGCGTCGGGGCTGACGCAACCATTCACTGGAACCTGCTGACCGCGCCGCTGGTCGAGCACGCCGTGCAGCGCGGCGAGGGCCGCCTTGCCAAGGACGGGCCGCTGGTAGTCGCCACCGGCAAGCACACCGGGCGCAGCGCCAAGGACAAGTTCATCGTCCGCGATGCGGAGACCGAGAACACCGTATGGTGGGGCGACACCAACCGCGGCATGACGCCCGAGCATTTCGCCGCGCTCAAGGCCGACTTTCTCGCGCATCTCGGCACCAAGGATACGCTGTTCGTGCAGGATCTGTACGGCGGATCGCAACCCGAGCACCGGGTCAAGGTGCGGGTGGTCAACGAGTTCGCCTGGCACAGCCTGTTCATCCGCACGCTGCTGGTTCGTCCGGAGGCGCACGAGCTGGCGGGCTTCGAGCATGAATATACGATCATCGATCTGCCGAGCTTCCGCGCCGATCCGGCGACACACGGCACGCGCAGCGAGACGGTGATCGCGGTCAACCTGACCGAGAAGCTGATCCTGATCGGCGGCACCGCCTATGCCGGCGAGATGAAGAAGAGCGTGTTCGGCCTGCTCAACTATCTGCTGCCGGTCGAGGGCATCATGCCAATGCACTGTTCGGCCAATATCGGCCCGAACGGCGACACCGCGGTCTTCTTCGGCCTGTCGGGCACCGGCAAGACCACGCTGTCGGCCGATGCGTCGCGCACCCTGATCGGCGACGACGAGCATGGCTGGTCGGACACGGCGGTCTTCAACTTCGAGGGCGGCTGCTACGCCAAGATGATCAACCTCTCGCCCGAGGCAGAGCCGGAAATTTTCGCGACGACGAAGCGGTTCGGCACGGTGCTCGAGAATGTCGTGATGGACGCGGAGACGCGCGAGCTCGACTTCAACGACAACAGCCTGGCCGAGAACAGCCGCGGTTCCTACCCGCTCGAGTTCATCCCGAACACGAGCGAGAAGAATCTTGGCCCCGTGCCCAGGAACATCATCTTCCTGACTGCGGACGCCTATGGCGTGCTGCCGCCGATCGCGAAGCTGACGCCCGAGCAGGCGATGTACCATTTCCTCTCGGGCTATACCGCGCGCGTCGCGGGCACCGAGATCGGCGTGACAGAGCCGACCGCGACCTTCTCGACCTGTTTCGGTGCGCCGTTCATGCCGCGCCACCCGTCGGTCTACGGCAATCTGCTCAAGGAGCGGATCGCCAAGGGCGGGGTCGATTGCTGGCTGGTCAACACCGGCTGGAGCGGCGGCAAGGCGACGATGCCCGGCATCAAACGGATGCCGATCAAGGTGACGCGCGCGTTGCTCAATGCGGCGCTCGACGGGTCGCTCAAGGACGCAGAGTTCCGCAAGGATCCCAATTTCGGCTTCATGGTGCCGGTCGCGGCGGGGGATATCGACCCGAACATGCTCGATCCGCGCGCGGCGTGGGAGAACAAGGCCGACTATGACGCGACCGCGGGCAAGCTGGTCGATGAATTCGTCGCCAATTTCGCCCAATTCGCGGACCATGTGGACGAAGGGGTGCGGCAAGCGGCACCGCAAAGCCGAGCTACTGAAACCGCCTGAACCGCCCGGTCATCGATCGGGCCTTCCCAGGAGAAAGCCCGATCGATGACCGACCATCCTATCCGTTTCTTTGCCGATGATGCCGCCATCGTCCGTCTGGGCGAGGGGCTGATCGCCTGCACGCTCGCGCGCGAGGAATGGACGCATGAAGCGCATCTCGCCGCATGCCTCTACCTGCTCGTGCGGCGCCCCGATGTCGATGTGGATGGCGAGATCGCCCGGCTCATCTCGCGCTTCAACGAGAGCGTGGGCGGGGTGAATGACGACCATAACGGCTATCACGACACGATCACGCGCACGTATGTCGCGGGCGTGCGCCGGTTCCTGGCAAAAGCCATCAATCCTCCCCCGGAGGGGGAGGTGCCATCGCGTAGCGATGACGGAGGGGTAGTTTCGGCAAGCGGTGTCGCGTGGGGAGAATACCCCTCCACCGCCTTCGGCGGTCCCACTCCCCCTCCGGGGGAGGAATTGGCGGGACTCGCAAACGCGCTGCTGGCGAGTGAGGTGGGCAGCCGCGATTGGCCGCTGCGCTTCTACAGTCGCGAGCTGCTCTTCTCGGTGCGGGCGCGGCGCGGGTTCGTGGAACCGGACCGCGCGCCGCTACCCTAGAGGTCTGAACTCAACCGTCAGTCGAGCATCGAGGCCGGAACCTTGCCGCCGTTCGCCGCGAGCTCCTGCATCACGCGCTTGTGCAGCCAGATGTTCATCTCGGCGCTGCCGTCCAGCGCGCCGGTATAGCCGAGCTCCTGTGCCAGCTCCTTGCGCTCAGCGAGGCTCGATTCGAGGCCGACCAGCTTCATCAGATCGACGATCGAGGTGCGCCAGTTGAGATTGCGGCCGTCGCTGCCGTCAAGCTCGACCAGGATCGCTTCGATATCCACTTCCCGCGGCTGCTCCGGCACGGGCTGGGGCGTAGGCTGCGCGGCGGCGATTTCGGGCTGCGGCGCGGTCTCGGGCGCCGGGGCCGCCTTGGCCTTGCCGAAGATCGCGTTCTTGATCGACGAGAAAATACCCATGGATACCTCCTGCAATGGCCGCACGAGTCGTGCAGCGGATCGTCCCCTCACCATGCTGGCGATTTTCGGCGACAACGCAATGACGCATGAAGCGGTGAAAAGTGCCGCCTGCGTATCGATTGTCGCGGCCGCACTCGCGCACTGCGGTGCGCCATGCTAGATCTGCGTCTCCCAAGCGTAGCAAGAGGATTTGCAGATGAGCATTCTCGACGGGATTCTGGGTCAGCTCGGCGGCGATGCCACGGTGACCAACCTGGCGGCGAAGGTCGGGCTGTCGCCCGAGCATGCCGAGTCGGCCATCCAGGCGCTGGCCAAATATCACCCGATGGAAGGGGACACCGCTGAAGGCGCGGCGGCCGCCACCGGCCTGCCTGTCGGCAAGCTGCAGGAGATCATCGGCCAGATCGGCGGCGAGGGTTCGCTGGGCCAGTTCGCGAGCCTGCTCCGGCAGGACGGCGCGGGCGGCATCCTCGGCGCGCTGGACAAGGATGGCGACGGCAACCCGCTCAACGACCTGACCGGCATCGCCTCGGGCTTCTTCGGCAAGAAGTAAGGCTATCGCGCCGTCCGCTTGACAGCGGGCGGACGGCGCGGTTTTGTATCAGGCGATGGGGGCGGCGATCCCCCCATGAGGCGTCAGCCGAAGTGTCGCGTCCGCAACTTCAAAGGACGCACCATGCCTGCACCCGATCTGATCTCCGTTTCGACCCTCGCCCGGCTCATTGGCGGACCCGACTCCCCGTACGTCGTCGATGTGCGCGAGCAGCCCGGCACGCACCGGATTCCCGCCGCGACCCGCCGCATGCCGGCTGCCGGCGATCGCCGGGCCGTGCTGGTGGACGATCGCGGCGGCGCTGCCGCGCACGCCGCCGCCGCCCGGCTGCGGCATGACGGGATCGCTGCGGAAGTGCTGGAGGGCGGGCAGGGAGCCTGGGAAACGGCGGGACTGCCGCTTGTGCCGGAGGATGCGCTGGTACGCGATGCCGAGGACCGCACGCTATGGGTCACGCGCAGCCGGCCCAAGGTCGATCGCATCGCCTGTCCCTGGCTGATCCGCCGCTTCGTCGATCCGAACGCGGTGATCCTGTTCGTGCCGCCGGGCGAGGTACAGGCGGTTGCCGCGCAAACCGGCGCCGCGCCGTTCGACATTGCGGCGGAGGGCGTCCGATGGACGCATCGCGGCGAGCTTTGCACCTTCGATGCGCTGGTCGAGGGGCTGGGCCTGGGCAGCATCGCGCCGCTCGCATTGCTCGCGCCGATCGTGCGGGGGGCGGACACTGCCCGGCCTGACCTTGCCCCCGAAGCGGCGGGGCTGCTCGCGGTCTCGCTCGGCCTGTCCCGGCTGCATGCCGATGACCACCGCCAGCTCGAAGCGGGGATGGCGGTCTATGATGCGCTCTACCGCTGGGCGCGCGACGCGCAGGACGAGAAGCACGACTGGACCTCGCACCAGCCGCGCGGGGCCAGGGCATGAGCCCCGAGGCGCTGGCGGGCACGCGGCCCGCACCCGTGACGCTGGGCGAGGCCGCCAAGGTCTGGGCGCGGATCGCCGCGCTCTCCTTTGGCGGGCCGGCGGGGCAGATCGCGGTGATGCATCGCATCCTGGTCGACGAGAAGCGCTGGATCGGCGAGCAGCGATTCCTCCACGCGCTCAACTTCTGCATGCTGCTGCCCGGGCCCGAGGCGCAGCAGCTCGCCACCTATATCGGCTGGCTGCTCCACAAGCGGCTGGGCGGGCTGATCGCAGGCGCGCTGTTCATCCTGCCCGGTGTCCTCGCGATCATGGCGCTGAGCTGGATCTATGTTCTCTATGGCAACACCGGGCTGATCGCGGGCCTGTTCCTTGGCTTGAAAGCCGCAGTGCTGGCGATCGTGCTGCAGGCGGTGATCCGCATCGGCGGGCGGGCACTGCGAAGCGGCGCCGCCAAGCTGCTCGCACTCGCTGCCTTTGTGATGATCTTCTTTCTGGCCGTACCGTTCCCGCTGATCGTGCTCGGCACAGCGCTGATCGGCTGGCTGGCGGGACGTGCAGGCAGCAACGCGTTCAGGGGGGGCGGGCATGGCGGGGCCGCGGACGGCGTCGCCGATGCGGAAACCTTGCTGGGGGAAGGGTTGCCCGATCACGCCCGGCCGCGCTGGCAGGGTGTCGTCTTCGACGTGAGCCTGTGGCTCGCGCTTTGGCTGCTGCCGATCGCCGCGCTGCTGATCGCGTTGGGCCCCGATCATGTGTTCGGCCAGATCGCGGTCTTCTTCGCCAAGATGGCGATGGTCACGTTCGGCGGCGCCTATGCGGTGCTCGCCTATGTCGCGCAGCAGGCGGTGGAGCATTACGGCTGGCTCAGCCCCCCAGAGATGCTCGACGGGCTGGGGATGGCGGAGACGACGCCGGGGCCACTGATCATGGTGCTCCAGTTCGTCGGCTTCCTCGGCGCCTATCGCGATCCCGGCATGCTTTCGCCGCTGATGGCCGGAACGCTGGGTGGATTGCTCGCGACCTGGGTCACCTTCGCGCCGTGCTTCCTGTGGATCTTTCTCGGCGCGCCGTTCATCGAGCGGATGCGCGGCAACGCGGCGCTGGCGGGGGCGCTCGCTGCGATTACCGCTGCGGTGGTGGGCGTGGTGCTCAACCTCGCACTCTGGTTCGCAATCCATGCCGTGTTTCGCCGGGTAGTGCCGGTGGAGGCGGGACCGGTGCGCTTCGACGCCCCGGTGCTGTCGAGCATCGATCCGTGGACCGCGGCGTTGACGCTGGCCGCGATCGTCGCGGTGTTCCGGCTTAAGCTCGGGACCTTCACCGTGCTCGCGGCTGCGGCGGCAGCCGGAGTTGCGCTCCGCCTCGCCTGGCTTGCCTGAATAGCCAGAAGGGCGCGTCGTCCACGGTGCACCTTTTGCAGGCCCAATACTAAGAGATTGTCCTAACTATTATCCTCCGCTATCGCCGCTGCATCACAGCGGCTGACGGAGTGAATCGATGTTCCCGGCGATGGCGCAGGGCAATGCAGGTACGCCGACCCCCGCGGCGATCGACGGCGTGTTTCGCGCGCTTGCCGATCCCAAGCGGCGCGACGTGCTAGAACGGCTCAACGCCGGGCCGGCCTCGGTCAGCGATCTCGCCGCGCCCTATCGCATGGCGCTGCCCTCGTTCGTCGAGCATCTCAAGATGCTCGAAGGCGCGGGGCTGGTGCGCTCGCGCAAGGCCGGACGAGTGCGGACCTATGAGCTGGTGCCCGAACGATTGCGGGTCGTCGACAATTGGCTGCGCCGCCAGCGCACGCTGTGGGAGGGTCGGCTCGATCGGCTCGACGCCTATCTGCTCGCAAAGAAGGAGAGACCCGAATGACCTCACCGCTCGTCACCCCCGATCCCAAGCTCGACCTGGTGCTGGAACGCGAGATCGATGTCCCCGTCGAGCTGGTCTGGGAGGCCTGGACCGATCCCGAAAGCATCAAGCACTGGTTTGTGCCCAAGCCGTGGGAGATCACCGAGTGCGAGATCGACCTGCGTCCTGGCGGCGTATTCCGATCGGTGATGCGTTCGCCCGACGGGCAGGAATTCCCCAACCTCGGCTGCTATCTGGACATCGTGCCGCTGCGGCGGCTGATCTTCACCGACGCGCTGTTGCCCGGTTTCCGCCCTGCGCCCAAGCCGTTCTTCACCGCAGGCCTCTATCTCGAGCCGACCGCGAACGGCGGCACGCGCTACACCGCGATCGCGGTCCACGGCAATGAGGAGACGCGCCAGACGCACGAGCAGATGGGCTTCCACGAGGGCTGGGGCACGGTGGTCGACCAGATGGTCGCGCACATCAAGGCATCGCTCAACTGACGTGCGGAACGTAGGGCGGGCGGCTCAGCCGAACAGGCTGCCGTCCGCCACTTCGCTATGCTCGACCTCGCGCGGGCGATCGAGGAGGAAGCGATCGTCCTCGGGATAATAGCGTGCGACGGCGATATCCGCGCCGGCAAAGGCACGGATATCGTCGAGCGACCGCCACCAGCTCATCGTCACCACCTCACTGGTGCCGTCGCCCAGGTCGCGGAACAGCATCTGCCAGCCGAGATTGCCGGGGGTGGCGGTGTAGTCCGTGCCGCCGGTGTCCGCGATATAGGCGCGGTACGCCTCGCGCTCGGCGGTGCGGATGACGCCACGCCAACGCCGCAGGATCATGTGCGGCGGCTCGCAATGTGGCGGTCGATGACGCTTTCCAGCACCGTCAGCGGGACGCTGCCGCCGAGGACGACCGCATCGTTGAATGCCTTGAAGTCATAACGCGGGCCTAGCGCCTCCCGTGTCTTGGTGCGCAGCGTGTTGATCTCGGTATGGCCGAGCTTGTAGCCGCATGCCTGGCCGGGCCAGGAGCAATAGCGGTCGACCTCGCCGCTGACTTCCTCGACCGACGATCCGTTGGCGGTGGCGAACCACTCGATCGCCTGCGCGCGCGTCCATTTCTTGGCGTGGAGGCCAGTGTCGACCACCAGGCGGCAGGCGCGGAAGGCGAGGGATTGGAGATAGCCGAGCCGCCCGATCGGATCTTCGTCATAGGCGCCCAGCTCGGCGCCCAGCTGCTCGGCATACAGCGCCCACCCCTCGGTATAGGCGTTGAACGACAGCAGCGAGCGGACCAGCGGCAGCTTGAAGGTGTATTCGCCCTGCCAGACATGGCCGGGGATGCCCTCGTGATAGGCCAGCGTTGGCAGGCTGAAGCGCGAATGGAGCGCGGTGGTGCGCAAATTGAGCCACACCTTGCCCGGCACCGTCCCGTCGATCGATCCCGCGCCGCCATAGGCTCCCGGCGCGCCCGGCTCCTCGGCGAGCGGCAGGCGCTTCACCTCGACATTGCCGGGCACCAGCGTGTGGAAGGCGCGCGGCATGCGGCTGCGCATGTCCATGATCCGGTTGGTCATGAACTTGAGGATCTCGGCGCGGCCGGCGTCATTGTCGGGGAACAGGAAGCGCGGGTCCTTGCCCAGCGCGGTCATCCGCTCGCCGACCGTGCCCTGGGTGAAGCCCTGTTTCCTGAGGATCACGTCCATCTCGGCCTGGAGCGCCTTCAGCTCCTCCTGCCCGGTGCGGTGCACCTCGTCCGGCGTCATCGTCGTGGTGGTGCCCGCGCGCAGCGCCCAGGTGTAGTACGCCTCGCCGTCGGGGAATTTCCACACGCCCGCATCCGTCGTCGCTCTGGCGCGGTGCCGCTTCAGCTCCGCGATCTGCCGGTCGAGCGCGGGCGCGATCTTGCCCGCCGCGATCTTCGCCGCCGCCGCCGCCTGATCGCCGGTGACGGGACGCTTGGTGGCATAGCTCGTCACCAGCTCCCACTTGCCGGGATCGGTGCCGCGGGTCAGCGCGATCTGCTTCAGGCATTTGTCGAGCAGGAAGTCCGGCGCGACGACGCCCTTGTCATAGGCGATCTTGAGCCGCTCGGTCTCGCCGTCGAGCAGCGCCGCATATTGATCGAACCGCGCGAGCCAGCTCGCCGCGTCGGCGGCGTTGTCGACCTTGTGCTCGGTATCGAGGAAGCGCGGGATGTCGAGATAGCCGCCGACATTCTGGACGACAACATAGGGCGAGTTACGCCAGCCACCGACCGCGACGTCGCCATAGGGGAAGGCCATGCCGTCGAGCGCGATCTCGAACGAGGTGCGCACTGCATCGACATTGGTGCGCATCACCGGGCTGAGCAACTTGGGATCGAGTGCCTTCAGCTCAGCCACGCGCTTGCGCAGCCCCTCGGCCACGCGCGCCTTGCCGGCGATGCTGCGGTCCTCGAGCTTCGAGCGCAGATGCGCGCGCTCGCCTTTGTCGATGCCGAGGCTGGTCGCGCCTTCCGGCCCGTTCTCCAGCAACTGCTCCGCGGCGGCGGCGAGCAACGGTTCCGCTGCCGCGTCCCCCGGCGCTGCAGCCTGGCCGCGCGCGCAGGCCGGCAGAACCGGCATCGCCGCGAGCGTGGCGGTGGTGGCAAGGAACTGGCGGCGAGTGGCGTGCATAGGGTCTCCGGAAACGCGGGAGGTGGTTACGGGTGAGACCTTAGGGGCGGCTGTTGCCCGGGGCAATTCCTCCCCCGACGGAGGAGGTGGCGCCGCGAAGCGGTGACGGAGGGGCGGCCGCGTAAGCGGCGGTGCTCGCGGCGAGGTTCCCCGCCGTCTTCGCGGCGGCCCCTCCACCGCCTTCGGCGGTCCCCCTCCCCGTGCCGGGGGGAGCTAAGAAGAACCGATCGCCTTCACCGCCTCGACCACCACCACGCCGCCGCGGACGCCGGCAATGCGCGCCTTCGCGCCCGCTGCGAGGTCAGGCCCCTCCGCCGGCCATTCGCCGTCGCCCACGCGCACGCGGCCGGTGCCGCCCTCGATCGCCTCGACCACCGTCACCGTCTGGCCGATCATGCGCGCCGCCCTGTTGTTGAGGTCGGGATCGCTGCTCGGCACCGGATTGGCGCCGTACCAGCGCTTGCCGACCAGCACGAACACCGTCGACCATGCCGCGAAGCTCACCAGCTGCCCCACCGGCCCAAGCTCGGGGAACAGCAGCGCCAGCACGCCGGTCACCGCCGCGCCCATCGCGACGAAGGTCAGGTACACGCCCGGCAGCATCAGCTCCGCGATCGCGAGGATCGCGGCGAGGATCAGCCAGATGAAGCCGCCCTGTTCGCTCCAGTTCATTCGCCGTCCTTCTGCACGAAGGGCGACTGGCGGACGCGTGCCGGAGCGGCCGGCGGCGCCGCGGGCGCGTCGAGCTTGCCCAGCGCATCCTTGGCCAGCTCGCCGATGCCGCCCAGCGTGCCGATCAGCTGAGTCGCCTCGACCGGGAACAGGATCGTCTTGGCATTGGGTGAGGTCGCGAACTTGCCGACCGCTTCCACATATTTCTGCGCGATGAAGTAGTTGAGTGACGCAGCGGAGCCGGATTCCACCGCCTGTGACACCAGCTCGGTCGCCTTGGCCTCGGCCTCGGCCGCGCGCTCGCGCGCCTCGGCGTCGCGGAAGGCCGATTCCTTGCGGCCCTCGGCCTCGAGGATGCGCGCCTGCTTCTGGCCCTCGGCGCGCAGGATCTCCGAGGCGCGCGAGCCTTCGGCCTCGAGGATGTTGGCGCGCTTCTCGCGCTCGGCCTTCATCTGGCGCGCCATCGCATTGACGATGTCGGCGGGGGGGCGGATGTCCTTGATCTCGACGCGGGTGATCTTGACGCCCCACGGCGTGGTTGCGTGATCGACTACCGACAGCAGCCGCGCGTTGATCTCGTCGCGCTTGGACAGCGTCTCGTCCAGGTCCATCGCGCCCATCACCGTGCGCAGGTTTGTGGTGACGAGGTTGAGCAGCGCGACATAGAGGTCACTGACCTCATAGGCCGCCTTGGCGGCGTCCAGCACCTGGAAGAACACCACGCCGTCGGTGGAGATCATGGCGTTGTCCTTGGTGATGATCTCCTGCCCCGGAATGTCGATCACCTGCTCCATCATGTTCACGCGGCGGCCGACGCGGTAGAAGAAGGCGGGGTAGAGATTGAACCCCGGCTTCGCGACCGTCGTGAAGCGGCCGAAATGCTCGATCGTATATTCATAGCCTTGCCGCACGATCTTGATGCTGGAGAAGAGGTACAGCAGCACCAGCAGCATGCCGACGAAGAAGGCGCCAACCGTCAGTTCCATGTCACTCCCCCGAAATCAGTCCGGCCTCGCAAAGCCCGCAGAACCCTAGCATAGAGCGCATATGAGCACAGTCCATTACATTGCCCCGCGCACCGCGCTGTTCCTGCCCGCATCGAACCCGCGCGCGATCGAGAAGGCGAGGGGGCTCGCCGCCGACATGATCATCCTCGATCTGGAGGATGCGGTGAAGGCGGAGGACAAGGCGCGCGCGCGGGAAGCTGCACAAACCGCAGAGGGGTTTGGCGATCGCCCGTTCGGCATCCGCGTCAACGCGCAGGACAGCGATCACTGGAAGGCGGATCTCAAGGCGGTCAAGAAATCCGCCGCCACCCATGTCGTCATCCCCAAGGTCGAGAAGCCCGAGACGATCATCTACGCCGCCGCCTATGCCGACCGGCCGGTGCTGGCGATGATCGAGACCGCCGCAGGAGTGATGAATGTCGGCCCGATCGCCAGCGCCACCGGCTGGGGGGTCGAGATGGCGGGGCTGATCGCCGGCACCAACGATCTCTCCGCGTCGCTCAGGCTTCCGCCCGCGGCGGGCCGCGCGCAGATTCAGCTCGCACTCCAGCTTATCGTGCTCGCCGCGCGCGGACGCGAGATCTGGGCGCTCGACGGCGTGTTCAACAAGCTCGACGATCCCGATGGGCTGGCCGCAGAGGCTGCCGAGGGCCGCTTGCTCGGCTTCGACGGCAAGAGCCTGATCCACCCCAACCAGATCGAGATCGCCCGCGCGGCATTCGACCCGTCACCGGCCGAGCTGGACGACGCCCGCGCACTCATTGCCGCCGCCTCGGGCGGGGCGGAGCGCTACAAGGACCGGCTGGTCGAGGACCTGCACGTCGAGCAGGCGAAGCTGCTGCTGGCGCGCGTGGGATAAGCACCTACCCATATTCCCCTCCACCCCGTACGCGGAACGTTTCGCCGATCGAATGATTGACGCCATGTACGCCGCACAGGCCATCGTCCCGATGCGGCGCGCGGAAGGAGGCGAGGGGTGCTGCTGGAGCTGAGGCGGGCGCATGACGTGCTGCTCTCCTGCCTGGATGAGCTGGAGAGGTTGACCCTGGATGACACGCTCGACCGGGCGAAGCTCGCGAACATCCGCTGGAAGCTGAGCAAGGCGAGTGCTGAACGGCGCAAGCGGGTGGATGCCGCGTGCGATTATCTGTCGATGCATAGCGCCACCTCGATCGACCGGGACCGCGTCGCTGCGTTGCGGGCGGACATTGCGGAAAACGTCGCCGCATCCTCAAGCCACGTCCGCCGCTGGTCGATGGATCAGGTGCTGATCGACTGGGACGGCTATCGCGCCGCCTCTGCCACGCTACGCAAGGCGATGCGGGGGCGTATCCTGCAGGAGCAACGGGCGCTCTATCCGCTGCTTGAGCGTGCCGCCGCCTGATGATGGGAGTCACCCCTAGCGCAGGCCGGTATCCACGGTTACATGGGCCGCCAACTTCCGACTCAGGACATTGGCGCGCTCATGGATATCCCTCTCGGCCTCACCTTCGACGACGTCCTTCTCTACCCGGGCGAGTCCGAGGTGCTGCCGAGCATGGCGGATACCCGCACGCATGTGACGCGCGACCTTGCGCTCAACATTCCGATCCTCTCCTCGGCGATGGATACGGTGACCGAAGCCGACATGGCGATCGTCATGGCGCAGCTCGGCGGCATCGGCGTGCTCCACCGCAACCTCACGATCGAGGAACAGGTCGAGGCGGTGCGCGCGGTCAAGCGCTTCGAGAGCGGCATGGTCGTCAACCCGATCACCATGGCCCCCACCGGCACGTTGGCCGAGGCGCAGGCGCTGATGGCGCGGCACAAGATCAGCGGCATCCCGATCACGGAGGAGAGCGGCAAGCTGGTCGGCATCCTCACCAACCGCGACGTGCGCTTCGCCGAGAACCCCAACCAGCCGGTCAGCGAGCTGATGACGCACGACAATCTCGCGACCGTCTCGATCGGCGTCGGGCAGGACGAGGCGCGGCGGCTGCTGCACCAGCGGCGGATCGAGAAGCTGCTGGTGGTCGATGCCGATTATCGCTGCGTCGGCCTGATCACCGTCAAGGATATCGAGAAGGCGGTCACCTATCCCGACGCCACCAAGGACGGCGCCGGCCGTCTCTGCGTTGCCGCGGCGACCACCGTTGGCGACAAGGGCTTCGAGCGGACCGAGGCGCTGGTCGATGCCGAGGTCGACCTGATCGTGATCGACACCGCGCATGGCCACAACAAGGATGTCGCGCGCGCCGTCGAGCGGGTGAAGAAGCTGTCCAACCGAGTCCAGGTGGTCGCCGGCAACGTCGCGACGGGCGAGGCGACCAAGGCACTGATCGGCGCGGGCGCGGATGGGGTGAAGGTCGGCATCGGCCCGGGCTCGATCTGCACCACGCGCGTCGTCGCGGGCGTCGGCGTGCCGCAGCTCACCGCCGTCATGGACAGCGCCAATGAGGCGGCGAAGTCGGGCGTGCCGGTGATCGCCGATGGCGGCCTGCGCACCTCGGGCGATCTTGCCAAGGCGCTGGCGGCGGGCGCCTCGACCTGCATGGTCGGCTCGCTGCTCGCGGGCACCGAGGAAGCGCCGGGCGAGACCTTCCTGTACCAGGGCCGCGCCTACAAGTCGTATCGCGGCATGGGCAGCGTCGGCGCGATGGGCCGCGGCTCGGCCGACCGCTATTTCCAGGGCGACATCAAGGATCAGCTCAAGCTCGTCCCCGAGGGGATCGAGGGGCAGGTGGCGTTCAAGGGCCCGGCCAAGGACGTGATCCATCAGTTAGTCGGCGGCATCAAGGCGGCGATGGGCTATACCGGCGCGGCGACGATTCCGGACCTGCAGAAGAAGGGCCGCTTCGTCCGCATTACCGGCGCCGGCCTGCGCGAGAGCCACGTCCACGACGTGACGATCACGCGCGAGGCGCCGAACTACCCCACGCGCTGAGATGCGACCGGCCCTTTAATTTCAAACACTAGCGCCGAACGGGAGCGTTCATTACCTTCGCGCGTTCGCACATCAGGGAGCACATCGTTACGCTTCCGGCGGACAAGGAGGCGCTGTGAGCACGTCAATCGGGACCGGATCGCAGCCACCACCCGATTTCCTGCTTGGAGGAGGTGAGATGGGGCGCCGCATCGCGGCGTTCGACTGGGCAGGCACCTCGGTCGGCCCGATCGACCAATGGTCACAGAGCCTGCGTGCGATCACCGCCTTCATCGTCAACTGCCCGGTGCCGCTGGTGATGTTGTGGGGCGCCGACGGCATCATGATCTATAATGACGGTTATTCGGTCTTCGCCGGGGACCGCCACCCGCGCCTGCTCGGCTCGAAGGTGCTCGAGGGCTGGCCCGAGGTCGCCGACTTCAACGCCAATGTCATGAAGGTCGGCCTGTCGGGCGGGACGCTTGCCTATCGCAATCACGTTCTTCGCCTCGATCGCACCGGCGTGTTCGAGGATGTCTGGCTCAATCTCGATTATTCGCCGGTCTATGACGATGCCGGGCAGCCTGCCGGCGTGCTCGCGGTGGTGGTCGAGACGACGGCTGCGGTTAAAGCCGAAAGCGCGCTGCGCGACAGCGAGGCGCGGCTCCGCTTCCTCGACGAGCTCGGCACGCAGGCGTCCGCCGCCAATGACCCGCAGGAGATCCTTGCGACGACGACGCGGATGCTCGCCGAGAAGCTCGGCGCATCGAACTGCGC
Source organism: Sphingomonas sp. (assembly GCF_036402235.1). Lineage (GTDB taxonomy): Bacteria > Pseudomonadota > Alphaproteobacteria > Sphingomonadales > Sphingomonadaceae > Sphingomonas. Next base: position 22,106 of record NZ_DASWTG010000031.1, on the reverse strand, counting down.
CTATGCCGACATGGACGAGGACCAGGACGGGTTCACGATCCGTGGCGATTGGGCCCGCGAGGGATCGCCGTCGATCGTCGGCCATTACAGCCTGGCCGATTTCGGCGAGATGGCGGTGCGCAACCTGAGCGCGGGCCAGCCGCTCGTCATCAACGACAATCGTGAAGAGATCGCTGCGCACGAGGCCGCGACCTTTCAGGCGATCGGCATCGCCGCCACCGTGTGCATGCCGCTGGTCAAGAACGGCCGGCTCACCGCACTGATGGCGGCGCATCACAAGCTTCCGCATCATTGGACGCCCGAGGAACTGGCGCTGATCCGCGATGTTACCGAGCGGAGCTGGGCGCATGTCGAGCGGGTCGGCGTCGAGGCCGAGCTGCGCCGCACCGCGGCGCGGCTGCGCGAGCTGAATGAGGTCTTGGCGAGCCGCGCGGTCGAGAGCCAGACCCAGTTCCGCCTGCTGGTGCAGGGCGTCACCGACTATGCGATCTACATGCTCGACACAGCCGGCGTCGTGTCGAGCTGGAACGCAGGCGCGCAGCGGATCAAGGGATATGCCCCCGACGAGATCGTCGGCCGCCATTTTTCGACCTTCTATGCCGAGGAGGATCGCGACCGGGGCGAGCCGCAGCGCGCGCTGGAGACTGCACGCCGGCACGGCCGCTTTGCCGCGGAAGGCTGGCGCGTACGTAAGGACGGCACCCGCTTCCGCGCCAGCGTGGTGATCGATGCGATCAAGGACGATGACGGCCATCTGATCGGCTTCGCCAAGATCACGCGCGACGTGACCGAGCGGGAAGAGGCGCAGCGCGAGCTGGAAATGGCGCGCGAGGCGCTGTTCCAGTCGCAGAAAATCGAAGCGATCGGGCAGCTGACCGGCGGGGTCGCGCATGATTTCAACAACCTGCTGATGGCGATCACCAGCGGCCTGACGCTGCTGCGCAAACGCGTGCCCGACGATCCGCAGATAGAACGGCTGATCGAGAATTCGCTGCAGGCCGCGGAACGCGGCGCCGCGCTGACCCAGCGCATGCTCGCCTTTGCCCGTCGCCAGGAACTCAAGCCCGAGCGGATCGATGTCATTGCGCTGGTCGCCGACATGCGCGGGCTCTTGCAGCGCACGATCGGGCCCGAATGGACGATCGATCTCGGTTTCCCCATGAATCTCCCGATGGTGTCGGCTGACGCCAACCAGCTCGAGATGGCATTGCTCAACCTCACGGTGAACGCGCGCGATGCGATGCCCGGCGGCGGGCGCATCCGGATCGAGGCGGTCGAGCAGCAAGTGATCGGGACGGTGGGTGATCTTTCGGAGGGCTTCTATGTCCGCCTGACGGTGCGCGACGAGGGAAGCGGGATGGATGCCGAAACGCTCGCGCGTGCCACCGAGCCGTTCTTCACCACCAAGGGCGTCGGCAAGGGCACCGGGCTGGGCCTGTCGATGATACATGGCTTTGCGCGGCAGAATGGCGGTATCCTGCAACTGGAAAGCGAGCCCGGGCGGGGCACGGCGGCGCATATCTGGCTGCCGGTCGACCAGGGCGTCGCGGACGTACGCGCGCCGCGCGTCGAAGATTCGCCGGTCAGCCGGACCGAGCCGCTCGTCGTGCTGGCGGTGGACGATGATGCGCTGGTCCTGATGAATACCGGCGCGCTGCTCGAGGATCTCGGCCATACGGTGATCGAGGCTTCTTCCGGTGCCGAGGCGCTCGACGTGCTGCGCGCGCGGCCCGACATTGCGCTGCTGATTACCGATCAGGCGATGCCGGGGCTGACGGGCAGTCAGTTGATCGCTGCCGCACGCGAGTTGCGCCCGACGATGCCCGTGATCCTGGCGACGGGCTATGGCGAGACCCCGGCGGATCTGACGGCGCACATGGTGCGGCTCAACAAGCCCTTTACCCAGTCCGAGCTCAATCGCGCGGTCGCCGAATCCGCACTCGAGCTCTGCTGAGCGGCAGCGGAGGGGACGCCGCAGCGCCCCCTCCCGGCCATTCAGCCCTCGACTTCCCTGGCCAGCGCCTCGAGCAGCTCACGGCAACCCTGCTCGCGCATCGTGCCGTCGTCGCGGCCGTCGAGATAGGCGCCCTGCTCGGTCTGCACGAGCAGCGTCCCGCCGTCCTGCGCCACCAGCTCGATCGTGGTGAGCGAGGCCGACATTGGCTCACCCGCCATCGCCATGCGATAGCAATAGACCAGCCGCTCGCCCGGAACGATGTCCTGGTAGATGGTCTCGTTGAGGATCTCCGGTCCGCCCTGATAGGCGAAGCGCGAACGCTCATGGCCGCCGATCTCGAAGGCGGGGGAGTATTCGAAGATCTCCCATCCTTCCCCCTCGATCAGCCAGCGGCGCTTGGCATTGGGGTCGGAAAAGGCCCCGAACACGCGGTCGGGCGTTGCGTTGTAGAAGCGCTCGAGGCGGAAGGTGCTATGCACGGCGGGCTTGGTTTCGGTATCGGTCATGGCTTGTCTCCGGTTTCGTTGAGAAAGGCGGCCAGCCGGTCGAGCTTGCGTTCGGACGGATGGCGCCGGGCTTCGATCCACAGGGCGAGCGCGTCCATGCCTTCCGGCTCCAGCCGGCAGATGCGGGAACGCCCGACCTTCTCGCTTGCGATGATCCCCGCCGCCTCCAGCACCTGCAGATGCTGCATGACCGCCGCGAGCGACATGTCATAGGGCTTGGCCAGCTCCCCGACCGCAGCCGGGGCGTTGCTCAATCGCTCGATGATCGACCGACGGGTCGGTTCGGCCAAAGCGCGAAGCAGGGTATCGACGTCTTGATGCTTAAGCATGCGCTTAACTAATGACTCGAGTTGATATTAGTCAAGTGAAAACTTAAGTATCGAATCGGAGCCTTCAGCAGGTGCCGGTTGCGAGCCTTTTTCCCTCCATGCGGGAATTTCCGCGCCGCGCCCACAGCACCATGACGAGGCCGATCGCTGAGGTCGCCGCACCCGCCAGCGACACCGCCGGATAGCCGAGCCCGCCCGCGATCACCGCGCCGCCCAGCGCCGCGCCGATCGCGTTGCCGAGGTTGAACGCGCCGATATTCACCGACGAGGCGAGGTTGGGCGCGTCGTGCGCCGCGGCCATCACCCGAACCTGCAGCGGTGGCACCAGCGCGAAGCTCGCCACGCCCCACAGGAACACGAGTACAGCAACCGGCGCGTGGAACGGCATCAGCACCGCAAAGGCGATCAGCACCGCCGAGAGCGAGGCGAGGGTGACGATCAACGTGCGGTCGACCGACCTGTCGGCGAACTTGCCGCCCAGCCAGTTGCCCACGGTCAGCCCGACGCCATAGACCACCAGCATCGCCGTCACGAACGCCAGCGGGGCGTGGGTCTGCGTCTGCAGGATCGGGGTGATGTAGGTGAAGACGGTGAACATCGCGCTCGACCCGATCACGGTGAGGCCGAGCGCCGCGAGCACCGGCTTGCGCGCCAGCACGCGCAGCTCGTCGGCGACATTGCCGCTTGCCGGCGCGGGCATCGCGGGCAGGGTGAAGCGCAGCGCCGTCATCGTCACCACGCCCAGCCCCGCAATCGCCCAGAAGGACGCGCGCCAGCCGAGATGCTCGCCCGCCCAGGTGGCGAGCGGCACGCCGACGATCGTCGCTACCGTCAGCCCCATGAACATAGCCGCGACCGCGCCGGCCTTGCGCTCGGGCGGGACCAGGCTCGCCGCGACGATCGATCCGACGCCGAAGAACGCGCCGTGGTTGAGCGAGGTGATGATCCGCGCACCTAGCAGCATCCAGTAGCCGTCGGCGATGGCGGAAAGCAGGTTGCCGAGCGTGAAGATCGCGGCGAGCCCGATCAGCAAGGTCCGTCGCGGCACTCGTCCGGTGGTCAGCGTCATCAGCGGCGCGCCGATCAGCACGCCCAGCGCATAGGCGCTGACCAGCAGCCCGGCGGCTGGGATCGAGACGCCCAGATCACTGGCGATCACGGGCAGCAGGCCCATCGGCGCGAACTCGGTCACGCCGATGCCGAAGGCGCCCGCGGCGAGCGCGAGCAACGGGGGATTGAGCTTCATGTCGGTTCTTCCGGTTCAGACCAGCGGCGGATTGAGGCGGGCAAAGCCCTCCTGCTGCCGATAGGGGGTGTGGGGGTAGGGCGGCAGCACGTCGCTCGCGGCGTCGAGCACGGCGACCTGCGCGCGGGTGAGTGACCAGCCGACGGCGCCGAGGTTCTGCCGAAGCTGCTCCTCGTTGCGCGCGCCGATGATCACCGAGGACACGGTCGGGCGCTGGAGCAGCCAGTTGATCGCGACCTGAGGCACGGTCTTGCCGGTTTCCGCGGCGACAGCCTCGATCGTGTCGATCACCTTGTAGAGATGCTCGTCCTCGACCGACGGTGCGAACTGCTCGGTATCGTGCAGGCGGCTGCCTTCGGGCACGGGCCGGTCGCGGCCGATCTTGCCGGTCAGGCGACCCCAGCCGAGCGGGCTCCACACCAGCGCGCCCACGCCCTGATCGGCGGCGAGCGGCATCAGATCCGCCTCGTACGCGCGGCCGATCAGCGAATAATAGGCCTGGTGCGCCACGAAGCGGGGCCAGCCATGCCGGTCGGCGGCGGCGAGCGCCTTCATCAGCTGCCAGCCGGGATAGTTGGAGACGCCGGCATAGCGCAGCTTGCCCTGGGCGATCAGCGTGTCGAGCGTCGCGAGCAGCTCCTCGACCGGGGTGTGCGCGTCGAAGGCGTGAAGCTGGAGCAAGTCGATATGATCGGTCCCCAGCCGCTTCAGCGACGCATCGACCGCAGCGATCAGCCGCGCGCGCGACACGCCCCAGTCGGCGGGCCCGTTGCCCATCGGCAGCCCGGTCTTGGTCGAGATCAGCACCTGATCCCGCCGCCCCTTGATCGCCTCGCCCAGCACTTCCTCCGAAGCGCCGTTCGAATAGACGTCCGCCGTGTCGAACAGATTGACCCCGGCATCGAGGCAGATGTCGATCAGCCGCCGCGCTTCAGCCGCGTCGCTGGTGCCCCATGCGCCGAACAGCGGCCCGGTGCCGCCAAAGGTGCCGGTGCCGAAGCTCAGCACGGGGACGCGCAGTCCGGAGGCACCCAGTTGCCGGTATTCCATCATATCCTCCTGATCCGCGTTCGACGCACAGATGGACGGCGAGGCCCAACCCTTGTAGGGGGCGCTCACGCGAAGGATTTTTGCAATGGACGCAAAGATGGATGGCGGCGCGGATCGCGCCCGCTCACTCGAAGTGTTCGCGGCAGTCGCCGCGCAGGGGAGCTTCTCGGCGGCTGGCCGGGTGCTCGGGCTCACCCCTTCCGCGGTCAGCCGCACCGTCGACCGGATCGAGGCGCGGCTCGGCGTGCGCCTGTTGCTGCGCACCACGCGCGCGCTCACGCTGACCGCTGAGGGGCAGGCCTATCTGGGTGCGGCCCGCCGCATCCTTACCGATCTCGACGACGCCGAGCAGGCGATCGCCGATCAGGGCGCGCCGCGCGGCCGGCTGCGGGTCAGCGCGGCGCTGTCGCACGGTCGGCTGTGCATCGTCCCGCTGCTCGGCGAGTTCGCGCGCCTCTATCCGCACATCCTGATCGACATCAGCCTCAGCGACGCGATCGTCGACGTCGCTGCGGGGCAGGCGGATGTCGCGATCCGCTTCGGCCCGCTCGCCGACAGCGGCCTTACCGCGCGCAAGCTGGGCGAGACGCGCCGCGTGATCGTCGCCTCGCCGGCCTATCTCGCGCGTCACGGCACGCCGCGCGTGCCGGAGGATCTGCACGACCATAATTGCCTCAACTTCAACTTCCGCCGAGCCGAGCCGGTCTGGCCCTTCTGCGACGGGCAAAGCGATTATGCGATGACCGTCACCGGCAACATCGAGGCGAACAATGGCGAGACGCTGGGCCAGCTCGCCGCCGCGGGGGTGGGCATCACCAGGGTCGGCGCGTTCAGCGTCGTGGACGAGATTGCCGACGGCCGGCTGATGCCCCTGCTCGAGGACTATAATCCGGGCGACATCGAGGTGATCCATGCCGTCTTCGTCGGGGGCGCCAACACCCCGGCGCGCGTCCGCGCCTTCGTCGATTTCCTTGCGGATCGCCTGCGCTGAATCCGACATGTTTTGGTCGCAAAGCCATCCTACCCAATCGCCCTCACCGGCACTCCACGTCTTTGTTCCGAGGTTCATTGTCCCAGCCGGATTCCCCAGCACCCTCAATGATCGAGCGCCTGCGCGGCCGTTTCGGCACACGCACGCGCGGCATCGCGCTCGCGCTGCTGGTCGAGCTTCTGGTCGTGCTGATGATCTTCACGCTGGCACCGGATATTGTCGGGCGCGAGGATGGCGATGCCGGGATGACGGTGTTCGGGGTGACGCCCGAGCCCGAGCCGGAAGCTGAGACCGAGGAAGCGCCCGCGCCCAGCGCCGCGCCGAACCCGGCCCGCGTCCAACCCGCCGAAACCCCGCCCGATCCCACGCCGCCGGCGCCGCAGCCGCCCGCGACGCCGGCCGAGCCGCAGCCGCCGGTGCTGCTCAACATCCCGCTTGGCCGCATGCCCGATATCGCCACGCTGCCCCGGCAGCCTGCCGCTCCAGCGGCGCCGCGCCGGTCGGCCGGCCCGCCCAATCTCGCCAGCCTGCCGGGCGACACGCCGCGCGTGGAGGGCAGGGGACCGCGCGGCGAGCCGCTCTATGCCGCAGCCTGGTATCGCGAGCCGTACGACAGCGAGCTGTCCGGCTACCTTTCCACCGCGCGCGGGCCGGGCTGGGGTCTGATCGCCTGCCGGACCGTGCCTGACTTCCGGGTCGAGGATTGCATCATGCTCGACGAATATCCCGAGGGGTCGAACATCGCGCGGGCGGTGCTTGCCGCCGCCTGGCAATTCCGCGTCCGCCCCCCGCGGCTGGGCGGCCAGCCCAAGATCGGTGAATGGGTGCGGATCCGGATCGATTACGGGATCAGGCGGCAGCCTCCACCCTGACGCCGCGGGCCGCCATCGTTGCCCGCACCGCTACCGCCGCCACCGCAAGCGCCGCGATCGCCTCCAGCGCCGGGAACGCAAATGGCAGCGCGATGATCGCCGCGGCGAACGCCGGCAGCACCCATCGCGCGGCGCCGTGCAGCGCGAACCGGTCGCGCACCAGCCATAGCGCCAGGAAATAGATGCCGAGCGGGATCGCCACGGCGAGATCGCCCGCGCGAATGCCGATCCTGGAATGGCCGGAGAGGATCTCGACCAGCACCGCGAACCCGGCGCCCACCGCGGCGCCGGAAGCGAAAACGATCAGATGGCCATAGCCCCATTGCAGCGCGCGGCCGAGCTTGTTGCTCGAAAGTTGCGGCTCGCGCGCAAAATAGAGCCACCACATCGCGAAGGTGATGACGAGAGCGGAGATGGCGGTGTGCACCAGCCGCACGTCGAAGCTGCCGTCCCATGCCTTTTCCAGCGCCATGGTCGCCGCGAGCAGCACTTCGCCCAGCACGATGATCGTCAGCAGGCCATAGCGCTCGACGATATGGTGCCGGTGCCACGGCGTCATGCCGGCGCGCTCGGCGATGGCCGGCACGGCGAGCTCGATCAGCCAGCCGAGCAGGATCAGCCCGACGAACGCGGGTACTTGCGGATCGCCGAGGAAATAGAGGCCGATCCAGTAGATCTGGGCGATCGCGATCCCTGCCGCGTAGCGCAGCGCGCAGGCCCGCCGCGCCGGATCATGCCAGGCCGCGCGCAGCCATAGCGCGATCATCGCCACGCGCATCACCGCATAGCCCGCCACGACCAGGCTGATGTCGAGATGATTGGAGAAACGCTCGGTCCCTGCGGCGATCAGCAGTGCGCCGCCCATGATCACCATCGTCAAGAGCCGGGTGAGCGCGTCGTCATTGTCATAGGCCGATGCGAACCAGGTGAAGTTCATCCACGCCCACCAGATCGCGAAGAAGGTGAACAGGTAACGTACGACGCCTTCCGCCGCATGATCGGCGGCGATCCCATGATGCAGCGATGCCGCGGCGGCGGCGATGGCGATCACCGTCACCAGATCGAACAGCAGCTCCAGCGGAGTCGCGGCGCGGTGCGGCTCGTGCGGGTCGCGCGGCGTCATCGGCCGGATCGCTGCGTGTCCTGCGGTCATGCTTCCCCCTTCCAATGTTGGAACCCATCTGCTTTGCCGTTGCGCGATGCGTTCCGAAACTTCCTTGCCGACGCCCCGCGCGATGCGCGCCGCCGATGCGGTCAGAACAGGTGCATTGCGTCACCTTTGTCAATCTGCGTGTCGCACGGGGGGGCACGCATGACTCCAGCCGCGCGCACCCAGGCAGCGATCGAGCTGCTTGATCAGATCATCCTTGCCGCCCGCGACGGCGGCGCCTCGGCCGATGTGCTGATCCAGCGCGGGTTCGCCGCGCGGCGCTATGCTGGCTCCAAGGATCGCCGCGCGATCCGCGCACTGGTCTACGACGCGATCCGGCTGTGCGGGGAGCGGCCCGAGAGCGGGCGCGCCGCGCTGCTGGCGCTCGCGGCCGGCGATCCGGCGCTGGCTTCGACCTTCGATGACTCGCCTTACGGCCCGCCGCCGATGGTGGTTGGAGAACCCGTGGCGGACACCGGAATCGCGCCGGCATGGCTGATCGCGGCGCTCGCCCTTTCGGGTATCGACACGGATCAGGCCGCCGCGCTGCTCGATCGCGCGCCGCTCGACCTCCGGGTCAACACGCTCAAGGCAGATGTGGCGCAGGTTCGTGCCGCCCTGCCCGAAGCGCTGCCGATCGATGGCATCGGCGCCGCGCTCCGCTTGCCGCCCGATACACCAGTCGAGAAGACCCAGCCCTATCGCGATGGCTGGATCGAGGTGCAGGACGCGGGCAGCCAGATCGTCACGTTGGCCGCGGGTGCGCAGCCCGGGATGCGCGTGGTCGATCTGTGCGCGGGCGGCGGAGGCAAGACGCTCGCGCTCGCCGCGGCGATGGCGAACCGGGGGGATCTGCTCGCCACCGATTCCGATCGGCCGCGACTCTCACGCCTATTGCCCCGCGCCGAGCGGGCAGGTGTGTCCACCGTCGAGACCCGCCTGCTCGATCCGGGCCGCGAAGCGGAGCCGCTGGCCGACTGGGCCGGCGCCGCGGACGTGGTGCTGATCGACGCTCCTTGCTCGGGCACCGGCACCTGGCGGCGCAATCCCGAGGCGCGCTGGCGGCTGACCCCGGCGCGGCTGGCGAAGCTGGTCGAGACGCAGGCGCGGTTGCTCGATGTCGGCGCCGCGCTGGTCCGGCCGGGCGGCACGCTGGTTCATATCGTCTGCTCGCTGCTCGATGCCGAGGGTGCCGGGCAAGTGGAGGCCTTCCTCGCGCGTCACCCCTGCTGGGCAGCCGCGCCGCTTGCGCTTCCGCTTGGAACCCCGCATGGGTCGGGCATGCGCCTTACCCCGCTGTCCCACTCGACCGACGGCTTTTTTGTCGCGAAGCTCGTGCGCGCATGATAGCCGTGCGCTTTCCACGTCCGGAGTCCCTGATGCGTATCACCTTGGTGTCTGCCGCCGCTGCGCTCGCGCTGCTCAGCGTCTCGACCTCGCTCTACGGCCAGCGTGCCGACGATCAGATCGATGCCCGCTCGGTGGCGCTGCTCGAAAGGGGCAAGGCGGCGCGTGCCGCCGGCAATCTCGACGGCGCCAACGACCTGATCGAGAGCGCGCTCGCAGTCGATCCGCGCAACCGCCAGGCATTCATCGTGCTGGCGGAGATCGCGCGGACGCAGGGCCTGCCCGGCAAGGCGATCCGCTTCTATCGCGAGGCGCTGACGCTCGAGCCCAACGACGTCGTCGCGCTGCGCGGGCAGGGCGAGGCGATGGTGCAGAAGGGCGCGGTCGAGCGGGCCAAGGAGAATCTCGCGCGGGTGAAGACGCTGTGCGGCACTGGCTGCGCGGACGCGAACCAACTCGCCGCCGCGATCGCCAAGGGTCCGCCCGCGACCGCCACCGCGCAGGCCATCCCGCCTGCGGCGGGCGAAACGAAGAAGAACTAGGCCGAAAGCGCCCGGGCGAGGGCGACGAACTCGTCCACGCTCACCGTCTCGGCGCGCCGCGTCGAATCGATTCCCAGCCCCTCGGCCGCCTCGACCGCGCCCGGAACGGCCTTGAGGCTCTGGCGCAGCATCTTGCGCCGCTGCCCGAACGCTGCCGCGGTCAGCTTCTCGAGCACCGCGAGCTTCACGCCCGGCGGTTCGGCGCCTGGCACGATGTGCACCACCGCCGACATCACCTTGGGCGGCGGAGTGAAGGCGGAGCGGTGGACCGGCATCGCGATCCTGGCCGAGCTGCGCCACTGCGCCAGTACCGCCAGCCGCCCATAGGCGCCGGTTCCCGGTGCCGCGACGATCCGCTCGGCGACCTCCTTCTGGAACATGAGCGTGAGGCTCGCCCACCAGGGCTGCCAGTCCGCCGACAGCCAGCCCACCGTCAGCGCGGTGCCTACATTGTAGGGCAGGTTGGAGGCGATGTGCGGCCTGCCCTTGAACAATGCCGGCGCATCCACGTCTAGCGCGTCGCCCTCGATCACTATGAGCTTGCCCGGAAACGCCTCGCCCAGCTCGGCCAGCGCCGGAATGCAGCGCCGGTCGCGCTCCACCGCGGTCACCGTCGCACCGGCCTGCAGCAGCGCGCGGGTCAGGCCACCCGGTCCCGGGCCCACCTCGAACACCTCCTGCCCGTTCAGGTCGCCCGGCACGCGCGCGATCCGGTCGAGCAGCTGCGAATCGAACAGGAAATTCTGCCCCAGCGCCTTGCTGGCGCTCAGCCCGTGGTTGCGGATGACCTCACGAAGCGGGGGAAGGGCGGTCACGCGCCAACGTCTGTCAGGGTGGCCAGCGCGCGCTTCTCGGCCGCCTGACCGGCCATGCGGATCGCCGCGACCATCGCCCCGGGCTCGGCCTGGTCCTGCCCGGCGATGCCGAAGGCGGTGCCGTGGTCGGGAGAGGTGCGCACGATCGGCAGCCCCAGCGTCATGTTGACGCCCTCATCGAAATGCAGCGTCTTGAGCGGCACCAGCGCCTGATCGTGATAGAGGCAGATCGCAGCGTCATAGGTCGCGCGCGCGCGTGCGTGGAACATCGTGTCGGCGGCCAGCGGCCCGACCGCGTCGACCCCCTCAGCCTGCAACTGGCGGATGGCGGGCTCCAGGATGTCGATTTCTTCCCGCCCGATCGCGCCGCCTTCACCGGCATGCGGGTTGAGCCCCGCAAAGGCGAGCCGCGGCGCCTCTATCCCGAAATTGCGGGTCAGCCCGCGCGCCGTGACCCGCGCCTTGGCGACGATCAGCTCGACGGAGATCGCTTGCGGCACGTCGGCCAACGGGACATGCGTGGTCACCGGCACCACCCGCAGCGTCGGCCCGGCGAGCATCATCACCGTATTCTCGGGCGCGATGCCGCAACGCTCCGCGACGAACTCGGTCTGCCCCGGATGGGTGAAGCCGATCCGGTACAGTTGCGCCTTGGACACTGGCCCCGTCACGACCGCGCCGGCGGCACCCGACCGGGTCAGCCCGGTGGCGAGCTCGAGGCTGTCGAGCGCGCAGCGGGCGCCGGCGTCGTCGGGCTGGCCGGGAACGATCGCCTCGGAATCGGCGACGGCGAGCACCGGAAGCGCCTCGTCGAACAGGTGGCGTGCCTCGTCGGGAGTCGCGATCGTCGCCACAGGGCCGTCCCACACCGCCGCAATCGCGCGCGGATCACCCACCGCGAAAAACAGCGGCAGCGCCTGTAGCGTGCGGTCCCGCCACGCCTTGGCGACGATCTCCGGCCCGATCCCGGCGGGATCGCCCAGAGCGACCGCAAGCGGGTGGACCGGAATGCTCATCGCTCAGCGATAGTCGATGATGGCGTCGCGGCGCAGATCACGCAGATAGCGCTGGGCGCGAAGGTTGGTGCGATTCTCCTCGATCCCCTCGCGAATCTGGTCGGGGCTGGGCAATGCGGCGGTCTTGGGGTCGTCGCGACCGCATAGCACCAGCGCACGAACGCCCTCTTCGGGAGAGCCGAAGGGCGGCGTGGATTCGCCGATCTGGAGCTTGAGCACGATGTCCTGCAGCTGCGGCGGCAGATCGCGCGCGCGCACCGAATCATTGTCCACGACCTCGGCGCCCAGCGTCTCGGCCGCCTTGCCCACCGCGCCGCAGCCAGCGGTCGATTTCAGCACCGTCGCGAACTCCGCGGCCTTTGTCTGCGCCTGTGCCTGGGTGGTGCCGGCAGGGAATTTGACGGTGAGCTGACGCAGGCTGAGCTTGGCGTCGCGCGGATCGGCCGTCAGCACCTGGCGCTTGTCCACCAGATACAGGACCGAGAAACCCCCCGGCACCTCGATCGGGCCGGCGACCTGGCCGACCTGCATCTGCTGCGCGGCTTGCGCAAGCTGCTGCGGCAACATCGCCGCGCGCACCCAGCCAAGGTCGCCACCCTGGGCACGCGTGGTCGCTTCGGAGAAGCGCGCGAAATACTCGAACGGACGGCCCTGCTGCATCTGCTGGATCATCTGCTGCATCGCCTGGAACACCTCGCCCTGCCGCTCGGGCGTGGCGGAGATGTAGATTTCGCGAAGCTGGAACTCGTCCGTCCCCTGCGCTTCCTTGAGGCGGTCGATGATCGACTTCACCTCTTCGTCACCGACGTTGATGAAGGCGCCGACTTTGCGCTGGATGACGCGCTGCCAGGCGATCTCGCCTTCGATCTGGCGCTTGAACGAGCGCTCGGACGAGCCCACTTCGCGCAGCCAGGCGCGCATCTGGTCGGGCGTGCGCTGGTAGCGGCTGGCGATCGACGCGAAGCTGCGGTCGATCTGGTCGGCGCCGATGGTGATGTCGTTCGCCTTGGCTTCCTGGATCTGGATCGTCTCGTCGGTCAGCAGGCGCAGCACCTGAAGGCGCAGCCGATCCTGCTCCTCCGCGGTCAGCTTGAGCTGGTTGAGCGCGACGAACAGCGCAAAGCGCTGGTCGATGTCGGTGCGGGTGATGACGTAGCCGTTCACGATCGCGGTCGGCTTGCGCACATTGGGATCGGGCTTGGCGAGGAGCTGGATTTCCTTCGGCAGATCGAGATTGGCGGCACTCGACGGTGTCCCCTGCTCCGCGTCGGGCGCCGGCGGCGCGGTCTGCGCGCCGATGGCGGCGCTGCCGGCAATGCCAATGATCAGAGCTGCCGAACGGCAGAACATTACGACCTTTGAAGTCATCTTCACCCGTACCTGAAGTTTGTTCCCGTTGCGGGAGTGCGGCGTTTAATCGCCAATTGTGCCTGAACTGGGGCTTAGCGTCCCAAATTCTTGAGCGCCAGCGTCAACAGGTAGCTGTTGCCGCGGCGCGCGTCGCCTGTGGTCTGGTAATCACGCTTCCAGGTGATGCCGAGACGCAGGCAATCATCCTCATATTCGACGCCCAGGCGATGCCGGATCGGCTCGAACCCGTCGGCGAGCGAGGTCGGATCCTCCTCGCCGTCGGTCAGGTCGATCACCGCCGATCCGAACACCGACCAGAAGCGCGCGACCTTCACCCGCGCGCCGACGCGCGCTTCCTCACGGTCCTGCAGATCCTCGAGCGCGAAGTCGACGTTCCGGTTGAGCCGCAGATAGCCGATCGTCGCGAAGGTATCGCGCGAGCCGACCGTCGCGTCGATCTCGTTGCGGCGCACAGCGAAATTGTCCTTGTCGAGCCGGTAGCGATGCGTGAAGGTCAGGAAATCCTTGTAGCGCACCACTGTCCGTCCGACGATGTCGGAGAGGCGATCGGTCATCCCTGTGCCGTCGGGCAGGATCGTCGGGCGGGAATCGAGGCGATAGCTCTGGCCGATATTGGCTTCGACCGACAGGCCGGGCAGATAAAGCGCGTAATCGAGCCCGAAGGTGAAGCGCGTCGAATCCTCGAACCGGTCGTAGCCGGGGAAGCGATTGAGCGCGAACAGGTTCGAATCCTCGAGATCGACCGACCGCGCGTCCTCGTTCGGGATCTCGAAATTCTTGAGCCGCGGCGCCGCGACCACCTGGAAGCGCGGCGTGATCCGTTGCACCCCGCCGAACGCCTCGCCGATCAGCGGCCATTTCATGTCGAGCGCGAGCGCGCCGATCGCGCGGCCGCGAAACCCTTCCAGCCCGCGATAGCTGATCTGGCTGGTCGAGGCGACGTCGCGCGTATTGTAGAGATCGCCGCGGCCATAGGCGGTGAGCGTGATCTCCTGGCCCCAGGCGGTGAGCTTGCGCAGGTCGTAGCGCAGCGAGGCGAAGGCGCGCTGCGTGTCCTGGCCGCTCGACCGGCTGATCGCCAGGCTGTTGACCTGAAGCTCGAACCGCCCGCCCTCGAGCAGCGACTGGCCGAAGCGGAGGCGATAGTCGATCTCGGGCAGCGCGATCGGCTGGAGGCCCTGATCTTCGGTCGGGCGCAGCGTCTGCACCGCCCAGCCGTTGATCGACAGCATCGAATTGCGGTCGATCCGCTCGACACGGATGTTGTTGCGCAGCCGGTCGTCGCTGGAGATGTCGTAGCGCCGCAGGAAGGTGCGGTCGCTGGCGACGCGGAACGATCCGCTCACGCTCCAGTTGGGATCGAGCTGGTAGCGCCCCGCCGCGTCGAGATAGCCGCGGAAGGCATATTCGCTCGACACGCTCGGCGTCGGCGAGACGAAGTCGTCGCTGCGGCGGCTGTAGGTGCCATAGCCGGTGACGCGGAAGGCGCCATTGCCGGTGAGCTGGCGGTATTCGGCCTGCACCATCGGCAGCGCACCGGTGAAGATGTGCGGCGTGACGGTGACGTCGCGATTGGGGCCGAGGCTGAAATAATAGGGCAGGGCGACTTCAAACCCGTTCACCGCGTCAAGGCGGATCGCGGGGGCGAGCAGGCCGCTGGCATTGCCCGCACCGATCGAATGGCTGAACACCGGCAGCGGCAGCGTCGCGAAGCCGAACAGCGAGACGCGCGCACCCTTGTAGCGCATGCGCTTGCGCGCGGGATCATAGACCACGCGCACCGCCGTGATCTTCCACGACGGTTCCTTGGGGCAGTTGCTGGCATCGACCACCGCGCACGGGGTATAGGCCGCGCGCTCGACATTGATCACGCCATTGGCGTCGCGCGTGCCGCGCTCGGCGGCGAGGCGGCCGCCCTGCTCGAGCACCACCAGCATGTTCTCGATCGCGCCGTCCTTGAGCGAATCGGTCAGCTCGATGCGGTCGCCATAGGCGGTGTCGCCTTCGGGGTTGGTGACGGCGATGTTGCCGGTGGCGAGGACCTGCCCGGTCTTGCGGTTCCACACCACCTTGTCGGCGCGCAGCCGGTTGCCCTCGCGGAACAGCCGCACGTCGCCGCTGACGGTGACGACGTCGCCGTCGGAATCATATTCGGCGAGATCGGCGGAGAACTGGATCTGGTCGGGGTCGTCCGGCAGCGGGCTTTCCGACGGCGGCGGCGGATCGACCGGGCGGTCCTGCAGATCCTGCGCCGCGGCACCGGGCGCGATGCACAGCGCGATCGGCAGAATCCCGGCGAGTAGCAGAGCCTTGCGCGTCACGTCCGAACCACACCCCTTTAACGCCGACCCGGCACCCGCGCCCGTTGCGCACTTACCCGCCAACCCTATTGCACCGCGCGCGCGGCTTCGCAATCACCGGGCTTTGCCGTTCGCCGCGCACTGGCCTAGAGAGGCCTCAAACCGCCAAAGAACGACAACGATCCACAGGAACAGGAAGCTTCATGCACGTAACATTCGCCGCCGCTCGCCCCGTTGACGCGGGCGTCATCGCTCTGCCGGTCGAGAAGGACGGGCTCGATCGCGTTCCCGCCGGGGTGCTGGACGATGCGACGCTGGCGCTGGCGCGCGGCGCGGCGAGGGCCGGCCGGTTCGAGGGCGAGGCAGGATCGATCGTGGAGATTTTCGTGCCCGGCGGGGAGGGCGCCAACCGCGTCTTGCTGCTGGGCGTCGGCGCGGGCGGCGAAGCGGATTACGAGCGCGCGGGCGGCGCGCTGACCGCGCGGTTCCTGACCTCGGGCGTCACGTCGATCGCCGTCGATTTCGCCAGCCTGGGCGGTGCGCCCAATGCGCGCGCGGCCGCGCGCCTCGCCGCGGCGGCAGTGCAACGCGGCTGGCGCCACGACGTCTATCGCACGCGCCTGACCGACAAGCAGAAGCCGACGCTGGAGGAGATCGTCCTCGCCAATGCGGGCGATGGCAGCGAGGCGGCCTATGCCGAGCAGGCTGCGGTCACCGAGGGACTCGAGCTGACCCGTGGCCTTGTCTCCGATCCGCCCAACATCGTCTATCCCGAGACCTTCGTCGAGCGCTGCCGTCACCTGACCGAGCTGGGCGTCGAGATCGAGGTGCTCGACCGCGCTGCGATGGAGAAGCTGGGCATGGGCGCGTTGCTCGGCGTGGCACAGGGATCGGTGCGCGAGGCGCGGCTGCTGGCGATGCGCTGGAACGGCAAGGGTGAAGGCCCAGAGTCCGACAGCGTCGACCTCGCGCTGGTCGGCAAGGGCGTGACCTTCGACACCGGCGGCATCTCGATCAAACCGGCCGCGGGCATGGAGGACATGAAGTGGGACATGGGCGGGGCCGGCGCCGTCGCGGGCGCGATGAAGGCGCTCGCCACCCGCAAGGCCAAGGCCAACGTCATCGGCGTGTGCGGGCTGGTCGAGAACATGCCCGACGGCAATGCGCAGCGCCCGGGCGACATCGTGACGTCGATGTCGGGCCAGACGATCGAGGTGATCAACACCGACGCCGAGGGCCGTCTGGTGCTTTGCGACGCGATCACCTGGGTTCAGAGGGTGCATGCGCCCAAGACGATCGTCGATCTCGCCACGCTGACCGGCGCGATGATCATCAGCCTGGGCAGCGAGCATGGCGGCCTGTTCGCCAATGACGACGGGCTTGCCGACGAACTGCTCGCCGCCGGCCGCGCGACGGGCGACCTGCTGTGGCGCTTCCCGCTCGGCGACGCCTACAACAAGCTGATCGACAGCCCGATCGCGGACATGAAGAATGTCGGCCCCCGCGGCGCCGGATCGATCACCGCCGCGCAGTTCATCCAGCGCTTCGTCGATGAGGGCGTGCGCTGGGCGCATCTCGACATCGCCGGCATGGTGTGGGCGGACAAGCCGGGCAGCACCTATGACAAGGGTGCCACCGGCTATGGCGTGCGCCTGCTCGACCGTTTCGTTCGCGACAATTTCGAGCGCTGAGGCCGAAGTTGCAGGTCGATTTCTACCATCTCACCGTGACGCCGCTGGAGCGGGCGCTCCCCGGCATCGCGGTGAAGGTGGTGGAGAGCGGCCAGCGGCTGCTGATCGTCTCCGCCGACGCGCACCAGCGCCAGCGGATCGACGGATCGCTCTGGACCTGGCAGGCCGAGAGCTTCTTGCCCCATGCGCAGGCCGGGGCCGGGCACGACAAGGTGCAGCCGGTGCTGATCGCGGGCGAGGTGGCGCCCGCCAACGGCGCGCGCTTCGTCGCGCTGATCGATGGCGAATGGCGCGATGCGGCGCTGGAGTTCGACCGGGCCTTCCACTTCTTCGACGGCGACAAGATCATCGAGGCGCGCGCGGCGTGGAAGGGGCTGGCCGACCGCGAAGGGGTCGAGCGGCGCTACTGGAAGCAAGACGAAAACGGCCGCTGGGGGCGAGCAGCTTAGACTCTTCAATCCTCCCCCTGGCGGGGAGGATTGATAAGCTGAATATCTAGGCGCCCGTCCGCAGCGGCACCCGGCACAGCTGGTCCGAAGCGGTGATGAACAGGCTGTTCCCGCCCTCGCCGACGCAGGCGTTGGCGATCGGCTTGCCCGTGCCGATGATGCCGAGCAACTCGCCGTCGGGCGAGAGGATGTGGATGCCGCCGGGGCCGCTTGCGAACAGATGCCCGTTCGGAGCGACGTCCATGCCGTCCGGAGCGCCCGGCAGCCCCGCATCCTGCTCGCGGCGCATATCGCGGAACACGCGCACGCCCTCCTGCATGCCGCGTGCGTCGAGCGCATAAGCCAGGATGTGCGGCCGATCGCGGTCCGACAGCGCCAGATAGAGCGTGCGCTCGTCAGGCGAGAGGCCGACCCCGTTCGGCTTGCGCTGCGTGCGGTCGAGCACGGTCAGCGTGCCGTCGGGGTCCAGCCGGTACAGTCCGGCAAAGTCGAGTTCGCGCACCGGCGATTCGTCCATGCCTTCCAGCCCATAGGTCGGATCGGTGAAGTAGATCGCGCCGGACCTGGTCACCACCAGATCGTTGGGGCTGTTGAATCGCTTTCCCTCGAACCGGTCGGCCAACACCGTACGCCGCCTGGTGGCGAGATCGACCCGGACCAGCGCGCGCGAGCCGCTGTCGGCGAGCAGCAGCCGGCCCTGCCGGTCGAGCGCAAGCCCGTTGGCACCGGGCTCGCGGATCGTCGCCGGCACGACGCCTTGGAAGCCGGAGGGCGACAGGAACGGCTTCGCACCGTTCGTGCGATCCCAACGGTGCACGACATTCTTGGGCACGTCGGAAAACAGCAGATAGTCGCCCTGCGGCACCCATAGCGGCCCCTCGCTCCAGGTGTAGCCGCCCGCCAGCACCTCGATCCTTGCAGTCGGGGGAATGATGCGGTCGAGCCGCGGGTCGAGCCGGGTGATGCCTGCGCTCTTTGCGGCCGGCAGCTGCGCCAGCCCCGCGGAGCAGGCGAGCCCGGCCCCAAGTCCAGCGACGACGGCGCGACGGCCGGGATTGTGCATGCGCTTCCCCTGCATTGGTTCGGCCGGGACGATAGGGTCGCCGCCGCGCCGGGGCAATGTCCGCCGCCGGTGCCGCTTCCCCTTGCCACCGCCGCCGCGCCCGACTAGAGGCCCGCGCAATCCCCACCCCCAAATACAGGAGCCGCACGGCCATGGCCGCGAACCGGACCTTTTCGATCATCAAGCCCGACGCCACCCGCCGCAACCTGACCGGCGCGGTCACCAAGATGCTGGAGGAAGCCGGCCTGCGCGTCGTCGCCTCGAAGCGCATCCAGATGACCCGCGAGCAGGCCGAGGGCTTCTACGGCGTCCACCGCGAGCGCCCCTTCTTCAACGACCTGGTCGAGTTCATGATCTCGGGCCCGGTGGTCGTGCAGGTGCTGGAAGGCGAGAACGCCGTGCAGCGCAACCGCGACATCATGGGCGCGACCAACCCGGCCAATGCCGAGCCGGGCACGATCCGCAAGGAGCTGGCCGAATCGATCGAGGCGAACTCGGTCCACGGTTCGGACTCGGACGAGAATGCGGCGATCGAGATCGCGTTCTTCTTCAAGCCGGAAGAAATCGTCGGCTGATTTCGGGCGCAAGCCTGAATGACAAGGGCAGGCCTCTCCCCGTGCGGGAGGGGCCTTTCTCTTTTGGCTCAGGCGGGCCGCTTGAGGCGCGCGGCTTCCTGCGCCCATAGCGCGTCGATGCGCGCCAGGTCGCCGCCGCGCTCGCGGATCCGTGCGGCTTCGATGCGCAGCTCGCGGCCCTTGAGCATACGGCCGCTGGTGCGCCACACCAGCTCGACGATCGCGCGGTCCTGCCGGGTCGCGTCGCCGGCGCGGTAGCTGACGGTCACCAGCACCGGCAACCGCCCTTCGCGCTCGTCCGCGCCCTTGTCGGTCGCGGCCAGCACCGCGTCGCTGAACCAGTCCGCTTCGATCCGCGGCAGCACCGGCGCCTGCGCGCCGACGCCGAGCGCCTTGGGAAAGGCGATGGCGGTATCTAGGATCTCGTGCGCGGGGTCGCTCAGCGCGGCCTGGCGCCCGCCTTCGGCCACGCTGGCGCGCAGGTCGAGCCGGGTCTCGGCCGCCTTGGCCGTGCTGGCTTCGGTTGCCTTGCGGCTCGCCTCGTCGCGCTTGTCGGCCCAGCTCAGCCACAGCGAGACGCCGGCGATGACCACGCCTGCCACGGCCACCAGCTCGCCGATCGTCAGCCAGCGGCGGCGGATCGCGCGGGCCTCGGCTTCTTCCGCAGGAGTCTCGTTCATGCCCCGCTGCATATCGTCCGGGGCGGGCAGAGTCACCGCCGCGGCAGCGTGATCGTGGCGGAGAGGCCGCCGCCCTCGCGGTTGGCCAGCGCGATGTCGCCCCCCGCCTCGCGCACGATCGCACGGGCGAGGGTGAGGCCGAGGCCGACGCCGCCGGTGGTGCGGTTGCGCGAAGGGTCGAGCCGGGTGAAGGGATCGAACACCGCGGCGATCTGGTCCGCCGGAATGCCGGGGCCGCGATCGGCGACCTCGATCCGCACCGTATCGGGATCGGCGGTCAGCGCCACCTCGCCCGCGCCGCCATATTTGACCGCGTTCTCGATCAGGTTGCGCACCGCGCGGCGCATCAGCGCGGGCCGCAGGCGGACGATCAGCCGCTGGCCGTCCTGATAGGCGACGGCGTGGCCGAGGTCACGGAAATCGTCGACCACCGCGTCGATCAGCGCCGACAGGTCGGTCTCGGTCGGCGGCTCGCTCGGGCGGCCGAGACGCGCGAGGCTGAGGATGTCGTCGAGCGTGCGGTTCATCTCGTCGATCGTGTCGGCCATGCGTGCGCGATCCTCGTCGTCGTCGACCGATTCGATGCGCACGCGCAGCGCGGCAAGGGGGGTGCGCAGGTCGTGCCCGATCGCGCCGAGCATCTGGTCCTTCTCATCGAGCATCGCGGTCACGCGCTGGCCGAGCGCGTTATAGGCGCCGATCACCGCGCGCACGTCGCTGGGACCCGCCTCCGCCACCGGTTCCGCCTCGACCCCCGGCCGGAACCGCCGCGCTGCGCCGGCAAGGGCATGCAGGGGACGCGAGATCCGGCGGGTGGCCCAGAGCACCGGCAGCAGCATGATGACGTAGAGGATGAGGGTCTGGCCGGCGAGCAGCCAGAACAGGCGCCGCGGGCTGCCTTCCCATGGTGCGATGGTGGTCACCCAGCCTTTGCCGGGCAGCTCGATGGCGATCAGCAAGGTCGGGGACGGGCGCTTGTTGCGCAGCCGGCGGCGATCCTCGAAGGGCAGCGGCTCGTCCGAGACCGGGCGCAGGCCGGTATCGATGCGCCCCGCGGTCACGCCCTGCTCCGCGAGCTGGCGGCGCAGTTCCTCCTGCACCTCGGGTCGGCGCTCGAGATGGGGCGGAATGGGGTTGCCCGGCGCGCGGCGGATCCGCCCGCGGTCCTGCGGGATCGGGCGGCCGTTCTGCGCCTCGCGCTCGAGCGCATCGGCGACGCGCGTCGCGACCGGCCGGGTCGCCTGGGCCAGCCGGAAACTGGCGCGGTCGCGCAGCGCGAGGCCGAAATTGAGCGCCTGCGCCAGGAACAGCGCCAGCGCGACCACCAGCGCCATCTGCCCCATCATGCTGCGGGGCCAAAGGCTGATGCGCTTCATAGCCGGGTGACGTCGCTCGCCAGCGTGTATCCGCCGCCCCATACGGTCTTGATCAGCGTGGGGTTCTTCGCGTCCGGCTCGATCTTCTTGCGCAACCGGCTGACCTGATTGTCGATCGCGCGATCGAACGCCGCCGCCTCGCGCCCCTGCGTCAGGTCGAGCAGCTGGTCGCGGGTCAGCACCGCGCGCGGGCGCATCACCAGCGCGAGCAGCAGGTTGTACTCGCCCGTGGAGAGCGGGACGGACACGCCGTCGCGGTCGACCAGCGCGCGCTCGCCGGTCTTGAGCACCCAGCCGGAAAAGGCGAAGCTGCCGCTTTCGGGCGCGTGCTGGCGTGTGCCGCCCGCCTGCATCCGGCGCAGCACCACCTTGATCCGCGCCGCCAGCTCGCGCGGGCTGAACGGCTTCACGACATAGTCGTCCGCGCCCATCTCCAGCCCCACGATCCGGTCGGTCTCCTCGCTTTTGGCGGTGAGCAGGATCACCGGCGTCTCGCTGGTCGCGCGGATATGGCGGCAAAGGCTGAGGCCGTCCTCGCCCGGCATCATGATGTCGAGCACGACCAGGTCGATCGAATAGGCCGAGAGCCGCGCGCGGGCAGCTTCCGCGTCGCCCACCTGGGTGACGCGAAAATTCTGCTTGGTGAGATATTGCGCCAGCGGCTCGCGGATCGAACGCTCGTCGTCGACGAGCAGCAAATGCGGGGTCTCTGCGGTCATCTCTGCATCGGTAGCAGATTCGCTGGGCACCGGAAGTGGCCGGCGGGCGGCACCGAGGAGG
>NZ_DASWTG010000030.1:0-35073 GCF_036402235.1 Sphingomonas sp. | reverse complement strand
GGGCAGCGGCGGCCGGCGCGGACGGCGGCGCAGGCGGTTCGGCCAGCTTGCTGGTGATCTTCTCGGCGGCGCGCGCGGCGACCACGGTGGCGAGCGTCGCGGCGGTCCGGCCCAGCGCCTCGGCGGTGGTGCCCTTGTCCTTCGTCTTGCCCGCGTCGCCGGTGTCCGCGGCCTTGCCCTGATTTCGGACATTGGCGGCGAGCGCGACGAGGCCCGCGGCGACGAGATCGCCGACCATCGGGTTCTTGATCAGATCGAGCAGCTTGGCGCCTTGCTTGCGCAGCTCCTTGGGCAGCTCGATCCCGGCGACGGTCTTGGGCAGCTTGCCCGCTTTTGCCGACTTGCTCTTCTTCGCCTTGGCCATCGCCGGATCTCCTGTTGTGTTACAGGAGCGTCACACTAACTGGCGGCGGCGTCAATTGCGTAAGGCTTCGCCATCTCGCGAAGGCGGGAATCCATTCGCCTTGACGGCGCGGATGGAGCCTCGGCCTCAGCATCAATAGATTCCCGCCTTCGCGGGAATGACGGGGTGAAGTGCGGGCCTTACTCTGCGAACACCCGCGCGAAGATCGTGTCGACCTGGCGAAAATGATAATCGAGGTCGAACTTCTCCTCGATCTCGGCCGGGGAGAGCGCGGCGGTCACCTCGGGATCGGCCTTGAGCAGCTCGAGCAGCGAGAGCTCGCCGTCGCTCTCCCACACCTTCATCGCGTTGCGCTGGACGAGACGGTAGCTGTCCTCGCGCGACACGCCGGCCTGGGTCAGTGCGAGCAGCACGCGCTGCGAATGGACGAGCCCGCCCATCCGGTCGAGATTCTTCTGCATCCGCGCGGGATAGACGAGCAGCTTGTCGACCACCCCGGTGAGGCGCGCGAGCGCGAAGTCGAGGGTGATCGTCGCGTCGGGGCCGATATAGCGCTCGACGCTGCTGTGCGAGATGTCGCGCTCGTGCCACAGCGCGACATTCTCCATCGCCGGGATCGCCGCGCTGCGCACCATGCGGGCGAGGCCGGTGAGGTTCTCGGTCAGCACTGGGTTGCGCTTGTGCGGCATCGCCGACGAGCCCTTCTGGCCGGGTGAAAAATATTCCTCGGCCTCGAGCACCTCGGTGCGCTGGAGGTGGCGGATCTCCACGGCGAGCCGCTCGATCGAACTGGCGATCACGCCGAGCGTCGCAAAGAACATCGCATGGCGATCGCGCGGGATCACCTGGGTCGAAACCGGCTCGACCGCGAGGCCGAGCTTGTCGGCGACATGCGCTTCGACGCGCGGGTCGATATTGGCGAAGGTGCCGACCGCGCCCGAGATCGCGCAGGTCGCGATGTCGGCGCGGGCGGCCTGGAGGCGCGCCTTGTTGCGGGCGAACTCGGCATAGGCTTCGGCCATCTTGAGGCCGAAGGTCACAGGCTCGGCATGGATGCCGTGGCTGCGGCCGATCGTCGGGGTCAGCTTGTGCTCGAACGCGCGGCGCTTGAGCACCTCGAGCAGCTGGTCGAGATCGTCGAGCAGGATGTCCGCCGCGCGGGCCAGCTGCACGGCGAGGCAGGTGTCGAGCACGTCGGAGCTGGTCATGCCCTGGTGCATGAAGCGCGCTTCCTCGCCGACATTCTCGGCGACCCAGGTGAGGAAGGCGATCACGTCATGCTTGGTGACGGCCTCGATCGCGTCGATCGCGGCGACGTCGATCGCCGGCTTGGTCGTCCACCAGTCCCACAGCGCCTTGGCCGCGCTCTTCGGCACCACGCCCAGCTCCGCCAGCGCCTCCGTCGCGTGCGCCTCGATCTCGAACCAGATGCCGAAGCGGGTTTCGGGCGACCAGATCGCGGTCATGGCGGGGCGGGAATAGCGGGGGACCATGGGATGCCTTTCGTGCTGCGCGGGCGCCCTAGCAAAGCCGATCCCTTCGGGCAAACGGTGCCTTGGTGAACTAAATTCACTCGGCTCATCGCAAATTGGAAACAGATTCGTGACGAGTTGAAGTCATTCGACGTCAAGTTGAGGGGATGGGTAATTTAATTGTGGAACGTGATAATTATGCAACGGGTTGAATGGTTGCAGATCAATCGAGCTATCCTATCTGCATACACAAATAGGCGGATAGAATGACTTAGGAGATATTCCATGCTTAAATCCATTCTTCTTGCAGGGGCTGTGATGATTTCGGCGCCGGTGCTTGCGCAGGAGGTTCCTGCACAGGAAACATCGCCGGTTCCCGCTGAACAGCCGGCCCAGTCCGGCGAGACTCCGGCACCAGCCGAGCAGCCGGCCGAGACCGCGCAGCAGCCGCAGGAGGCCACTCCCGCCCAGCCGGCGGCCCCGGCCGAGCAGCCCGCGCAGACCGCGGAGCAGCAGCCTGCACCGGCCCAGCAGGGCCAGCAGCCGGCCAATGCGACGCAGATCGCGGCCGTCGTCGACCAAGGCTTCCCGACCTATGACAAGGATGCCGACGGCAGCCTCAAGGCCGAGGAGTTCAACAGCTGGATGGTCGCGCTGCGCTCGGCCAGCGAGCCCGCCTTCAAGGGCGAATCGGCTGCCGACAAGCAATGGCTGAGCGCCGCGCTTGCTCAGGCCGACAAGGATAAGTCGGGTTCGGTGAACAAGGACGAGCTCAAGACCTTCCTTACCCCCGCCGGCGCTTCGTAAGCGAAGCCGCCACTTCGGGGACGGGAACCTCGCATCTCCCGTCCCGCGGCCGCCGGACCCCAACGGTCCGGCGGCCGTTTTCAATGGACGAAGGAGAGCAAGGATGATCCATCACGCATCGGTGGGCAGCAGCGATCTCGCGCGCTCGCGCATCTTCTATCAGGCGGTGATCCCGGTGCTCGGCTACCGGCTGGTGAGCGAGGACGATCAGTCGCTCGATTATGGCTCGGGCGTGTTCGCGTTCAGCGTCGAGCGGCCGCTCGACGGCAAGCCGGCGACGGGCGGCAACGGCACGCATATCGCCTTCGAGGCGCGAAGGCGGGCCGATGTCGATGCATTCTATCGTGAGGGACTGGCGCATGGCGGGCGTGACGGGGGACCGCCGGACTGCGCCCGGAATATGACGCCAATTACTATGGCGCCTTTCTGTTCGACCCCGACGGCAACAAGATCGAGGCGGTGACTTATTCGGCGCAGTGAGCAATCCTCCCCCGCCAGGGGGAGGTGGCGCCGAATGCGTCGGAGGGGGGGCGGCGTCGCCTCGCGAAATTTGAGCGCACCCTTTCCGCCCCCTCCGTCAGGCTGCGCCTGCCACCTCCCCCTGGCGGGGGAGGATTGTGGGACTACATCAGCCCCATCGAGCGCAGGCTCGAATGTCCCTCGGTGCCGATGATGATGTGGTCGTGCACCGCAATGCCGAGCCGCTTGCCTGCCTCGACCACGTTGCGGGTCAGCTCGATATCGGCGCGGCTGGGGGCGGGATCGCCGCTGGGGTGGTTGTGGACCAGGATGATCGCCGCCGAGCCGAGGTCGATCGCGCGGCGGATCACCTCGCGGACATAGACCGGCGCCTCGTCGACCGATCCTTCCTGCATCAGCTCATCGCGGATCAGCATGTTGCGGCTGTTCATGTGCAGCACGCGCACACGCTCGATCGCGTGATGGGCCATGTCGGCGCGGAGATAATCGAGCAGCGCCTGCCAGTTCGCGAGCACGGGCCGCGCCGCGACCTCGCCGCGCAGCAGCCGCAGCGCTGCGGCATGCGCGATCTTGAGCGCGGCGACCGAGGTCTCGCCCATGCCGGGCACGCGCGCGATCGCCTCCGCGTCGGCGGTGAGCAGCCCGGCGATCCCGCCGAACTCGTGGAGCAGCGCCTTGGCCAGCGGCTTGGTGTCGCGCCGGGGAATCGCCAGCGCGAGGAGGTATTCGACCAGCTCGTGATCGAGCAGCCCCTCGCCATCGCTCAGCAGCCGCTGGCGCAGCCGAGCGCGATGGCCGGTGCCGTCGGTGATTCCAGCGCTGTCGGCTTCCCCCATGAGGAGAGCGTAGCGGCAGGGGCGGGGAAGGCGCAATATCCTCCCCGGCACGGGGAGGGGGCCGCCGCGAAGCGGTGGTGGAGGGGGCTACCCGCACCGGACACCCTTGCCGTGCTCCCCCTCCACCAGCCTGCGGCTGGTCCCCCCTCCCCGTGCCGGGGAGGAATAAGCACTGCGGTTGACTCGGGGCACCCCCCTTTCTAAAGCGCGCGTGCCTTGGCGGGCTTGCCGCTCGGTACATGCGTTTAGCTTAGTGACCTGCCAGTTGTCGGGGCACTGAGGAGAGACGAAATGGCCGAGAACGAGCCCGGACTGGACCCCCTCAAGGAGGATTCTCGCATCACCTCGCTCAACGAGCGGCTGGCGCGAGCACGATCCGAAGAGGCGATCCGCAAGGGCGAGGGCAACGGGGAAGGCCAGCGCGACTATCGCATGGGCAACCGGGTTCTCGCCGAGCTGATCGGCGGGCTGTTGGGAGGCGGGGTGATCGGGTGGACGCTCGATTATTTCCTCGGCACCTCTCCGTGGCTCCTGCTGGCGCTGCTGACCCTCGGGGTCGTCAGTGCTTTCAGGAACATCATTCGGATTTCGAACCAGCGCTCGAAATGACTTTCGGGCGCTTCGGTTACATGGGAAGCGGACGTGGCTGAAGAAGCAGGCAAGATCGACCCGATGCACCAGTTCGAGGTGCAGTCGATCGCCGACATGTTCAACGTGGGCGGGCATCAGATCGCCTTCACCAACAGCGCGGTGTGGATGATCGCGGCGGCGGCGCTGCTGTTCGTGTTCATGCTGGGCGGGATGAAGCGCCAGGTCGTGCCGGGCCGCTGGCAGATGGCGGTCGAGGGCTTCACCGGCTTCATCGACAAGCTGCTCGAAGCGAATATCGGCAAGGAAGGGCGCAAGTTCCTTCCCTATGTCTTCTCGTTGTTCATGTTCATACTGTTCGCCAATGTGGTCGGCCTGCTGCCGCTGGGCCTGATCCCGGGCGTCCATCCCTTCACCGCGACCAGCCATTTCACCGTCACCGGCGTGCTGGCGATCCTGTCCTTCTCGATCGTGCTGATCGTCGGCTTCGCCAAGCATGGCCTCCGCTTCTTCAAGCTGTTCGTGCCCGGTGACACCCCCTTCCTGGTGCTGCTGCTGGTGGTGCCGATCGAGTTCGTGTCGTTCATGGTGCGCCCGTTCAGCCTCGCGCTGCGTCTGTTCGTCGCCATGACCGCGGGCCATATCCTGCTCAAGGTGCTGGCCGGTTTTGTCATCATGTCGAGCCCGACCGGCTGGGCGATCCCGGTGGGCGCGGCGAGCCTTGCGCTGATGGTCGGCGTCTCGGCGCTCGAATTGCTGGTGGCGGGCGTGCAGGCCTATGTCTTCGCGCTGCTCACCTCGCTCTACATCAACGATGCCGTGCACCTGCACGAGCATCATTGATCCGTCTTTTCGTTGAACCTTTGAACTTTTGAACTGGAGTTAGAATCATGGACGCAGAAGCAGCAAAGCTCCTCGGTGCAGGTCTCGCGGCGGTTGGCGCCGGCCTTGCGGCGCTGGGCGTAGGCGCGGTGTTCGCCGCCTTCCTGCAGGGCGCGCTGCGCAACCCGGGTGCGGCCGCCGGCCAGCAGGGCAACATGTTCATCGGCTTCGCGGCCGCCGAGCTTCTCGGCCTGCTCGCGTTCGTCGTGGCGGTCCTGCTGATCTTCGTCGCCTAACACTGAACTTCCACGCCGGGCGGTGACCCGTCCGGCGGCGGAAGGGGAATCCCGATGCCTCAGATATCCCAGCTCGCCGCG
Organism: Sphingomonas sp.; assembly: GCF_036402235.1. Lineage (GTDB taxonomy): Bacteria > Pseudomonadota > Alphaproteobacteria > Sphingomonadales > Sphingomonadaceae > Sphingomonas. The sequence continues at coordinate 29,327 of NZ_DASWTG010000030.1, read as the reverse complement.
ACCTATGCGTCGCAGATCTTCTGGCTTCTGCTGACCTTCGGCTTCGTCTTCTTCGTCGTGGGCCTCGGCATGGTGCCCAAGGTGCAGGGGACGATCGACAGCCGTGACAAGTCGGTGGCCGACGATCTCGCCGCTGCCGAAGCCGCGCGCGCCCAGGCCGATGCGGCCGAGGAGACTTGGCGGCAGCAGGAGAATGCGGCGCGCGAGCAGGCTCAGGCCCTGCTCGCCAAGGCGCGCGACAAGGCCGCTGCGGCGACCGCCAAGTCGCTCGCCGGCGCTGCCGAGAAACTGAACGCCAAGCTGGCCGAGGACGAGGCGCGCATCGCCGCTTCCACCAACGCCGCGCTGGCGGAGATCGAATCGGTCGCGGCGGACGCGGCGCAGGACATCGTCGCGCGCCTTTCCGGCGTGAAGGCGACTGCGGCGGAAGCGCGCAGCGCGGTGAAGACGGTGATCGCCAATGGCTGACAATATGCACGCCCTGCCTCCGGCCTCGGCCGAGGTTGCGAACCGGCTGGAAAACGCCGACAAGCTCGAGGGCATGCCGCACGCGGGCACCGAAGCAAAGGGCGCGGAGCATCATGCCGAGCCCACCGCACTTGGCCTCGACGCGACGATGTGGGTTGCGGCGGCGATGGCGATCCTCATTGCCGTCGCGCTGTGGAAGGGCGTGCCCAGGCTGATCGGCGGGATGCTCGACAAGCAGATCGCGGCGATCCGCACGCGCCTGGCTGAAGCCGAGCAGCTGCGCACCGAGGCCGAGGCGCTGCGCGACGAATATGCGCGCAAGCTCGCCGGCGTCGAGACGCAGGCGGCGGCGATGGTCGCGCATGCCGACGAAGAGGCGAAGGCGCTGGTCGCCAAGGCCAAGAAGGATGCGGACGAGCTGGTCAAGCGTCGCACCAAGATGGCGCAGGACAAGATCGCCGCGGCCGAGCGTGCTGCGATCGATCAGGTCCGTGCGCGCACCGCGGAAGCGGCGGCCAAGGCTGCGGCGGCGATCATCGCCCAGAAGCATGATGCAGGCGCGGACAAGGCGCTGGTCGACGGCACCATCGCGGGGCTTTCGCGGCTCAACTAAGGTTGCCGCCGCGCTAATCCTCCGAAAAAGGGCGTGGCGCTTGCCGCGCCTTTTTTTTCGCGTATTCTCAAATGCATGGGGGACGCTCGTCGCGACCGTGGGCTGATTGCGCTGATCATCGGCTTTGCCGTGATCGCGGCGGCGGTGCTGGGCACGCTGGTTCTGTTCAAACGCCAGCAGGCAGCGCAGCGGCTGGTGGTCCATACGCTCAAGGTCCAGGAGCAGCTCAGCACGATCCGCTCGCGGCTCCAGGACGCGGAAACCGGGCAGCGCGGCTATCTGGTGACGCGCGATCCGGTGTATCTCCAGCCCTATTTCGACGGCCGCCGCCAACTCGGCGGCGATCTTGCCGCGCTCAAGCCGATGGTGGCGGATCACGCCGGGCAGCTCGCCGCGGCGGACCGGCTGACGCAGTGCGCGAAGGCTCGGGTCGAGCGGCTGTCGGTAGGGCTGGATCAGGCGCGCAAGGGACAGTTCGACCGAGCGGCCGAGATCGTCCGCGCCGGCATCGGCAGGGCACTGATGGACCGGTGCCGCGCGATCATCGGTGCGATGAAGGCGGAGGAGAACCGGCTGCTGACGGCGCGCTCCGAAGCGCTGGCGAGCTGGTCGGCCTGGCTCACCTTGTGGCTGATCGCGGGCGCGCTGGCGGTGTTTGCGCTCGCCGCCTATGCCGCCCGCGACGCGCGCCGCCGCGCCAAGGCCGCGATCGAGGTGGGCGAGGCGCTGCTCAAGGCCAATCGCAAGATCACCGAGGAGGCCGAGAGCCGCGCCGCGGCGGAAGCGCAGCTGCGCCAGATGCAGAAAATGGAGTCGATCGGCCAGCTCACCGGCGGGGTCGCGCATGATTTCAACAACATGCTCGCGATCGTCATCGGCAGCCTCGACATGGCGAAGCGGCGGTTCGACAGCGATCCGGACAAGGCACTCGAAGGCATCGGCAACGCGATGGAAGGTGCCGAGCGCGCCGCGCAGCTCACGGCGCGGCTGCTCGCCTTCTCGCGCCAGCAGCCGCTCGCGCCCAAGGCGCTCGACGCCAACAAGCTGGTAGGCGGGATGTCGGAGCTGCTGCGCCGGACGATCAGCGAGAATATCCGGATCGAGACGGTGCTGGCGGGCGGACTGTGGCCGGCCTTCATCGACGGCGCGCAGCTCGAGAACGCGCTGCTCAACCTGTGCGTCAACGCGCGCGATGCGATGCCGGACGGCGGGCGGCTGACGATCGAGACCGCGAACACGCATCTCGACGATGCCTATGCCGCCGCGCATGCCGAAGTGCTGTCGGGGCAATATGTCATGGTCTCGGTCACCGATACCGGCACCGGCATGCCGCCCGAGGTGATCGAGCGCGCCTTCGACCCCTTCTACACCACCAAGGGCGTGGGGAAGGGCACCGGCCTCGGACTCAGCCAGGTGTTCGGCTTCGTCAAGCAGTCGGGTGGGCATGTGAAGATCTATTCGGAGCCGGGCGTCGGCACGACGGTGAAGCTCTATATCCCGCGGCACTTCGGGGATGCGGACGTGCCGGGCGTCGTCATGCCTCCGGGCGAGCTGCCGCGCGCCAAGGGGGACGAGATCATCCTGGTGGTCGAGGATGAGGAGGGCGTGCGGCACATGTCGGTCGATGCGCTGCGCGAGCTCGGCTATGTCGTGGTGCAGGCGGCAGACGCCAATCAGGCGCTGACCGTGCTCGAGATCCAGCCCCGGATCGACCTGCTGTTCACCGACATCGTCATGCCCGACATGAACGGCCGCATCCTCTCCGACCGCGCGCGGGAGAAGCGGCCGGGGCTCAAGGTGCTCTACACCACCGGCTATACCCGCAACGCCATCGTCCATAACGGCATGCTCGACCATGACGTGGCCTTCCTCGCCAAGCCGTTCACGGTGCAGCAGCTGGCCTTCAAGGTGCGCGAAGTCCTCGACGCCTGAGAGTCTGTTTGGAAATGCGCGGAAAGCGCATTTCCAAACAGACTCTGACACCTGCCGTTGATCTGAGGTTCAGCGTTGCGGCGAACGAAATTCGGCACGCCATAATTCGGGCAAATAAAGGCCCGGCTCCGAAACGATCCATCGTTTCGGTCGATATGCAGCGGCCGGGTTCTGCTCGAGGAGCAATCGCGTATCGCTTTGCCGGCCCCCTTGCCGGCACCCCCAACCATTGAGGAGCAACACCATGCGTATTTTCGCAAAAGCCCTGATTCTGCCTGCAGTCCTGGCAGCCGCCCCCGCCGTGGCACAGGAAGCCGAGCCGTTCACCGGCCCCAGCGTGGTGGCCGTGGCCGGCATCGATCATGTCGGCAGCGAGGATTTCAACGACAACGGCCTGCTCTATGGCGGTGCCGTCACCTACGATCTGGCCGCCGGCAAGCTGCGCTACGGCGTCGAGGGCGAGGTGACCGGATCGACCCGCAAGGGCTGCGCGAGCAACGTCGCCGTGACGGGGGATCGCGCGTGCTTCCATACCGGTCGCGATCTCTACATCGGCGGCCGCCTGGGTGCGGTGGTGAGCGACAATGTGATGCTCTACGGCAAGGCCGGTTACACCAACCTGCGCAGCGGCGGCAGCTATAACGACCCCGCGACGACGGCTTCGCCCGATTTCGAGGGGAGCGACAATTATGGCGGCTACCGGTTGGGCGCGGGCGCGGAGTTCAACGCCGGCAATTTCCTGATCCGCACCGAATATCGCTATTCGGACTATGACGGCCTTGCAGGCGGCCGCCATCAGGGCACGGTGGGCCTGGGCTTCCGCTTCTGACGGTGTCGCCCGCGCGGTTCGCGCTGCGCGGGCGATTTTTTTCGGAGCGCGTGTCGAATCCGGCGATCGCCGTTCGTCGTCCGGTAGCAGGCGTGCAAGCGTGCACGCCGAAACAGGAGAAGAAGACATGTTCGCACGCATCCGCTCGCATCTGTTGGTCGCCGTCGCGGCGCTGGCCACGCCTGTGGCCGCACAGGCCCAGACCGCCGCGCCGCCGGCTACTTCGCAGCTCGCGCCAGCCCGCAGCGGCACCGTCGAGATCGACGGGATCGCCTATTATTACGAGGTCCGCGGGCAGGGCGAGCCGCTGCTCCTGCTGCATGGCGGTCTCGGCTCGATCGACATGTTCGCGCCGATCCTGCCTGCGCTCGCCGCTGGGCGCCAGGTGATCGCGGTCGATCTGCAGGGTCATGGCCGCACCCCGCTCGGCAACCGCCCGATCGGACTTGAGGCGATGGGCAAGGTCATGGACGCGCTGCTTGGCAAGCTCGGCTTCAGGCAGGTCGACGTGCTGGGCTATTCGATGGGCGCCGGAGTCGGCTTCCAGCTCGCCGCGCAGCATCCGGAGCGCGTGCGCCGCCTCGCGCTGGTGTCGATGACGCACGCCACGTCGGGCATCCAGCCGGAGATGGTGCCGATCCAGCGCCAGCTCACCGCCGCGATGGCGCCGATGATGAAGGATACCCCGATGTACACGGGCTATGTCGCCCGTGCGCCGCGGCCGCAGGATTTCCCGAAGCTGCTCGACCAGATGGGAGATCTGATGCGCCGCGACTATGACTGGTCGGCGCAGGTGAAGGCGCTGACCATGCCGGTGATGCTGGTGGTCGGCGACGCCGATATGTGGCGGCCCGAGGCGAGCGTCGAGTTCTTCAAGCTGCTGGGCGGCGGCCAGCGCGACGGCGGATGGCAGCGCGAGCATGTGACGAAGCACCGCCTCGCGATCCTGCCCGGCCGCACCCATTACGACATGTTCCTCGCGCCGGAGCTGGTGCCGACGGTGCGCCCGTTCCTCGATGGCAAGGAGGCGCGTGCCGACTGGAAGTGACGCGGCGTAGGACGAATCAAAAATCCTCCCCCGCAAAGGGGGAGGTGGCACGCGAAGCGTGACGGAGGGGAGGATTCCAGAACGTAGCGGTGCGCTTCCGCCCCCTCCGTCAGCCTGCGGCTGCCACCTTCCTGGCGGGGGAGGATTGGAAAACAACCTACGGCGCCTGATGCATCAGCCGGTCGACCAGCGGCATCAGCGGCTTTGTCCCCTGCCGCGTCGTCACCGCGCCCAGCGCGATCCCGCTCGCAGGGGCATAAGCGGCATAGGTGCCCCAGAAGCCGCTATGCCAATAGCGTTCGCCCTTCGGCGTCTGCTGCACGAAGATGCCGAGGCGATAGGTGTCCGCATTCTTGTGCGGTCCCTTCCACAACATCTCCCTGATCGTCTCGGGCCTGTCGAACACGCGGCCCTCGAACAGCGCCTTGAAGAAGGTGGCGAGGTCGCGCGCCGACATCAGCTGCCCGCCGCCGCCGAACAGGTCCATCGACGGATCGACCGCGGTGACGTCCCTGTCGCCGATATACTGCTTGGCGCGGCCCTCGGCGCCTTTGGGCGGCGCTTCGTAGATCTCCCACCAGGTAGCCTTCAATCCCAGCGTGTCGAGCTCGAGCAGCTCGCGCACCGACGTCGCGAGCGTCTTGCCCGTGATCCGCTCGACGATGTCGCCGAGCAGGATGTAGCCGGTATCGGAGTAACGAAACTCGGTGCCCGGCTTGCTCTGCGGATCGGCATAGTCGGTGGCGAGCTTCACCAGCGCCTCGCGCGTCCACACCTTCCCCGGATTGGTCATCAGCGATTCGACGAAGCGCTTGTCGCCGCCATGATCGTACAGCCCGCCGCTATGGCTGAGCAGATGGCGCACGGTGATCGCTCGGGTGTCATAGCCGTCGGCACGCAGGATGCGGTCGAGCCGCGGGTTGACCAGGCCGCCGATCGACGCATCCAGATCGATCCGCCCCTGCTCCCACAGCCGCAGCACCGCCGCCGCGGTGAAGGTCTTGGTGTTGCTCGCGATCCGCACCGGCGTGTCGACCGTCAGCTCCCGGCCGGTCGCCGGATCGGCAAGCCCCTCGGCATAGCCCTGGTCCACGCCGCCGCCGGTGACGAAGATGGCCGCTGGCTTGCCCACCGCGGCCAGCTCGGCCTCGACGGTCGAGTTCGCCCATGCGAAAGGTGCCGCAGCGAGCGCGACCGAGACGATGACGGTCCGGATCACTGGCTGCGCGGCCGCACGAACTTGAATACGAACTGGTCGGTCTTGCCGCGGATCGCGGGATCGAACACGCCGGCGGTGTGCGGATCGCTGCTGTTGCGCAGCAGATCGAGCTTGCCGGCGAAGCGGAAGCCGGCCTTCTCGAGCTCACGCCGCGCCACGTCCGGGTCGATACGGTGCAGCGCGGTCGGCGCCTTGTTCTCCGGGTCGGCATTGGCGACGTGATCGACCACCAGCAAGACGCCGCCGGGCTTCAGCGAATTGTACAGCTTGCGCGTCACCGCCTCGCCCGTGCCCTTGGGGAAGGGGGCGAGGAACATGTCGTGATAGTTTTGCACAGTGACGATCGCGTCGAGCTTTTCAGGGAAGCTGAACGCCGCGAGGCTATCGCTCAGCGCAACGGTGTTGGAAAGGCCGGCGACCGCGGTCTTCTGCTCGTCGGCATAGGCGGCGCGGAACTTGATGAACTCCTCGGGCTGATAGGCATAGACCCGTCCCTTCGCCCCGACTAGCGGTGAGAGGATGCGGGTCCAGTAGCCGCCGCCCATCACGAAATCGGCAACCTTGTCCCCTGGCTTGATCCCGGCGAAGGCCAGCAGCTCGGCTGGCTTGCGCGTCGCGTCGCGGGCGCGCTGATCGGCCGGGCGCGACGCGTCGGCGAGCGCGGCGGTGATCGCGGGCGTCGCCTTCTGCGCGGTGATCGGCGTGGCGGCGGCGAGCAGCACCGCGGCGGCAACGGCAAGCTTCATGGCATCCTCCCTGTGATGCGCAGGAGGCTATGGCCGGCCGCGGCTGCCCGCAATCGGCTTTCGACCAACTACAGTCCGCCCGGCGCCGTCACTTCTTGAGCAGGTCGAGCACCGCCACCGTCATCGCCGTGGTGCCCAGCGTGACCGAGGGCTTGGGATCGATCTTGAAGAAGGGCGAATGGTGGCCGGAGACCGGCTTGCCGCCCTTCTTGCCCGCATCGATGTCCGCCTGGGGCGTGCCGCCGACCACGAAGTACGCGCCGGGCACGCCGGTGTCCTTATGGATGAAATAGGCGAAGTCCTCCGCGCCCATCCCGGCGCGCTCCTCATAATGGATGATGCCGTCGCCGAACGCGCTGGTGAAGGCGCCGCGCACGCGCTTGGTCAGTGCCGGGTCGTTGAGCGTCACGGGGGTCGATTCGAAGCCGACCTTCACCTGCGGCAGCTTGTCCTCGGGCAGGCCGTTCATGCGACCGACATTCGCGGCGATGCGCTTGATCCCGTCGAGCAGCTTCTTGCGCGTGTCCTCGTCGTCCGAGCGCACGGTCAGCTGGAGCTCGGCCTTGTCCGAGATGATGTTGTGCTTGAACCCCGAATGGAACGATCCGACCGTGACCACGCCGGGCTTCAGCGGCGCGATCTCGCGGCTGACCAGCGTCTGCAGCGCCATCACGATCTCCGCCCCCATCACGATCGGGTCCTTGCCCATATGCGGCGCGGCGCCATGGGTGCCGATGCCGTGGATGGTGATGTCGACGCTGTCCGACGACGAGCTGCTGATCCCCGGCTCCAGCCCGATCTTGCCCGTCGGTATGCCCGCAGTGACGTGGAAGGCGACGGCGTAATTGGGCTTGGGGAAGCGCGTATAGAGTCCGTCGGCGAGCATGCGGCGCGCGCCGTCGATCCGCTCCTCGCCCGGCTGGACGACGAACAGCACGGTGCCCTTCCACTTGTCCTTCATCTTGGCGAGCTGGCGCGCGGTGCCGATCAGCGAGGTGATGTGCACGTCGTGCCCGCAGGCATGCATCACCGGTTTCACCACCCCGTCGATGTCGGTCTGGGTCACCGTGGACATATAGGGCAGGCCGCTGTCCTCCTTGAGCGGGAGGCCGTCCATGTCGGCGCGGACCAGCACCACCGGGCCGTCGCCATTCTTCATCACCCCGACCACGCCGGTCCCGCCGACGCCCTCGGTCACCTCGATCCCGCCAACCGCGCGCAGCTCCTTGGCCATGATTCCGGCGGTGCGCGTCTCCTTGAACGACAGCTCGGGGTTCTTGTGGAAGTCGAGGAACAGCTTCTCGAGATGCGCGGCATAGTCCGCATCCACCGCGGGGGCGAAGTCCGGCCCGGCGAGCGCTGGCGCGGCGAGCAGCGAGGTGGCGAGCAGGGTGGCGAGCATACGCATGTGACAAATCCCCCGATATGGTTTTGCACAGGCTATCAGATGGAAAGTGCGGCGCAATCCGCTTACATCGCGACGACGATGTCGGACCCCAATTCCCCCAATCGCTTCAATGAGGAGACCGCGACCTACGCCGTACGCGGGTCGGAGACGCCCGACCTCGACGCGGGCGTGGCGGCGATCCGCAACGTGCTGAAGACCTTGCCCGCGCGGCCCGGCGTCTATCGCATGCAGGATGCGCGCGGCGACGTGCTCTATGTGGGGAAGGCGCGCGCGCTCAAGAACCGGGTCGCCAACTATACCCAGCCGGCCAAGCTCTCGAACCGCCTGCGCCGCATGATCGCGCAGACCCGCTCGATGACGGTGGTGACCACCAACAACGAGGCCGAGGCGCTGCTGCTCGAAGCGCAGCTGATCAAGCGCTTCCGCCCCGCCTACAACGTGCTGCTGCGCGACGATAAGAGCTTCCCCTACATCCTGCTGCGCGGCGACCATGATTTCCCGCGCGTCCAGCTCCATCGCGGCGCGCGGCGCGTGAAGGGCGACTATTTCGGCCCGTTCGCGGGGGCGGGGCAGGTGCGCAAGACGCTCAACGCGCTGCAGAAACTGTTCCTGTTGCGCAGCTGCACCGACGGGTTCTTCAACACCCGCGACCGGCCGTGCCTGCTCTACCAGATCCGCCGCTGCTCGGCGCCGTGCGTCGATCGCATCGACAAGGACGGCTATGAGGAGCTCGTCGCCGACGCGCGCGACTTCCTGATGGGCAAGTCGACCAAGGTCCAGGCCAAGCTCGGGGAGCAGATGCAGGCCGCGGCCGAGAATCTCGACTTCGAGCTGGCCGCGGTGCTGCGCGACCGGCTGAAGGCGCTGACCTTCATCCAGGGGTCGCAGGCGATCAACGCCGAGGGGGTGGGCGACGCGGACATCTTCGCGCTCGCGTGCAAGCAGGGGGTGATGGGCATCCAGGCCTTCTTCATCCGCGGCGGGCAGAATTGGGGCCACCGCGCGTTCTTCCCCGCGCACACCAATGAGGTGCCGGAGGACGAGGTGCTGAGCCAGTTCCTCATGCAATTCTACGAGGAGGTGCCGCCGCCCAGGACGGTGCTCCTCGACCGCGACTTGCCCGACGCTCCGGTCCTCGCCGAGGCATTGTGCGAGCGCGCCGGGTCCAAGGTCGAGATCAGCCGTCCCCAGCGCGGCGCGCGGCGCAGGCTGATGGAGCAGGCCCAGCGCAACGCGGTCGAGGCGCTCGACCGGCGCCTCGCGGAGTCGACCACCCAGGCCAAGATCCTGCGCGACATCGCCGACCTGTTCGGTCTCGCCGAGCCGCCCGACCGGATCGAGGTCTATGACAATTCGCACATCCAGGGGACCAATGCGGTCGGTGCGATGATCGTCGCCGGGCCGGAGGGATTCCGCACCGGCCAGTATCGCAAGTTCAACATCAAGAGCGCCGCGACCGACGACGATTTCGCGATGATGCGCGAAGTGTTCACGCGCCGCTTCAGCCGCGCGCAGGAGGAGGATCCGGACCGCGACAAGGGCATCTGGCCCGATCTGGTGCTGATCGACGGTGGCCGCGGCCAGCTCAACGCCGCGCGCGCGGTGCTGGAGGAGCTGGGGATCGAGGATGTCTGCCTGGTCGGCGTCGCCAAGGGGCCGCATCACGGCCGCGAGGGGCGCGAGGTGTTCCACCTGATGGACGGCAGCGAGCGGATGCTGCCCACCAACTCGCCCGCCTTGTTCCATATCCAGAAGCTGCGCGACGAGGTCCACCGCTTCGCGATCGGCGCGCACCGCCAGAAGCGCGCCAAGGCAATCACCGCCAGCCCGCTCGACGAGGTCCCCGGCATCGGCCCCGCGCGGAAAAAGGCACTGCTGATGCATTTCGGCACGGCACGCGCTGTGCGCGGCGCGAGCCTTGAGGATCTGCGCAAGGCGCCCGGTGTGAGCGCTGCGGTGGCACAGCAGGTCTATGATTTCTACCATTCACGGTGATCGATCCTCCCCCTCCAGGGGAGGTGGCGCCGAAGGCGACGGAGGGGGGACTCCCGCCGTCCGGTTGTCGCTGACCGCCCCCTCCGTCAGGCTGCGCCTGCCACCTCCCCCTGGCGGGGGAGGGTTTTGTGAAGTCACCAATTTGGGATTTCTTCACGCGGCAAGGATAAAGCGGCGTCATGCCGACTCGCGCATTCCTGACCGTCGATACCGAGCTGATGTGGCGTCATCACGCCGCGGGGCTCGACATCGACGCCATCGCCGAACGCTCGCTCGAGCCCGCGGGGGTCGGGATCGGCTATCAGCTGCGCACGCTCGCCCAGCATGATCTCAAGGCGACCTTCTTCGTCGATCCGATGCCCGCGGTCGCTTACGGCATCGAGCCGATCAGGCGCGTGGTGGGCGCGATCCTCGAGGCCGGGCAGGAGGTGCAGCTGCACCTTCACCCGAACTGGGCGGCCGCGAGCGCCGAGGACCGGAGCAAGCACGCCTCGTTCGAGCTGATCGATTTCACCCTCGCCGAACAGCGCGAGCTGATTCGCGCGGCGGCAGACTTGCTCGTCGCCGCGGGCGCGCCGCGGCCGATCGCGTTCCGTTCGGGCAGCTATTCGGCGAGCGACGACACGCTGACCGCGCTCGCCGAGCTCGGCATCCGCTACGACAGCAGCCACAACGGCTCCGAGCACCCCTGGCCCAGCGCGATCGGGCTGCACGAGCGCCAGATCGCTCCGACCGAGCATCGCGGCGTGATCGAGCTGCCGGTGACCCTGATCGAGGACCGCGCCGGGCATCTGCGCCACTTCCAGATCTGCGCGCTCTCCACCGCCGAGATGCGCGATGCGCTCGATCATGCGGTGCGTGCGGGCCATGCCGCGGTGACGATCGTCAGCCACGGCTTCGAGCTTGCCAACCGCGCCGGCACGCGCGCCAATGCCGTGCATGTCGGCCGGTTCGAGGCGCTGTGCCGGATGCTCGACGAGCGGCGTGCCGCGCTCGTCACCACGCATTTCGCGGAGCTGTCCGGGCTGCCGCTCGACCATAATGACGTGCCGCTCGGCCCCAGCCTGATCCGCACCCGCATCCGCCAGGCGCAGCAGCTCTGGTCCAACCTCGTCGCGGAGCGCGCCGCGTGACCCATGTCGCGGCGGCCGCGCTCAACTTCCGCATCGGCGCGCGCACCGTGCTGCGCGTCAAGCGGACGCTGGTGCCGGTGGCGATCAGCCTCGACGATGCGCGCGAGCGGCGGCTGCCGCCGCTGCCGCCGCTGCCCGACGCGGCGCAGGGCTATGTCGTCACCTCGCTGCCCGAGGACCGGCTGGAGGCGATGACCCTCGCCTCGGGCGGGATGATCGGCTTCGTGCGGCAGCGTTATATGCGCTACTTTGCCGACCTGACCGGCAGCCATGAGGGCTATCTTGCCAGCCTGTCCTCGAACGCGCGGCAGGGGGTGAAGCGCAAGGCGAAGAAGGTGGCGCAGGCTTCCGGCGGGCAGCTCGACGTGCGGCGCTTTCGCACCCCGGCCGAATTGCAGCTGTTCCACGGCATCGCGCGGGGCATCGCGGTCAACACCTATCAGGAAAGGCTGATGGGGGAGGGGCTGCCCGATACGCCCGAATTCGTGCGCACGATGCTGGAAAGGGCGGCGGCGGACGAGGTGCGTGCCTGGCTGCTGTACATCGGCGGCAAGCCCGCGGCCTATCTCTACTGCCCCGCGGCGGGGGAGACGCTGATCTACGAATATGTCGGCCACGACACCGCGTTCAACGACCTTTCGCCCGGCGCGGTGCTGCAGATGGAGGCGTTCCGCGACCTGTTCGACGAAGGCAGGTTCGCCCGCTTCGACTTCACCGAGGGCGAGGGGCAGCACAAAAGGCAATTCTCGACCGACGCGGTCGCCTGTCTCGACCTGCTGCTGCTGCGCCCCAGCATCGCCAACCGCGCCGCGACCACCGCGCTGGGCAGCTTCAACCGCGCGGTGGCGAGCGGCAAGGCGCTGACCGAGGCGGTGGGGCTGGAGAAATTCTCGAAGCGGCTGCGGCGCGGATAGGCATGGCGTTCTCTTTCGCGGTTTCCGGATCGGTTGGCTGAAGTGTATAACCTATTTGGTTCGTGTAGGAAAGCGCGTCCTCATTTCCGCGATTTTTCAATAGTTTGATTGGAAGGCCGTAGCGTCGTCCGCAGCCGCTCGCGGGTGATGACGGCGGGGCCGCGCGAGGGCAACGCGGAACATGTGGCGGACGAAGTTGGCTTTAGGCCGTGCCGCCGGATGCGTCCTTGCGGGGGCGAATGTCGCATAGGTGCACGCGGCGCCCGCTAGGGCGGCGGCCGGCCATTCCCGTTTCGCCGCGCGCGCGGTAGATCGTCGCGATGCACCTCGCCGCCCCCGCCATCGTCCTCGCGATCCGCCCGCACGGCGAATCCGGGGCGATCGTGCGCGCGCTGACGGCGGAGGCGGGCTTGATGGCGGGCTATGTCCGCGGCGGGCGGTCGCGGCAGCTGCGCCCGGTGCTCCAGCCGGGCAACGTCATCCTGGGCGACTGGCGCGCGCGGACCGAGGAGCAATTGCCGGCGCTCACCGTCGAGCTGATGCATAGCCGCGCGCCGATGTTCCGCGAGCCGCTGCCCGCCGCGGCATTCGAATGGGCGACCGCGCTCACCGCTGCGGCGCTGCCCGAGGGCCAGCCCTATCCGCTGCTCCATTCCGCGCTTGAAGGGCTGCTCGACGCGATCGAGGCGGCGCCCGCGGCGCGCGGCTGGGCGGCGGCGCTGGTGCGGTACGAGCTGCTGATGCTGGCCGAGCTCGGTTTCGGGCTGGATCTGGAGCGCTGCGCGGCGACCGGGGTGAACGACGACCTTGCCTTTGTCAGCCCCAAGAGCGGGATCGCGGTCAGCCGATCGGGGGCGATCGGTTACGAATCCCGGCTGTTGGCATTGCCGCGCTTCGTCATCGCGGGCGGGCCGGCGGAGTGGGAGGATGTCTTCGCGGGGCTGAAGCTCACCGCGCATTTCCTCGAACGCGATCTGCTCCACGGCAAGGCGGCCGAAGTGCTCGCGGCGCGCGCCCGGCTGATCGAGCGGCTGAACAGGGCGGTTGCGTGAGCGCGTAAGCCGGGGCAATGGGCAACCGCCGCTCGCGCTGGCCCCGGACCGGATCCGGGGGAAGCGTTGTCCTTCTTTGACCCGGCCGAAAAGAAGAACAGGCCTTCGACAAGCTCAGGCCGAACGGATGTGAGACCTTAGGCATGCCATTGATCGCAGTTCTTCCCGGCGACGGGATCGGCCCCGAAGTCACCGCGCAGGCGCGCCGGGTGCTGCACGCGCTCGATCTTGGCCTGAGCTTCGAGGAAGCGCCGGTCGGCGGCGCGGCCTGGTTCAGCGACGGCCACCCGCTCCCGGAGCGCACGCTCGACCTTGCGAAGCGCGCCGATGCGCTGCTGTTCGGCGCGGTGGGCGATCCGCGCTGCGACAATCTGGAGCGCCACCTGCGGCCCGAGCAGGCGATCCTGGGACTCCGCAAGGAACTCGAGCTGTTCGCCAACCTGCGCCCGGCACGGCTGTTCCCGGGCCTTGAGGACGCCTCGGCGCTCAAGCCCGAGGTCGCGGGCGCGATCGACATGGTGATCGTGCGCGAGCTCAACGGCGACGTCTATTTCGGCGAGAAGGGCATGCGCAGCACCGCGGGCGGCCGCCGCGAGGGGTACGACATCATGTCGTATGACGAGGACGAGGTGGCGCGGATCGCCCGCGTCGGCTTCGAGACGGCGCGGGTGCGCAACAGGAAGCTGTGCTCGGTCGACAAGGCCAACGTCCTCGAAACCTCGCAGCTGTGGCGTGACGTGGTGATCGAGGTCTCGGCCGAGTTCCCCGATGTCGAGCTGACCCACATGTATGTCGACAATGCCGCGATGCAGCTGGTGCGCAACCCCGGCCAGTTCGACGTGATCGTCACCGGCAACCTGTTCGGCGACATCCTGTCCGACCAGGCGAGCATGTGCGCGGGGTCGATCGGCATGCTGCCCTCGGCCGCGCTCAACGGCAGCGGCAAGGGACTGTACGAGCCGATCCACGGCTCGGCGCCGGACATCGCCGGGCAGGGCAAGGCCAATCCGTGCGCGACGATCCTGTCGGCGGCGATGCTGCTGCGCTATTCGCTGGGCATGGAGGAAGCGGCGGACCGGATCGAGGCGGCGGTCACCGCGGCGCTGGCCGGCGGCGCGCGCACCGCCGACCTGGGCGGATCGCTCTCCACCGCACAGATGGGCGACGCGGTGCTGAAGGCGCTTGGATGACGCCTGATCGGCTCGAACTGGCGGTCGTCATTCCGACCTTCAACGAGCGGCGCAATGTGCCGATTCTCGTCGCTGCGCTCGACAAGGCGCTGGCCGGGCGGCGCTGGGAAGCGATCTTCGTCGACGACGACAGCCCAGACGGCACCGCCGACGCGGCGCGCGAGCTGGGGCGGGTCGATCCGCGCGTACGGGTGATCCAGCGGATCGGGCGGCGCGGGCTGTCCTCCGCGACGATCGAGGGGATGTGCGCCACCGCCGCGCCGCATGTCGCGGTGATCGATGGCGACATGCAGCATGACGAGACGCTGCTGCCGAAGATGCTTGATGCGTTGCAGGGCGATGCCGGGCTCGACGTCGCGATCGGATCGCGCTTCGTCGATGGCGGCGGCACCGGGGAGTGGGACAAGGATCGCGTCGCCAAGTCGGCGCTGGCGACCAAGCTGTCGCGCCGCGTGCTCAAGGCCGAGCTCAGCGACCCGATGAGCGGATTCTTCATGATCCGCAGCGAGGTGGTGCGCGAGATGGTGCCGCATCTCTCCGCGATCGGCTTCAAGATCCTGCTCGACATCATGACCGCGAGCCCGCGGCCGCTGAAGTTCGTCGAATTGCCCTATATCTTCCGCACGCGGCAGGAGGGGGAGAGCAAGCTCGACCATGTCGTCGCGATGGAATATCTGATCGCGCTCTACGACCGCATGTTCGGCCGGGTGATCCCGGTGCGGTTCGCGATGTTCTCCGCGATCGGCGCGCTGGGCGCAGGCGTGCATTTCGGCGCGCTGTGGCTGTTCTACCGGCTGTTCGGATACAGCTTCCTGACTGGTACGATCGTCGCGACGCTGGCGGCGATGACGTTCAACTTCTTCCTCAACAATGCGCTCACCTATCGCGATGCAAGGCTCAAGGGCTTCCGTCAGCTGCTCGACGGCTGGATCGGCTTCTGCCTGGTCTGCTCGGTCGGGGCGATCGCCAATGTCGGGGTGGCGGCATTCCTGCATGACGTGCAGCAGGCGCAATGGGCGCCCTCTGCGCTGGCGGGGATCGTGGTGGCGGCGGTGTGGAACTTCGCGCTGTCGTCGCGGTTCGTGTGGGGCAGGTACTAGAAGATCGGTTCACGCGAAGGCGCGAGGGCGCGAAGAGGTCCGGTGGCGGCGCGAAGCGCCTCTCTTCACTGCTGATGCAAGCGGAAGCCAGGAAAGAGTGAAAGCCGCTCACGCGGCAGGCTGCATCTTCGCGCCTTCGCGCCTTCGCGTGAACCAATTTTCTGAATCACGCCCAGCTCGGGAACCACATCCAGCGCTCGAAGCCGCGGTCGCTCGGCAGCGCCAGTGCGGCGAGGATCGGGTAGAAATAGGCGAACAGCCCGACGCACAGCACCAGATACCATTCGTCGTTGCGCTTCACGCGCGCGGCATAATGATGGAAGGCGACCGCGAGCGCGACCGACAGGATGATGGCGGGCAGATAATAGTAATAATAGAAGCCGAGCGACTTGGGGATCGCGGCCCACACGCCGAGCGCGAAGGTCCAGAGGATCGCGACCGCGAGCGGCGCGCCGGCCTTCTCGCGCAGCCCCGCCCACCAGCACGCCGCGACGGCCGCCAGCCCGCCCCACATGATCGCCGGATTGCCGATCAGCAGGACGCCGCGGGTCGCGCCCTGATCGGGCTCGTAGAAATACCAGATCGGGCGGAGCATCAGCGGCCAGCTCCACCAGTCGGACTGGTAGTTGTGCGGGCTGAGCACCTGGGTCTGGAGCTTCCACATGTCGAGCTGGAACGGGATCAGCCGGGCCAGCGTCAGCGGGTCGGTCGCGTAGAAGAAGGCGGGGGCGAAGGTGAGGAAATAGGTGGCGATGCTGACGCTGCCGAGGATCGCGAGACCGGCGAGCCAGCCCGTCCCGCCAAAGCGCTGCGGGTGGCCGCGCCGCAGCCAGAGGAACGCGACGCCGGCGAGCGCGACATAGGGCACCGCCGCCCATTTGACCGCGACCGCGGCGCCGAACCAGGCGGCGCTGACGGACAGCAGCAGGGCCGCGCGCCCGTGCGATTCGATCTGCATTGCGCGCAGGAACGCGATCCCCGCCCATACCAGAAACGCGCCGAGGAACACGTCGAGCATCCCGATCCGCGCCTGGATGAACACCAGCTGCCCGAGCATCGCGAGCAGCGCGGCGAACAGGCCCGCGCGCGTCGCGCCCGTCAGGTGGCGGGTGAAGGCATAGACGCCGGTGATCGTCAGCGCGCCGGCCAGCACCGACATCGCCCGCCAGCCGAGCGGATTGTCGCCGAAGAGCAGCATTCCGATCGCGATCAGGGACTTGCCGAGCAATGGATGCTCGATGTTCATCGGATGCGACAGGTCGATCAGCGCACGCGCGGCAGGCACGTAATGGACTTCGTCGAACATCAGGATGCTGGGCCGCTGCACGCCGATCCCGAACAGCAGCAGCGCGGCGATGCCGATCAGCAGCGCCAGCAGGACGGGGCGTTGTTCGAGGCGATCGAGCATTGGCGGGGTGGATAGCCCAGCTTTTGGGCGCCGTCACCCGCTGCCCTTGCGCGTTCGTACCCTAGGCTTCTAGAGGGTTCGCCATGAAGCGCCGTACCGGACAAGACCGCAGCATCACCCAGAACTGGAAGCCCGCGACGCAGGCGATCCGGGGGGGCACTGCCCGCAGCGAATGGGGCGAGACGAGCGAAGCGCTCTTCCTGACCTCTGGCTACGCCTATGACTGCGCCGGCGACGCCGCCGCGCGCTTCGCCGGCAATCAGCAGGGCATGACCTATTCGCGCCTGCAGAACCCGACGGTGGAGATGCTCGAGCAGCGCATCGCCCTGCTCGAAGGCGCCGAGGCGTGCCGCGCGACCGCGAGCGGCATGGCCGCGATGACCGCGGCGCTGCTGTGCCAGCTGTCGGCGGGCGATCACCTGATCGGCGGCCGCGCCGCGTTCGGTTCGTGCCGCTGGCTCACCGACACGCAGCTGCCCAAGTTCGGGATCGAGACGACCGTCGTCGATGCGCGCGACCCGCAACAGTTCGTCGACGCGATCCGCCCGAACACCAGGGTGCTCTTCTTCGAGACGCCCGCCAACCCGACGATGGACGTGGTGGATCTCAAGGCCGTGTGCGCGATCGCGCGCGAGCGCGGCATCGTCACCGTGGTCGACAATGCCTTCGCGACCCCCGCGCTGCAGCGGCCGATGGATTTCGGCGCCGATGTCGTCGCCTATTCGGCGACCAAGATGATGGACGGGCAGGGCCGCGTGCTCGCCGGCGCGGTGTGCGGGACCGAGGCGTTCATCAACGACACGCTGCTGCCCTTCCACCGCAACACCGGGCCGACGCTGTCGCCGTTCAATGCCTGGGTGGTGCTCAAGGGGCTGGAGACGCTCGACCTGCGCATCCAGCGCCAGAGCGAGAACGCATTGAAGGTTGCGCGCTTCCTCGAGGGCCGCGTCGCGAAGGTGAACTTCCCCGGCCTGCCCAGCCATCCTCAACACAATCTGGCGATGAGCCAGATGGCCGCGGCCGGGCCGATCTTCTCGTTCGAGGTCGATGGCGGCCGCACGCAGGCGCACGGCCTGCTGGACGCGCTGGCCCTTATCGACATCTCGAACAATATCGGCGATTCTCGCTCGCTGATGACTCACCCGGCTTCCACTACGCACAGCGGCGTCGCCGAGGACCAGCGCCTGCTGATGGGCGTGGGCGAGGGGATGCTGCGGCTCAACGTGGGCCTCGAGGATCCGGAGGACCTGATCGCCGATCTCGATCAGGCCCTCGGCTCGGTCGGGTTGTGAAGGCGCTCTTTTCCCAGGAGGAAACCACGCGCGACGTCGTCGTGCGCGTATCGGTGAGCTATCTGCCCGAGCAGTCCGAGCCCGATCGCGGGCGCTGGTTCTGGGCCTATCACATCCGCATCGAGAATGCGGGGCATCAGGCGGTCCAGCTGCTGACGCGCCACTGGATCATCACCGACGGCCGCGGATCGCAGCATTCGGTGGAGGGCGAGGGCGTGGTCGGCGAGCAGCCGATGATCGCGCCCGGCGCCAGCTACGACTATGTCTCGGGCTGCCCGCTCGCGACTCCCACCGGATCGATGCAGGGCAGCTATCGCATGATCGGCGCCGACGGCATGGAGTTCGACGTGGCGATCCCCAAATTCTCCCTGTTGGCCCCGGCGGTTGCGGAATGAAGCGGACTCATCTTCCCCTGAACGGCCTGCGCGTGCTCGATGCGGCGGCGCGGCACCTCTCCTTCACCCGCGCGGCGGACGAGCTGGCGGTGACCCCGGCGGCGGTCGGCCAGCAGATCCGCGCGCTCGAGGATACGCTGGGCGTGGTGCTGTTCCGCCGCACGACCAAGGGGCTCGAGCTGACGCCCGAGGCCGAGGCCGGCCTCGCCGCGCTGCGCGCCGGCTTCCTGCAGTTCGAGGAATCGGTTCGCGCGATGCAGGCGGGCCAGTCGTCCAAGTCGCTGACCATCGCCGCGCCGCGCGACCTGACCGAGAAGTGGCTGATGCCGCGGCTCGCCGAGATCGCCCGCGACGATGCCGAGCTGCGCTTCGTGCTGATCACCGCGGACGACGCCATCGACTTCACCGAAGCCAATCTCGACCTCGCGATCCGCTGGGGCGAGGGGCCGGGCGAGCATGAGGGCGAGGCGCTGGAGAGCGACGGGATGGTGACCGTGAGCCGCCCCGGCTCCAATGCCGACACGCCGATCGCCTGGCCGGGCTGCGTCGCCGAGGACGGCGCGGCGCTGGTGCGCGTCGGCGACGCGGGGCTGGCGCTCGACGCCGCGGCGCAGGGCCTGGGCCGCGCGACCGTGCCCGAGCTGCTCGCGCGCGACGATATCGAGGCGGGGCGCGTGGCGATCCTCGGCGATCCCAAGCCCTCCCGGCTCGGCTACTGGATGGTCGCGCCGCTCCCGCAATGGCGGCAGAAGAAGGTCAAGACGCTGGTCGAGGCGCTGGGCGAGGCGTGAGGCTTCGGAAATGAGTCTGGCGCCGCGCGAGACGGTGGTGCTGGAAACCGCGCGGCTGATCCTGCGCCCGCGCACGCTGGACGATGCCGAGGCGCTGCATGCGGCCTTTTCCGACGCCGAACTGATGCGCTACTGGTCCGGCCCGCCGCATGCGAGCGTGGAAGAGACTCGCGCCGACCTCGCGCGCGATGCGCCCGAGTGGCGCCGCTGGGCCATCACGCGCAAGGGCTGCGACACTGCGATCGGTGTGGTCGCCGCGGGCGAGAAGCGGCAGGGCAACGTCACCGAGATCGGCTATATCCTGGTGCGCGATCATTGGGGCAGCGGCATCGCGCGCGAGGCGGTGTCGGCGGTGATCGACCGGATCTTCGCCGAGGGGCAGCGCCGCGTGTTCGCGGACACCGATCCCGACAACGCGCCGTCGCGGGCGCTGCTCGAGCGGCTCGGCTTCAGGCACGAGGCGCTGCTGCGCGCTGAATGGGAGACGCATCTGGGCGTGCGCGACACGACGATCTACGGCCTGTTGCGCGAGGAGTGGCGGACCGGCGAAACCTAACGCGCCGCGACCTGCGTCAGCAGCCGGCTCATCAGCATCGCGAAGCCGCGCTCGTCCACCGCCGCATCCCTGCGCGTCCAGCCCCCGGTGACGGCGTACCAATTGCCCTTCTTGGTCTTCACCAGCCAGTTGAGCGAGATCACGCCCGGCTCCGATCCGCCCTTGAACCCGGCATAGTCGAACAGCGCCGCGCCCGGCGTGCCCGGATTGACGGCGAGGATCTCCAGCGCCTGATCGCCGCCCCTGGCGCGCAGCCAGTCGAGCACCGACGCCTCGTCGCGGGGACTGGCGAACCATTCGATATCCGGCGCCACCGGCTTGTCGGCGAACATGGCGGGGTCGATCACGGTCCCCGCCAGCCGTGCGCGGTTGGCGGTGAGCAGCTTGCGGCGGCCGTCCGGCCCGGCCGTCCTCCATCCCGCTGCAAGGTCGGCATTGGCCGATGCCTTGAGCTGGAACGCCTCCATCGTGGTCAGCACCGGGAGCGTGGCCGCCGGATCGGCGACGCCGGTCTGCGCGACCATCGCGTCCACCTTGTCGCGGCCGAGCGCGATCAGCAGCGTGTCGGTGGCGGTATTGTCGCTGAGCGAGATCATCAGCGTCGCCAGCGTGTGCAGCGTCACGGGCGCGCCGGCGGGCCAGCGCTGGGTGATGCCCGAGGGCAGCGAGCGCGGGCCGAGCGTGACCACGTCGCTCCATTTGCGCGTGCCGGAATGCACCTGGCGCGCGGCTTCGGCGAGCACCCATAATTTGAACGCCGATCCGATCGGCATCGGCTGTTCGCCCGCCAGCTCGCTCACAGGCGTCACGCCGTTGCCCAGCGCATAGATGCCGAACGCGGCGGTGCCGGGCAGCGCGCGGATCTCCGCCTCGATCTTCGCGATCGTGTCGCCGCGCGGCTCGACGCGAGCGAGCAGTAGGCCCGTCACGCGATGGGGCGGAGCGGGATCGATCACGATGTTGACGGTGCCGACGCCCTTTTCAAAGCCGAGCTCGACGGTGGCGGCATAGGGCGAGGTGGCCGTGACCTTCTCGACCTTCATCGCGACGCCGAACTGCGCCTTCAGCTGCTGGCCGATCTGGTCGAACTGCGCCTTGGGCACCTGTGCCTTGAAGGCAGGCGCGAAATAGGCCTCGAAATCGCCGGTGCCGTTGACCATTGCAGGCAGCGCGGCGATCCGCGCCTGCAGCCCCGGCGAAACGGCAGGGGGCGGTGCGGGCGGCTGCTGGGCAAGCGCGGGCGCCGCGATCGCCAGCAGCAGCGCGCCCAGCCATCTCATGCGTCGATCGCTTCCTCGTCCAGCCGCGCGGCATTCTCCTGGATGAAGGCGAAGCGGTGCGCCGGGTTGGTGCCCATCAGCCGGTCGACCAGATCCTTGACCCCTGCGCGCTCCTCATATTCCTGCGGCAGGGTGATGCGGATCAGGCTGCGTGTCTTCGGGTCCATCGTCGTCTCGCGCAGCTGGCCCGGGTTCATCTCGCCAAGGCCCTTGAACCGCGCGACCTCGACCTTGCGGCCCTTGAAGTCGTTCGCCTCGATCTCGGCGCGGTGCGCGTCGTCGCGGGCATAGAGCGATTTCGTGCCGGCGGTCAGGCGGTAGAGCGGCGGCTGGGCGAGGTAGAGATGGCCGCGGCGGACGATGTCGGGCATCTCCTGGAAGAAGAAGGTCATCAGCAACGTGGCGATATGCGCGCCGTCGACATCCGCGTCGGTCATGATGACGATGCGTTCGTAGCGGAGGCTGTCCGGCTGACAGTCCTTGCGCGTGCCGCAGCCGAGCGCCTGGATCAGGTCGGCGATTTCCTGATTGGCGAGAATCTTTGCGGATGTGGCCGAGGCGACGTTGAGGATCTTGCCGCGGATGGGCAAGATCGCTTGGGTCTTGCGGTCTCGCGCCTGCTTGGCGCTGCCGCCGGCCGAATCGCCTTCGACGATGAACAGCTCGGTCCCGGCGGGATCGTCGGCCGAGCAGTCGGTGAGCTTGCCCGGCAGGCGCAGCTTGCGGCCCGAGGTCGCGGTCTTGCGCTTGACCTCGCGCTCCTGCTTGCGGCGCAGGCGCTCGTCCATGCGGTCGAGGACATAGCCGAGCAGCGCCTTGCCGCGGTCCATGCGGTCGGCGAGGAAATGGTCGAAATGGTCGCGGACCGCCTTCTCGACCAGCGCCGTCGCCTCGGGCGAGGTCAGCCGGTCCTTGGTCTGCGACTGGAATTGCGGCTCGCGGATGAACACCGAGAGCATCAGCTCCGACCCGACCATGATGTCGTCGGCGGTGATGTCCTTGGCCTTTTTCTGCCCGACCAGCTCGCCGAACGCGCGGATGCCGCGCACCAGCGCCTGGCGCAGCCCCTGCTCGTGCGTGCCGCCGTCGGGCGTGGGGATGGTGTTGCAGTACCAGCTGTACGAACCGTCGCTCCACAACGGCCACGCCACCGCCCATTCGACCCGGCCCTGGGAGTCCGGAAATTCCTGGGTGCCCGAGAAGAACTCGGCGGTCGCGCCCTCGCGCGTGCCGATCTGTTCCTTGAGGTGGTCGGCAAGGCCGCCGGGGAACTGGAACACCGCCTCGGCGGGCGTGTCGTCCGAGATCAGCTCGGGCGCGCACTTCCAGCGGATCTCGACGCCGGCGAACAGATAGGCCTTCGACCGCGCGAGCTTGTAGAGCCGCGCCGGCTTGAAATGCATCTCGCCGAAGATCTCGGAATCGGGGACGAAGCTGACCACGCTGCCGCGGCGGTTGGGGGTGCCGCCGAGATGCTCGAGCGGACCCAGCGTCTGCCCCTGGCTGAAGCGCTGGCGGTAGAGCTGCCTGTCGCGCGCCACCTCGACCACCGTGTCGACCGACAGCGCGTTGACCACGCTGATGCCGACGCCGTGCAGGCCGCCCGAGGTCGCATAGGCCTTGCCCGAGAACTTGCCGCCCGAATGGAGCATCGAGAGGATCACCTCGAGCGCCGACTTGTCGGGGAACTTCGGGTGCGGGTCGATCGGGAAGCCGCGGCCATTGTCGCTGATCGTCAGCCGGTTGCCCGTGTCGAGCGTCACCTCGATGCGGTTGGCGTACCCCGCCACCGCCTCGTCCATCGCATTGTCGAGCACTTCGGCGGCGAGGTGATGCAGCGCGCGCTCGTCGGTGCCGCCGATATACATGCCGGGACGGCGGCGGACCGGCTCCAGCCCCTCCAGCACCTCGATCGACGAGGCGGTGTAGCTGTTGGCGGGCGCGGCGGACGAAGGCTGGAACAGATCGGAGGACATCGCCTGTTGCTATATCGTTCCGCGGGGTGCGGGCAAGCGGGGCTGTTGCTGCATTGCAACAGGTTTCGCCGGTTTCGCGGCGAAGCGGGAGAAAATGGCGGAATCGCTCGTTGTCCCGCCGCTAGTAACCAACGGAGTACCCCCAAAATGCGTATGCGTACCCTGCTGGGCGCCGCCACCGGCGCCCTGGCCCTCGCTGTCGCCGCGGCACCGGCCTATGCCCAGGATGCCCCCGACGGCGACGAATTCACCGGTTTCCATGTCGGCGGCTCGGTCGGCTACACCGTCCAGAAGAACGATGTCGGCGAATCGATCCTGTTCGACGCGGGCCGCAACGGCAGCTTCGGGGACACGATCACCACCGCCGATGGCGGCAACGCCTTCGCCCCCGGCTTCTGCAACGGCGCCGCGACGTCGAGCGCGAACATCGCGTGCCGGAACGACAAGGACGACATCGAATATTACGCCCGGCTCGGCTTCGACAAGCAGATGGGCAAGGTCGTGATCGGTGCGGTCGCCGAATTCGGCAAGTCGGAGGCGAGCGACAGCGTCTCGGCGTTCAGCACCACCCCCGCCTTCTACACCATGACGCGCGAGCTCGACTGGAACGCGGCGCTGCGCCTGCGCGGCGGCTACACGGTCGGCCCGAAGACGCTGCTCTACGCGACCGGCGGCGGCGCCTATGCCAAGATCGGCCACAAGTTCGCGACCAGCAACACCGCCAACAGTTTCGAGATCACCGGCGACGACAACGCCTGGGGCTGGCAGGCCGGCGGCGGGCTGGAGCAGAAGCTGGGCCGCAATTTCTCGGTCGGCGTCGAATATCTCTACAGCCGCTATGACGACGACAATTCCGGCGTGACGGTCGGAACCGGCACTGCCGGCGCGACCAACCCGTTCGTGCTCGCCGGCGGCGCGGACTTCGCGCGCAGCCAGAACCGGTTCGACTTCCATTCGCTCCGCGCGACGGCAGCGTTCCGCTTCTAATCCGCTTGTGAGCGAGGGCGACGGCCGGCGGAGCGATCCGCCGGCCGTTTTCGTTCCTGCTTGTATGCGCCTCAGGGCGCGGGCTGGTGCTGTTTGTTCAGGCTGCGCCGCGGACGGTTTCGCCGCGCGCTTGTCATCGTTTTGCGCTAGCCTTGCGGATACCGGTCACGGGGGGAAGCCGATGCCGTTCCTGGACGATGACTTTGTCGACATGCGCTGCGACGATGGCAGCATCTGGAACCTCTATTGGGGCGACGAGGTCGAGCTGGTCTCGACCAGCGCCGCCGGTCACCGCATCCGCGCGCTGGGGCATGGTGGCAAGGTGCGGCGCGAGGGGATGGTTAAGCCGTCGGCGAAGTTCCGCGACACCGCGCTGCTGCGCCTGTCGATGATCGACGTGCAACAGGGCGACGGGCTGATCCTCGAGACCCCCGGGCGCAAGACGATCTTCATCGACGGCGGCCACAACAAGCTGTTCGCGCGCCATGCCGCCTTCCGCTTCCGCGGCACCAGCGCGGCCGACCCGCTGAAGCTCGACCTGCTGCTCGTCACGCATGGCGACGCGGACCATTTCGAGGGCCTCAACATCCTGCAGGAGACCGAGACCGATCCCGACATCGACGCCAATCAGCGGATCTTCCTCGCCCCGCTGCGCTATTACCATAACGGCATGGTCAAGCGTCCCGGCGACAAGCCCGACGGCACCGCGCGCAAGGATCTGGAGATGCTGGGCGCGACGACGGAGGTGGACGGCGTCCCCTTCGTGACCGGGCTGGTCGACGATCCCGCCGACGTGCCCGAGGCGGAGCGCAACAAGCATTTCAGGCCGTGGGTGAAGGCGCTCGCGGCCTGGGATGCGCGGACCCGGGCGCTGACCGGCGCGCCGATGATCCGGCGCCGGGTCGATCACCTGAGCGCGGATGCGTTCGACTTCCTCCGCGAGGACGGCGTCACCGTCGAGCTGCTCGGCCCGATCAGCGAGCCGACGCCGGCCGGACCGGGCCTGCGCTTCTTGCGCAAGCCGCCCGGCAATGCCGACATGATGCTCGGCACCTTTCCGCCGCCGGGCAAAGGGAGCTGGTCGGAGAGCCACACGATCAACGGCCATTCGATCGCCTTTCGGCTGCGCTACGGCAATGTCCGCTTCATGTTCACCGGCGACATGAACCAGGAATCGATGGCGCGGATGCGTGCGGCGCTGCCCGACGCCGCGCTACGCTCCGAGATCCTCAAGACCCCGCATCACGGCGCGGCGGATTTCGACATGGAGTTCCTGAAGGAAGTCGGCGCGGTGGTGTCGATGATCTCGTCGGGCGACGAGGGCGGCAGCGACCATATCCATCCGCGCGCCACGCTGATGGCGGCGCTGGGCAAGGCATCGCGCACCACGCCGGCGGTGATCTTCTGCACCGAGCTCGCCGCCTTCTTCAAGATGCGCGGCGAATCGACCGATCACGCGCCCGGAACGGGCGAGCGCGCCCGCTATTTCGGGTTCGAGCGCACCAACTACGGCATCATCCACATCCGCACCGATGGCGAGCGCGTGCTCGCCTTCACCCATTCGGGCGAGCGCGGCACCAACGAGGCCTATCGCTTCGCGGTGTCGGCAAATGGCGACATCGCCTTCGCGCCCCGCCCGGTATCGGTCAGCGCGCCGAAAGTGCCTTAGGGCGGATTGGCATCACGGTCATCCTCCCCGCCAGGGGGAGGTGGCAGGCGTAGCCTGACGGAGGGGGCGGTCAGCGACCAACGAACGGCGGGAGTCCTCCCCCTCCGTCGCCTTCGGCGCCACCTCCCCTGGCGGGGGAGGATTAGAGCCCGCGAGATCGCCGTCGATGCTTGCCTGATCGGGTTCGAGCGTCGCAAGCGGCGCGCCAACAGACGCCAGCTCGCGCCGGAAATCGACGAACTCCGCGTAGAACCGCTTCGCAAGCTCGTACGTCAGCTCGGCGGTGTCCGGCATGAGATCACCGCACCCGCGGGCCGCCATAGGGCATCGGCGGCGGCGGGCGGCGGTCGCGGCGCGGGAGCTGTGCCTGATAGGCGTGGCCGCAATGGTCGACGCAGTACGGGAAGCCGGGGTTCACCTTCTCGCCGCAGAAGTGGAAATCGGGCTCGCCCGGATGGCCGAGCGGCCATTTGCAGATCTTGTCGTTGAGATCGAGCAGGCTGGTCTTGCCCTCGATCTCCTTGCTCGGCTTGGCCGGGACAAGGCGGCGCGGCGGCGCGGGCGCGATCGGCGGGGCCTGCTCGCCGGGGTTCTGGCGGATGAAGCCGCCGGGGCCGACCGAGCGGAGCACCGGGCCGTCGGCGACGGGCTTGGGCGCGGCGGGCGCGGCAATCGGCGCAGTCTCGCGCGGCTCGGGTGCGGCGGTCGCGGGCGCCGGCTTCGGTGCCGGCGCGGGCTTGGGCGCCGGCGCGGCCTCGGCAGCCGGCGCTGACCCCTTGGCCTCGGGCGCGTTGGGCTTCACGGGCGAGGGGCGCGAGGCGAGGCCGAGGCGGTGCGCCTTGCCGATCACGGCATTTCGGCTCACCCCGCCCAGCTCCTCGGCGATCTGGGTGGCGGTCATGCCGCTGTCCCACATCTTGCGCAGCGTCTCGATCCGTTCGTCGGTCCAGCTCATTCAAACGTCCTTCATCAACCCCGTTGCGGGGGGAAGCGGGAGCCATTACCCGGCCTAACCATGGCCGAACAACCCCGCGTGCAAGAAACAACTATCGCCGCCCCCGGCGTTCCGGTGATTCGCAACGTCAATTGGGGAGGGCTTTGGACGCTATATGTGAAGGAGGTGCGCCGTTTCTTCAAGGTGCAGCTCCAGACGATCTGGGCGCCGGCCGTCTCCCAGCTGCTGTTGCTGGTGGTGTTCACCACCGCATTGGGCGCGCGCGGCGAGGTCTCGGTGGGCGGGGTCGCGGTGCCGTTCGGCACCTTCATCGCGCCGGGGCTGGTCATCATGGGCATGCTCAACAACGCCTTCGCCAACTCTAGCTTCTCGCTGCTGGTCGGCAAGATCCAGGGCACGATCGTCGACTATCTGATGCCGCCGCTGTCGACCGGCGAGCTGCTGGCGGCGCTGTGCGGCGGGGCGGTGACGCGCGCGTTCTGCGTCGGGGCGACGGTATGGCTGGCGATGCTGCTGTTCCTGGGATCGGTGATGATCCCGCAGAACCTGCTCGCGGTGCTGTGGTTCGGCTTCTTCGGCGCGCTGATGCTCGCGTTCCTCGGCGTGCTGACCTCGATCTGGGGCGAGAAGTTCGATCACGCCGCGGCGATCACCAATTTCGTGATCGCGCCGCTGACGCTGCTGTCGGGCACCTTCTACTCGGTCGACCGGCTCGCGCCCGCCTTCCAGACCGTGAGCCATTTCAACCCGTTCTTCTACGTGATCTCGGGCTTCCGCTACGGGTTCCTCGGCGTGAGCGACGGCTATGTATCGATCTGGACCGCGGGGGCGATCGTGCTGGCGATCGACGTGGTGCTCGGCATTATGTGCTACCTCCTCCTGCGCAGCGGATGGAAGCTCAAGAACTGAGCGGGGTTGCCCCTCTGTTTCGGGGGCGATAAAAGCGCGCTCCGGGCGGTCCGGCTGGGCCGCCTTTGTCGTTTCCGGAGTCCAACCCTCAAGCCTTAGGAGGAGCAGTCCAATGTCGATCACCCCGCTCATGCCCGTCTATCCGCGGTGCGATGTGCGTCCGGTGCGAGGCGAGGGCTGCTATCTGATCGGCGAGCGAGGGGAACGATATCTCGACTTCGCCGCGGGGATCGCGGTGAACGCGCTGGGCCATGGGCATCCGCACGTGACCAAGGCGATCGCCGAGCAGGCGGCGACGCTGATGCACGTCTCCAACCTCTACGGCTCGCCGCAGGGCGAGGCGCTGGCGCAACGCATCGTCGACAATACGTTCGCCGACACGGTGTTCTTCACCAACTCCGGCGCCGAGGCGATCGAGTGCGCGATCAAGACCGCGCGCCGCTATTTCTACGTCACTGAGCAGCCGCACCGCACCAAGATCATCACCTTCAACAACGCCTTTCACGGGCGCACGCTGGGGGCGATCTCGGCGACCAACCAGGCCAAGATGCGCGACGGGTTCGAGCCGCTGCTGCCGGGCTTCGCCTATGCCCCGTTCAACGATCTCGAGGCGGCGCTCGCGCTGGTCGACGAGAACACCGCCGGCTTCATGGTCGAGACGGTGCAGGGCGAGGGCGGGATGACCGCAGGCACGCTCGAGTTCATCCAGGGCCTGCGAAAGGCGTGCGACGAGCACGGCATGCTGCTGATCCTCGACGAGATCCAGTGCGGCTATGGCCGCACTGGCAAGTTCTTCGCGCACGAGCATTACGGCATCACCCCCGACATCATGACCGTGGCGAAGGGGATCGGGAACGGCTTCCCGCTCGGCGCGTGCCTTGCGACCGAGGAAGCGGCGAAGGGCATGGTGTTCGGCACGCACGGCTCGACCTATGGCGGCAACCCGCTTGCCATGGCGGCGGGGCAGGCGGTGCTCGACGTGATGCTCGAGCCGGGCTTCTTCGAGCGTGTCGAGAAGATGGGCGAGCGGCTGCGCGCGGCGTTCGAGCAGCTGATCCCCAATCACGACCATCTGTTCGACGAGATCCGCGGCAAGGGGCTGATGCTCGGCGTCAAGCTCAAGGAGCCGGCGGTGGCGCGCGAGTTCGTGGCTCATCTGCGCGACAATCACGGGTTGCTCACCGTCGCCGCGGGGGAGAATGTGTTCCGCGTCTTGCCCCCGCTGGTGATCGAGGAAAGCCATATCGCCGAGTGCATCGAGAAGCTGAGCGCAGGCGCGCGCAGCTATGTGCCGCCGGCCGATGATTGATTGACCAATTCCTCCCCTGCACCGCAGGGGAGGGTGACCATGCGCGGCATGGTGGAGGGGCGCCGCGCAGCGGCGTGGCGGTGGAGAGGTTTCCGGCGACTGCGTCGCCGCCCCACCACCACCGCGACGCGGCGGTCCCCCACCCCGGCGGGG
>NZ_DASWTG010000029.1:0-73087 GCF_036402235.1 Sphingomonas sp. | reverse complement strand
CGCGGCCCAGGCCCGGGTCCGTTCGCGGCAGCTCGACGTCGAATTCGCATCGGTCCGGGCGCCGATCGGCGGCAAGGTCTCCGACCGGCGGGTCGACCCGGGCAATCTGGTCGCCACCGGCGAGACGCTGCTGACCACGATCAACGCGCTCGACCCGATCTACTTCAGCTTCGACGTCCCCGAATCGCTGTTCCTGAAGACCGCGCGCCAGCGCCGGGCCGGCGAAGCGCCCGGGCAGGCCGCCGAGATCCGGCTGCAGGACGAGGCATCCTATAACTGGAAGGGCCGGCTCGACTTCACCGACAATGGCATCGCCCAGAACAGCGGGACGATCCGCGCCCGCGCCGTGGTGCCCAACCCCAACTACTTCCTGGCGCCCGGCATGTTCGGCAATATGCGGTTGGCCGACGGCGGCACCACCACGGCGGTGCTGGTCCCCGATGCCGCGGTCCGTACCGACCAGGCCCGCAAGATCCTGCTGACCGTCGGCAAGGACAACACGGTCGCGGCCAAGCCGGTCGAGACCGGTCCGCTGGTGGGCGGCCTGCGCGTGATCCGCTCCGGCATCACCAAGGCCGATCGGGTGATCGTGCAGGGCGTGCAATTCGCCATGCCCGGCGCCAAGGTCAATCCGCGCGTCACCCAGATCAAGCCGACGGAAGTGGCCGCTGCGGCCGCGCCTCCGCCCTCATCGCCCAGCGCTTCGCAAGCGACGCTGGCCAACTAGAACCCATCGGGGGCAACAGCCATGCGCTTCAGCCATTTCTTCATCCGGCGCCCGATCTTTGCCGGCGTCATCGCGATCATCATCACGATCGTCGGGGCGTTCGCCTATGTCGGCCTGCCGGTCTCGCAATTCCCCGACATCGTCCCGCCGACAGTGACCGTCAGCACAGCCTATCCCGGCGCCTCGGCCGAAACGGTCGCCGACACCGTCGCGGCGCCGATCGAGCAGCAGATCAACGGCGTCGACAATATGCTCTACCAGTCGTCGCAATCGACCGGCGACGGGCGGCTGACGGTCACCGTCACCTTCAAGCTCGGGACCGACCTCGATACGGCGCAGGTGCTGGTCCAGAACCGCGTCGCGCTGGCCGAGCCGAGCTTGCCGGAGGAAGTGCGGCGGCAGGGCGTGGTGGTGCGCAAGACCTCGCCGTCCTGGCTGATGGCGGTCAATGTTCTGTCGCCCGACGGCTCATTGGATCGCAGCTATGTTTCCAACTATGCGCTGACCCACTTGAAGGACCGGCTGTCGCGGGTCGAGGGCATCGGCGACGTGCAGATTTTCGGCGCCCGTGACTATGCCATGCGGGTGTGGATCGACCCCGGCCGAGCCTCGACCCTCGGCCTCACCGCCGGCGAGGTGGTCTCGGCGCTGCGCTCGCAGAACGTGCAGGTCGCGGCCGGCGTGGTTGGCCAGCCGCCGTTCGACACCGGCGCCGCGCAGCAGCTCAGCGTCGAGACTCAGGGCCGCTTCAAGACCGCCGACGAGTTCGCCGACATCATCGTCCGCACCGATCCGTCGGGCGCGATCACCCGCGTCCGCGACGTGGCGCGCGTCGAGCTCGGCGCCGAGGATTATGGCGTCAACGCCTATCTCTCGGGCCAGGACTCGATCATCATGGGGATCACCCAGCGGCCGGGCACCAATGCGCTCGCCGCGGCGGAGGGCGTCAAGGCCGAGCTGGCGGCGGCGTCGCAGAGCTTCCCCAAGGGGCTCGAATACCGGATCATCTGGAACCCGACCGAGTTCATCAGCGAATCGATGGACGCGGTGGTGGAGACGTTGTTTGAGGCGGTGCTGCTCGTCGTCCTCGTCATCCTGGTCTTTCTCCAGAGCTGGCGCGCCGCGATCATCCCGATCGTTGCCATTCCCGTCTCGCTGATCGGTGCCTTCGCGGTGCTGGCGGCGCTCGGCTACTCGCTCAACACCCTGTCGATGTTCGGCCTGGTGCTCGCCATCGGCATCGTCGTCGACGACGCGATCGTCGTGGTGGAGAATGTCGAGCGCAACCTCGAGCACGGCCTGTCGCCGCGCGAAGCGGCGCACAAGTCGATGGACGAGGTGTCGGCGGCGCTGGTCGCGATCGTGCTGGTGCTCTGCGCGGTGTTCGTGCCGACCACCTTCCTCACCGGGATCACCGGTGAGTTCTACCGCCAGTTCGCGGTGACGATCTCGGCCGCGACGATCATATCGCTGATCCTCTCGCTCACCTTGTCGCCCGCCCTCGCCGCCCTGCTGCTCCGTCCCAAGGCAGAGGAGGCGCCCGCCAGCGGCTGGCGGCGCGTGGCGTGGCGCGCGGGCGACTGGTTCAACCGCAACTTCGACCGGCTGGGTAACTGGTACGCCAACATCACCCGCCGTTTCGCGTCGGCGCCCAAGCGGATGTTCGCGATCTATGGCGGCCTTGTCGTCGCCACCGGGCTGATCTTCACCGCAACCCCGGCCGGGTTCATCCCCGCGCAGGATCAAGGCTATGCGCTCGCCGCGATCCAGCTGCCCCCGGGCAGCTCGATCGAGGAGACCGACCGCGTGCTCAAGAAGGCGGTGAAGAAGCTGCTCGAAGTGCCCGGCACCGAGGCGGCGGTGATGTTCTCGGGCTTTGACGGCGCGTCGGGCACCCAGGCGTCGAACGCCGCGGCCGCCTATGTCACCTTCAAGCCGTTCGAGGAGCGCGCCGGCACCGACCGGACCGAGCTCAACATCGAGAACGACATGCGCGCCGCGCTCGCCGACATGAACGAGGCGTTCGTGTTCGTCATCCCGCCGCCCGTCATCCAGGGCGTCGGCAATGGCGGCGGCTATCGCATGATGGTGCAGGACCGCAGCGATGCCGGCTACCAGGCGCTCGAGCAGGCCGCCGGCGGCGTGATCGGGGAGGCGCACAAGAGCAAGGAACTCGCCAACGTCTTCACGCTCTACAACACCGCGACCCCGCGCATCTATGCGGACATCGACCGCGCCAAGTCCGACATGCTCGGCGTCCCCGCGAGCCGCGTGTTCGAGGCGATGCAGGTCTATCTCGGCTCGTCCTACGTCAACGATTTCAACCTGCTCGGCCGCACCTTCCGCGTGACCGCGCAGGCGGATGCGCAGTTCCGTGACGATCCGGCCGACATCGCTCAGCTCAAGACGCGCTCCAACGCGGGCGGGATGGTGCCGATCGGCGCCGTTGCGACCTTCGAGGACCGCACCGGCCCGTATCGCGTCACCCGCTACAACCTCTTCCCCGCGGTCGAGGTCGATGGCGACACCGCGCCCGGCTATTCGACCGGCCAGGCGTTGGCGCGGATGGAGGTGATCGCCAAGGATCTGCCGCAGGGCTTCACCGCGGAGTGGACCGACCTCGCCTTCCAGCAGAAGGCGGCGGGCAATATCGCGGCGCTGATCTTCGCGCTGTCGGTGGTGTTCGTCTTCCTGGTGCTGGCCGCGCAGTTCGAAAGCCTGATGCTGCCGATCTCGATCATCCTTATCGTGCCGATGACGCTGCTGGCCGCGATGCTGGGCGTCAATTTCCGGGGGCTGGACAACAACATCCTGACCCAGATCGGCCTGATCGTGCTGATCGGCCTCGCCGCGAAGAACGCGATCCTGATCGTCGAATTCGCCAAGCAGGCCGAGGAACGCGGCGCCACCGCGCTGCAGGCGGCGGTCGAGGCGGCACGGGTGCGGCTGCGGCCGATCCTGATGACCAGCTTCGCCTTCATCCTGGGCGTGCTGCCGCTGGTGACGGCGTCGGGTCCGGGCTGGGAGCTGCGTCAGGCGCTGGGCACGGCGGTGTTCTACGGCATGATCGGCGTCACCGCCTTCGGCCTGATCTTCACCCCGACCTTCTACGTTGTGTGCCGCGCGCTCGCCGACCGGCTCCGTCGCCCGCGCGGCGGCGGTGCTCCGATGGCGCAAGTGCAGCCCGCCGAGTGAACTGAACGAGAAAGGAGCAAATCATGCTTCGCAATCTGATGACCGCCGCGTCGGCGCTGGCGCTCGCCGCCTGCGCCACCGGCCCCGACTATGCCGCTCCCCAGACGCCCTCGGCCGCGGCGGGCAAGTTCGTCGCTGCCACCAGCCCTGCGGTCGATCCGCTGGCGCCGGTGCAGGGCGCGTGGTGGAAGCTCTACGACGACCCGGTGCTCGACCAGCTGATCGCCGACGCCCAGGCGGCGAACACCGACATCCGCGTCGCAGTCGCCCGCCTCGACAAGGCGCGCGCCGCGTTGCGCGAGATCAAGACCGATCGCCTGCCCGATGTCGGTGTCAGCGCCGGGGCGAACTATGGTCGTACACCCGCGCTGCAGCGCCCGCCGGGTATGCGGCGTGAGGACTGGTCGATCGATGCCGGACTCGACGTCGCGTACGAGGTCGATCTGTTCGGCCGCGTGTCGCGCGGTGTGGAGGCAGCGCGGGGCGATCTCGGTGCGGCGGAGGCCGATGTCGAGGCGGTGCACGTCGCGATCACCGCCGAGACCGCGCGCGCCTATGCCGACGCCGCCGCTGCCGCCGAGCGGATCGCGGTCGCCGAACGCATCGTTGCGCTGCTCGACCGCTCGCTCGGACTGACCGAGCGGCGGCGCGAGGTCGGGCTGACCACCAGCCTCGACACCGCGCGGATCGCGACGCTGCGCAACCAGCGCCGCGCCGACATCCCCGCGCTCGCGGCGGAGCGCGATGCGGCGCTGTTCCGTCTCGCCACGCTCACCGGCCGTGCGCCCGCGGATCTGCCGCAGATCGCCGCGCAGCGCGTCGCGACCTTGCGGCTCGACCAGCCGATCCCGGTCGGCGACGGCGCGGCGCTGCTCGCCCGCCGTCCGGACGTGCGCGCCGCCGAGCGCCGCCTTGCCGCGAACACCGCGCGGATCGGCGTGGCGACCGCGGACCTCTATCCGCGCATCACCTTCGGCGCGTCGATCGGCTCGACCGGACCCGATATCGGCGACGTCTTTGGTGGCGGCCCCCTCCGCTGGCTGTTGGGATCGTTGCTGAGCTGGTCGTTCACGGATCACGAGCGAGCAAGAGCCCGCGTTGCCGGGGCGGAGGCGGACAGCCGCGCGGCGCTCGCCGAGTTCGACGGCACCGTGCTGCGCGCGCTGCAGGAGACCGAGACGGCGCTGTCGGTCTATGCCCGCACGCTCGACCGGCGAATCGCGCTTCAGGCGGCGCGCGACGCTGCGGAGAAAGCCGCACGCATCGTCCGTGCGCAGCAGCGCGAGGGGCAGGTCGACGGCCTCGTCCTGCTCGACGCCGAGCGCAGCTTCGCCGAGGCGGAGGCCGAGCTGGCGGCTATCGATGCGGGCATCGCGACCGCGCAGATCAACCTGTTCAAGGCGCTGGCAGGGGGATGGGGTCGCGCGAGCAGTTGATCGCCGCGGCATTGACGGAGCGCCGTGGTAGAGCGCCGCGCCCCGTTTTATCAGACAATAGACAGATCAAATTGGAAATGATACCGCTACCATCGAACATCTGAAAACGGCGTGCGACAAGGGCGCCGATTCCGGGGGAGGTAGCTTTGGCGGATCACGGACGCGGCTCGAACGGCATAACGGCCAAGCTGGCGCGTGCGTGCTTGGCGGCCGCGGCCTTGATCGCGAGCCTGACCGTGCACGCCGACGAACTCCCCCGGCTCGAGACCCGCAACGGCAAGCATGCGCTGATCGTCGATGGCGCGCCCTTTCTGGTGCTGGGCGCCCAGGTCAATAATTCGAGCAACTATCCCGCGATACTCGACGAGGTTTGGCCGGTGATCGAGCGGATGCACGCCAACACCGTCGAGGTGCCGGTCGCCTGGGAGCAGGTCGAGGCCGAGGAGGGCAAGTTCGACTTCTCGTTCGTGGACGAGCTGGTGCGGCAGGCGCGGGCACGCAAGCTGCGCGTCGTGCTGCTGTGGTTCGCGACGTGGAAGAATACCGGCGCCAGCTACGCGCCCGAATGGGTGAAGCGCGACACCCGCCGCTTCCCGCGGATGCGCAAGCCCGATGGAACGCTGCACTATGCGCTGAGCCCGCACGGCACCAACACGCTTGAGGCTGACAAGCGCGCCTTTGTGGCGCTGATGCAGCACCTTGCCGGGATCGACCAGGCAGGGACCGTGATCATGGTGCAGCCCGAGAATGAGGCGGGAAGCTATGGCCTCGCGCGCGATCATTCGCCCGAGGCGGACCGGCTGTTCAACGGGCAGGTGCCTGCCGAGCTTGCGCGCGCGCTGGGCAAGCCGGCGGGGACGTGGACGGCGCTGTTCGGCAAGCGCGCCGAGCAGTTCTTCCAGACCTGGCACCTCGCCCGCTACATCGATGCGATCGCCAAGGCGGGCAAGGCGGCGCATCCGCTGCCGATGTATGTCAACGCCGCGCTGGGCGACGCATTCACGGACGAGGGCGGCAATGTCGGCCCATCGGGCGGGCCCAACTGGAACGTCATTCCGGTGTGGAAGGCGGCCGCCCCCAATATCGACTTGCTTGCGCCCGACATCTATGGCCGCGATCCGTTGGCGGTCACCGCCTTTCTCGACAAATATGCACGGCCCGACAATGCGCTGATGGTGCCGGAGATCGGCAACGCGCGCGACTTCGCCCGCTTCATCTGGCCCGCGCTGGGCCGCGGCGCGATCGGTTTCGCGCCGTTCGGCATGGATGCGACCGGCTTCTTCAACTACCCGCTTGGTGCCAAGGAATTTGATCCGGCGACGCTCGATGCGTTCAGTGCGCCCTATCGCCTGTTCGCGGCCAACCAGCGCGAGTGGGCGCGAATCGCGTTCGAGAAGCCGGTCTGGGGCGTCGCCAAGGGCGCGAAGGACCAGTCGAAGGTGATGGGCCGCTGGCGCATTTCCGCCGAATATGGGCTGTGGCAGATGGGCGAGCCGAGCTGGTCGAGCTGGACCAAGGTGGATGCTCATCCCGACGCGGATGCTCCGGTGGGCGGCATGGTCGTCGCGCAGCTCGCGCCCGACACCTTCCTGCTGAGCGGGAGCCATGTCCGTGTCCGCATCGCGCTGGCCGATGCCAAGCCGGGCGAGCAGGTTCAGCTGATCAGCGCGGAGGAGGGCAGCTACGTCGACGGCAAATGGACGATGCGCCGCCGCTGGAACGGCGACCAGATCGACTATGGCTTCAACTTCACCGCGCAGCCGGTGCTGCTGAAGGTGACGATGGGCACCTATCGCTGAGGCGCCATGCCGACCGCGATGACGAGTTTTAGGCGCCTGGCACGGGCTGAGCGCATGCTGACATTTGAATGCTGAACCAAGAGATTACCGGAGAGAGACGATGAAGATTGCCGCCTTGCTGAGCGCCAGCATGATAGCGTTGTCGGTGCCCGCTGCGGCCCAGTCCACGGAGGGCTGGCGCAAGACCGGCACCGGCATCGTCGTCGCCCCGGCGGGCGGCACCGAGAAGCATGTCGCGCTGCAGGTCTATGGCGACGGGCTGATCCGC
The DNA here is from genome assembly GCF_036402235.1 of Sphingomonas sp. Taxonomy (GTDB): domain Bacteria; phylum Pseudomonadota; class Alphaproteobacteria; order Sphingomonadales; family Sphingomonadaceae; genus Sphingomonas. The sequence continues at coordinate 65,662 of NZ_DASWTG010000029.1, read as the reverse complement.
GTCACCGAAAGCGATTCCGCGGCGCCGAAGCTGCCCGAAAGCCTTCAGGTGATCGCCGCGCCGGTGACGCAGGGCTTCACGGTGACCGAGGCCAACGGCAGCGTCACGCTGGCGACCCCGGCGCTGTCGGCCACAGTGCGGCTGGCGGACGGCAACGTCTCGTTCCGCGACGCGTCCGGCAGGGCGATCCTCACTGAAGCGGCGAGCGGCAGCTTCCGCCCCGCCCATGCCGAGGGGCAGAATTACGTCGCGGTGACCCAGCAGTTCAACCGCGGCACCGACGAGGGCTTCTACGGCCTCGGCCAGCACCAGAACGGGCAGTTCAACTATAATGGCGAGGATGTCGAGCTCGCCCAGTACAACTTCGTCGCCGCGGTGCCGTTCGTCGTCTCGACGCGCAACTACGGGCTGCTGTGGGACAATAACGGCATCAGCCGTTTCGGGAATCCCAAGCCCTATACGCTCGCCGGCGCGCCGGGCGACAGCCTGCGGGTCGAGGGCAAGGATGGCCGCCCCGGCTGGGACGCGCGCTATTATCTGGGCGACCGGCTCGCGGTGTCGCAGAGCGAGCAGACGATCAACTACCAGCATATCCGCGACCTCAAGAACTGGCCGGCGGACGCCAAGGCGAAGACGGTCGCGGCGACCGGCGGGCAGAACACCGCGGGCAATGCGGTCGAGACGCAGCGCGTCGAATGGTCGGCGAACGTGACGGCGGACAAGAGCGGGCTGCACCGCTTTCGCCTCTACGGGTCGAGCTACTTCAAGCTCTATGTCGACGGCAAGCTGGTGATGGACCGCTGGCGGCAGAACTGGCACCCCTGGTACCATAATTTCGACGTGCCGATGACCGCGGGCAAGCCGGTCGCGATCCGCATCGAATGGGAGCCGAATGCCGGCTATATGTCGCTCCACCACAGCGATCCGCTGCCCGAGGCGGAGCGGCACTCGCTCACCCTGACCTCCGATCTGGCGCATGCGATCGACTATTATGTCGTCGCGGGCAAGGACATGGACGGGGTGATCGCGGGCTATCGCAAGCTCACCGGCAAGGCGGCGATGCAGCCCAAATGGGCCTATGGCTTCTGGCAGAGCCGCCAGCGCTATGACACGCAGCAGGAAATCCTGGATGTCGTGAAGACCTATCGCGACCTCAAGATCCCGCTCGACAACATCGTGCTCGACTGGCGCTACTGGCGCGACGACGACTGGGGCAGCCACCGGCTCGAGCCCAAGCGCTTCCCCGACCCCAAGGGGATGATCGACACGCTGCACAAGCAGCATGCCAACTTCATGATCTCGGTCTGGCCCAAATTCTATCCGACCACCGACACCTACAAGGAGCTGGCGGCCGCGGGCGGCGTTTACACGCGCAACATCACGATGGGGAACAAGGACTGGGTGGGGCCGGGCTATCTCAACACCGACTACGACCCGTACAATCCCAAGGCACGCGCGATCTTCTGGCGGCAGGTCAAGGAACGGCTCGCGGTGCTCGGCGTCGACGGCTGGTGGCTCGACGCCAACGAGCCCGACATGCACTCCAACCTCTCGCCCGAGGAACGCGCCTGGATCATGGGTCCGACCGCGCGGGGCCCAGGCGGGGAATTCTACAACAGCTTCTCGCTGCCCCATAACGAGGGCGTCTATCAGGGCCAGCGCGCGATGCGGCCCGATGTGCGGCCGTACATCCTCTCTCGCTCCGCCTTTGGCGGCATCCAGCGCACCGGAGCAACGATCTGGTCGGGCGACATCGCCAGCCGCTGGGACGATTTGCGCGAGCAGATCCCGGCCGGGATCAACTTCTCGATGACCGGCATTCCCAACTGGTCGCACGACATTGGCGGCTTCGCGCTCGAGGATCGCTTCACCAAGCAGGATCCCGCGCATGTCGATGAGTGGCGCGAGTTGTATCTGCGCTGGTTCCAGTTCGGCGCCTTCACCCCGGCGTTCCGCAGCCACGGCGAGTTCCCGTATCGCGAGACCTACAACATCGCGCCCGCAGGCTCGCCGGTGCGCGATGCGCTGATCCGCTATGCGCAGCTGCGCTATCGCCTGATGCCCTATATCTACACGCTCGCTGCCGACACCTACCAGAAGGACGGCAGCATCATGCGCGGGCTTGTGATGGATTTCCCGACCGACCCCAAGACGCGCGACATCGGCGACCAGTATCTGTTCGGTCCCTCGCTGCTCGTCACCCCGGTAACGCAGTTCAGGGCGCGCAGCCGCGACGTCTATCTCCCCGCCGGATCCGACTGGTTCAACCTCGACAGCGGCAAGCGCGAGCGCGGCGGACAAACGGTGAAGACCGACGCGCCCGCGGAGGTGATCCCGGTCTATGTTCGCGCGGGCAGCATCGTGCCGACCGGGCCGGTGATGCAGTACACTGACGAGAAACCGGACGCGCCGCTGACGATCCTGGTCTATCCGGGCGCGAACGGCAGCTTCTCGCTCTACGAGGATGACGGTCGCAGTCATGCGTTCGAGAAGGGCGGGTTCAGCCGCATCCCCTTCGTCTATGACGACGCCACCGGCACGCTCACCATCGGTGCGCGCCAGGGTAGCTACAGGGGGATGGTCGCCAGCCGCCAGATCATCGTGCGCTGGATGAAGGACGGCAGCGGGATCGACGGCACCGACGGCCTGTCCGCGCCGCTCACCTATTCGGGGGGGACGCTCACGGCAAAGCGGCCCTGAGCCGCCACCCGCCGCCAGTGCGTGCCGGCGGCGGGGTCCCCCTCAGGCGATCCCGCCGCCTTCGATCCGCAGGACGGGTACGAACGCGCCGGGACCGGGCGGGGGAAGGGTGAGGCGCAGTCCCGCATCGGTCCGCTGGGAATCAAGCGCACCGCCGCCCAGCAGCGTCACCCGCTCGATCGCCACGCCCGCAAGCGAGGCGATCGTTACCGGCGCCTGCGGCCAGTCGAGAAACGCCGCATAGAGCGTGCCGCCACGGGTGGTGAAGCGGATGTCGGCGGCGGAGAAGGTCGAGGCTCGGTCCTCATTGTGCATCCCTACGCCCAGCCGCGCGGGGCCCTCGCCATAGCGATGCCACGGGCGGCTGCCGTGAATCGCCTCGGCATTCACCGTCATCCAGCGGGTCATGCCGTCGAGGACTTTCTCTTCTTCATCATCAATGCTGCCGTCGCCGCGCTGGGGGATGGAGAGAAGTAGATTGCCGTTCTTCGACACCACGTCGAGCAGCCGCTGGATCACCTGCTTCGCGCTCTTGTATCCCTTCCGTTCGTAAAGGCCGCGGTCGTAGTGCCATTGGCCGATGCAGGTGCAGGTCTGCCACGGCTCGGCGCGGATGCCCTCGACGAAGCCGCGCTCGACGTCATCGGTGATCGCGCGCCGCTGCTCGGCGGAGAGCTTCTTGCCGGTCAGCACTACATCGACTGCGCCATGTGCGGCGATCGACCGGTTGTAGTAATGCGCCGCCGCCTCGAGCCCGAAGCGCTCGAGCGGCAGGCCGTAATTGTCCATATAGACAAGGTCAGGCCGGTACTTCTCGACCAGCTCCTTCTGCCGCGCGAGCCAGTTGGGCGCGAAGCCGGGATTGTTTGCGGGGATTGTCTCCAGCCACTGGCGGTCATTGGCCTCGTGCCAGGCGTCCATCGCCGCGATGCTGGCGATGCCGTCGGGGATCACCATCGACGGGCCGGTATAGAGTTGCTGGGGGTCGAGGCCGGCCCACCATTTGCCCGCGCCATCGGCCTTGCGCAGGCGGAAGGCATCGTAGCGGACGCCCTTCATCGGACCCTCGGCATCATAGCCATAGGCCGCCTGCCACCAATGCCAGGCATGCGAGCCGTGGTTGGATACGCCGAACCGCAGGCCCGCGGCGCGCACCGCGCGTTCCCAGGTGCCGACGATGTCGCGCTTCGGCCCCACCCGCGTGGTGTTCCAGGGGTGGTGCGAGCTGGCGAACATGTCGAGATTGTCATGGTGGTTCGCCATCGACACGATGTACTTCGCGCCCGCGGCCTTGTATTTCGTCACCAGCGCCTCGGGCTGCCACCTGTCCGCCTTCCAGCGCGGAATGAACTCCATGAAGCCGAATTTCGACGGATGGCCATAGGTGCGCAGGTGATGCTCGTAGAACGGATCCCCTTGGACATACATCTTCCGGGCATACCAGTCGCCGAACTCGGGGACGCATTGCGGCCCCCAATGCGACCACAGGCCAAGCTTCGCGTCGCGGAACCAGTCGGGGCTGCGAAAGTGTTCGGCAAGCGAGGTCCAGTCGGGGCGCACCGGACCCGCGGCGCGCGCTTCACGCCCGTGCGAAACACCGGCGGTGAACGCCGCAGCGCCTCCGGCCAACAGGCTGCGTCTTGTCACCATCTTGCCCCCTCCTCCGGTCGCGGCTTGCACAACCCGATCAGTATGATAGCGCTATCACAACACGAGATCGAGAGAGGATTGTGATGACGATGCGAGATTGCGCCACCGTAATGGCAATGATGCTTGCGGCGGCGACCCCGGCGGGGGCGCAAACGCTCAGGCTCGCGCCGGTCTTCTCCGATCATATGGTGCTGCAGCGCGATCGCCCTGTGCCGGTCGAGGGGAGCGCCGCGCCGGGTGCCGAAGTGTCGGCCCAACTCGGCGATTCGCCGGCGGTCGCTGGCCGGGCCGATGCCACGGGACGGTGGCGGATCGAGCTGCCCGGCCGTCGGGCGCTGGCTTCGACTTCGCTCACGGTGCAGTCGAGCGGTGAAACGCTGCGGCTCGCCGATGTCGCGGTGGGCGACGTGTTCCTCTGCTCGGGCCAGTCGAACATGGAGTTCACGCTCCGCGTCGCGACGAATGCGGATAGCGCGGTCGGCGCGAGCACCAACCCGGCGCTTCGCCTGTTTAATGTGCCGCGGCAGAGCAGCCCAACGCCACAGGCACAGTTCTCGTCGCCTGTCACTTGGCAGCTGTCCGCCCCGGACAGTGCGCGCGATTTCTCAGCCGCCTGCTGGTTCATGGGCGCGGAACTGCAGCGCCTTCGCAAGGTGCCGGTCGGGCTGATCGCGGCCTCCTGGGGCGGTTCGATCATCCAGGACTGGTTGAGCGAGGCCGGCTTGCGCCGCAACGGCGGTTTCGACGACGGCCTGGCAATGCTGGCATTGCGCGGCACCGATCCCACCGCTGCGCAACGCTGGCTGGACAAGCAACTCGATGCCTATTTCAGGCGCGCAACTGCGAAACTCGAAGCACCCATCCCGGCCGATCCCAACCGGTTCTGGGAAGAGTGGGGCGTATCGGACCTGGCGTCCTTTGACGGCGCTGGGGCCTACACCAGCGAAGTGACACTGACGGCTGACCAGGCACGGCGCGCACGGCACATCCATCTGGGCGCGGTCGATGATTTCGATCAGACGCTGATCAATGGCGCGGTGATCGGCAGCACGACCGGCTGGACCAACCAACGAAGCTATGCGCTCGCCTCCGGCCAGCTTCGCGCCGGGGCCAACCGCATCCAGGTACGCGTCATCGATACCGGGGGCGGGGGCGGGATGTGGGGCACCACGCCGCGCCGGATCGAGCTGGATGACGGCAGCTCGATTCCGCTCACTGGCCGCTGGCAATTCCAACGGGGAGCGGACGTGCGCGATACCGGACCGGCGCCCTATGTCCCTTGGGTCGGGGCGAACGGTCTGACGACGCTCTACAACGGCATGATCGCACCGATCGGCCGCATCCCACTTGCCGGGATCGCCTGGTATCAGGGCGAGGCCAATGTCGGGGATCCGGCGGGCTATGCGAAACTGTTGCCATCGCTGATCGCCGACTGGCGCGGACGCTTCTCGACAAGGCGCTTCGCGCTTGTCCAGCTGGCCAATTTCGGGCCAATGCAGAGCAAGCCGATCGATTCCGCCTGGGCAGCGCTGCGGGAGGCGCAGCGCTCGACCGTCGCAGCAGATCGCGATGCGGGCATGGCGGTGGCGATCGATGTCGGCGATCCGCGCGACATCCACCCGACCGATAAGAAGACCATCGGCCTGCGCCTGGCATTGGCCATGGAGGGTGCGAGCAATGCGCAGCTGCCGGCGGCAGCGCGCGACGGGGACAAGATCCGGCTGCGGTTCGACCGTCCGCTGCAGGTGATCGGCGGCGCCGGGCCGCTCGGCTTCGAGGCATGCGGCGCAGGCGGGTGCCGCTTCGTCACGGCGCGGCTGGCCGATCCCTCCACCGTCCTCGTCGATGCCGCATCCGGCGATGCCAGGCTGCGCTATCTCTGGGCCGACAGCCCGATCGCCAATCTCTACGATGGCGATGGGCTGCCGGTGACGCCGTTCGAGATTGCGCTGCCCTGAACCCGCTCAGCGCGGCTCGCCATAGAGCAGACCGCGCCCGTCGGTGCCGACATAGACCCGGCCGAAGATCCGCGGGTCGCCCTCGATCACGCGGATCCGGTTGCCCCATTGATTGGCGTCGTCATTGACCCGCAGCCAGCTCTTGCCGGCGTCGGTCGATCGCCAGATGCCGGTGACGTCGGCTTGCGTGCCGAAGGCGAAGAGCGTCGGTTCCGTCGAGCCTTGCGCAGGCTTGCCGAGCGCGAAGCGCTTGATCTCCAGCCCCCTGCTCTGAACGGCGAAGCTGCGCCCTCCGTCGCGGCTGCGGTGGAGCGTGCCGCCAATGTTGAGCCACAGATCGCCCGCGTCAAAGGGCGACGCGATCAGCGGCCAGGGCGTCTCGACATTGAAGGTGCGCGCCTTCGACAGATCGCCGGGCAAGGTCGCGGCGGCGCGGAACGTGCGCCCGCCATCATTGCTGACGAACAGCTTCGCAGAGTTGAAGTCGAGCATGTAGAAGCGTTTGGGGTCGACCTTGTCCGCCACCGCACGGGTCTCGCGAGGTGCATTGAGGCCCGAAGCCCAGCTGAGGCCTCCATCGTGCGAGAAGAACGGGGTCGGCGTCGCTACCGCGAGCACCGCGCCATCGGCGGAGACGGTGATCGCAGGGGTCTTCAACAGATCGTGGCGCTTGACCTCGCTCTCTCCGGCCTCGGCATAGGGCGGGAGCAGGACCGGCTTCCAGGACCGTCCGCCATCCCTGGACAGCGCGAGCGTCGCCTCGGTCTTCTGCCCTTGGTGCACGCGCCCGCTGCGGACCATGATGGCGGGCGCCTGCCCGGCGTAATCCAGATTGATCGTGGTCACGAGATGCGGGTTGAGGTGCATGGCGGACGGCGAGACCGCGAAATCGTCGTGCACGAACCCGGCGATGTCGCCGAAGCCGGAGATCAGCTTGGCGCCGCCGGTCGGGCTGGCGAGCGAGACGATCGCGGTCTCCTCGACCCCGTCGGTCCAGGGCTTCCACAGGCCGGTGCGCCAGCCGTCGGTCGCATAGACGGTCGCGCCGGTGGTGTAGGCGATATGCCCGGCGTCGAACGGATCGATCGCAAGACCCGCGATCCAGTGGCCGAAATCGGCCTCTTTCTCATCGAAGCGCAGCCATGGCGCGGCGGTGATATCTCGGCGACTGCCCTTGCCGATGTCCGTCCAGGTCGCGCCCCAGTCGGTCGAGACATAGGCGGTGTCGGGGTGCGCGTTCATCGTCGCCACCGCCAGCGTGCCGGGCGTGCCGTGCGCCAGGCTGACCGCCATGTAACCGCCGCCATGCGCGCCGCCTTTGGGGGTGATGTCGGCCCATTGGCCGCCAGCGAGTCGCCACACCGCGCCGCCCGACACGCCGGTTGGTCCCATCCCATTCGAGTAGGCAACGAACAGCTGGCCATCGTCGGCGATGTCTCCCTTGACCGGCATCAGCCCGTTCGGACCGCCGGGCACCTTGCTCCAGCTCTCGCCGCCATCGATCGAGCGATAGAGACCTTGTCCCTCGAGATCGGCCACCGCGGCGTAGATGGTCCGCGACCTGCCGTCCTTCGCGCTCGAGCGATCGAGCAGCACGAAGCTGACCCCGGCGTTGCTGCTCCACCGCTCGGCGGGGGCGGGTTTGCCGGCGTGCGGAAAGCCCGCGACCTTGCTCCACGTCGCGCCCGAATCGGTGCTGCGCCACAGCCCTTCGAAGCGCGACCCGAAATAGAGGATCGCGGGGTTGTTCGGGTCGATCGCCAGCCGCTCACCGAGTCCGCGGCCCGGTTCGTTGCCGCCCATTTTGAAGGGCACGGGAATCGTTCGCCAGGTAGCGCCGCGATCCGCCGAACGCAGGATCGCCGCCGGACCGCCGCGATACATGCCGGCCGCCAGATAGACGATGTCGGGGTTGCGCGGATCGGCGGCGATGCTCTCGATGCCCTGATAATTGCTTTCGCCCATCCCGTCCTGCAGGGGGATCCAGCTTTTCGCCCTGGCGTCCCAGCGATAGGCCCCGCCGATATCGGTGCGCAGATAGGCAAGGCCGCGCTCCGCGCGACTGAAGATCACCGCGGGGGAGAAGCCACCGCCGCCGACCTTGACGTTCGCCCAGCGGTAGGGGACTGATGAAAGGCATGCCTCCTGCGCCGGGGCGTGCGTGGTGAGGATGACGGCGATGGCGGATGCGACCCCCAGCGCGACCCGGAAAAGAGTGGACAAGGCTTCCTCCCGTATTATGGTAGCGCTCACATTTTCACTATCGATCCGATAAATCAACCTAGGAGAGCGTCATGAAGGCAGGCCGGGCGATGTTGCTGCTATTGGTGGGGACAACGTTGTCCGCTGGCCTTGCCGCGGCGCAGGACGGCCCCGCCTCGACCGCGCATCCCGCACTGTGGCCCGCGGCCAAGAGCGTGGGCCTGGTCGATCCAGCGATCGAGAAGAAGATAGACGCGTTGCTTGCGAAACTGTCGATCGAGCAGAAGGTCGGCCAGCTGATCCAAGCCGATATCGGGACGATCAAGCCCGAGGATCTGCGCAAATACCCGCTCGGCAGCATTCTCGCGGGCGGCAGTTCGCCGCCGCTCAATGCGCCCGACCGCTCGAGCATCGGGCCGTGGCTCGCCTCGGCGCAGGCGTTCCGCGCGGTCTCGCTCGAGCAGCGGCCCGGCTATGTGCCGATCCCCAACATCTTCGGCATCGACGCCGTCCACGGCAACAGCAACATCGTCGGCGCGACGATCTTCCCGCACAATATCGGCCTCGGCGCCGCCAACGATCCGGCGCTGATCGAGAAGATCGGCCGGATCACCGCGGTCGAGACTGCGGCGGCGGGGATGGACTGGGCATTCGGCCCGACGCTCGCCGTGCCGCAGGACGATCGCTGGGGCCGTGCCTATGAAGGCTATTCCGAGAAGCCCGACATCTCGAAGGCTTATGCCAAGGCGCTGATCGACGGGCTTCAGGGCGCGCGCGCGTCGGGCACGATCCAAAAGGGCAATGTCGCCGCGTCGGCCAAGCATTTCCTGGGCGATGGCGGCACCACCGGCGGGGTCGATCAGGGCAATACCGAAGTCGACGAGAAGACGCTGATCGCGACGCATGCCCAAGGCTATGTCTCGGCGATCGATGCCGGGGTGATGACGGTGATGGCGTCGTTCAACAGCTGGAACGGCGAGAAGATGCACGGCAACAAGTCGATGCTGACCGATGTGCTCAAGGGCAAGATGGGCTTTGACGGTTTCGTCGTGAGCGACTGGAACGGCCATGCACAGATTCCGGGGTGCACCGGCACCGATTGCGCGCGCGCGATCAATGCCGGCATCGACATGGTGATGGCGCCCGATACGTGGAAAGGGCTGTACGAGAACACGCTGGCACAGGCGAAGAGCGGTGTGATTCCGTTGGCGCGGATCGATGATGCGGTGCGCCGCATCCTGCGTGTCAAGTTCAAGCTCGGCTTGTTCGATGCGCCGCGCCCCTATGACGGGCGCGCCGAACTGATGGGCGCGCCAGAGCATCGCGCGGTGGCGCGCGATGCTGTGCGCAAGTCGCTGGTGCTGCTCAAGAACGAGGGAAGGCTGCTTCCAGTACGGGGCAGCGCCAAGGTGTTGGTGGCAGGCACGGCAGCGAACGACATGGGGCCGCAGGCGGGCGGCTGGACGTTGAGCTGGCAGGGCGACGGCAATCAGCGCAGCGACTTCCCCAACGCCCAGACGATCTGGGAAGGGATCGACGAGGCGGTGCGCGCGCAGGGCGGCAGCGCGGCGCTCAGCCCCGACGGCGGCTTCACCGCCAAGCCAGATGTGGCGATCGTGGTGTTCGGCGAGGCGCCCTATGCCGAGATGCGCGGCGATATCCGCACGCTCGAGTTCGAGCCGGGCGACAAGCAGGCGCTGGCGGTGCTGCGGAAGCTCAAGGCAGCGGGCATACCGACCGTTTCGGTGTTCCTGTCGGGGCGCCCGCTCTGGGTGAATCCCGAGCTCAACGCATCGGACGCGTTCGTCGCGGCATGGCTGCCGGGCAGCGAAGGCGGCGGCATCGCCGATGTGCTGATCGGCGACAAAGCGGGCAAGCCGCGCCACGATTTCCAGGGGCGGCTTAGCTTCTCCTGGCCGAAGACCGCGGGCCAGTTCGTGCTCAACCCGGGCCAGCCCGGCTATGATCCGCTGTTCGCCTATGGCTTCGGGCTCGACTATCGCACGCCGGGCAAGCCGCTCGGCAAGTTGAGCGAGGTCTCGGGCGTCGACGCCAGCCTGTCGAACCGGACGGTCTTCTTCGCCCGCGGCGCGGCGCCAGCGCCGTTCAGCGCGCCGGCGGTTGCCGGGATCGCCCGCAGCGCGGTCGATTCGCCGACGCAGCAGGAGGGGGCGATTCGGCTGGTCTGGTCGGGAAGCGCGCCGGCCGCGTTCACGATCGCCGGACCGCAGATGGACTGGTCGCGCGAGAGCAACGCCGATCTGTCGCTGCGCATCGTCTATCGTGTGGACACCGTGCCTGCGGGGCCGGTCGAGATCGCGATCCCCGACGGCGATGCGGGCAAGGGGCTGCCCGCGACCGCGATGTTCAGCCGCAAGCCGGGCGAATGGCAGACCGCGACCCTGAGCCTCAAATGCTTCGCCAAGGCGAACCCGGAGCTCAGCAAGGTTGCCGCGCCGTTGCGCATCACCGCGGCGGCGCCGTTCGGGCTGACCATCGCCGACGCGCGACTCGTGTCCGACCCGAACGCCAGCAGCTGCCCGGAATAGGTTAGGGACCCGCCGGATTTGAAGGAGTCGGTAGCGCGGAAGCTTGCGCGCCACCGGGCGCCCTGCGCTGGAAACAGGTTAAATACGTACTAAATCAAAGAGATAGCTCCATTCCAATCAATTCTGTTAGCGCTCGCTGACATCGTTGACATCGACGCATAGATGTGATCAAACAGGCTAATGCACGCCCCATAGAAGGCGTGAATGGCCGAGCTTGCTTGGCCTGGTAGGGGAGAGGTATTTAATGACGCCACGTTATGTTACCGCTAACATCGAGGCTCGCGCCAAGGGCCGGGCCGGTGTTCGGGCTGGAGCTTCGTGCCTGGCCATCATCGCGATGAGCGTTGCTGCTCCGGCCTGGGCCGCCGATCCGGCGCCGCTGCCGGCTGCGCAGGATGCGCCTGCGGCAGCCGGCGAGGCGGGCGCAGACGAAGTCGTCGTCACCGCACGGCGCCGCGCGCTCGAGGCCGCCGACGCGCGCAAGAAGGCATCGGAAAGCATCATCAGCTCGGTCGTCGCCGACGAAGCGGGCAAGCTGCCCGACAATTCGATCACCGAGGTTCTCCAGCGCGTCTCGGGCGTCAGCATTGTCCGTTTCGGCTCGCTGGGCGACCCGGATCACTTTTCGGTCGAAGGCTCGGGGATTCAGGTGCGCGGCATTTCCGGCGTCGCCTCGCGCCTCAATGGCCGCGAGATCTTCAGCGCCAATGGCGGTCGCGGGCTCCTCTGGGGCGATGTGACGCCCGAGCTCATGTCCGCGGTTGATGTGTACAAGTCTGCGACCGCCGACCTTGTCGAAGGCGGAACCGGTGGTCAGATCGATCTGCGCACCAAGCTGCCATTCGACTTCTCGAACGGCTGGCACGCTGCGGCCAGTCTCGAAACCAGCTTCGGCGATCTGACGAGGAAGACCGATTATGCCGGGTCGCTCCTGATCACTAACCGCTGGTCTACCGGGATCGGCGACATTGGCATTCTGTTCGATCTGGCGCACAGCCGCCTCACCTCGCGCTCGAACTTCTTCCGCACCGAGCCCTATTTCCGCCGACGCTTGCCGGGCGAGACGCAGGACGTATTCATCCCCGGCGGCTATGACTATGGCGACGAGGAGTTTCAGCGCGATCGCACCGGCATCTATGGCGCAGTGCAATGGGCGCCGAGCGACGATCTGACGCTGACCGGCATCTTCTTCCAGTCGCGTTACAAGAACCACAATCAGTCGCATTTCGCGATGCAGGCGCTGCAGGATCTGTCGGTCGATCGCAATGGCAGCACATTCGACGAGAATGGCGCGCTGCTCTCGACCAACTCGATGTTCCTGCGTGATAGCAGCACGTTCCTGCCCACCGGCAATCCGATCGAAGGCCAGGGCGGAACGGAGGGAACGCGGTCGCAATCGCTGACGCGGGATATCTCGGCCGAATTCACGTGGCGGCCGGGGCAGGGGCCGTTCAAGCTCTCGGGCGCCTACCAGAATGTCCTTTCGACCTCACGGCTCGATCGCCTCGCTGTTTTTCGTAACGTGAACTTTCCTTCGTCATTCGGGTTCGATCTGACGGGCGAGTTCCCGACGGTCACCCTGCCGGCATTGTCCCCGGGCCAGTTCACCGATCCGGCCAACTACAGATGGGCCGCGGCGATGCCGCATAACGAGCGCAACCGCGGCACGATGAACGCGGCCAACCTCGATGCCGAATATGTATTCGAGGACAGCTTCTTCCGTGCGATCAAGGTCGGCGGTCGTTGGTCGGAGCGGCGCGAGCGCGATCTCAACAACGGCTATACCTGGTCCGCGCTCGGTCGCGGGTGGAGCGCAAGCGACCCGCAACTGACCTTTGCCGATGCGCGACCCGGCGACGTCGAATTCTACGCCTTCGACAATTTCTTCCACGGCGACATCGCCGTCCCGGCGAACACGTTATGGCCATCGATCGCGCTGATGGAAAATACGCACGCCGATGACCTCCATCGCCCGGCGCCCAACGGCTATGGCGGCTCGCGGTCGCGCACCGCAAATTTCCTGCAGCAGGATCTGGGGCTGTGGCGGACCGAGACCTTTGCCGGCTATGCGCAGGTCCGCTTCGGCCGCGATTATGAGGCGGGCAAGCTCGGTTTCACCGGTAATGTCGGCGGGCGGATCGTGCGGGTGAAGAACGAGTCGCAGGGCTTCATTGTCCAGAACGGATTCACCTTCATTCGCAACGGGCAGCGTTTCGAGACCGCGAACCGCGTCGATCCGCGCGGCGGCAGCGCGACCTTCACCCGCTTCCTGCCGGCAGTGAACCTGCAGCTCCAGCCGAGCGAGGATATCAAGCTGCGCGCGGCCTACAACATCACGATGGACCTGCCGAACTTCAACGCCACGCGCGGCGGCGGCGAAATCGGTGTCGCGACGACAGCGAATCCGGTACAGGGCGAGCCGGGCATCTTCACCAACTTCACCGCTTCGACCGGCAATCCGTTCCTGAAGCCCGCCATGTCCAACAATGTGGACGTGTCGCTGGAATGGTACGTCAAGCCGGGGACGATGTTCTACGTCAACGGCTTCTACAAGCATATCAAGGACCTGCCGATCTACTCGCTCGGCCAACGTGAGGTCACGATCCGTTACCTGAACGGTACGACCGAGACCGCGCTGGCGGCGACTTCGGACGTGGTGACGGCAAGCGAGGCGGCGACGGTGAAGGGCATCGAAGTGGGCGGCCGCGCCTTCCTCGACATGCTGCCCGGCGTTCTTGCCGGGTTCGGCGTCGAGGCCAACTACACTTTCATCGACAGCAAGAACCCGGGTGACCTGTACCGCGACATCTTCGGCACGATCCGCAACGATGCGCCGCTTCAGGGTCTCTCGAAGCACAATTACAACGTTACCTTGCTCTACGAGCGCAGCAAGCTCTCGGCGCGCGTCGCCTATTCGTGGCGGTCGAAATATCTCCAGTCGACCAACGCGAACGGCACCACCCCCACCTACACCTTCGTCTCGGCGCCGGGCGCGGCGGGGCAGAGCGTGCAGATCGCGCTGCCGGTCTATGGCGACGCCTATGGGCAGGTCGATGTTGGCGTGACCTACAAGGTGACCGACCAGCTGTCGTTCACCGTCAAGGGCACCAACGTCCTCAACGAGACGCAGCGCACGCTGATGGGCGGTTACAAGAACGATGCCATCTACACGCGCAGCTGGTTCCAGAGCGACCGACGGGTTAGCATCGGCGCGAACCTGTCCTTCTAGATCGCTGTCATGGGGCGGCCGGCTGGAAGGCCGGCCGTTCCTTGAGAGGCTTATGAAGAAGCAGATCCTCATCGTCGGAGGCGGGACGGCTGGGTGGATCACCGCAGGCTATCTCGCCAAGCGGCTCGGCGCCGATCTGCCGGGCGGGGTCGATATCCGCCTGGTCGAATCCAGCGCGATCGGCATCCTCGGGGTGGGCGAGGGCACCTTCCCCACCATCCGCAAGACGCTCGCCACGATCGGGGTGGACGAAGCCGAGCTGGTGCGGCGCTGCGGGGCGACCTTCAAGCAGGGCGCGCGGTTCGCCAACTGGCGCACCGGCAACGATCATTATCTCCACGCCTTCCAAGAGGCCGACGAGCGGTCGGGGTTCGAGCTGCTGCCCTATTGGCTGCTCGGGGCGGCGGGAGCCGAGGAATGGGACGTGGCCGCCACGCCCCAGACCAGGGCGGCGGACGCGCACCGCGCGCCCAAGCTGCCCTCGCACCCAGACTATGTCGCGCCGCTCAACTACGCCTTTCATTTCGACGCGGTGATCCTCGCTGAGCTGCTGCGCGATCAGGCGGTCGCGAACGGCGTCATGCATCTGATCGACACGGTGACCGAAGTGCGCGTCGGCGCGGACGGCGCGATCGCGGGCGTGCGGACCGAAGCCAACGGCCTGCTCGAGGCCGACCTCTATATCGACTGCACCGGCTTCCGCGCCGAGCTGATCGGCAAGGCGCTCGGCATGCCCTGGCGCTCGTGCCGCGACGTGCTGTTCTGCGACAGCGCGATCGCGATCCAGCTGCCCTATGCGCGGCCCGACGATCCGATCGCCTCCTACACCATCTCGACCGCGCAGCAGGCGGGCTGGATCTGGGACATCGGCCTCGATCACCGCCGCGGGATCGGCCATGTCTTCTCCTCCGCCCATAGCGACGATGCCACCGCCGAGGCTGCATTGCGCGCCTATATCGGCGGCGCGGCGGACGGGCTGGAGACGCGCACATTCCGTTTCGACGCCGGTTATCGCGAGATCAACTGGCACAAGAACTGCGTCGCGATCGGCCTGTCGAGCGGCTTTTTCGAGCCGCTCGAGGCAACCGGGATCGTCTTCTCCGAGGTCGCCGCCGCGATGGTCGCCAACCTGTTTCCCTGGGGCGGCGACTATGAGACCTCGGCGCGCCAGTTCAACGCGATCATGCTGCGCCGCTACGAGCGCACGCTCGATTTCATCAAGATGCACTATTGCCTGACCGAGCGGCGCGACACGCAATTCTGGCGCGACAATGCCGACCCCGCCACCGTCCCCGACAGCTTGCACGAGCTGCTCGACCGCTGGCGCTTCCGCCCGCCGAACGAGATGGACGTCGATACGAATGTCGACATCTTCACGGAGACGAGCTGGCAATATGTGCTCTACGGCATGGGCTGGAAGACGGATCTGAGCGACCGTGCCGGCCTCTATCGCTATCATGACGAGGCACGCGCCGCTTTCGCCGAGGTGCGCCGCCAGGCCCAGTTCGCGGTCCGCAATCTGCCGTCCAACCGCGAGCTCGTCGAATATGCGCGGACCGGAAGGTTCGGGGCGCAGGGCGCGGCGGCATGAGCGTTGCCGCACCGGTCACCAAGCTCGTCATCGTCGGCGGCGGCACCGCTGGCTGGATGACGGCAGCCGCGGCTTCGCGTCTTGTCGCGGCGGGAGTTTCGATCACCCTGGTCGAATCCGACGAGATCGGCACCGTCGGGGTGGGCGAGGCGACGATCCCCTCGCTGCACGACTTCAACCACCTGCTCGGCCTGGACGAGGACGAATTCATCCGCGCGACCCAGGCGACGTTCAAGCTCGGCATCGAATTCGTGAACTGGGCGCGGCTCGGCGACCGCTACATCCACCCCTTCGGCACTCATGGCCGCGACACCCAGGGAATCAAGTTTCACCAGATTTGGCTGCGTCAGTCGAGCCTTGGCGGCGCGGAGGGTGATGTGGGGCCGCTATCGGACTATAACCTCTCTGCCGTCGCGGCGCGGACGAGCAAATTCTCCCGCCCGTCGCAGAACCCGGCGGCGGTGCTCTCGACGCTCGCCTATGCCTTCCATTTCGACGCTGGCCTCTATGCGCGCTTCCTGCGCGGCTATGCCGAGGACCGCGGCGTCAGGCGCGTCGAAGGGAAGATTGCGACGGTCGAGCAGGACGGCGAGTCCGGCTTCATTACCGGCGTCCTGCTGGCGGACGGCCGGCTCGTCGAGGGTGAGCTGTTCGTCGACTGCTCGGGCTTCCGCTCGCTGTTGCTCGGCGAGACGCTGGGGGTCGGCTATCGCAGCTGGCTGCACTGGCTGCCGTGCGACCGCGCGATCGCGATCCCGTCCGAGAGCGTGAGTCCGCTCACTCCCTATACGCGCGCCACCGCGGGCAAGGCGGGGTGGCGCTGGCGCATCCCGTTGCAGCACCGCATCGGCAACGGCCATGTCTATTCGAGCGCGCATTGTGGCGACGAGGATGCGCTGCGCGACCTGCTCGACGAGCTCGACGGCGCGCCCACCGCCGAGCCGCGCCAACTGCGCTTCACCCCCGGCCGGCGCGAGCGGCTGTGGGAGAAGAACTGCATCGCCATCGGCCTGTCGGGCGGCTTCATCGAGCCGCTCGAATCAACCAGCATCCACCTGATCCAGTCGGGCATCGCGCGGCTTCTGGCGCTGTTCCCCGATACCGGGTTCGACCCCGTCGAGCGCGACGAGTATAATCGCTGGCTGACGCGCGAGTACGAGCAGGTCCGCGATTTCGTGATCCTGCATTATCACGCGACCGAGCGAAGTGATTCCGCCTTCTGGGACCATTGCCGGACGATGCCGGTGCCCGACAGCCTGGCCGAGCGGATCGAATTGTGGCGCGGCAAGGCGCGCAACTTCCGCATCCAGGGCGACCTGTTCACCGAGGACAGCTGGTATGCGGTGCTGCTCGGGCAGAACATCGCCCCGCGCGGGTTCGACCCGCTCGCCGCGGCGCTGCCTGTTCCCGAAACCGGCCGCTTCCTGCGGCACTTGCGCGACGTGATCGGCAAGACCGCCGCCGCCATGCCGACCCATGAAGAATTCATCGCGCAGCATTGCGCCGCGCGACAGCCCGAGACGGCCTGACGCGTCCGGCGGCGCTGCATTTCAATCAACCGAGGAAGAAGCAATGCGATCGAGTGCCCTTGCCCCGTCAACCCTGTTTGCCGGGCTGCTGCTGGCGGCGGCAGGGCTGGGCACGACCCCCATGGCGCTGGCGCAGACGCCGGCAGCGGGCCAGACCGAGGTTCGCCGGATCGAGGTCGATCTGGCCGACGCCGGCGCGCCGCTCGACCGCTCGTTCAATCTTTCGGTGGGCGCCGATTATCCCGGCACCACGATGCGCCCGGAAAACCTCGCGCAGCTCAAGACGGCGGTCGACGAGCTGGGGTTCCGCTATATCCGCTTCCACGACATCTTCCACGATGCGCTGGGCACCGTCCGGGTGATCGACGGCAGGACGGTCTATGACTGGACCAGGATCGACCAGCTCTACGACGCGCTGCTCGGCATGGGGATCAAGCCGTTCGTCGAGCTCGGCTTCACCCCCGCTGCGATGAAGACGTCCGATCAGACGATCTTCTACTGGAAGGGTAATACGTCGCATCCGAAGCCCGAAGCCTGGCGCGCGCTGATCGATGCGTTCGTGCGGCATCTGCGCAACCGCTATGGCGCGGAGGAGGTGCGCAGCTGGTATTTCGAGGTATGGAACGAGCCGAACCTGGCCGGTTTCTGGGAGCGCGGCGACCAGAAGGCCTATTTCGAGCTGTACGAGAACACCGCGCGCACGATCAAGGCGATCGATCCCAGGCTCAGGGTCGGCGGCCCTTCCACCGCCGGCGCAGCCTGGGTTCCGGAATTGCTCGCCTTCGCGGCGGAACGCGGGCTTCCGGTCGATTTCGTGACGACCCACACCTATGGGGTGGAGGGCGGATTCCTCGACGAGTACGGGCAGGACGACAACAAGCTCTCCACCAATCCCGATGCGGTGACGGCCGATGTCAGGAAGGTGCGCCGGGAGATCGATGCGTCGAAGTTTGCGGGCGTGCCGCTGTTCTTCAGCGAATGGAGCGCGAGCTACAACCCGCGCGACCCGGTGCACGATTCCTACATCAGCGCCGCCTATATCCTGGGCAAGCTCAAGGCGACGCGCGCCTATAGCCAGGGGATGAGCTACTGGGCCTATAGCGACCTGTTCGAGGAACCCGGCCCGCCACCGGCGCCTTTCCATGGCGGATTCGGCCTGATCAATCGCGAGGGCATCCCCAAGGCCGCCTATTTCGCATATAGGTATCTGAACCTGCTGCGGGGACGCGAAGTGCGCGTCGGCGACGATCAGGTGCTGGCGGCGACCGCGGACGGGCGCACCGGCGTCGTGCTGTGGAACTGGACCCAGCCCGAGCAGAAGGCGAGCAACCGGCCCTTCTTCACCAAGCTGCTCCCCGCACAGCCCGCGGCGCCCGCTGAGCTGAGCTTTGCCGGCCTCGCGCCGGGCAGCTACCGGGTGACGGTCCGGCGCACCGGCTTTGAGGCGAACGACGCGCATGGCCGCTACCTTCAGATGGGATCGCCCAAGGACCTCAGCGCCGGGCAACTCGCCGAGCTGCGCGCGCTGACGCAGGACAAGCCCGAGACGGACAGCACGATCCGCGTCGGCTCTGACGGCCGCTATACGCTGCGCGTCCCGATGCGCACCAACGACGTGATCTTCGCGCAGCTCGAGCCTGCGGAACGCAACTAGGCCAACGCCCCTTCTGGAGTTTAGAGTCCGATGGAACCCACACGCCGCCAGACGCTTGCGCTCGCCTTGGCGGGCGCCGGCCTGACCCTGCCGGGCCGCGCCGGCGCCGCCGATTGCCCCGCTCCCGCGCCGGTGTGGCAGCCGGGGATCGAGGGGCAGCGCAAGGCGGATCTCGGCGACGGGCGCTATCTCAACCCCGTGCTCGCGGGCGACCGGCCCGATCCCAACGTGCTCAAGGACGGGGACGATTACTACGCCACCTTCTCGTCCTTCCAATATTATCCCGGCATCCCGATCTGGCATTCGCGCGATCTGGTGAACTGGACGCCGCTGACCACCGCGCTGAGGAAGCATATCGGCATTGTCTGGGCGCTCGACATCGCCAAGCATGACGGGCGCTATTTCATCTACATCCCCGCGCTCGATCCCAATGATGCCAAGCGCGGGATCAAGACCTGGGTGATCCACGCCGACAGCATGGCGGGCCCGTGGAGCGATCCGATCGATATGAAGATCGACAATCTGATCGACCCCGGCCACGCGGTGGGCGAGGACGGCAAACGCTATCTGTTCTTCAACGCGGGCAACCGCGTGCGCATCAGCGACGACGGGCTGTCGGCGGCCGGGCCGGTCGAGCATGTCTATGGCGGCTGGCCGATCCCCGATGACTGGATCATCGAGGGCTTCGCGCTCGAAGGGCCGAAGATGATGCGCCGCGGCGGCTGGTTCTACATGTTCTCCGGCCAGGGCGGCACCGCGGGGCCGCCGACCAGCCACATGGTCGTCGTCGCGCGCGCGCGCTCGATCCACGGGCCGTGGGAGAATTGCCCGCACAACCCGATCGTGCGCACGACGCGGGCAAGCGAGCCCTGGTGGTCGCGCGGGCACGCGACGCCGGTCGAGGGGCCGCAGGGCGACTGGTGGATGATCTATCACGGCTATGAGAACGGCATGCGCACGCTCGGGCGGCAGATGCTGCTCGAGCCGATGGAGTGGACCGCCGATGGCTGGCCGCGTGCGCTCGGCGGCGATCTGTCGCGCCCGCTCGCCAAGCCGCGCGGCACGGCGGCGGGCCGGCACGGCACCGCGCTGTCAGGCTTCTCCGACGCGATGTTCGGGACGCACATGGCGTTCCAGACCATGGACCGCGACTATATGAATCGTGTCCAGCTCAAGCATGGGGTGCTGCGGCTCGCGGGCCGCGGCACCGGCCCCGCCGATGCCTCGCCGCTGACCTTCGTCGCGGGCGACCGCGCCTATCGGATCGACGTCGAGGTCGAGATCGAGGGCGACGCCCAGGGCGGCCTGCTGCTGTTCTACAACGAGAAGTTGTTCTGCGGCATCGGCCTCAGCGACGGCAGGCTCCATGCCTGGCGCATCGGGCAGGAGGAGCGCTGGCCGCCAGGCGGCCCGGCCTCGACCCGCCGGCTATTCCTGCGTGTCGTCAACGACGCGAACATCGTCACCTTCTTCCACAGCCGTGACGGCGAGAAGTGGACCAAGGAACGCTCGGTCGAGGTCGCTGGGTACAACCACAATGTCGCCGATGGCTTCCTCAGCCTCCGCCCCGCACTCTACGCGTCGGGGAAGGGGCATGTGACCTTCCGCGCGCTCTCCTACCGCGCGGGCTAGGCGCACGCACCCGGACAAGTGCTGCGGCCGGCGGTCTCCGACGGAAGAAAAATGGTGCTGCCGGTGAGGATTGAACTCACGACCTCAGCCTTACCAAGGATGCGCTCTACCACTGAGCTACGGCAGCACTCGGCGCGGGCGGCACGTCCGGCCCCGCGCGGGAGCGGCCCTTTTGCGCAGGGTCAGCCGGTTGTCAACCCGGGCAGGGCGGGTTTATCGCATCGCGCCATGAACGATGCCGAAAAGAAGGCCCGCCTCGCCGCTGCGCTGCGCGAGAATCTGCGCAAGCGCAAGGCGCAGGCGCGCGCGGTGACCGAGACGCAGCCCGTGCCACCGCGCGAGCGAGAGGATGGCTAGAGGGGTCCAGGTTCGGCTCAGGTGGAGCCGAAAAGTGTGATTTGCGAGCATCGGAGCGCAGCGTACTTAGGTACGTGGGCACCGAAGCGGAGCAAATCGCGCTTTGCAGGCCCGCATGGGCCGAACCTGGACCCCCTCTAGCGCGCCGTGATCGGCCGGCACTTGGCCTCGAGCCACACCCGCTCCTCGGGCGAGAGCTGCGGGCCGAGCACCTCCAGCACCTTGGCATGATATGCGTCGAGCCAGCGGCGCTCGTCCTCGGTCAGCAGCGTCGGCTCGATCAGATCGCGCTCGATCGGCGCGAAGGTCAGCGTCTCGAAGCCCAGCATCGGCGATTCGGCGCCGGGAATGTCCTTGTCGATCACCAGCACGAGGTTCTCGATGCGGATGCCGAACTCGCCGGCCTTGTAATAGCCCGGCTCGTTGGACAGGAACATGCCCGCGCGTAGCGGCTCGGCCGGGCCGCCGCCGGGATAGTTGGGCGCGGCGATGCGCTGCGGCCCCTCATGCACCGAGAGGTACGCGCCGACGCCGTGGCCGGTGCCGTGGCCATAGTCGCAGCCGACTTCCCATAGCGGCCGCCGCGCGAAGCCGTCGATCTGCCCGCCGGTGGTGCCCGCCGGGAACACCGCCGTCGCGATCGCGATATGGCCCTTGAGCACGCGGGTGAAGCGGTCGCGCATCTCCTGGGTCGGCTCGCCCACCGGGATCACGCGGGTGACGTCGGTGGTGCCGTCCGCATATTGCCCGCCCGAATCGACCAGATAGAGCTGGCCGTTCCCGATGGGCAGGCTCGATTCTTCCGTCACCTTGTAATGCGGGATCGCGCCGTTGGGGCCGGTGGCGGAGATGGTGTCGAACGACAGGTCCTTGAGCAGCCCGGTCTCCTCGCGGAACGCCTGAAGCTTCGCGGCGGCCGAAATCTCGGTCACGCCGCCCTTGGGCATCTCGGCCTCGGCCCATTTGAGGAACCGCGCCAGCGCCGCGCCGTCGCGCGCCTGCGCCGCACGGTGCCCCGCAATCTCGGCGTCATTCTTGATCGCCTTTGCCAGCACCACCGGATCGCGCACTGCCAGCACCTTGCCGCCGCCGGCCTCGATCGCGTCGAAGATCGCCGCCACCGATCCCGCCGGATCGGCCGCGACGCGCTTGCCCGCGAACTGGCCGAGCGCCGGGGCGAAGGCCGACCGGTCGTGCACCCGCACCGCATTGCCCAGATGCTTGGCGACGTCTTCGCCCACCTTGTCCCTGGCGACGAACAGGTCGGCGGTGCCGTCGGCATGGACGATGGCATAGGCGAGCGCGACCGGCGTGTGGCTCACATCCTTGCCGCGCACGTTGAACGCCCAGGCGATCGAATCGAGCGCGGACAGCACCACCGCATCGGCCTTGCGCTCGGCCAGCCAGTCGGCGATTCCCGCACGCTTGGCGGCGCTGGTCTGCCCGGCGGCCTCGTCGCTCTGGATCGCGAGCCTGGCGTCGGAGGGGAGCGGCCGGTCGTCCCACACCGCGTCGATCGGGTTGCGCTCCACCGCGACCAGCTCGGCGCCCTTCTCGGCCAGCGCCTTGCGCGCTTCCTCGACCCAGCCGCGCGTGTGCAGCCAGGGGTCGTAGCCGATCCGCCCGCCCTGCGGCGCGTGCTCGCCCAGCCAGCCGGCGATGCTCACTTGCGGCACCGGCACATATTCCCAATGCGTACCATCGACCTGCTGGCGCACCTGCAGCGTGTAGCGGCCGTCGGTGAAGATCGCCGCGGCTTCGGGCAGCACCACCGCGCTGCCCGCGCTGCCCTGAAAGCCGGTGAGCCAGCCCAGCCGCTGGGCATAGGCGCCGACATACTCGCTCATATGCTCGTCGGTCAGCGGCACGACGAACCCGTCGAGCTGCTCGCGCTTCAGTTGCGCGCGCAGGGCATTCAGGCGATCGGCATAGGTGGACATTCTCGTGATCCTCAACAGCGCGTGGTCCGGCGGCTCCTCCCCCAATCTGGGTGCGGCAGGCTCGTGTGTGAAGCCGTCCGGGCAATGGCGAAGGGCTAGGCCGATCGCGCGGCTTTTGGAAGGGGCGGGGCGGGCGGTTAACGCCGCGCCGGGCTGTGCCAGCATGGAACGCCCCCAAATCGGGGGTGGTACCCGCCGCCCGAATTTCGGATCATGCCGGGACAGGATTCAGGGAGTCGGGCACGTGCGCTGGAGCGGATGGGCGATCAGGACCGGGGTTGTCGTCGGCGGCGTGCTCGCCGCGATGGGCGCTGCCGCGCTGGTGCCGGCGAATGCGCCCGCCGGGCCTGTGGCGGCCGCGCCACAGCCCAAGCCTGCGGTCAAGGCGCCCGTGACCAAGGCGCCGGTCCCGCCCAAGCCCGCCCCTGCGCCCGAGCCGCAGCTGGTGGTCAAGCGCATCCTCGATATCCCCGGCCCGATCCGCTTCGGCGAGTATTTCTGGGATGCGGAGGGCATCCCCGCGGATGGGCCCCTCACCATCACCATCGACCTGGAGGCCGAGACGATGTCGGTCTTCCGCGACGGGTACGAGATCGGCGCCACCGCGATCCTCTACGGCGCGGACGAGAAGCCGACTCCGCTTGGGCTTCACAAGATCACGCAGAAGAAGGTGCACCACATCTCCAACCTCTACGGCGCGCCGATGCCGTACATGATGCGCCTCACCAATGACGGCGTCGCGATCCACGCGTCGGAGGTCGAGATGGGTGCCGCGACGCATGGCTGCATCGGCGTGCCGCTGCCCTTCGCCAAATTGCTGTTCGCGCAGGCCAGGCTCGGCGATCGCGTGATCATCACCCGCGGAAAGCGGCTCGGCATGGGCGGGGTGATCGCGGGAAGCTGAGGCAGGGAAGGTTCCTCTCAGCCGTCATTCCCGCGAAGGCGGGAATCCATTCCTCCCGCCGTTCCGGCTCGATCCGGCAGGTCAGCCGGAATGGATCCCCGCCTGCGCGAGGATGACGGTGAGGGAGGAGACGGGCAGAATAACTTTGCCCGCAAGCCGCGGGAAGCACGCGATTTGCACGGCGCCTATCTTGCGGAGCATATCCGCAGGAGAATTCCAATGACCCTCGCTCACAAGGACATAGACTCGCCGGTCGGCACGCTCCGCCTCGTCGCCAGCGACAAGGGGCTGGTCGCCCTCCTCTGGCCCAATGAGCGTCCCGGCCGCGTTCCGCTCGGCCCGACGCAGGAGGACGGCGACAACCCGATCCTCGTCCGCGCCGCGGCGCAGGTGACCGATTACTTCGCCGGCAAGCTGCGCGCCTTCGACGTGCCGCTCGATTTCCGCGGCACCAATTTCCAGCGCAGCGTATGGCAGGCGCTGCTCACCATCCCCTATGGCGAGACGCGCAGCTATGTCGAGATCGCGCGCCAGATCGGGCGCCCCACCGCCAGCCGCGCGGTCGGTGCCGCCAATGGCCGCAACCCGGTGTCGATCATCGCGCCGTGCCACCGCGTGATCGGCACCAGCGGCGCGCTCACCGGCTTCGCCGGCGGGCTCGAGGCAAAGCGCATGCTGCTCGACCTCGAGGCGGCGTAGCGAGGCATCCCGCCCTTGCGTCTCTGGTCGCGGTTTCCGATCGATTTGATATATCGATACCGCACGCAGCGCGGGGAGGATGGTCTCATGTACCGATACAGGATTTTTGCTGCTCTCATGGCCGCGATGCTGGCGTCGAGCCCGGCGGCGGGACAGCTCGCCGGGCTCGCGACCGCGACACCGGCCGCTGAAGAGCAGGTTTTGGATGTGCGCATCCCTTCCGCGCCAGGCGTGATCCTGGCGGCAACGCTGCGCCTGCCCAAGCGGAGCGGCCGGTATCCGGCGGTCATTCTCCAGACCGGCTCCGGCCCCAACACGCGCGGTGCCTATCTCACGCTCCAGCGGCGGCTGATCGCAGCCGGAATCGCCACGCTCGATTTCGAGAAGCGCGGTGTCGGCCAATCGACCGGCACGTTCACCGATTCGATGGGCGACATGGAGACCGATCTCGCCGCAGCGATCGCCTGGCTGCGCACACGCGCCGACATCGATGGCGCCCGGATCGCGCTGCTCGGCCACAGCCAGGGTGCCGCCGCCGCACCGATCGTCGCCGACCGGGATGGGAGCCTGGCCGCGATCGTCTTCCTTGCCGGGCCAGTGGGAGATCGCGGGACCATGTTCCTCGATGGCATGCGGGCCCAGCTGATCGAGGGCGGGCGCTCGCCGGATGCCGCCGAAAGCGTGGTTGGCGCAGCCCGCATCTGGATGGAGGCGCGCAGCCGCAAGGCGCCCGGTGGAGAGATCGTCCGGGCGCGCGCTGACTTGGTCGCAGCCTTCACGCGCGCCGGCTTCCCGCCACAAGCCGCCGAAGGCGCGACGAAGGTGCTCGACACCCCCCAGCTCCTGTCGTTCTACGAAGCCGCGCCCGGCCCGGCCCTGCGCCGATTGCGTATTCCGGTCCTGGTCGTCCTGGCGGGGCGCGACGAGATCGTCGATCCTCCCGGAGCTGCCGCCGCGCTGGGCGAGAATCCCAATGCGCTTGTCCTCACGGTGCCGGGAGCGGGACACAACTTCGCCTACCGTCCGGCAGACGCGCCGCCGCGGACCAATCCTCCCGGCGGCCGCTGGTTGTTTCCGGAGCCGCTGATTGCCCGGTGGCTCACAGATTGGCTGGTGCATGGCGGCATGAACTAGGCCGCTGCGCCGCCGCATGCGGCTTCGCTACTCGTTGATCGTCACCGCCTCGCCCACCTTCGCCGCTTCGATCTGCGCGGGAGTGAAGGGGAAGCGCACCCAGGCCTTCTTCGCATAGAGCCGCGTCTGGTCGGCGTACCAGGGCGATGCCGGATCGGGCGACTGCGAATAGCTCAGCACCGTATCCGCGACCGGTCCCGTGGCGTCGAAGCCGACGACCTGCACATAGCTCGACCCGTGGCGCGGCGTGACGCCGCCGGGTGCGGGTTCGGAGATCTGGACGTTGAGCACGCCCAGCTGCCCGTCGCCGCCATGCACCGGGATGCGCTCGGTCCCGCGCTGGGCGTATTGCACGTCGCTCCAACGCGCATCGAGCGCAATTCCCGCCTTGGCCACTTCCTCGGCAGCGGCCTTGAGTGTCTCGATCAGCTTCGCGGCGGGCTCGCCATGAACCGCAAGGGCGCGTGGCGTCTGGATCGGCATATCCAGGCTGAACGGAACGGTCCAAACGCCGGGAATGGATCGCGCCTTCATCCAGAACCGGTCGAACAGATACGCGCCGCGGCTGTCGATCTCGTAGCGGCGATCCCATTTCGCCAGCACCGCGCACGCCTCTGCGACTTCCGCCTTGCCCCGGCACAGGTTGAGCAGGTTGCCCATCACCAGATCGGCGGCCAGGCTCTTGTTGGCGAAGAGCATATCCTTCGCGCCTGCGTGATCGACCTTGCCCCGTTCGATCAGCGCATCGGTTTCCTTGAAGCCGGATCGCGTGCGCAGCGATAGCGGCTGCTCGGCCGGCCCCAGGATCGGCGACAGCACCCTGTGCGGGCTACGCGGATTGCTCATCCAGTAGCTGTCATTCATGTTCGCGACGTAGTCGCGCCGCTGGTAGATCGCCTGGTCCTTCGCCGGCATCAGGCCCGGCACCGCGGTTCCCGCCGCCACGTCCCAGGCGCATGCTGACTTCGACCCGTCGAGCAGGGTCGCCGCGCGCGCCACCACGGGCGACAGCGGCGTCGCGCACGCCTTGATCTTCTCCGCGGAGACATTGGGCACCGCGGTGACGTCCGCATGCAGCGCATCGCCATGCCGGTCGGCGGCGATCGTGTTGACCCAGGGAATGCCCAGAGTCTGCGTCACCGCATCGCGCACCTCGCCGACATTGCGCGCCCGCGCGATGCGCAGCCAGGTGCCCACGCCGCGCTGGTTGCCGCGATTGGCGTCGCGCATCGTGAACGCCATCTTCCCGGTCCAGTTCGCCATCGCCTGCGGCATCACCACCACCGGCCCGAAGCGGGTCGAATACAGCGTCCGCTCGAACGATTTCCCGTCCGGCAACGGCACGTGCACCGTCCTCGCGATCATCTTCTCCGCCTTGCCGTCCACGAGATAGGCGGTGGGATCGGCGGGATCGAGCGCGAGCTGGTAGAGGGTGAAATGCCGCGCCGCGGTCACCGTATGCGTCCAGGCGATGTCGCGGTTGAAGCCTAAAGTGGGGAACGGCGTTCCCGCGATCCCCACCCCCGCCACGTCGATCTTGCCGGGAATGGTGACGTGCATCTCCCAGAATCGGCTCGGCCCAGCCCAAGGGAAATGCGGGTTGCCGACCAGCAGCCCCTTGCCGTCCGCAGTCACGTCGCCGCCGAACGCCCAGCCGTTGCTGGCGATCTCCAGCCGGTCGAAATCGGGCAGCACCGCGCTACTTACCGCAGCCGGCTTCTCCGTCCCCGGCGGCACCGCATTGGCGATCGCCGGGGCCAGCGCGAGCGAGCTCGCCAGCAGCATCTGCTTCTCGTTGAGCCGAAGCGTGTCGTCCGGCGTGATCGGCCGCACCCATGCTTTCCCGCGGCACGCCTCCGGAGCACCCTGCGGCCCGATGTCGCGCAGATAGCGGTTGTAGCCGGCGACATAGCCTTGAACGATCTCGAGCACCTCGCGCCCCTGTGCCCGCAAGCCCCTGCGCAATGCGGGCAGGTCGATCGCGCTGCGGAAGAAGATGTCGGAAGAGAGGTTATCGACTGGCTGGAAGCCCAGGGTCGCGCGGTTCGCCGGCCCGAAATGCAGCGACCGCTCGCCCGCCACCGTCGCGAACTCCTCGGCGATCATGCAGAGATTGTCCTGCGCATAGGCATAGCCCACGCCGTATCCCGCACCGCGCCAGTCCTTGGCGCTGATATGCGGGATGCCGTGCTGCGTCCGCACAATCTTCGCCTCATACCGCTGTGCGTGAGCCGCCCCCGCCAGCGCCACCAGGGCCGCGCCCGCCAACATCGCCCGCTTCATCCGCCCGCTCCCGTTCGTTTCGGCCATGATGGCGTAGGCCTTACGTTCGCGGCAAGTGCCCGCGGAGGGTAATGCCGCCTCGACTTGGAGGAAGGCGAGCGGCTAGGGAAACGCCATGACCGATCTTCCCAAGCCCCCCGTCGCCGCCACCCGACCCCACAGCTTCGAGCGCCACGGCGTGACCATCGAGGATCCGTGGAGCTGGCTGCGCGATCCGGGCTATCCCAACGTCACCAGCGAGGAGGTGCTGGCGTATCTCCGGCAAGAGAACGCCTATTACGAGGCGGTGATGAAGCCGCTGAAGCCGCTCGCCGACACGCTGTTCGCGGAGATGCGCGGCCGCATCAAGGAGGACGACGCCACCGTTCCGCAAAAGGATGGCGACTGGCTCTACTGGAGCGATTTCGAGCAGGGCGGCGAGTATCGCCGCTGGTGGCGCAAGCCCGTTTCCGGCGGTGACGACCAGCTGATCCTCGACGAACCCGCGCTCGCCAAGGGCAAGGAATATTTCCGGCTCGGCGGCTTCTCGGTCTCCAACAATGGCCGCTGGCTCGCTTATGCTTATGACGACAACGGCTCGGAGCGCTTCCTGCTCAGGGTCAAGGATCTCGAGACCGGCGAGCATCTGCCCGACGAGATCCCCGGCATGCTCTCCGACATCGTGTGGACGTCGGACGATGCAGGCTTCCTCTACGGCCTCGCCAACGAGCAGTGGCGCACCGACAATGCCCGCTACCACCGCCTCGGCAGCGACCCCGCCGAGGATGTCGAGCTCTATCACGAGGAGGATGAGGGCTATCGCGTCGGCGTGGGCGAGACCCAGTCGCGCAAGTGGATCGTCATCTCGACCGGCGATCATGTGACAAGCGAGGTGCGCCTGCTCCCCGCCAACGACCCGCTCGCCACGCCGATCCTCGTCGCCCCGCGCAAGGAAGGGCGCGAGTACGACGTCGAGGAGCATGATGGCACGCTGTTCATCCACACCAACGACACCCACACCAATTTCCGCCTGTGCACCGCCAGCATCGACGCGCCGGGCGAGTGGGTCGAGCGGATTGCGCCCTCGCCGCATTTTTATATGACCGGCGTGACCCCCTTCGCGGACTTCTTCGTCGTCGAGGGGCGTGAGGACGGGCTCGACCAGATCGAGCTGCACCAATATGCGGGCGGTCCCGCCAAGCGCATCCCCTTCCCTGAGGCGAGCTATGTCGCCTCGCTCGGCGACAATCCCGAATATGCGGTCGGCGTGCTGCGCATCGGCTATGAATCGATGGTCACGCCCGGCACCGTCTATGATTATCACGTCGCGACCGGCGAACTGGAGACGCGGAAGGTCCAGATCATCCCCTCGGGCTATGACGCCGGCAAATACGCCACCGAGCGCCTCAAGATCGTCGCACGCGACGGCACCGAGGTGCCCTGCTCGATCGTCTATCCGCGGGACTTCCCGCGCGACGGTACGGGCAAGCTCTATCTCTACGCATACGGCGCCTATGGCATCGCGATCCCGCCGGGTTTCTCGACCTCGCGCATGTCGTTCCTCGACCGCGGCGTCGCCTTTGCCATCGCGCATATCCGCGGCGGCGATGATCTCGGGCAGCAATGGTATCTCGACGGCAAGCTCGCCAAGCGCACCAACACCTTCAACGATTTCGTCGATGTCGCGAAGGGGCTGATCGAGCGCGGCTTCACCCATAAGGGCGGCATCGCCATCGCGGGCGGCTCGGCCGGCGGCGAGCTGATGGGCGCGGTGGTGAACTCCGACCCCGATCTCTGGGGTGCGGTGGTCGCCGACGTGCCCTTCGTCGACGTGCTCAACACGATGCTCGACGACACGCTTCCGCTGACGCCGGGCGAATGGCCCGAATGGGGCAACCCGATCACCGACAAGGAGGCGTTCGAGCTGATCCGCGGCTATTCGCCCTATGACAACGTCAAGCCCCAGGCCTATCCGCCGATGTTCATCTCGGGCGGCCTCAACGATCCGCGCGTCACCTATTGGGAGCCGGCCAAATGGGCGGCCCGGCTGCGCGCGACCAAGACCGACGACAACATCCTGCTGCTCAAGACCAATATGGGCGCCGGCCATGGCGGCAAGTCGGGCCGCTGGGAAAGCCTGCAAGAGACCGCAGAGGAGAATGCGTTCGTCCTGTGGCAGCTCGGCGTCGCGCAACCGGAGTAGCAGTGATGCAGATCGCCGTCCTCACGCTCGAAGGCTATAACGAGCTCGATTCCTTCATCGCCGCCGCGATCCTCAACCGGATGCGGGGCAAGGGCTGGGCGGCCTACATCACATCCCCGGCGGAAGAGGTGACGTCGATGAACGGCGTCACCGTCCGTCGCCAGCGCCCGCTCGACTTCATCGCCGAGGCCGACGCCGTCCTCATCGGCAGCGGCATCCGAACGCGAGACCACGCCGCCGAGGCCGATCTTCTCGCATGCGTCCGCCTCGACCCCGCGCGCCAGCTGATCGGCGCGCAATGCTCAGGCACCTTGCTGCTCGCCCGGCTCGGCCTGATCGGCGATCTCCCCGCCTGCACCGATCTCACCACCAAGCCCTGGGTGATCGAGGCGGGGGTCAACGTCATCGACGCGCCCTTCGTCGCCCATGGCAATGTCGCGACCGCGGGCGGCTGCCTGTCCTCGCACTATCTCGCCGCCTGGACGATCGCCCGCCTCGGCTCGCTGGCGGATGCCGAGGAGGCGATCCACTATGTCGCCCCGGTCGGCGAGAAGGCGGCCTATGTGACCCGCGCACTGGAGGTGGTGCGGCCGTTCGCGGGGACGGCCGCGATGCGGGCGGCCTGAGTGCCGGCCCGGCTTCTGAAGCCGTCGCACGAACTCATCGCCAAAAAAGGGCCACCCCGGCACGCGCCAGGGTGGCGTAGGAGAGAGCCTGACAGACCCTCAGCAGCGCTCCGCGACCAGCGCGCGGATACGTTCCAGCGCTTGCGGGTCGCGCGCCTGATATGGAAGCTATCGCCCTGAAGCGGCTCGGCGACAAAGGGCTCGGAGACCACGCCGCCATCGACGCGAACGGCCAGATTCTCCGTCACCGCGCGCGCGAACAGGCTGGCTAGCGCGTTGCCGCCTGGTCCGGTCAAGACGATCCGCAATTCGGGTTCGCCGTTCCAGTCGGACTTGCCGATCTCTGCCTTCGATACCGTATCCCGGCACAGCCGGAAAGCACCGATCCAGGCGCCTTGCGCCAGAGGGCTGGTGGCTTCGGCAATCGACCGCTCGACCCGCTCCAGCGTGATCTCGGCGCGCTGCAATGCAGCCTGTACCTTCTCGCGCGCGCAGGATGGCGGGTCGTTCGGATATTCTTCCTCACCCATGCCGATTTCGATCTTGCCCCAGATCTCTGTGGCCCGTCCTTCTGCATAGGCGTGCCGGCCCTCGACCATCTGGCGCTTCGCTTCCATCCGGCGGTTCATGTAGGTGGCCGCGCATTCCGCCGCGAACTCCAGATCGGCCTTGGCCGCGGCGAGGTCGTCATTCAGCCGCCGCGGCTTTTCCAGCATTGCTATCGGTCCTTGCAGCGCAATCGCGGTTCCCGAAATGCCCGCGAACAACCAACTGGCCACCTATTCCCCCTCCGCCTTCCGCTCTTCCAGCTGGGTCCTTCGGTGGCAGCGGTGGCAGAAAGCGTAGTCGAACATCTCGGCCAGCACCCAGGCCTGCGCTTCCGCATCCCACGCCGCCCATGCCTCGCGCGTCACGCCCGGCGTGCCGCAACCTTCGCATACATAGAGGATCCGTCCCGCTTCGCTCACCCGCATGGCTGTAGCGGGGGATCGCGCCGCTTTGGGGATTGTCCGATCCGAAACGGATCAATCGCGCCCGCTCCGGAATGGCGGCAAACGCCCCCGAAACCGCGCCGTCCCGAAAGGATTTGGTGAGGGCCGACGGTTAGGATCGCCGGTGTGAAATATCCGTTCGAGCTGCATCAGCGCGGCCGTCCCTCGCGGACCTGGCATCGCGCGCGTCCGAAGCCGCGCCTCCTTGCACGCCGCCCCGCGTGGCTTCCCGGCCGCGCCTCGCTCGTCACCATGACGCTTGCGGGCATGTTCGGCGGGCTGGGCTGGGCCGCATGGCCGATGCTGTCGCGCGCGCCCGCCGTCAAGCATGGCGCGGCGCTGGAGGCGCCGGCGCGCGACCCCTGGGCCGAATCGCGCCGCTCGGCCGCGTTGCTCGAGCCCCAGGAAGCGGCCCCCCTGTCCCGCGTCGATGCGCCGCCCGCGCCGCCGCTTCGCGCCCGCTTCACCCTGTGCCACAGTGGGGGCGGCAGCAATTGCGTGGTCGATGGCGATACCTTCTGGATGAACGGGACGAAGATCCGCATCGCCGATATCGACACGCCCGAGACCCACCCCGCGCGCTGCCCGCGCGAGGCCGAGCTGGGTGCGGCCGCCACGCGGCGGCTCCACGCCCTGCTCAACGCGGGCGCGGTCTCGCTCGCATCGGCGGGGCGCGACGCCGATCGCTATGGCCGCAAGCTGCGTCTGGTGTCGGTCGACGGCCAGGGCGTCGGCGATACGCTGGTCTCCGAAGGGCTCGCCCGCCGCTATGCCGGCGGATATCGCGAAGGCTGGTGCGGCTGACGGCACGGAAAAGGGCGGAAACCGCACCCGCGAAACGCTGTCCGCGCGGATGCTGCTCCCGCCCTCCCGGGCCCGAAGGCCCGGATCGCTTAGCTTGCTCAGCCGTTCAGTGCCGCATCAGCGCGGCGACAGCATCGACACCTCGGTCTCCACGGTCACGCGGCCGGCGGGGATGCGGATGCCCTTCTCGGCCATCTCCTTGCGGAAATCCTTCTCGGCGTCGGCGAGCTCCGCCTCATATTCGGCATAGGCATCGACGCGGTCGGCCTCGTCGTCGGCATCGGCCAGGTCCTTGCGCAGCTCGCGCTTCGCCTCGCTGATCGACGTCTTGTAGTCGAGATAATGGTGGTTGCTGTCGTCAAAGACCGGTTTGACGCGGTCACGCGCCAGCGCCGGAACGGTCAGCACGGCGAGCGCCGCGGCGGTCAGCGTCAGGGTTCGCATCGTTCGTCTCCTCATGTTGCCATGAACCGGGGAAAGGAACGGCTGCCGGCGACGACCGGTTGCCGCCGCAAATGCCCGCCGCGCCGGCTCCCTCTGGC
Source organism: Sphingomonas sp. (assembly GCF_036402235.1). Lineage (GTDB taxonomy): Bacteria > Pseudomonadota > Alphaproteobacteria > Sphingomonadales > Sphingomonadaceae > Sphingomonas. Next base: position 32,505 of record NZ_DASWTG010000029.1, on the reverse strand, counting down.
CACGCCAAGGCGAGGCGTGGCGGGGAAGGGACGGAACGAACCGGGCGAAATGAGGCGGTGAGGGCATCGCTTCACCGGGCGTTCAGCGCGCCGCCACATTCGCGCCGGATTTGGTCGCCGCGGATCACGATCGGGCGGAGCTCAGCGATGGCCGCTCCGCCTGGCGCCGGTCACGCTGCGCAAAGCCGCGATCCGCGATTCCAGCTCGGCGCGCTCGGACGCGGAGAGCCCGCCCCGGCGGTAACGTGCCTCAAGCACGCCGATCTGGCGGCTTTCGCGGCGCAGCGCCCGCGCCTCGCGCCGCGACAGCTGGCCGCTCTCGCGCCCCGCGCGGATGTCGCGATCGGCCTGGCCCAGCTCGCGCGCGACGCCGGGCAGCGCGGGGGAGGGGGCGGGCCAGCGCACCCCGCCCGCGACGGGTCGCGGATCTGCGCTGCGGCGGGCAGCGCGCTCAGCATGGCGGACATGGCGAGCAATGTGATTCGCATGGATCCGGCCCTCCCGCCCGCAATGCCGGGCCCGGGCATCCTGACCCGCGCTTGCTTTCACGAAGCTGACTGACCGGCCGCTACATCTTGTGTCAGATTCCTGTGGATGAATCGGTGCATGAAAAATTTGTGAGTTCCGCGTTCGTTCTCTTGCATTCTGAAAAGGCGAGGAAGGTCCGCGCGTCGCGTGCGGCAAGGCGTGGCTATGCGCCGGTGAACCGACTCAAATCAGCGACGAAACGAGTCTTCAAACGTTCATTTACGGTCTTGCCTCCGACGCCGATCTGCCACAATCTCTAGTGGTCACACAGGGGGACAAGCCCAAGCACTGGTGGAACGCCACCCGCGAACCCATATTCGCGGTATGGCCCGCCGCGTGCCGGGCAGGGCGGATGGACTGTTTTTGTTCTCACGCCCGCGCACGCGCGGTGGTAACATCGCCGGATGCTCCCGAGTCGTGATCTGGACGGTTTGGGGACGAGCAGCGATGGACTTCAGGGAACAGCAGGAAGCAAGCGTGAGTGAGACCGTGACCGATACCGCAGAAGTGATCGCAGAGACCAGGGCGGCGCCCGAAAAGGCAGCCGAGAAAGCCGCTCCCAAGGCGAAGAAGAAGCTCGACACCAAGACGGTGGCGCCGCGCATCTTCCCGGTCGAGGTCGATCATTCGCGCGACGCGCTGCTCACCGAATTCGGCAAGGAAACGCTCAAGGACCGCTATTTGCTGCCCGGCGAGAATTTCCAGGACCTGTTCGTCCGCGTCGCCTCGGCCTATGCCGACGACGCCGCGCACGCCCAGCGCATCTACGACTATATCTCGAAGCTGTGGTTCATGCCCGCGACGCCCGTGCTGTCCAACGGCGGCACCGGCCGCGGCCTGCCGATCTCGTGCTTCCTCAACTCGGTGCCCGACAGCCTCAACGGCATCGTCGATACCTGGAACGAGAATGTCTGGCTCGCCTCGCGCGGCGGCGGCATCGGCACCTATTGGGGCAATGTCCGCGGCATCGGCGAGCCGGTCGGCCTCAACGGCAAGACCAGCGGCATCATCCCCTTCGTCCGCGTGATGGATTCGCTGACCCTCGCGATCAGCCAGGGCAGCCTGCGCCGCGGCTCGGCCGCCTGCTATCTCGACATCTCGCACCCGGAGATCGAGGAGTTCCTCGAGATCCGCAAGCCCTCGGGCGACTTCAACCGCAAGGCGCTGAACCTCCACCACGGCGTGCTGATCCCCGACGCCTTCATGGAGGCGGTGCGCGACGGTGCCGAATGGACGCTGCGCAGCCCCAAGGATGGGTCGGAGCGCGGCACGGTCGATGCGCGCGCGCTGTTCCAGAAGCTGGTCGAGACCCGCCTCGCGACCGGCGAGCCGTACATCGTGTTCGCCGATCACGTGAACAAGAACATGCCCAAGCATCATCGCGATCTGGGCCTCAAGGTCTCGACCTCGAACCTCTGCTCGGAGATCACCCTGCCCACCGGCAAGGACCATCTCGGCAACGAGCGCACGGCGGTGTGCTGCCTTAGCTCGCTCAACCTCGAGACGTGGGACGAGTGGAAGGGCGAGAAGGGCTTTATCGAGGACGTGATGCGCTTCCTCGACAACGTCCTTCAGGACTATATCGACCGTGCCGAGCCGGGCATGGAGAAGGCCGCCTATTCCGCCGCGCGCGAGCGCTCGGTCGGCCTCGGCGTGATGGGCTTCCACAGCTTCCTCCAGGCGCGCGGGCTCCCGTTCGAGGGCGCGATGGCCAAGACGCACAATCTGCGCATCTTCAAGCACATCAAGGCGCAGGTCGACGAAGCCTCGATGCAGCTCGCGATCGAGCGCGGGCCGTGCCCCGACGCCGCCGACATGGGCGTGATGGAGCGCTTCAGCTGCAAGATGGCGATCGCGCCGACCGCGTCGATCAGCATCATCTGCGGCGGCACCAGCGCCTGCATCGAGCCGATCCCGGCCAACATCTACACCCACAAGACGCTGTCGGGCAGCTTCTCGGTCAAGAACCCCTATCTCGAGAAGATCTTCATCGAGAAGTCGAAGAATTCGGACAATGTCTGGAACTCGATCCTCGAGCGCGGCGGCTCGGTCCAGCATCTCGACTTCCTCACGCAAGAGGAGAAGGACTGCTACAAGACCAGCTTCGAGATCGACCAGCGCTGGCTGCTCGAGCTCGCCGGCGACCGCGCGCCGTACATCGATCAGGCGCAGTCGCTGAACCTGTTCATCCCGGCGGACGTCGAGAAGTGGGATCTGCTGATGCTCCACTTCCGCGCCTGGGAGCTCGGCATCAAGTCGCTCTACTATCTCCGCTCGAAATCGGTGCAGCGCGCCGGCTTCGCGGGCGGGGTCGAGGCCGACAACACGATCGAGAAGCCTGAGTTCAACCTCGGCGAGAGCACCGATTACGATGAGTGCCTCGCGTGTCAGTGAGGTAGCAAATCCCTCTCCCTCTGGGAGAGGGAGGGAGCCGCCGAAGGCGGCGGAAGGGTGAGGGCAGTGCGTCTCTACGCAAATCAACCGATTGGCACCGTCCCCCGCGCCCGGCAACTCAGGCGCGACGCGCCGAAGCCTGAACGCCGCCTGCTACGCGCATTTCGCGAAGCGCTCCCGGCGTACAAGTGGCGGCACCAGGCGCCTGTCGGCCCTTTCTATGCGGATATCCTGTGCTTCGCGGAAGCGCTGGTGATCGAGGTCGATGGCGACACGCACGCCGATTGCGAGGCGCGCGACGCTTCGCGAACGGCAATCATTGCCGCCGAAGGTTTCCGGGTGATCCGCTTCACGAACGATGATGTGATGCACAACCTCGATGGTGTATTGTCGAGCGTCGCAGCGACTTTGGCGGATGGCAAAGGCGGTGTCGCATGAACATTGCTGCCCTCACCCTTCCGCCGCTTCGCGGCTCCCTCCCTCTCCCAAAGGGAGAGGGAATGAAGGAGCATCGCCCATGACTCACCTCCGCCTTCTCCCCCTCGCGGCGCTCACCCTGCTCGCCGCTTGCGCGCAACAGGTCGCCACCGCGGTCGAGCCGGGCGCTCCCGGCTTCCTGCTCGGCCTGTGGCACGGCTTCATCTTCCCGGTCGCCTGGGTGCTGTCGCTCTTCCTGCCCGAGGTCGCGGTCTATGCCGTGCCCAACAATGGCGGCTGGTATGATTTCGGCTTCTTCCTCGGCATCGTCGTGTTCGGCGTCGGCTCGTGGCGCGGCAAGAAGGTCGTGGTGCGCGAGCGTGTGGTGAAGGTCCGCGATCCGTCATGAACGCCTCGCTCGCCCTGACCATCGCCGGTGCCGCCTTCGCCGTCTTCGGCATCGCGCTTGCGCTGGTCATCGGCCCGATGCTCAGCCATCAGGCCGCGGCAAAGGGCGGCAAGCCCGCGCCGCGCGCCCTGTGGCTTGCGATCGGCGCGATCGACATGATGATCGGCCTCGGCCTGATCGTCTGGGCGCAGACGGCATGACCCGCGCGCTCGCCCTTCAGGCCGGAATCGGCATCGTCAGCGGCGTCGCGGGCCTCGCCCTGCTGCGCCGCCGCGCCGCCACGCCCGAGGGCGCCTATGCCGCGCGCATCGCCGGCATGATGCTGGTCGCGCTCTGTCTCTTCCTCACCGGCTTCGCGCTGGTGTTCAGCCTGGCGAGCGCGGCATGAACCGGGCGCAATTTCCAGCTGGCCTTCGGAACGGGTGGCGGCCGCTGGCCGGCTACGCCGTCACGGTTGCGCTCGCGATCGCCGTTTACGAGCTGCTTCGGTTCCTGGGGCCCGCGATGCCCGCATGGGTCACCTCCGTTATTGCGCTAGGCATGATTGCTTACGGCCTGTTCCTGACGGTTCAGCGCATCCGCCGCCCGCTTTTCGATCACGAGGGAGATGCCGGTTGGACCGGCCCGCCGACCTTCATCACGTTCGGTGCCCTCATCCTCATCCTGAAATTCGCCTCGGAGTAATCCAATGCCTCTTCTCGAAGCCCGCAAGACCTACAAGCCCTTCGAATATCCCTGGGCGTTTGAGTTCTGGAAGCGCCAGCAGCAGATCCACTGGCTGCCCGAAGAGGTGCCGCTGGGCGAGGATTGCCGCGACTGGGCGCAGAAGCTCACCGATCACGAGCGCAACCTGCTCACTCAGATCTTCCGCTTCTTCACCCAAGCCGATGTCGAGGTGCAGGATTGCTACCACGAGAAATACGGCCGCGTGTTCAAGCCGACCGAGATCAAGATGATGCTCGCCGCCTTCTCCAACATGGAGACGGTGCACATCGCCGCCTACAGCCACCTGCTCGACACGATCGGGATGCCCGAGAGCGAGTACGGCATGTTCCTCGAATATGCCGAGATGAAGGACAAGCACGACTATCTGCAGAAGTTCGGCGTCGACACCGACGAGGACATCGCCAAGACGCTCGCCATGTTCGGCGGCTTCACCGAGGGGCTTCAGCTCTTCGCCTCGTTCGCGATGCTGATGAACTTCCCGCGCTTCAACAAGATGAAGGGCATGGGCCAGATCGTCTCCTGGTCGGTCCGCGACGAGAGCCTGCACTGCGAAGGCATCACCCGGCTCTTTCATGCCTTCGTCAAGGAGCGCGACTGCCTGACCAAGGCGGTGAAGGACGACATCATGGACGTCTGCCAGACGACCGTGCGGCTCGAGGATGCGTTCATCGACCTCGCGTTCGAGCAGGGCCCGGTCCCCGGCATGACGCCCAAGGAGATCAAGAAGTATATCCGCTTCATCGCCGACTGGCGCCTCAACCAGCTCGGCCTCAAGCCGATCTACATGATCGACGAACACCCGCTCCCCTGGCTCACCCCGCTGCTCAACGGCGTCGAGCACGCCAACTTCTTCGAGACGCGCGCGACCGAATATTCGAAGGGCGCGACCAAGGGGAACTGGAACGAGGTGTGGGATTCGTTCGACAAGCGCCAAAAGGCGAAGGCCGGGCCTGCGGCGAACGAGGATGGCGCTGGAGAGGGCGGGCTGTTCGATGGGACGGTGGCGGCGGAGTGAGCGGGCCGCGCAGGGGATTAGCGCCAGCTAATCCCCGCTCCTCGGCGGCACGCCCGGCCGGCGGCGCTACGAGCGCCGACCGACGCAGGCACGGGCTTTGCCCGTGCTTGACCTGATTCTCGAGTTCTGTAAGATCTCATTTTGTTCCAGAGTATATAGATGGGAAGCGCGCCGATGTTGGATCCTCTCGGTCACGTCTCTGCCCATGTCGATCTTCTCGCCACGGCTCGTGGGAAGAAGTTCGGAACGATCCTCGCCGATCCGCCGTGGCAGTTTCAGAACCGCACCGGCAAGGTTGCGCCTGAGCACAAGCGGCTTAACCGCTACGGCACAATGACGCTGGACGAAATCTGCGCGCTACCGGTGGACGACATCGCGGCTGATCCATCCCATCTCTATCTTTGGGTGCCCAACGCGCTGCTGCCTGAAGGCCTTCGCGTCATGGAAGAATGGGGCTTCCGTTACATCTCCAACATCGTCTGGCACAAGGTGCGTAAAGACGGGGGTTCAGATGGACGCGGAGTGGGTTTCTATTTCCGTAACGTCACCGAACTGCTGCTTTTCGGGGTAAAGGGGAAGAACGCCCGCACGCTCGATCCTGGGCGCAGTCAGGTTAATATGATCCAGTCGCGCAAACGCGAACATAGCCGCAAGCCGGACGAGCAGTATAAGATCATTGAGGATTGCAGTTGGGGGCCTCGCCTTGAAATGTTTAGCCGTGGGGCACGGAAAGGCTGGACGGTTTGGGGAAATCAGGCCGACGAAAGCTATAAGCCGACTTGGGATACCTATGGCTACAACAGCGCGATGCCGGTAGCAGCAGAGTAATGTTCGACCGACTTCGTGATCATGGCTTCGAGGTGCTTTTCACCAATCACGCCGAAGCCATCCTGCTGCACGACTTTCCTGAGCTCATTGACGAGATGGAAGGCGCATTGCTCAACATCTCACTTCCAATCACCGAAATCATCGGCGGTGGTGGCGGTGAAGCGAAGATGACGCAACGCCTTCGGCGCGGCCTGGCTGCGCTTCACTGGACCAAGCACAATTTCGAAATGACCAAGACGGTCGATGGTGTCGCAAAGGAATCTATTAGCCACGAAATCGATCATGTCCGGCGCGCGGATAAGGGGATCGTGGCATTCGAAATCGAATGGAACAACAAGGATCCATTCTTCGACCGCGACCTAGAAAACTTCAAACGCCTTCATGCCGAGGGGGCGATCAGCATCGGTGGTATCATCACTCGCGGTTCCGAAATGCAGGCAACCATGCGGGAGCGGATTGAGCAATTCGCGAGCGGTCGCGGGATCGTGGACTTCGACGGGCTGATCGAGTTTGGAGCCGGCTCGCCGACTGGACCTCAGCGAAAACAGATCGAGGCCGACATTGCTCGGCAGGTCTCATTCGTAAAAGCTTGGGCTCGCAAGTTCACATCCGACAAATTCGGCCAAGCGACCACGCATTGGTCAAAACTAATGGATCGCGTGGCGCGAGGTGTGGGCAACCCTTGCCCGCTTGTCCTTATCGGGCTTCCACCCTCGATCATCGACATGAACAGCTAGAGGAATTTTCCTACAAGAGCCAAATAGGTTAAATACGCCAACTCCAAGAACCAAAGGAGTCGGCCCATGAAGCAGGACCAACCAACCCCAGGCCCCACCGACGACATATCCCTCCTGCCACCAGCATCGCGCAACCACTGGACCCCGGCGCGTCAGCGCATCTTCCTCGCCGCGCTGGTCGAAACCGGGAGCATCGCACGGGCGGCGCGCGCCGCGGGCATGTCGCGGTCGAGCGCGCATGCGCTGCGCAACCGCCTCCCCGGTACGCCCTTCGACTATGCCTGGGATCGCGCGCTCCGGCTTCACGCCGCGCGCCTCGCCGATCCGTTCGCGCCCGATCTGCTCGCCCCGCGCCCTGCCGTCGCCGGTCCCGCCAGTTGCCCGCCCGTCGCGCCGCCGACGCGCGCATGACGCCGGCCGGTCGCCTTGGGGTCGAAACCCGTCGCCAGGCTGTCGCGCTGGTATCCCGCCATCGTCGTGCACCTGTCGCGTCGGTGTCGCGCCATCGTCGCGCGCCCGTCGCAATGTCAGCCACTTCCGGTCGCAAACCCGGCGTGTCGGCCGCAAACACCCGCTTTTACGTCAACTTTGTCGGAGGGCCTGCGTCGTCATGACGCCCCGAACCTCGCCTGACGCCGCAACAGCCTGCCGAACACGCTGCGGTCCTTCAGGATCTCCCGCGCCGCATTGTGCCCCGGCGCCCCGGTCACGCCCCCGCCCGGATGCGTCCCCGCGCCGCACATGTAGAGCCCCGCGATCGGTCCGCGATAGTCGCCATGCCCCAGCACCGGCCGCGCCGCCCATAGCTGGTCCAGCGACATCCGCCCGTGGAAGATGTCGCCCCCGACCAGCCCGAACTTGCGCTCGAGGTCCAATGGCGAATGGATCTGCCGCGCGAGGATCGAATCCCGGAAATTGGGCGCATATTGCGTCACCGTGTCGACAATGTCGTCCGCCGCCGCCTCGCGCTCGTCGTCCCAGCTGCGGCCATTGGGCAGGGTGGGTGCGAAATGCTGGCAGAACAGGCTCGCGACATGCGCGCCCGGCGGGGCCAGGCTGTCGTCGACGGTCGAGGGGATGGTCATCTCCACCACCGGCGCGTTCGACCAGCCGTATCGCACGGCGTCCTCGTGCGCGCGGTCCATATAGCCCATGGTCGGCGCGATGATGATCCCGCTGCGGTGGTGCTCGCCGTCCTTGCCCGGCAGCACAATGAAGTCGGGCAGCTCGCTCAGCGCGACATTCATCCGGAAGCTGCCGGAGCCGGTCTTGAACCCCGCGATGCGTCGCCGGAAGTCGTCGCCCAGGTCGCTCGGATCGACCATCTGCCGGTACAGCAGCGCCGGCCCGACATTGGCCGCGACCACCCCCGCCGCGATCTCCTCGCCGCTCGCCAGCCCCACGCCCGCCACGCGGCCGCCATCGACCAGCACGCGCTCGACCGGTGCCTCCAGGCTGATCTCGACCCCGGCCTCGCGCGCCGCATCGGCCATATACCCCGTGATCGCGCCCATTCCGCCGACCGGGTGGCCCCAGGCGCCCTTCTTGCCGTTCACCTCGCCGAACACATGGTGCAGCAGCACATATGCCGATCCCGGCGCACTCGGCCCCGCGAAATTGCCGACCACAGCGTCGAACGCGAACGAGGCCTTGACGTGCTCGTTCTCGAACCACTGGTCGAGGAATTCGTGCGCCGACTGCACGAACAGGGCGAGCGCGTCGCGCTGTCCCTCGATCGGCATCTTCGCCAGCTCGCGCCCCTGCGCCGCCGCCGCGAGCAGCGCCGCGATCCCGCCGCCGGCATTGGGCGGGGTCTTGAGCGCCATCGACCGCAGCAGTTCCGCGACCCGCTCCAGCGCATCCCAATATTCGGGCAGCGCCGCGGCATCCTTCATCGAGAAGCGCGCGAACTCGCCCTGCGTCCGCGCCGCGCCGCCGCCCAGCATCAGGTGCCCGTTATCGAGCGGAAAGAAGTTGCTGACCGGCCGCTCGATCACGCGATACCCGCGCTCGGGCAGCTTCATGTCGGCGATCACCCTGGGCTGGAGGAGGCTGACCGTGTAGCTCGCCGCCGAATTGCGGAAGCCGGGATGGAATTCCTCGGTCACCGCCGCGCCGCCCACCACGCTGCGCCGCTCCAGCACCCGCACCTTCAGCCCCGCCCGGGCGAGGTAGAAGGCGCAGACCAAGCCGTTATGGCCCCCGCCGATGATCAGCGCGTCGTAGCGGGCGGTCATCTCAAGCGGTCACTTGGACAGCTCGGCCACCACCCGCCGGAAATAGGTGACCGCCGGCCCCAGCTCGCTCAGCGGCGTGCGCTCGTTGAGGCCGTGGGCGAACTGGTCGGACTGCTTCATGAAGATCGGCGCGATGCCGTAGCTCGGCACCCCGCGCCCGCGGAAATGCATCGAATCGGTCGCCCCGGCGGACATGCTCGGGATGACCTTGACGGAGGGGAAGCGCGCATGGATGCCGCCGGTCACCGCCTTCATCACATCGGGCCGCAGCGGGGAGGCGGGGCCGGGCTTGCCGCCGCTGTCGTCCTTGACGATCGTCAGGCTCGGCTCCGCGGCGACCTCCTTGAGCTTCGCCTGGATGCTCTCGATCGAGTTGCCGGGGAAGATGCGGCAGTTGACGTTGGCGGTGGCGCGCTGGGGCAGGGCGTTCTGGGCATGCCCGGCATTGACCATGGTTGGCACGCAGGTGGTGCCGATCTGCCCGACCAGCCCGTAATTGGCGCGCAGCACCTTGAGCGCGGCCTCGTCCTGCGGATTGGCGAGGAAGGCGCGGATCGCCGCGGCGTCCTCGGGCTTGGCTGTCTCCGCCGCGACGGCGAGGGAGGCCTTGGTGATCTCGTTCTGCTCGGCCGGGAATTTGTAAGCACCGATCCGCTCCAGCGCCCGGGCCAGCGTGACGATCGCGTTCACCGGCCGCGGCGCGCTCGAATGGCCGCCGGGATCGGTGACCGTCAGGGTGAAGTCGGCATAGGTCTTCTCCGCCGCCTGCAGCCCGTAATATTCGGCCTTGCCCTCGGGCGAGTAGCGCCCGCCGCCGGCATCGATGTTGAGCAGCAGCTCGAGGCCGGTGTACTTCTCCGCCAGCGCGGCGGTGGTCTTCATGTCGGTTTCCTCGTCGCCCGACGCCATGAAGACGATGTCGCGCTTGGGCTTGAACCCGTCCTTCTTGAGCTGGATCAGCGCCGCGACCATCGCCGATACGCTGAACTTGTTGTCGGTCGATCCGCGGCCGAAGATATAGCCATTCTCGATCACCGGAGTGAACGGGTCGCGCTCCCAGTCCTTGGGGTCGGCGGCGACCACGTCCATATGGCCGATGATCCCGATCGGCTTGACGGTGCCGGACTTGTCCGTCCCGCGATAGCGCGCGACGAGCATCGCGGTGCCGGCCACGCGCTCGACGGTCACGTCCTCCGCCGCGAAGCCACCCGCGACCAGCGCGTCGCGCAAGTAGCTCGCATATTCCGGCGTCTGGTTGCCGGGCCCGTCGACGGTGCGATAGGCGATCGCCCGCTTGAGCAGCTCGAGCGCTTGCGCATCGGCTTCGGGCGCCGCCTTCTGGGCGTGGGCCGTGCCCGTCGCCGCTGCCATCATCGCCAACACCGCAACCATTGTCCGCATACGCCAACCCCTTCGCTGTTTGCGCGCACGCTAGTGGCGCGAAGGCGGATCAGCAATGCGGACGGCGTGTCATTTCAGCCGTGCGGCGTGCCAGGCGACATGCTCGGGAAGGAAGGTCGAGATGAAATAATAGCTGTGGTCGTATCCCGGCTGCATGCGCAGCGTCAGGTCGATCCCCGCATCCTTGCACGCCTTCTCCAGCAGATCGGGCTTCAACTGATCGGTGAGGAACTGGTCGGCGTCGCCCTGATCGACCATCAATTCGGGAACCGTCAGCCCATCCTCGATCATCGCGCAGGCATCGTAAGCGCGCCAGTCCTCGCGATTGCCGCCCAGATAGCCGGTCAGCGCCTTCTCGCCCCAGGGGCAGTGGAGCGGCGCGCAGATCGGGGCGAAGGCGGAGACCGAGCGGAAGCGGTCGGGGTTGCGCAGACCGATGGTCAACGCCCCGTGCCCGCCCATCGAATGGCCGGTGATCCCTTGGCGCGACAGATCGGCGCAGGCGAATTCGCGCAGGATCAACGCAGGCAACTCGTCCTCGATGTACGAACGCATGCGGTAATTCGCCGCCCACGGCTCCTGCGTCGCATCGACATAGAAGCCCGCGCCCTTGCCGAAGTCGTAGGCCTCGTCGTCGGGCACGCCGTCCCCTCGCGGCGAGGTGTCGGGCGCGATGAAGATCACGCCATGCTCGGCGCAGGCCTGCCGATACTCGCCCTTCTCGGTGACGTTGGCGTGCGTGCAGGTGAGGCCCGAGAGATACCAGAGCACCGGCAGCTTCGTGCCCTCTTCATGGTCGGGGACGAATGCCGAGAAGGTCATCGGCGTGCCGGTGGTGGCGCTCGCGTGACGGTATACGCCCTGGATCCCGCCATGGGCCTTGTTGGTCGAGAGCGTTTCGAGGGTCATCTGAACACCAAAGTCCGGTTGCCGTTGAGGAACAGGCGGCGCTCGCCCAGCGCATCGACGGCGCGGGCCAGCACCTGCGCCTCGATGTCGCGGCCGATGCGGATCAGGTCGTCGACCGAATCCCGGTGATCGACCCGCTCCACCGCCTGCTCGATGATCGGCCCCTCGTCGAGGTCGCTGGTGACGAAATGCGCGGTGGCCCCGATCAGTTTCACGCCGCGGTCATGCGCGCGATGATAGGGGCGGGCGCCCTTGAAGCCCGGCAGGAAGCTGTGGTGGATATTGACGCACCGTCCCGCCAGCCGGTCCGCGAACTCGGGGGTCAGCACCTGCATGTAACGGGCGAGGATCAGATAGGGGGCGCCCGCCGCCGCCATCACCGCCTCGATCCGCCGCTCCTGCGCAGCATTGTCGCCGTCCTCGACGGGGAGGTGGTGATAGGGCACCCCATGCCATTCGGTGAGGCCGCGCAATTTGTCGTGGTTGGAGACCACCGCGACGATCTGCGCCGACAGCGTCCCCGATTGCTGGCGGTGGAGCAGGTCGTTGAGGCAGTGCGAGCCCTTCGACACCGCGACCACCAGCTTGGGCTTCTCGTCCGCCGCCGACAGTCCCCAGTCGAGCTCGAACTCGGTCGCGACCGGTGCGAAAGCCGCGACCAGCGCCTCGCGGCCCGCCGGGAACCCTGGCCCGCCCGACGTGAAGACGACGCGCATGAAGAAGCGCCCCGTCTCGAGGTCGGCATATTGCTGGCTGTCGAGGATGAAGCCGTCATGCCGCGCCAGGAACCCGCTCACCCCCGCGACGATCCCCACCCGATCGGCGCAAGTGAGGGTGAGGATCCAGCCGGTCTCGCTCATGCCGGGCGGTGGATGGCGCAGAGCTTGTTGCCGTCGGGATCGCGGACATAGCTCAGATGCATCGGCCCCAGCGGGCTGCCGGTACGAAGGCCGGGCGGATCCTCGATCGAGGTGCCGCCATTCGCCACCGCGACGTCGTGGAACGCCTTCACCTGCTCGGGCGAGCTGCACTTGAACCCGATCGTTCCGCCATTGGCGCAGGTCGCCGGTTGGTCGTCGATCGGCTCGGACAGGCACAGCGTGCCGCCGTCATGCCGGTAGAACAGCCGCGTATGTCCGCTCGGCGAAACGTCGCGGAACGCCTCGCCGCCGAAGCCCAGCGTGCCGAGCACCGCGTCATAGAACGCCTTCGACCGGTCGATATCGTTCGACCCCAGCATGATGTGGTTGAACATGGCTCCTCTCCCTTCTGCTCAGTAGACGACGACGCTGCGGATGCTCTCCCCTGCATGCATCAGGTCGAATCCCTTGTTGATCTCCTCCAGGCTCAGCACATGGGTGATCATCGGGTCGATCGCGATCTTGCCGTTCATATACCAGTCGACGATCTTGGGCACGTCGGTCCGCCCCTTGGCGCCGCCGAACGCGGTGCCCTTCCACACCCGGCCGGTGACGAGCTGGAAGGGGCGGGTCGCGATCTCCTTGCCCGCTTCTGCAACGCCGATGATGATGCTCTCGCCCCAGCCGCGGTGGCAGCATTCGAGCGCCGTGCGCATCACCTCGGTATTGCCGGTCGCGTCGAAGCTGTAGTCGGCGCCGCCATCGGTCAGCGCCAGCACCTCGGCGATCACCTCGTCGCGGCGCTTGCCCTTGCCGTTGATGAAATGGGTCATGCCGAACCTGCGGCCCCATTCCTCGCGGGCGGGGTTGATGTCGACGCCGACGATCACGTCCGCGCCCACCATCTTCGCGCCCTGGATGACGTTGAGGCCGATGCCGCCCAGGCCGAACACCACGACCTTCTCGCCGACCTGCACCTTGGCGGTGTTGACCACCGCGCCGACCCCGGTGGTGACGCCGCAGCCGATATAGCAGCTGGTCTGGAACGGCGCGTCCTCGCGGATCTTCGCGACCGCGATCTCGGGCAGCACGGTGAAGTTCGAGAAGGTCGAGCAGCCCATATAATGGAAGATCGGCTGCCCCTTGTAGCTGAAGCGCGTGGTGCCGTCGGGCATCAGCCCCTTGCCCTGGGTGGCGCGGATCGCGGTGCAGAGGTTGGTCTTGCCCGACAGGCACGACTTACACTGGCGGCATTCGGGGGTGTAGAGCGGGATGACATGGTCGCCCGGCTTCACGCTGGTGACGCCGGCGCCGACCTCACGCACCACGCCCGCGCCCTCATGCCCCAGCACGCTCGGGAAGATCCCCTCGCTGTCGAACCCGTCGAGCGTATAGGCGTCGGTGTGGCAGATGCCCGTCGCCATGATCTCGACCAGCACCTCGCCGGGCTTCGGACCTTCCAGGTCGAGCTCGACGATCTCGAGCGGCTTCTTCGCCTCGAAGGCGACGGCGGCGCGGGTCTTCATGGAAATGGGCCTCCTTGCTGTCCCGCGCTCTTTGGCAAGGGAAAGCGGTCCGCGCCAGTCCGAAGCGATCGTAAGTTCAACTTACGATCAGATCACTTCCATCTCGGCCTTGTAGTGATGCCAGGCAAGGATCGCCGCCGCGCCGCGATGCGGGCGCCATGGCTCGGCGATCGCGCGGGTCAGCTTCTCGCTCGGCCGCTCGGCATACCCCATGATCCGCCCGATCTCGATCTGCACCGCCAGGTCTCCCGCCGGCCAGATGTCGGGCCGCCCCTCGGCGAACAGCAGGTAGATCTCGGCCGACCAGCGCCCGATCCCCTTGATCTGCACCAGCTGCGCGATCGCCTCCTCGTCGTCGGCGGGCAGGTTGGCGAGGTCGAGCCGCCCGCTCGTCACCTCGTCGGCCAGGCTGCGGGCATAGCTCGCCTTCTGGCGCGAAAGTCCCGCGGCGCGCAGATCCTCGTCGCTCGCCGCCGCGACGATCGCCGGCTTGGGCAGGGCGCCCAGCGCCGCGGCGAGCTTGTTCCAGATCGAAGCGGCCGCGGCGACGCTCACCTGCTGGCCGACGATCGTGCGCAGCAGCGTCTCGTAGCCGCGGTCGCGGATGCGCGGTTCGGGATAGCCGACGCGGCCGACCGCCGCCGCGATCAGCGGTTCGGATTCGGCGAGCGCATCGAGCGCGGTGCGAAGCTGTTCGGCGCTCAGGCCCATGCGATGCTGTCCTCGAGAACGAAGCGTTGCCGGAGGGAACCTTGAAAGCCGCGCCATTCCCCGGCATGGGCGCGGCAGAGACAGGAGAATCCGATGCCCAAGCTTATCGTCGTCACGCGCGAAGGAGAAGAACGCGAGGTCGAGGGCGAAACGGGCCTGAGCGTCATGGAAGTGATCCGGGACAATGGGTTCGACGAGCTGCTCGCGCTGTGCGGCGGCTGCTGCTCGTGCGCGACCTGCCACGTCCATGTCGATCCGGAATTTGCGGACAAACTGACGCCGATGAGCGAGGACGAGAACGACCTGCTCGACAGCTCGTCCGACCGCGACGATCGCTCGCGCCTGTCGTGCCAGATCCAGTTCGGTCCCGCATTGGACGGTCTCAAGGTGACGATCGCCGCGGAGGATTGACGCCGCGCTACAGTGCGACGAGCTTCGCCCGTTGCTGCCGTCGGCCGGAAGGTGCACAATTAGCGCATGAACGGAAAGCCGCGGAAATTCCCTCGACAGAAGAAGGCGCTCAGTCTTGCGCGGGATTGCCGTAATACTTACGGTGAGAACACAAAGGCCGCCCGTAAGGCTATTCCTCTTAGGAAAGCGATCGAGAATCGGCGCATCCGACACGAGAATAACCAGGCATTGTCGCAAGCCGATAGGTTGGATGAGGCTGATCTTGATCTCGTCGAAAGTTCAGCGCGGCAGAATGTCGCGCGGTTGGGGGGATGGAAGAAGGCTTCAGATGAGCCTCTTGGTGTGGTGATCGAACGAGCCTACAAAGCTCGCGAGCAACGAGCCGGTCGTAAGACGCGTGCCCGCTTCAATTATACGAACGACAGCTAACCGTCTGACCTAGCCCGCTTGCAATGTTGGAATTCATTTGCTTGCGTCGTTAGGTCGCTCTGACCGCTCTTTGATTTCGTCGATACGCGCAGCAGGAACGGCTCGGGCTGCCCACGCCCGGCAAAGGCGGCGAAGCTGACAGAATAAACCGCGTTCCCCGTAACTTCGTCAACTTCCACCCGGCCCCGGTCGCCGCCCGTCAGGGCAGCGGCGATACCTTCACCACCGCCATCGGCGCGTCCTTGCTCAGCGGGGTCGCCTTCCACGTCACGCTCCTGCGGCCGTTCGCGCTGGTCGCGCCATCCTCGTTGTTCTGGCTCACAAGCTCGCCGTCGGTGACGAGGGTGAAGATGCCGTCGAGCTTGGCCTTGCTGTCGTCGCCCTTGCCCTTGGCGGGCGAATCATTGTCGCCGAACGCGGGCGCCTTGACCCGGATTTGGTCGCGCCCGCGCATCTCGATCACCACGAAGGGAAAGATCACCTCGGCATCGAGGTTGTACGGCCACAGGAAATTGTGGGTGAGCTTGCCGCTGATCTGATAGTCGATCAGGAACACACCCTTGCCCTTGTAGGTGACCGATCGATAGCCGGCCTCCTTGGTCAACGCCTCGCCGATCGCCTTGAACTTGGCTTCCTTCTTGGCCTCGTCCTCGGCCGAATCCTCCTCGTCGAAAGGCTCGGTGAGGTTCCCGGCAGCATCCTTGTCCTGCCACATCGCCGGCTGCAGCAGAGCGGGGTTGCTGGTGTCCTTCTTGCCCTTCTCGTCGTCGTCCTTGAAGGCGTCGCCCATGCCCTTGGCCATCTCGCTCGCAAGATCGACTGCGATCACCTCGCCCTGATAGCTGAAGGTGAAGCTGCGATCGGCGAGGATGGTGAGCGAGGAGGTGAACTTCCCCGGGCTGAACGCGCAGCCGACCAGCACCAGCGGCGCAAGCAGCGTCAGCGCGATGCCCTTAAACCGATCGAACATCGTTGCCCCCTTTTCGGCGTCAGCGGGAGACCGCGGCATAGAGCGCGATCGCTGCGGCATTGGATACGTTCAGGCTCTCGACCTTAGGAGAGATCGGCAGCCGCGCAAGCTCGTCGCAATGCTGCGCGGTGTTGTGGCGCATGCCTTCACCCTCGGCGCCGAGCACGAGCGCCGGGCGGGTATCGCCCATCACTTCCGACAGCGTGCCCTTGGCCTCGCCGGCAAGGCCGATGCGCCAGAAGCCCGCCTCGCCGATTTCGTCGAGCGCGCGGGCGAGGTTCACGACCCGCACCCAGGGCACCAGCTCGAGCGCGCCCGAAGCGGAGCGGGCGAGCGAGCCCGACTCGGGTGGGGCATGGCGGTCCTGGGTGACGATGCCGAGGGCATCGAACGCCGCTGCCGAGCGCAGGATCGCGCCGACATTGTGCGGGTCGGTGACATGATCGAGCACCAGCAGCGGCCGCCGATCGTCCGCGCCGCTTTCCAGCAGGTCACCCAGCCAGATTTCCTCGAGCGGATCCACCTCGATCACGATGCCCTGGTGCGGCGCGTCGGCGGGCACCATCCGGGCGAGGTCGGCGGCGTCGGCATAGGTGATCGGCAGCACCGGCGGCAGGTCGAGCGCCGCCAGCGCCTCGCGCGTGCCCCATACCTTGCGCACGTTGCGCTCGGGATTCGCCAGCGCGGCGGTCACGGCGTGGCGGCCCCAGAAACGCGGCCGGTTGCCGCTGCCCGAATTGCCCGAAGGGCGATGCCCGCGTCGTGGTCCCTTGCTCATCGCGAGACGCTAGGCGGCACAATTCCCCCGCGCAAGGCGTTGACAGGGGCGGTCCGCTTCGGCAATGGCGCCCACTCGCTTCGGCGTGCCGCATGGAAGGGTGGCCGAGTGGTTAAAGGCAGCAGACTGTAAATCTGCCCGCGTGAGCGTACACTGGTTCGAATCCAGTCCCTTCCACCACCTCCCCTTGCGGGATATGCTGCGAGCCATGGGCGGGTATAGCACAATGGTAGTGCAGCAGCCTTCCAAGCTGAATACGCGGGTTCGATTCCCGCTACCCGCTCCACCCTTTTCCGGAGGATATGCCGTAGCTTAGCGGTTGGCGCCAGGCTTCCACAGCACGTCGCCGCCGCGGTCGAGGTTGGCTTCGCGTGCCAGCACGAACAACAGGTCCGACAGCCGGTTGAGATAGGCCAGCGCCTGCGGATTCAATGAAACCTCCTGCGATGCCGCGACCGCGGTTCGCTCGGCCCGGCGCGTTACGGCACGGGCAAGGTGGATCGCGGCGGCTGTCGCCGACCCGCCCGGCAGGATGAAGCTGCGCAGCGGCTCGAGCGCTTCGTTAGCGGCGTCGATCGCCACTTCCAGCCGCGCGACCTGTGCCGGGACGATGCGCAGTGCCATCTCGCTCGGGGTGAAATCCTCGCCCGGAGTGGCGAGGTCTGCGCCCAGATCGAACAGATCGTTCTGCACCGTCTCCAGCAGCCGCGCGGGATAGCCGTCGCCCATCAGCGCGATCGCGACTCCGATCGCGCTGTTCGCCTCATCGACATCGCCGATCGCGGCCATGCGCGGATCGTTCTTGGCGACACGCGATCCGTCGACAAGGCCGGTCGTGCCGTCGTCGCCGGTGCGGGTATAGATCTTGTTGAGCTTGACCAAGGCTCGCGTCTTAGCTGCTGCTCGCCATCAGCAGGAGCAGCGCGACGATCGCGATGGCGATGCCCTGGAACAGGATGCGCTGCTGCATCATCCTGTTCGACTTGAGCGCCGAGGCGCTCGGGCCGTTGCCGGCCTTCAGGTCCGCCTCGCTGGTGCGAAGGAAGGCGATGATCCCGCGAACCAGCGCGACGACGGTCGCGATCATCGCCGCGATCAGGAGCAGGATGAGGAACAGTTTCATAACGCTCATTTAGGCGCTTGCAGCGGCGAATCCAATCGGCAGTTCGCCCTTGCGCAGGGCGTCTGCCAGCGCATGCCCGTCTTCCCCTGCCTCTCTCAGCGCGGCGAGGGTGGAGGCATTGTGCCGCTTGGCGAGCCGCTGGCCGTCCGGGCCCAGCAACAGCGGATGATGGTGATAGCGGGGCACGGGCAGGCCGAGCAGGTGCTGGAGCAGCCGGTGGACATGCGTCGCGGCGAACAGATCCTCGCCGCGGACGATATCGGTGACGCCCTGTGCGGCATCATCGATCGTCACGGCAAGATGATAGGAGGCAGGCGCGTCCTTGCGTGCCAGCACGACATCGCCATGCGACACGGGATCGGCCTCCACCAGGCCATGCCCCGAATCCTCGAAGCGGAGCGGCGCGCTGACCGTGGCGAGCGCCCTCGCCATATCGAGCCGCCAGCAATGCGGCCGCGAGAGGTCGGGCGCATCGAGCGTGCGGCAGGTGCCCGGATAGACCGGCCCCTCCGGCCCGCCTGATCCGGGGTGCGGCGCGCTCACGCTCGCTGCGATATCCGCGCGGGTGCAGAAACATGGATAGAGCAGCCCCGCCGCCTTCAGCCGTTCCAGCGCCGCTTCGTACAGGGACAGGCGCTGCGACTGGAACACCACCTCGTCGTCCCAGCGCAGCCCCAGCCATTCCAGATCGCGCAGGATCGTCTCGACATGCTCGGGCCGGCTGCGCGTGCCATCGATATCCTCGATCCGCAGCAGGAAGCGCCCGCCGCGCTCCCGGGCGAAATCATGCGCGCGGATGGCGGAGAAAGCGTGGCCCAAATGCAACCGTCCGGTCGGGCTGGGCGCAAAACGCGAGACGATCATCGCGCGACACCTTGACCGCGAGTCACGGCATATGGTGTCATCACCGTGCAACGCTTCGTGGCGAGAGGCGGAAAGGCGTAACGGGCACGAGGGGGACCATGTACCATCCCGATCTGATCCGCCATCCCGACGGGTGTCCCGCCCTGGTGCTGAATGCCGATTATACCCCGCTCTCCTATTATCCGCTGAGCGTGTGGCCCTGGCAGACGGCGATCAAGGCGGTGTTCCTCGATCGCGTCGATATCGTCAGCCACTATGAGCGCGAGGTGCGCAGTCCCACCGCGGCGATCAAGCTGCCTTCGGTGATCGCGCTCAAGCAATATGTGAAGCCGTCGCAATTCCCTGCGTTCACGCGCTTCAACCTGTTCCTGCGCGACAAGTTCGAGTGCCAATATTGCGGCAGCCCGCGCGATCTGACCTTCGATCACGTCATCCCCCGCGCCCAGGGCGGCCGCACCACCTGGGAGAATGTCGCTACCGCCTGCGCCCCCTGCAACCTGCGCAAGGGCGGGCGCACGCCGCGGCAGGCGGCGATGCCGCTGCACGTCGCGCCGATCCGGCCGACCAGCTGGCAATTGCAGGAGCATGGCCGGCGCTTCCCGCCCAACCATCTGCACGAGACCTGGCACGACTGGCTCTATTGGGACGTCGAGCTCGAAGCGTAGCTCTCGACAAATGCGGCGCTCAGGCTAGCTTCCGCGGCAGCGGAGGGTTCCCGATGAGCGGATTGACGATCGACCGGCGCGGCGCGCTGGCACTTGGGCTGGGTAGTGCGGCAGGGCTGGCACTGCCGGCATGGGCGCAAACCCCGGCTCCGGGGCTGGACATCGCGGTCGATGCGATCGTCGCGAATTTCATGAAGGCATTCGAGACCCCCGGCATCGCCGTCGCGATCGTGCGCAAGGGGCAGGCGCCCTGGCTCAAGGGCTATGGCGTGCGCACCATGGGCAAGCCCGATCCGGTCGATGCGCATACGCGCTTCGGCATCGCGTCCAATTCCAAGGCGTTCACCGGCGCCGCGCTGGGGATGCTGGTCGAGGAGAAGAAGCTCGGCTGGGACGAGCCGCTGGTCAACTATCTCCCCGAATTCAGGATGGCCGATCCGGCGGTGACGGGGATGTTCACCGTGCGCGATCTGCTGGTCCATCGCTCCGGCCTGCCGCTCGGCGCGGGCGATCTCATGTACTTTCCGCAATCGAGTGCCGACACCGCGCAGGTGCTGCGCGCGCTTCGCTTCCTGCGCCCGGCGCGCGGTTTCCGCGCCGGCTATGATTACGACAACATCCTCTACATCGTCGCCGGTGTGCTGATCGAGAAGATGTCGGGCCTGTCGTGGCGCGACTTCATCACCACGCGCATCCTCCAGCCGCTCGGCATGGCCGATGCGGTGCCTTCGCGTGAGCTGCTGCGGACGCCCAACGTTGCAGGCCGGCATGCGCGGCTCGGCCCGCCGGCGCGCGGCATGGGGCCGATGCAGGTGATCCAGCCCGACGAGGGACCGTTGATCGACGCGGCCGGCGGCATCAACGCCAGCGTCGCCGATGTCGCGAAATGGCTTGAGGTCCAGCTGGCGCTTGGCGAGCTGCCCGGCGGCAAGCGGCTGTGGAGCAAGGAAACCGCTGCGGAGATGTGGAAGCCGCAGGTGATCGTCTCGTCGAGCGACGGCGGCACCGACGCCAATCCCGCTCGCCCGGTGATGGCGGGCTATGCGCTCGGCTGGTTCGTGCAGGATTTCCGCGGCCGGCGGCTGGTCAGCCATTCAGGCGGGCTTTCGGGGCAGGTGACGCAGACTGCGATGGTCCCCTCGGCCGGGATCGGTATCGTGGTGCTCAGCAATGTCGAGGACGGCGTCTCGGGCGGCATCCGCAATGCCATCCTCGATCATCTGCTCGGCGCTCCCGCCTATGATTGGGTCGCGAGCTATGTCGCGCGCAACAGGCAGGCGCAGGAGGAAGCGATGGCGGGCCTCGCGGCCGGCGAAGCCAAGCCGCCCGAGGGTTCTCCGAGCTTGCCGCTCGCCGCCTATGCCGGGCGCTACCGCGACGCCTGGTATGGCGACATCGTCATCACTGCGAAGGGCAAGGGACTCGCCATCGCCTTCGTCCCGACGCCGGCGTTCAAGAGCAGGCTCGAGCCCTGGGGCACCGATACCTTCCGCACGCGCTTCCCGGCCGGGGCTGGCGAAGACGCCGTGGTGAGCTTCGCCGTCGCGGACGGCAAGGTCACCGGCGTCAAGATGAAGGCGCTCTCCCCGCTCGCCGACTTCAGCTATGATTTCCATCACCTCGACTTCGTGCCCGTGCGGTAAGCGTATTATTGCATTAATACACCTGGGCGTTTAGGCTGGCCGGGTTCGATAGAAGGATTCACCATGGAGCGGTCAGCCATTGCCGCGATCCCGCGTGCGGCCCGGCTCGCGCTTGAACCCGCTGTCGTGGCGGGGTAAAACAGTGCCCGGTTCCATGCGCTACGATACCCTGTACCCCGAGGTCGCCGATCCGCGCGCGCCCACGGTCTCGCCCTCCGATCCGTTTGACGGCCCGAGCGGCGCAGACGCGCCGCCGTCCGGCCCGCGTCTTCCCCTGCGCCAGCGCCCGTGGTGGCGGTGGACGATGCGCGGACTCGCCGCGTTCATCGTGCTGTTCGTCGTCACGATCGGATGGCTGGTCTTCACCGCGCCGCTCTCCAAGTCGCTCGAGCCGCCGGTGCCCCCGTCGATCACGCTGCTCTCCGCAGAGGGCACGCCGATCGCCAGGACCGGCGCCGAGGTCGGCAAGCCGGTCGACGCGACCAAATTGCCCGCGCACGTCGTCGATGCCTTCATCGCGGTCGAGGACCGCCGCTTCCGCAGCCATTGGGGCATCGACCCGCGCGGCATCCTGCGCGCCTTCGTCAACAACGTCTTCACGAGCAAGAGTTCGCAGGGCGGCAGCACGATCACGCAACAGCTCGCCAAGAATGCGTTCCTGAGCTCCAAGCGCACCTTCGGCCGCAAGTTCCAGGAGGTGCTGATCGCCTTCTGGCTCGAAGCGTGGCTGACCAAGGACGAGATTCTCTCGCGTTACCTCTCCAACGTCTATTTCGGCGACAATCAGTACGGGCTCGATGCCGCCGCGCGGCATTATTTCAGCCGTCCCGCGACGCAGCTGACCACCGGCCAGGCGGCGATGCTCGCGGGCCTCGTCAAGGCGCCCTCGCGGCTCGCGCCGTCGTCCAACCTCAAGGGCGCGCAGGAACGGCAGGCGGTGGTGATCGGCACGATGGTCGACGCCGAGCTGCTGACCGAGGCGGAGGCGCGCGCGATTCCGCCGGCGCGACTGCGGCTCGCGCGGAGCAAGGCGCTGCCCAGCGGCACCTATTTCGCCGACTGGGTGCTGCCCGAGGCGCGCGATCAGGCGGGCGAGCTCGGCGCGGTGCGCGAGGTGACGACCACGCTCGAGACCCGGATGCAGCGCGCCGCCGAGCGTGCAGTGCGCAATGCCGGGCTGCGTCAGTCGCAGATTGCCATCGTCGCGATGCGCCCCGACGGCCGCGTCATCGCGATGGTCGGCGGCAAGAACTACGGCGAATCCCCGTTCAACCGCGCCACGCAGGCGCGCCGCCAGCCGGGCTCGACATTCAAGCTGTTCGTCTATCTCGCCGCGCTGCGCAGCGGAATGACCCCCGATTCGACCGTGCTCGATGAGCCGGTGACGATCGGCGAATGGGCGCCGAAGAACAATGACGGCCGCTATCGGGGCGAGATCACCTTGCGCCAGGCATTCGCGCGATCGAGCAACGTCGCGGCGGCGCGGCTGATCAAGGATGTCGGCCCGCGTGCCGTGATCCGCGCGGCGCGCGACCTGGGCATCTCCACGCCGATTGCCGAAGAGGCCTCGATTGCGCTCGGCACCTCGACCGTGTCGCTGCTCGAGCTGACGGCGGCCTATGCCGCGATCGCCAATGGCGAGGCGCCGGTGCGCCCGCGCGGCCTGTCCGAGGCCGATGAGCCGGGCTGGCTCGATCGCCTCACCGGCTCGCAACGCCCGATCGGGCGGCGCGAGCTGGAGGGGATGCGCGAGCTGCTCCGGGCGGCGGTGAGCGAGGGGACCGGGCAGAGCGCGGCCCTCTCGGTCGAGACCTTCGGGAAGACCGGGACGACGCAGGACAATCGCGATGCGCTGTTCGTCGGCTATGCCGACGGCATCGTCACCGCGGTGTGGATGGGGAATGACGACAATACCCCCAATCCGGGCCTTGCCGGCGGCGGCGCGCCGGCCCGCGTATGGCGCGATTTCATGGCGCAGGCGCTGGGCGTCGCGGCGAAGCCGAAGCCCGAGCCGGTGGTCGAGAACCTTTCCGACGCGCTGGCGGACGAAGGCGAGAACGTCATCGACGAGCCGATCGAGATCGAAGGCAGCTTCGGCGGCCAGGCCGTCGGCGTCCGCGTCAACCGCGACGGCAGCCTCGAGATGACCCGGCCCGGGGAAGAGCAGCTCGACGCGCCACCGCTCGAGCGTGAGAGTCGCCGCCGCGAGCCGGTTCCCGAGGACGAAGGCTTCTAGAGCCGCTTCTCGAAGAAGATCTCCGCATAGGGATTGTCGTTGTAGCGGCTGATCTCGGTCCAGCCGGCGGCGCGGTAAAAGCGCGCGGCTTCGGGCAGCGCGCGGTTGGTGTCCAGTCGCAGCCTGTTGATCGCCAGCGCGCGAGCTGTCTCTTCCGCTGCCGCCATCAGGCGCTGCGCCAGCCCAAGCCCGCGCGCCCCGCGATCCACCCACAGCCGCTTGATCTCGGCGCTGCCGCCACCCTCGCCCCTCAATGCCACGCAGCCGACCGGCAACCCGTCCGACATGGCGACGAAGAAGGCGCCGCGCGGGCGGATCATGTCCTTGATGTCCGGGTCGCTGGATCGCGCCACGTCGAACCCGCCGGGAAAACGCGCGTCCAGCTCGGCATAATAGCGTAGCAGGCAATGCCGCGCCGCTTCGCCTGCCGGGTCCGTCTCTTCGATGACGACATCCGCCCGGCCGAATGCCGAGGCGATCAGGTCCATCGCATCGAGCAGGGCGTCACGGTTCGCCGCGCCGTCCAGGAACGCCGCCGCGCGCGCATCGGACAGTGCCTCATAGGCGCGGAACTCGCGCAACCCGGCCGGAGTCAGTGCGGCGACGCGGCGCCGGGCGTCGCCGGGATGCGGCGTGGTGTCGATCAGGCCCTCGTCCTCGAGCCCGCGCAGCATCCGGCTCATCAGCCCGGAATCGAGACCGAGATAGGCACGCAACTCGGCCACGTCGCTCCGCCCCGACCCGATCGCGTTGATCACGCGCGCCATGCCGAGCGGGCGGCCGCGCCCCAGGAACGAGCTGTCGAGCGCGCCTACCTCGCGCGTCACGGCGCGGGCAAAGCGGCGGAAGCGGCTGACAGGGTTGAGGCTCATTTATCTGACTTATGTCAGCTAATAGGACTGGGTCAAGCGGCGTGCGTTACTGGCTGGTGGTCGGGAGTCCGTTATGCCAAGGATTGGCCGACAGGCAGCCGCCGGTGCGGGAGTTGCGTAAATGACAGCCATTGCAGTGATCGCGACGATGCTGGGGGCCGTGGCCCTGCAGACCGCCGCGCTGGTCGAAGGCGAGCCGCTGCGACCCGGCACGGTCGCGATCGAATCGATGGCCGATCCGGCCGTCCCCGCTCCGGCCAGGCAGGCTTTCGCCGATGCGGTGGAGCGGGCGCTCGCCGACATGCGCTTCATGGCGCTGCCAGCGACCAGCCGCAGCCGCTACATCGCGCGGGTCAAGGTGACGCGTACCGCGCGCGGGGCGGTGACGTCCAAGGCGAAGACGCCCGGCCCGGCGGCCGCGGTCGGCAACTGGGGCGCGGCGATCGGGGTCAGCATGCCCTCGAACAAGCAGGCGCTGCGCGGCCTGATCGTCACCGAGCTGGAGGTCGAGCTGGTGCTGCGCGACGGGATGAAGCCGGTGTGGCATGGCCGCGCGCTGACGGCGCAGGCCGAGGGCACAGCAGCTGACGCGCCCGCGACGCTCGCGCCCAAGCTTGCCAGTGCGGCGGTGCGAGGCTTCCCTGCGCAACAGCCCGAGGCGATCTCGATCCCCTGAAGTTAGATCAGCTTCGCTGAAGCGGGCCGGTGCCGCCACGTTTCAGCTTGGCTGAAACAAACTAAAGGTCGAGCTTCTCGTAATCGGGCGGCGGGTTGATCCCCTCCATCCGCTCGGCGAGCAGCGGTCGGAAGCTCGGGCGGCTCTTCATGCCGACATACCAGCGCTTGGCCTGCTCATGGCTCTTCCAGTCGATCCCGCCGAGATAGTCCGCGACGCTGATCTGCGCCGCGGCGGCAAGGTCGGCGAGGCTCATCGTCGCGCCGCCCAGCCAGGTGCGGTGGTCGAGCAGGAAGTCGATATAGTCGAGATGCGCGACCGCGGCCTTCATCGCCTCGCGCAGCGCGGTCGAATCCGGCGTCGCGCGCTGGACGATGCGCTTGAGCATCCGCTCGTGCAGCAGCGGCCCGGTGATGTCGCGGAAGAACTGGACGTCGAACCAGGCGACGAGCCGGCGAATCTCGGCGCGATCGGCGGCGGTGCCGTTGAGCAAGGCGGCCTTGCTCACCGTCTCCTCGAAGAATTCGCAGATCGCGACCGAGTCGATCAGCACCACGCCGCGGTCGTCGGCCATCACCGGCGTCTGCCCCGCGGGGTTCATGTCGAGAAACTCGTCGCGCCGCGCCCAGGGGGATTCGCGCACGGGTTCGTAGCCGACGCCCTTCTCGCCGAGGACGAGCCGGACCTTGCGCGAGAAGGGGCAAAGCGGGAATTGGTAAAGCTGCCACATGCCGTGGCTTTAGGCGCGAGGGGCGGGGGGCGGCAAGATACGAGTGCCCCTCAGCCGCAATCGCGGGTGCGGAAGTTTACACTAGCTTGACACTATCGAGCATGCCCGTCCGGGAGTGATCCTGCGATGTCAAAGAGCGACCCGGCAACGTCGGTACGTGCAGGCAAGCAGATCAATTCCAACATTGCAAGCGATCCATTTCCTGCTCGTGCTCGACGAGTTCTTATTCCGCCGCCACCAGCTCTTGCGTGTCATCCAGCGGGTGCGGAAGCCGCTCGAGCATTTCCTTCGGAACTACCTGCCAGAAATTGCCGCGGATACGGTCCCAATCCTCGAGCAGCCCGCCCGACCAGTTGCTGTCGGTCGCAGCGTGATGCTCGGTGACCAGGTTCTTGAGCACCGCTTCCCAATGCATCGACGACAGGCGCTGCCATACGATGCTGTCGGGGTTGGCATTGGCCTCGAACACGCCGTCCTCGTCATAGATGAACGCCATGCCGCCGGTCATGCCCGCGCCGAAATTGGTGCCGGTCTTGCCCAGAACGACCGCAACGCCGCCGGTCATATATTCGCAGCCATTGGCGCCGCAGCCCTCGACCACGACCTGCGCACCCGAGTTGCGCACCGCGAAGCGCTCACCCGCCTGGCCCGCGGCGAACAGCTTGCCGCTGGTCGCGCCGTAGAGGACGGTGTTGCCGATGATCGTGTTGGCGCGGCTGTCGAGCGGCGAGCTGACCAGCGGGCGGACGACGATCGTACCGCCCGACAGGCCCTTGCCGACATAGTCGTTGGCGTCGCCGAACACTTCCAGCGTCACGCCCTTGCACAGGAACGCCCCCAGCGACTGGCCGGCCGAACCGCGCAGGCGGACCTGAACATGCCCGTCGGCGAGCTTGGACATGCCGAAGGTCCGCGTGATCTCGCTCGACAGGCGGGTGCCCACCGCGCGGTGGGTGTTACGGACGTTATAGGCGAGCTGCATCTTCTCGCCGCGCTCGAACACCGCCTTTGCGTCGGCGATGATCTGCGCGTCGAGGCTGTCGGGCACCGCATTGCGCCAGGTGTCTAGACTGAAGCGGCGCTCGCTCTCCTCGGCATCGACCTTGGCGAGGATCGGGTTGAGATCGAGATCGTCGAGATGCTCGGCGCCGCGGCTGACCTGACGGAGCAGCTCGGTACGGCCGATCACCTCATCGAGGCTGCGAACGCCGAGCCGGGCGAGGATCTCGCGCACCTCCTCGGCGATGAAGGTCATCAGGTTGATGACCTTCTCGGGCGAGCCGGTGAACTTCTGCCGCAGACGCTCGTCCTGGGTGCACACGCCGACCGGGCAGGTATTGGAATGGCACTGCCGCACCATGATGCAGCCCATCGCGACGAGGCTGAGCGTGCCGATGCCGAATTCCTCGGCGCCCAGGATCGCCGCGACGACGATGTCGCGCCCGGTCTTGAGCCCGCCATCGGTGCGCAGCTTCACGCGGCCGCGCAGCCCGTTGAGGGTGAGGGTCTGGTTGACCTCGCTCAACCCCATCTCCCACGGCGTGCCGGCGTACTTGACTGACGTCTGCGGGGAGGCGCCGGTGCCGCCGACATGGCCGGCGACCAGGATCACGTCGGCATGCGCCTTGGCGACGCCCGCCGCGACCGTGCCGATGCCGGCCGAGCTGACCAGCTTGACGCAGACGCGGGCGCGCGGATTGATCTGCTTGAGGTCGTAGATCAGCTGCGCCAGATCCTCGATCGAGTAGATGTCGTGGTGCGGCGGCGGGCTGATCAGCGTCACGCCGGGCGTCGCGTGGCGCAGCCGGGCGATGAACTCGGTGACCTTGAAGCCGGGCAGCTGGCCGCCCTCGCCGGGCTTGGCGCCTTGCGCGACCTTGATCTCGACCTCGTCGCACGCGCCCAGATATTCGGCGGTGACGCCGAAGCGGCCGGACGCGATCTGCTTGATCGTCGAATTGGCGTTGTCGCCGTTGGCATAGGGCTTGTAGCGGATCGAATCCTCGCCGCCCTCGCCCGACACCGCCTTGGCGCCGATGCGGTTCATCGCGATCGCCAGCGTCTCGTGCGCCTCGGGGCTGAGTGCGCCCAATGACATGCCCGGCGTCACGAAGCGCTTGCGGATCTCGGTGATCGCCTCGACCTGGTCGATCCCGACGCCCTCGTTCGGGAAGTTGAACTCGAGCAGATCACGCAGATAGACCGGCGGCAGATCACGCACGCCGCGCGAGAATTGCAGATAGGTCGAATAGCTGTCGGTCGCGACCGCGGTCTGCAGCGTGTGCATCAACTGCGCCGAATAGGCGTGGGTCTCGCCGCCATGGCGCTGCCGGTAGAAGCCGCCGATCGGCAGCGTCGCGACGCCGGTGTCGAACGCGGCGTCGTGGCGCAGCTTGGCGTTGAGATGCAGCGAGGCATAGCCCTCGCCCGAGATCTTCGCGGGCATGCCGGGGAAGAAGTCGTTGACCAGCGCGCGGCTGAGGCCGACCGCCTCGAAATTATAGCCACCGCGGTACGAGGAGATCACCGCGATCCCCATCTTCGACATGATCTTGAGCAGACCCTCGTCGATCGCCTTGCGATGGTTCTTGAGCGCCTGGTCGAAGCTCATGTCGCCGAACAGGCCGCGCGCGTGCCGGTCGGCGATCGAGGCTTCGGCGAGATAGGCATTCACCGTGGTCGCGCCCACGCCGATCAGCACCGCATAATAATGCGTGTCGAGGCACTCGGCCGAGCGCACGTTGACGCTGGCATAGCTGCGCAGCCCCTTGCGGACCAGGTGCGTATGCACCGCCGCCGCCGCCAGCACGCCGGCGATGGCGATGCGATCCGGCCCGACATGCTCGTCGGTCAGGAACAGCTCGGTCGCGCCCGCGCGCACCGCCTGCTCGGCCTGGAAGCGGACGTCGGCGATCGCCGCGCGCAGCGTCTCCGGCCCGCCGCCGGCGGGAAAGGTGCAGTCGATCTCGGCGGCGAGGCCGCCGAAATGCGCCTTCAATCGCGCCCAGTCACTATTGGTCAGCACCGGGCTTTCGAGCACCAGCACCTTGTTCGCCGTCTCCCCGGTGTCGAGGATGTTGGCGAGGTTGCCGAAGCGCGTCTTGAGCGACATCACGTGCCGTTCGCGCAAGCTGTCGATCGGCGGGTTGGTGACCTGGCTGAAATTCTGTCGGAAGAACTGGCTGATCAGTCGCGGCTTGTCGCTGATCACCGCGAGCGGCGTGTCGTCGCCCATCGATCCGACCGCTTCCTTGGCGTCGGTCACCATCGGTGAGAGGATCAGCTCCATGTCCTCGAGCGTCTGGCCCGCCGCGACCTGGCGGCGGGTCAGCTCGGCCCGGTCGAAGCGCGGCCCGGCTTCGTCCACCACGGGCAGCTCATCGACGGTCAGGAACTCGCCGATCATCCCGGCATAGTCATATTCGCCGGCGATCCGGTCCTTGACCTCGTCATCCTCGTAGAAGCGGCCCTCGTCGAGATCGACCGCGATCATCTCGCCTGGGCCAAGGCGGCCCTTGGCGACCACGGTCGATTCGGGGATCTGGACCATCCCGGTCTCGGAGCCGACGACGAGCAGCCCGTCGGCGGTGCGGGTGTAGCGCAGCGGGCGCAGCGCATTGCGGTCGACGCCCGCGACCGCCCAGCGGCCGTCGGTCATCGCCAACGCGGCCGGGCCGTCCCACGGCTCCATCACCGAGGCGAGATACTTGTACATCGCGAGATGGTTGGCCGGCGTCTCCGGCCCCATCGCCTCGGGCACCAGCATCAGCTTGGCGGTCGGCGCGTCGCGGCCCGAGCGGCAGATCGCCTCGAACACCGCGTCGAGTGCCGCCGTATCGCTCGCGCCCGCCGGGATCACCGGCTTGATGTCCTCCGAATGCTCGCCGAAGGCGAGGCTCGCCATCTTGATCTCGTGGCTGAGCATCCAGTTCTTGTTGCCGCGGATCGTGTTGATCTCGCCATTATGCGCCAGGCAGCGGAAGGGCTGCGCCAGCCACCATTGCGGGAAGGTGTTGGTCGAGTAGCGCTGATGGAAGATCGCGACGCGGCTGACGAAGCGCTCGTCCTTGAGGTCCGGGTAGAACTCGCTGAGGCTCTCGGCGAGGAACAGCCCCTTGTAGATCACCGAGCGGCAGCTGAGCGAGCAGATGTAGAAGCCGCTGATCTGCGCCGCGATGATGCGCTTCTCGATCCGGCGGCGGACGAGGTAGAGGTTCTTCTCGAACTCGTCCTCCGACACCTCGTCGGGCATCGGGCCGGCGATCATGATCTGCTCGATCTCCGGCCGGGTCGCCTGCGCCTTCTGGCCGATGACCGAGACGTCGACCGGCACCTGGCGCCAGCCATAGATGGTGTAGCCGGCCTCGATGATGACGCTCTCGACGATCGTGCGGCACGCCTCCTGCGCGCCCAGGTCGACGCGCGGCATGAAGATCATGCCGACCGCGAGGCGGTTGGGCAGCACGCGGTGGCCCGACGCGAGCACCGCGTCGTCGAAGAAGCGCAAAGGCAGGTCGACATGGATGCCCGCGCCGTCGCCGGTCTTGCCGTCGGCATCCACCGCGCCGCGGTGCCACACCGCCTTCAGCGCGTCGATCGCGCTCTGCACCACGCGGCGCGACGGCTGGCCGTCGATCGCCGCGACCATGCCCACGCCACAGGCATCGCCCTCGAACTCGGGGCGGTACATGCCGTGCTCGGCAAGATAGGTGCGCTGGTCGGTCGTCATGTCAGTCATTCTCGTCAGTCTTCTCGGACGTCTTGGGCGTCGGCGGGAGGTGCTTGGTCGCCGCCTCCACCTTCTCCATGATCGCCGGCATCGCCTTCATCATCTCTGGGGTCGCGGCCATCATCTCCTGGATGACCTCGGGGTCCATGAAGGTGAGCAGATACTGGTCAGCGAAGGCGCCCCCGGTCGGAGTCGCGAAGAAGGCGTTGATCTCATTCAGCTGACCGGTCGTGTACCGGCGCGCAAAGGAACGAGAGAGACCGGCGCGGACACGTGGTTCGAGCTTGTCGAACACGGCGCCCATCTCCTCGCCCATCACGCGCGACATGATCTTCATGCGCTCCTGAAAGTGCGGATCGGCGCTGGCCGCGGCCTCGCCCATCGTCTTGCCGCCGTCACCCTCCGCCGCGGGCACGCCCAGCTCATCCGCGGTCTTGCCCATCATCTGGGCCATCATCGCGTCCATCATCTGCGGGAACTGGTCGCGCATCATCTTGAGGTAGATGCCCTTGGGCACGAGCGCGGCGACCGCCTTCTCCGCCGCAGCGAGACGCGCGGGATCGGGCGCGGCGGAGGGCGATGCGGGTGTGGGCGCCGTCTGCGCGACGGCCGGAGCGATGAGCGCGAGCGACGCTGCGGCAACGATGCGGATCATGCGGCTTCCTTCTGCTTCCGCGCGGGCGCAGCGGCCTGCGCCTTGAGCCAGGCGTGCATCCGCTCGCTGACGTCGCGGCCGTCGCGGATCGCCTGGACGACCAGGCTGGCGCCCTTGACGATGTCGCCCGCGGCGAACACGCCGTCGAGGTTCGACATCATCGTGCGCGCATCGGTGCGGATCGTGCCCCAGCGGGTGACGCCGAGCTCGGGCGCATCGAACAAGTTGGGCAGATCCTCGGCGTCGAAGCCGAGCGCCTTGATCACCAGATCGGCGGGCACGTCGAATGCGGAGCCGGGATCGGGCTCGGGCGCGCGGCGTCCGCTGGCGTCGGGCGCGCCGAGGCGCATGCCGACCGCCTTGACCGCGGTCACCTTGTCGCCGCCGCCATTATCTTTGGCGTCGAACGCTTCGGGCGCGGAGAGCCAGACGAACTCGACGCCCTCCTCCTCGGCATTGGCGGTCTCGCGCTGCGACCCGGGCATGTTGGCGCGGTCGCGGCGATAGAGGCACTTCACGCTCGCCGCGCCCTGGCGCACAGCGGTGCGGACGCAATCCATCGCGGTGTCGCCGCCGCCGATCACGACGACGTGCTTGCCCGCGGCGGTCAGCTCGGGATCGTCCGCCGGGTCCTCCCCGCGCGCGACGAAGCGGTTGCGCGCGTACAGGTAGTCCATCGCGAAGCGCACGCCCTGCAGGTCGGCGCCGGGCACGTCGAGCGGGCGGTGCACGCGCGAGCCGATCGCGAGGACGAGCGCGTCGTGGCGCTCGAGCAGCTCCTCAGGGCTCAGGCTCGACCCGACGTCGACCCCGTATTCGAACCGGATTCCCTCCGCCTCGAGCACGGCGATGCGCCGGTCGACGTAGTGCTTCTCGAGCTTGAAGTCCGGGACGCCGAAGCGGAGCAGGCCGCCGGGGCCCTCGTCGCGCTCGTAGACGACGACCTCGTGGCCGGCCTTGAGGGCGCCGAGGGCGGCGGCCATGCCGGCGGGACCGGCGCCGAGGACGGCGACGCGTCCGCGCGGG
>NZ_DASWTG010000028.1:0-11384 GCF_036402235.1 Sphingomonas sp. | reverse complement strand
GCTTGGCCGGCACGACCGGGATGATTTGGTCGACCTTGGGCTCCTGCGCCAGCACCGAGCGGAACTCGCTGTAGGCGAGATGGGCCACGTCGAACTGGCCGCTTTCGAACCGGTCGACGATATCGTCGGCCATCGCCTGCGCATCGGCATAGGTCGGCGCCTTCATCTGGCTAGTGTCATGATCGCCGATGATGCCCTTGGGCCAGGTGCGCTGGATCACCGGGCGGCCCTTGCGGCCAACGATGTAGAACAGGACCTTCTTGCCCTGCGCTTCCAGCTCTTCCGCCTTCTTGCGGGCGGCGCGGACGATGTTGGTGTTGAACGCGCCGGCCAGGCCGCGGTCGCCGGTGGCGAGCACGATCAGGTGGGTCTCGTCCTTGCCGGTGCCGGCAATCAGTTTCGGTGACTGCGGACCGACCGTGATCCGGCTGGCCAGCGAGCTCACCACGTCGCTGAGGCGCGTCGAATAAGGACGGCCGGCCTCGGCGCTCGACTGCGCCCGGCGCAGCTTGGCCGCGGCGACCATCTTCATCGCCTTGGTGATCTTCTGCGTCGACTTCACCGAGCCGATGCGAAGCTTCAATGCCTTGAGGCTGGCCATCGCCTGCGCGTCCCCTAGAGCTTACGCGAACTGCTTGCCGAAGGTCGACAGCGCGTCCTTCAGCTTGGCGGCGGTGTCGTCGTCGAGCGCCTTGGTGTCGCGGATCGACTTCAGCACGTCGCCATGCTCCGAACGGAGGAAGCTCAGCATCGCCGCTTCGTAGCGGGTAACGTCCTTCACATCGACGCTGTCGATGAAGCCGTTGGTGCCGGCGTAGATCGAGGCAACCTGCTCCTCGACCGGCATCGGGCTGTACTGCGGCTGCTTCAGCAGCTCGGTCAGGCGCGCGCCGCGAGCCAGCAGCTTCTGGGTCGAAGCGTCGAGGTCCGAACCGAACTGAGCGAAGGCGGCCATTTCGCGATACTGGGCCAGCTCCAGCTTGATCGAGCCGGCGACCTTCTTCATCGCCTTGGTCTGAGCGGCCGAGCCGACGCGGCTGACCGACAGGCCGACGTTAATCGCCGGGCGGATGCCCTGGTAGAACAGGTCGGTCTCGAGGAAGATCTGACCGTCGGTGATGGAGATGACGTTGGTCGGGATGTAGGCCGACACGTCGCCCGCCTGGGTCTCGATGACCGGCAGCGCGGTCAGCGAGCCGGCGCCATTGTCGTCGTTCATCTTCGCCGCGCGCTCGAGCAGGCGCGAGTGGAGATAGAAGACGTCGCCCGGATAGGCTTCGCGGCCCGGCGGACGGCGCAGCAGCAGCGACATCTGGCGATAGGCGACGGCCTGCTTCGAGAGGTCGTCATAGACGATCACGGCGTGCATGCCGTTGTCGCGGAAATATTCGCCCATCGCGCAGCCGGTATAGGGCGCGAGGAACTGGAGCGGGGCGGGGTCCGACGCGGTCGCGGCGACCACGATCGAATACTCCATCGCGCCATTCTCTTCGAGCGTGCGCACGAGCTGCGCGACGGTCGAGCGCTTCTGGCCCACGGCGACATAGACGCAATAGAGTTTCTTACCCTCGTCGTCGCCCGCGTTGACGGTCTTCTGGTTGATGAAGGTGTCGATCGCGACGGCCGACTTGCCGGTCTGGCGGTCGCCGATGATCAGCTCGCGCTGGCCGCGGCCGACGGGGACGAGCGCATCGATCGCCTTGAGGCCGGTCTGAACCGGCTCGTGCACCGACTTGCGCGGGATGATGCCGGGCGCCTTCACCTCGACGCGCGAGCGCTGCTCGGCGACGATCGGCCCCTTGCCGTCGATCGGGTTGCCGAGGCCGTCCACGACGCGGCCGAGCAGGCCCTTGCCGACCGGGACGTCGACGATGGTGCCGGTGCGCTTGACGGTGTCGCCCTCGCGGATCTCGGCGTCCGAGCCGAAGATCACGATGCCGACATTGTCGGCCTCGAGGTTGAGCGCCATGCCCTGCACGCCGTTGGCGAACTCGACCATCTCGCCCGCCTGGACGTTGTCGAGGCCGTGGACGCGCGCGATGCCGTCACCGACGCTCAGCACCTGGCCGGTCTCGGAGACCTCTGCCTCGGTGCCGAAATTGGCGATCTGGTCCTTGATGACCTTCGAGATTTCTGCGGCGCGGATATCCATTGTCTTAGCCTTTAGCCTTTCCTGGTGATGGCGTGTTCGCCATCAGCCCTTCATTGCGTGCGCGAGGGAATTGAGACGGGTCTTGATCGAGCTGTCGATCATCTGGGAGCCGATCTTCACGACCAGGCCGCCCAGCAGCGAGGGATCGACCGACAGGTCGACAGTGACGTCGCGGCCGACGCGCTCGCGCAGCTGCGCCTTGAGCGCGGTGACCTGCGCGGGGGAGAGGGGGTGCGCCGAGACGACTTCGGCACTGGTCTCACCGCGATGGCGCGCGGCGAGGATGCGGAAGTCGCGGACGATGTTGGCGAGTGCGGCGAGGCGGCGGTTCTGCGCCAGCACGCCGAGGAAGTCGGCGGTGAGCGAATCGAGCTTCATCGCCTTTGCGGCCGCCGCGACGCCCTTGGTCGCGTCGGCGCGGCCGATCAGCGGGCTGCTGGCAAGCGCCGCGAATTCGGGCGAATCGGCAAGCGCCTGCTTCACCGCGGCGAGGCTCGATTCGACCTTGTCGATCGCGCCTTTCTCACGCGCCAGTTCGAACAGGGCGGTCGCGTAGCGTCCGCTTAAACTTGCCTGAATACCGCCGGAATTCTCCACGGATGCGTGCTTCCTCTAGGAATCTCGAAAATGGCCCCATGCCAAAAAGGGGCGCGCCGGATGACCGGCAGCCCCGCTTGGGTTGGCGGGCGCGTAGCAAAGGGGGGCGGGGGATTCAACCCGCGTGACGCGCCACAAAGGGTGCGCGGTCTTGCGGCGCACCAAATTCGATGCAAAACCGTAACAGCTATTTGCTTTGTTAAGCATTTCTGGCGGGGGGGAATCATGCGGACGAGGCGGTTTGCGCGCTGCGCAGCATATTGTGCGATCGCGGCGGCAATCGCCGCAACGCCGGCCTGGGGCGAAGCGGTGCAGATGACGGGCAAGTTCGCGGCGCCCTATCGCGACGCGGCGATGCTCGATTCGCTGGGCATCGACCGGTTCAGCGGACGCGACGGCCGCCAGCTGGAAATGGCAATCGAGCGGGCGCTGTCGCAGCCCGATGTCGAGGGCCGCCCGCATTTCGACCTGATCGCGGCGTTCGGCGGCGGGCAGGGGCCGGAAGGCGTGCTGAGCGGCGTGGTGACGAGCGGCGTGCAGGACAGCCGCTACAAGCAGAAGCAGAAACGCTGCGTCGAGCGCGAGGGCGGCAAGGACAGCGGCAAGTGCCTGCGCGAGGCCGAGATCGAGGTCGACTGCACGCGCCGTGTGGTGAATGTGAGCGCCGACCTGCGGCTGGTGCGCGCCGCCGACGGGCGCGTGATCTACACCGCCGACAAGCCCAGGCGCGACGAGTATAGCTGGTGCCGGGGAGACAGCCCGCCACGCACCGAGGAGGAATCGGTGCGCGGGATGATCCAGAATATCGCGGGCGAGGTGCGGCGCGACATCGCGCCGGTGGTGGAGACGTACAGCATCCGCTTCCGCGAGAGCACCAAAGGGCTGCCCAAGGAGCTCAACCGGCCGTTCAAGGACATCGTCCGGCAGACCCAGCGCGACCTGCGTGCGGCGTGCGCGGCGTGGCAGGCGATGGACGGGCAGGCGCCGGGGCATCCGTCGATCACCTTCGACCTCGGCCTGTGCGCCGAGGCGGCGGGGGACTATGGCGCGGCGCTGGAGCTGTACCGCCGCGCGGCGCCGCTGATCGGGGGCGGCGGCAATGAGGCGGTGACCGGCGCCGAGCGGATCGGGCGGCTGCTCGCGGCGCAGGAGGATGACCGCGCGCGGGGGGCGCGGTAGCTGTCAGCCAAGTCGCGGCTTGCCTTTAGATATCCTCCCCCGCCAGGGGGCGGGTGGCGCGCGCAGCGCGACGGAGGGGGAGGACTCGATCCGTCAGCGTTCTGGCATCCGCCCCCTCCGTCAGCCCCGGAACAAGTCCGGGGCCGACACCTCCCCCTGGCGGGGGAGGATTTGGCTTAGCCGCGGGCGCCGCCGCGCTGGCCGCCGCCGGCGGGGCGGGGCGCCCACTTCTTCTTGCGCGGGCCGTAGAAGCGGGGCTGGTCGCCCTGCGGACGCTGGCCGTTGCCGTTGCGGGCGCCCTCGGGTCGCGCCTGCCGCTCGCCCTGGGGGCGCTGACTCGCTTCGGCGCCACGCGGTTCGGCGTGACGGCGATCGCCGGCGGGGTTGGCGCGCGGGCCGCGCTGGTTCTGGCCGTCGCGGCCGCCGTTGCGGCCCTGGCCGCCATGGCCGCGGTGCTGCACCGCGCGGCCGTTGCGGCCGTTCTGCTCGTCGCGGCTCATCTGCACCGGGGCGCGAGTCGACTTGATCTTCGCCGATTCGTTGACGAAGTCCTCGGGCAGCGGGACGACCGTCAGCTTCTGGCGGGTCAGCCGCTCGATGTCGCGCAGATAGGTCCGCTCGTCATCGGCGCAGAAGCTGATCGCGACGCCGTCATTGCCCGCACGCGCGGTGCGGCCGATGCGGTGGACATACTGCTCCGGCACGTTGGGCAGCTCGAAGTTGAAGACGTGGCTGACGCCCGACACGTCGATGCCGCGCGCGGCGATGTCGGTGGCGACGAGCAGCTTGACCTTGCCCGAGCGGAACTCGCCCAGCGCACGCTCGCGCTGCGGCTGGCTCTTGTTGCCGTGGATCGCGTTGGCGGCGATGCCGCTGCCGGCGAGCAGCTTCACCACGCGGTCGGCGCCATGCTTGGTGCGCGTGAAGATCAGCGCGCGGTCGATGCTCTCGTCGCGCAGCTTGATCGTCAGCAGCGACTGCTTCTCGGTCTGGCTGACATGCGTCACGAACTGCTCGACGCGCTCCGCGGTGGTGGCGACCGGGGTCACCTTCACCTCGACCGGCTCATGGATGAACTGGTTGGCGAGGTCGCGGATCGACTTGGGCATGGTCGCCGAGAAGAACAGGGTCTGGCGCTTGCTCGGCAACTCGCGGACGATGCGCTTCAATGCATGGATGAAGCCAAGGTCCATCATCTGGTCGGCTTCGTCGAGTACGAGGATCTCGATCCCCAGCAGGATCGCGTAGCACTGGTCGATCAGGTCGACGAGGCGGCCGGGGGTCGCGACGACGATGTCGACGCCGCGCGCGAGGTCGGTCTTGTTCTTGTGGATCGAGGTGCCGCCGAACACGGTGGCGACGGTGAGCCTGGTGCCCTTCGAATACTGGCGCGCGCTCTCGGCGATCTGGCTGGCGAGCTCGCGCGTCGGGGCGAGGACGAGCATGCGGCAGCCGCGCGGCTGCGCCCGCTTGTTCGAGGCGACGAGGCGCTCGATCGAGGGCAGCATGAACGCGGCGGTCTTGCCGGTGCCGGTCTGGGCGATGCCGAGCAGGTCGCGGCCCTGCAGGAGCGCCGGGATCGACTGCGCCTGGATCGGGGTCGCGGTGGTGTAGCCCTTCGCAGCAAGCGCAGCGAGGGTGGTCTCGGACAGGCCGAGGGACTTGAATTCGGTCATTGAATCTCTTTTGCAGATACGGCCAGCGCGCATGCCGGAGGCACGCGCACGGGCGGGTCAAAAAATGACGACCCGCGTGATATGGGAAGCCGCTAAATCAACCGAGGCGGAGCCGGGGCGGCCGGGGTTTCCGGCACGTCCGATCACGCTGCATGACGCCTCGCTGGGCGGGGATATGGCAGGAGTGCTGCCAAAAGTCAATGTGGGGAGGGCTGGCGAGCCAAGTTGACGAAGTTGACACTATCGCGCGGGTTTGGAGCGGCAGCAGGCCCGGCTCAACGCCGGATGGCGGCAGCGCGAAGTTGACAAAGTTGACACAAATGCGGGGTGGGGCTGGCGGTTGTCAGTGTCGCGGAGAGTGTCAACCGAAGTTGACGAAGTTCCGCGGAACGCGATTCATTCTGTCATCTTTGTCGCGATTGTAAGGCGGGGTGTCAGGTTGCTGCCCGGCTCGTGCGGATCGACAGGATCAAAGAGCGGTCGTCATGCGACTGGTTGAGGTGAGCAGACGAAATCCAACATTGCAAGGGGGTGTCGGTGCTTTGAGGTTACACGACGAGCAACTCATATTCTCAGGATGCCGCGCTCTAGATGTTCCGTATTTTCTATACTCGAACGAGGTCGATGAGAATGCGGGAAACCTTCGAATGCCTACCATCTGGGTGATGTACGGTTTTTGTGCGAATAGTGGCGCGCCAACCTGCGCCGGCGACAAGCCCTTCGCGCTCGATACGTTCCAAATAGTCCGCGCTGAGATTGGGAGCGACTCTACCTTGAAGCACGTCACCGTTATCGCCTCGACGAAAGTCAAAGCGTCGCTGGATTGGAACGAGTCCTAGCAGTTCGCCTTCTACGACTTCGTCGAACTCCTCGACCTCTACTTGTGAAACTCGTTCGTAGGCGCGCGTAACGCTTAAGGAATCAAGCTTAAGCTCTCGCTGCTCCTCCGCCAATCGCAGTGTTGATCTGGCCTTGTGAAGGGTGCCTATAAAGCGCTTTAGGGTTTGGAATATCCGGATGTCGATGTCATCGAGCTTGGCTTCGAACAGGTTTCCATCCGCCGCAGCTACTTCGTGCAGTAGGTCGGTGACGGAGCGTACTGCCTTTTGGGCTGGGGATTCGAACATGCCGAGTTGGTCGGCCGCGTCCTCCTCCAAAACAAAGCCAAAGGAACCATGCACGAGCGCGGTAACGTTCATGCGTGCACGCTCATGAATTCCAATAGGAAGGGGGCCACGTTCAGCAAGTT
The DNA here is from genome assembly GCF_036402235.1 of Sphingomonas sp. Classification (GTDB taxonomy): domain Bacteria; phylum Pseudomonadota; class Alphaproteobacteria; order Sphingomonadales; family Sphingomonadaceae; genus Sphingomonas. The sequence goes on along the minus strand of NZ_DASWTG010000028.1, from coordinate 4,531 downwards.
GGCCGCCATCCGCGGCGACATGCTTGGCAATTAATTCCTGATAATCCTGCAGTGCCTTTCCGGCAAAATCTGCATCAATCGCTGATGAACCACGCACGGGCTCGCCATCGAAGACCAACGCCACATTGGCTACGTTTAATTGTTGCCCTTCGATTTCAGCCAACTCGGCCTCAAGGGCATCAAGACGTTGTCGCAGGGATATCGATCCGAGCGGATCACGTGCACCCGAGCGCTCTAAGAGCGCGCGAAGTGATGCAGCTTCACTGCGAAGCGCGTCGCGGTGAATCTTGGTCACCATCCCGCTTCCCTCTGCGCCAAAAGCTGCATCGCTGCTTCGTCATCGCATTGGAGGTCTAGTTGAACCAGCCCCTTCCAGCGAAACGTATCGCGCTGATGACTGAAAAGCCCGAACCAATATGCCGTCTGCTCGGTGACTAAGCGAGCGGGAATGTCGAGATCGATAAAGTAGCTGTCGCAGTGGTAGGTGGCCTTGCAATGCTGGGAATTGAGTAACGTATGTGCATAGGCTGCAATGAACGCTGTCCAAGCATCCTCCCCGGCATGATGTGTTGGCCGATGGAGGACCGATACAACGTCCACATCTCCGGGTGGTCTGCCTTTCACCACCTCGCAAGCCTCGACAAAACTACCATCGATCCACTGATGTCCGCTCTCAAAGCCGGCCTCACGCAGGGCGTCGCGATATGCCTTCAAACCGCGAAGGATCGCGGCGCGTTCCGGAGAGGTAGCGAACCGATCGACCAGCTCAGACATCGTAGCGATATAGGGCGAGCGCGGGAGCTGTTCCGCTCCAACAACGTCATTTCCCATGAAAGGCGGTAGAACGTTGCCCAAGCCGAAATCTGGAATCAACGGACGAGCCTTTCGCTCCAACAGGCTGTCATGCAGAATTTCCTCCCCCAAGGCCGCACTGTTACAACCAATTAATTTCAGAAATGCAAAGGCTATTTCACCCGTTTCGCGGCGGCATTACTTGATACTTTCGTAAACTTACGCGCTACCCCGCCGCCTTCGCCAGCCCCCGCGACAGCTGCACCGCCGCATTCAGCCGCGCCCGCGGCGTGGCCCATGCCCGGCTGATCACCAGCTTCATGTCCGGGCGCAGCTTCGCCGTGCCCTCCAGCTTGGCGACATAGGCCATCAGGCCCTCGACGCTGGGGAACTTGTCTTCGTGGAAGCTGACAAGCGCGCCCTTTGGCCCCACGTCGATCTTGGCGATGCAGGCGCGCTTGGCGTTTAGCTTGGCCTCGATCAGCAACAGCAAGTTCTCGGTCTCCTCGGGCAGCTTGCCGAAGCGGTCGATCATCTCGGCGGCGAATTCGTCGATGCCGCGCTTGTCCTCGACCTCGTTGAGGCGGCGGTAGAGGCCCATGCGCAGGTCGAGATCGGGGACGAAGCCCTCCGGGATCAGGATCGGGGCGTCGACGGTGATCTGGGGCGAGAGGTCGCGCGGGCGCTCGTCGCGGAGACCCCCGGCCTTGGCGTCCATGATCGCCTCCTCCAGCATCGACTGGTAGAGTTCGTAGCCGACTTCCTTGATGTGCCCCGACTGCTCGTCGCCGAGCAGATTGCCCGCGCCGCGGATGTCGAGATCGTGGCTGGCGAGCTGGAAGCCGGCGCCGAGGCTTTCGAGGTCGGAGAGGACCTTGAGGCGCTTTTCCGCGGCCTCGGTCATCAGCCGTTGGGGGGCGGTGGTCATATAGGCATAGGCGCGGGTCTTGGCCCGGCCGACGCGGCCGCGCAGCTGGTAGAGCTGGGCCAGGCCGAAGCGGTCGGCGCGGTTGATGATCATGGTGTTGGCGCTGGGGATGTCGAGGCCGCTCTCGATGATGGTGGTGGAGACCAGCACCTCGTACTTCTTGTCGTAGAAGGCGGACATGCGCTCCTCGACCTCGCCCGCCGCCATCTGGCCGTGGGCGACGACGTAGCGCACCTCGGGCACCTCCTCGCGCAGGAACTGCTCGATATCGGGCAGGTCGGCGATGCGCGGGGTGACGAGGAAGCTCTGGCCGCCGCGATAATGCTCGCGCAGCAGCGCCTCGCGCAGGACGACCGGGTCCCACGGCATAACATAGGTGCGCACCGCGAGGCGATCGACCGGCGGGGTCTGGATGACGCTGAGCTCGCGCAGGCCCGACATCGCCATCTGCAGCGTGCGCGGGATCGGGGTGGCGGTGAGGGTGAGGACGTGGACGTCGGCCTTGAGGCCCTTGAGCCGCTCCTTGTGGGTGACGCCGAAGCGCTGTTCCTCGTCGACGATGACGAGGCCGAGGCGCTTGAACTCGACGCCCTTGGCGAGGACGGCATGGGTGCCGACGACGATGTCGATCTGGCCGGATTCGAGGCCTTCCCTGGTCGCCTTGGCCTCGGCCGCGGGGACGAGGCGGGAGAGGCGGCCGATCTTGATCGGGAAGCCTTCGAAGCGAGCCACGAAGTTGGTGAAATGCTGGCGCGCGAGGAGCGTGGTGGGGCAGACGACCGCGACCTGCTGCCCCGCCATCGCCGCGACGAAGGCGGCGCGCAGCGCGACCTCGGTCTTGCCGAAGCCGACATCGCCGACGACGAGCCGGTCCATCGGGCGGCCGGCGGCGAGGTCTTCGAGCACGTCGGCGATGGCGCGGTCCTGGTCGTCGGTCTCCTGGAAGGGGAAGCGGTCGACGAAGGCGGGGTAGCCGCCGGGATCGGGCTCGAGCACCTCGCCCGGGCGGACGGCGCGCGCGGCGGCGGTGGCGATGAGCTCGCCCGCGATCTCGCGGATGCGCTCCTTCATCTTCGACTTGCGACGCTGCCAGGCCTCGCCGCCGAGCTTGTCGAGCGCGGCGCCTTCCTCGGAGGAGCCGTAGCGGGAGAGGACTTCGAGATTCTCGACGGGGACGTAGAGCTTGTCGCCGCCGGCATAGCTGAGCGCGACGCAGTCGTGCGGGGCCTTCTGCACCGGGATCTGGGTCAGCCCCTCGTAGCGGCCGATGCCGTGCTCGAGATGGACGACCAGGTCGCCGGGGGAGAGGGTGGCGAGCTCGGCGAGGAAGGCGTCGGTCGACTTCTTGCGCTTGTTTCGGCGGACGAGGCGGTCGCCGAGCATGTCCTGTTCGGTGAGCAGGGCGACGTCGGGCGAGGTGAAGCCGTGGTCGAGGGGGAGGACGATGAGGGCGACGCCCTTGTCGGCGGCGCCGAGGGCTTCCTGCCAGCTCTCCGCCATGCGTGCGCCGGTGAGGCCGTGGTCGGCGAGCAGGCCGGAGAGGCGCTCGCGCGAGCCGGTCGAGTAGCTGGCGAGGATGGGCTTCTTGCCGGCCTTGCGCAGCTTGGCGAGATGCTCGGTGACGGCGTCGTAGATATTGGTGCCGGCGGCGCGCTCGGGGGCGAAGTCGCGCGGGCCGTCGACCGTGAAGTCGAGGACAGTCGCGCTTTCGGGTTCGTGGAAGGGGGTGGCGAGGTGGGCTTTTGCTTCCCTGAGGCGCTTTTCCCATTCGTCGGGGAGGAGGTAGAGCTGGTCGGTGCCGAGCGGGCGGTAGCTGCCGGCGTCGGTCGACTGGGCGCGGACGCGGTTGGCCTGATAGTCGGCGATCGCCTCGAACCGGTTTTCCGCCGCACCGGCGTCGCCCGCGTCGCGGACGATCACGGCGTTCTCGGGCAGATGCTCGAACAGGGTTTCGAGGCGCTCCTCGAAGAGCGGGAGCCAATGCTCCATGCCGGCGAGGCGGCGGCCGTCGCTGATCGCCTGGTAGAGCGGGTCGCCGGTGGCGGTGGCGCCGAACTTCTCGCGATAGCGCGTGCGGAAGCGCTTGATCGTATCCTCGTCGAGCAGGGCTTCGGAGGCGGGGAGCAGGGTGAAGCCGTCGACGCGGCCGGTGGTGCGCTGATCGGCGGGATCGAAGGTGCGGACGCTCTCGATCTCGTCGCCGAAGAAGTCGAGGCGCAGGCCCTGCTCGCTGCCCGAGGGGAACAGGTCGACGAGGCCGCCGCGGACGGCGAACTCGCCGGAGTCGTGGACGGTGTCGGTGCGGACATAGCCGTTGGCCGAGAGGAGCGCGGCAAGCCGGTCGAGCGAGATGCGCTCGCCGGGGGCGAGGCGCGCGGTCATCTGGCGGACGCGGAAGGGGGTGAGGGTGCGTTGGGTCGCGGCGTTGACGGTGGTGAGGATCAGGCGCGGCTTGCTGGCCTTGCTCTGGAGCGCGGCGAGCGCGGCCATGCGCTCGGCCATGACGCGGAGGGTTGGGCTGGCGCGGTCGTAGGGCAGGCAGTCCCAGGCGGGGAACTGGACGATCTCGAGCTCGGGCGCGAAGAAGGTCGCGGTCGACGCGACGGCGCGCATCGCGGACTCGTCGGGGGCGATATAGACGGCGCCGGTGGTCGAGGCGCGCGCGAGGTCGGCGAGCAGCCAGGGGAGGAAGCCCGAGGGGACGCCCGAGAGGGTGAGGGGCGCCTTGGCCGAGAGGATGCGGTTCAGATCGGGCATTTTGCTTCTTCTCTAGCCCCTCCCCTTCAGGGGAGGGGTTGGGGTGGGGCCTAT
>NZ_DASWTG010000027.1:0-7726 GCF_036402235.1 Sphingomonas sp. | reverse complement strand
GGCCACCCACTTCAGTATATCTTGATGGGTGGCCGGGCGGGGGAGCGGGCCGGCGCCGCAGCGGGTCAGCTTTGCTGACCCAGGCGAACGCCGCTTGACGCATGCGCCATGCCCGCGCCAAAGGCGCACATGGCGCATCGCGAATCCAAGTTTGAATTCGACCGCAGGGGCGTGCTGTTCGTCCTCTCCTCGCCCTCCGGCGCGGGGAAGTCGACCATCGCGCGCAAGCTGCTTGAGGTGGAGCCGGGGATGGGCGTTTCCGTCTCCGCGACGACGCGGCCGATCCGCGAGGGCGAGCAGGACGGGCGCGAATATCATTTCGTGAGCACCGAGACGTTCAAGGAAATGGCCGCGCGGCACGAGTTCCTCGAATGGGCGCACGTCTTCAACTATCGCTACGGCACCCCGCGCGCCCCGGTGAAGAAGATGCTGGCCGAGGGCCAGGACGTGCTGTTCGACGTCGACTGGCAGGGCGCGCAGCAGCTGTTCCAGCTCGAGGGCGGCGATGTGGTGCGCGTGTTCATCGTGCCGCCGTCGCTGACCGAGCTCGAGAAGCGCCTGCGCGACCGCAACACCGACAGCGAGGACGTGATCCAGTACCGGATGAAGCGCGCCGAGCGCGAGCTCTCCCACTGGGACGGCTATGACTATGTCGTGGTCAACGACGATCTGGATGCGTGCTTCGAGAAGGTCCACACCATCCTGCAGGCCGAGCGCGAGAAGCGCTCGCGCAAGCCCGGGCTGATCGGATTCATCCGCGAGCGGCAGGAAGAAGCGGTCGCCATGGGGCTGGCGACGCGCTAACCTTCTTCCCTGACAAGGGGAGATGCATGATGCCGAGAGCTGTACTGGGCGGCCTGCTGGGCGGGGTCGCGATGTGGATCGTGGGCTTCATCTTCTGGGGCACGCCGCTGAGCCTGATCGCCGTGACCAGCACCGGGGACGCCGCAAGCGCGTCGGTGCAGGCGGTGCTCGCGCAGCATCTGGGGCCGACCGGGACCGGTGCCTATCCCATCCCGTGGCCGGGCACGCCTTCGGGCACGCAAATGTACGGGCAGGGTCCGGTGGCGATGGTGCTGTTCAACGCCAATGGCTTCGCATTGCCCGACACCGCGGCGCTGATCGGCGGGCTGGTGCTGTCGGTGGTCTGCGCGCTGGTGCTGGCGTTCGCGCTGGCCCGGGTGACGGTGGGGATGAGCTTCGGCGGGCGGCTGACGATCGTCGGCCTCTTCGCGCTGGCGATCACGACCTATGCGCAGCTGGGGCAGCCGGTGTTCAACCATGCGCCCTGGGGCTATTTCATCTATCTGTGGATCAGCGAGATCGCCGGATGGCTCGCGGCAGGCGCGGTGATCGCATGGCTGTTGCCCAAGCCGGTTGTGGTGGCGGTGCCGGCAGAGCCTCCAAGCGCCTGAACCCATCAACCGTCACCCCGGCCTCGTGCCGGGGTCCACGGCGCCCCACCGGCGAACGAAGAGCCTCTCGTCCAATGCTTGCCGCCCGGTGGACCCCGGCACGAGGCCGGGGTGACGGGCAGGGGTGGCGTGACGGCTACCTAAAGCAGCGACAAGAACCGCGCGCCCGCGTCGAAATCGGCGCGGCGCGCGGCGCGCGCCTTTCGGGCGAGCTCGTCCTCGCCCCAATGCTCGGCCTGCCAGTCCTCGTCGAGATTGGCAGCGGACCAGACGTCTTCCGGTGTCGCCGCGCCTTCGAGCAGCGCGAGCGCGGCGATCAGCGAGCCGGTGACGGTGACCAAAGGTGAAAGTGCGGCGAGCCGGAACGGCGAGAGCGCGACGGCCGCGTCGGCGAGCTTCACGATCGTATCGTCCGATTGCGGGCGGTGCATCACCCCGGTGGTGGTGACCGGATCGATCCCGTAGCGGGTGCGCGCCCAGTCGAGCAGCGGGTCCCATGCCGCCTGCTGGCGCAGTCGAAGCTCGAGCGGATGATCGGCGCGGTAGCAGAGCAGGTCGCTCTCGCCATATTTGGCGAGGCCCGCGGCGAAGGCGGCGGGATCGGGTGCGACCCGGTCGATCGCGGCATTGGCGAGGCCGGTGAGCGGCATCGCGCGCGGATCGATCGTCTCACCCACGTTGCGCCATTCGTCCGCAACCGCCTCGGCCAGCGCGGGGCTGGGCAGGGTCAGCGGCACGCGGCCCGGTGTACGGACGGGCTTGCCGTCGAGGTGGATGTCATGGCCGCCCTCCACCGGCACGGCGGCGGCGTCCTTCCAGAAGCGCTTCATGACTTACTGATCCGGGGTTGGCGGGGTGCGCCAGCGGCGCGCGAGGGCGCGGGGGACGACGGCGATGCAATAGAGGCCGGAGAGCAGGATCGCGCCGCCGAGCAGCCGCATCCACATCGTGTCCGCCTTGCCCAGGATGACCAGGCCGAACACCGCGCCGGCGACCGCCGCGATCTGCGACATCACCATCAGGAAATAGCGGTTGCGGGCCGGGTCCTCGGTCATGGCGACAATGCCTCCAGCATCGCCGGAAGATCGCGCGCGTCGGTGGAGACGCGATGCGCGCCGGCTGCGCTCAACTCATGCGCCTCGTGATAGCCCCAGGCAACCCCGATGGCATGGGTGCCGGCGTTGAGTGCCATCGCGATGTCGAAGCTGGTGTCGCCGATCATCGCGGTGGTGTGCGGCGTGGCGCCCGCCTCGGCGATCGCGGTCTCCAGCATCGAGGGGTGCGGCTTGGACGGGTGGCGGTCGGCGGTCTGGAGGGTGACGAAGCGGCGGCTGAGGCCGTGATGCTCGAGGATCAGGGCGAGGCCGCGGTCCGACTTGCCGGTGGCGACGCCGAGCATCCAGCCAGCTTCGTCCAGGGCCTCGATCGCCTCGGCAACGCCGTCGAACAGCGGCTCGGGGTCGAGCGCGCTGGTCGTGCGCATCGTGTGGAAGGCGCGCTTATAGTCCTCGGCCATCAACTCGTGCTGGCGCGCTTCGGCGTCGGGAAGAAGGGCGGCGATCGCCGGGACGAGGCTCAGGCCGACGATGCGGCGGATCGAGTCACGAGTGGGTGGATCGAGCCGGTGCTGCGCGAAGCACGCCTCCATCGCGCGGCAGATATTGGCTTGCGAATCGACGAGCGTGCCGTCGCAGTCGAACACGGCGAGACGGTTCATGCCGAACATCCGTTTGCGCTGAGCTTGTCGAAGCGCCGGCCTAGCGATTCTCGACGGCGAGGAAAGAGCGGCCCTTCGACAAGCTCAGGGCGAACGGAGCGGGGGCGGCGGTTCATTTCTTCTTCGGTTTCCCGACCTTCTGGACTTTGTCGCCCCGGCCGCGCCGTTCGCCGCGGCGTTCCTTGCGATAGGTCTTGGCGTGGGCCTTCGCCTTTGCCTTTTCCTGATCGCGGGTGAGCGGCGCCTTCTCGTCGGGCGGCATATTGTCGCCGCGCTCGATGTCGAAGCCGAGGCTGGCGAGCGTCTCGGCGAAATGCGGGGGCAGGTCCGCGGTGACGTCGAGCTTGCCGCCATCGGGGTGGTCGATGCGGATGCGGCGCGAATGGAGGTGCATCTTGCGGCTGATGCTGCCTGACAGGAACGCCTCGGAGAGGCCGTATTTCCCGTCGCCGACGATCGGATGCCCGATCGCCGCCATGTGCACGCGCAGCTGGTGCGTGCGACCGGTATGCGGCTGAAGCTCGACCCAGGCGGCGCGATTGCCGGCGCGGTCGATCACGCGGTAGCGGGTGCGCGCGGGCTGGCCCTCCGCCTTATCGACATGCATCTTCTCGCCGCCGGTGCCGGGCTGCTTGGCGAGGGGCAGGTCGATATAGCCGTCCTCGATGCTCGGCACGCCCATGATCACCGCCCAATAGGTCTTCCGCGCGGTCCTCCCCGAAAAGCTCCTGGAGAAATAGGCGGCCGCACGCGCGGTGCGGGCGAGGACGAGCGCGCCCGAGGTATCCTTGTCGAGGCGGTGGACCAGCTTGGGCCGCGTATCGAGGTCGAAATAGAGGCCGTCGAGCAGCTGATCAACATGGTCGTGCGTCTTGGTGCCGCCCTGGGTCGCGAGGCCGGGCGGCTTGTTGAGCACGATCGCCTGCGCGTCGCGGTGGATGACCATCGATTCGGCGAACTCGATCTGCTCGGGCGTGAGCTGGGGGCGGGCCTTCTTCGGCTTTGCCGCGGTTGCCTGCACCGGCTCGGCCGGAGGGACGCGGATCACCTGGCCCGCCTGGATGCGCTCGCCCGGCGTGGCGCGCGCGCCGTCGAGGCGGAGCTGGCCCGTGCGCGCCCAGCGCGAGACGATGTTGAAGCTGGTGTCGGGCAGATGCCGCTTGAACCAGCGATCGAGCCGGATGCCGTCGTCGTCGATGCCGACGGTGAACTGGCGGACGTTGGCGTCGCTCATGCCGCCACCCGCGCGATGTGAAGACCGGCGAACAGGGCGAGGATCGAGCCGGCCACCGAGGCGAGGATGTAGAGCAGCGCGACGGCGTATTCGCCGCGCTGGAGCATCGTCGCGGTCTCGAGCGAGAAGGCCGAGAAGGTGGTGTAGCCCCCAAGCACGCCGACGCCGAGCAGATAGCGCAGCGCATCGTCTCCGCTGGCGCGTGCTGCGAGCCAGCCGGCGAGCAGGCCCATAGCCAAGCCGCCGACGAGGTTCACGATCAGCGTGCCCCAGGGGAAGCCGGGTCCCCACAGCGCGAGCGCAGCGCGGCCGGTCATGTGCCGTGCCCCGGCGCCGATCGCGCCGCCGAGCATGACGAGGAGGAGGTGGTTCATCCCGCGGCACTAGCGGGAAACGGGAGCGGGGACTAGGCCCCGTCCAGTCGGGTGGGGGCGACGCTCACGCGCCACCCCCGGGGAGAAACTAGTTGCCGCCGCTGGCGATCAGATCCAGATCGGTGCCGCCGTCGCTGCGTGCCGACAGCATCACGACATAGGCCGAGCCGTCGCGGCCCCGGGTGCCCCCGAGGACGTGCTGGCCATCCTTGGCCTGATGCTCTGCCGAGAAACCGCCCTTCACCGCCTTCGTATAATACCAGTCGATCATGGTCTGCAGCGGCTGGGGAGTCGAGAAGCTGACTACCCGAAGCGAGCATTGCGCGTCCTGCGCGCCCGCGGCCTCGCTGACGCGGGCCTGCGGATGGAGCGGCATGCCGGCGGGCAGGCGCGCGGCCCATTGCGCCGAATAGTTGAGCTTGCCCGCGCAACCCGCAGTGCGCTTGTCCTTCTGCCTGGCAGCGAGGCTGCCGAGCGTGATCGCCGACTGCTGCGCGTCGCAGGCTTCGCACTTGCCGCTGGGCGCTGGCGCCTTGAGCAGCTCGCCGTCCTTGGGCATTGCGGCCTTGCCCGCAGCGACCGTCTCCGCGGGGAGCGGCGCCGAATAGGGTTGGCTCGGCGGGCGGATCGCATCCTTGTTCGACTGCGAGGCGAGCTGCGGATCGACCATGATCTGATCCTGCAGCGCGCCCATCAGCGCGGGATCGGCAGTGTTGGCGGTAATCTCGTTGTCGAGCGCATCGACATTCTGGTTGTCGGCACCGCCGCCGCACGCGGCGAGCGCGAGCGGCAGGATGACGATGGCAGTTGCCCGGCGGATCATCGTGGAGCTCCCCATTTGGAAAGCGTGATGACAGGACAGGGTTAAGGAAGCGTTTTGCATCCCAATTCCCCGTTCGCCCTGAGCTAGTCGAAGGGCTGGTCTTTACTTATCGACCGTCGAAAGAAGAACAGTGCTTCGACAAGCTCAGCACGAACGGATGAGGGGTCAGGATTTGGCCTTCTCCGCCGCGATCCAGGTCTCGATCTGCGCGTCGAGCACGTCGAGCGGGACCGCGCCCTGGGCGAGCACCGCATCGTGGAAGCCCTTGAGGTCGAACTTCGCCCCCAGCGCCTTCTCCGCGCGGGCGCGCAGCTCGCGGATCTTGATCTCGCCGAGCTTGTAGCCGAGCGCCTGGGCGGGCCAGCTGATGTAGCGATTGACCTCGGCATCGATGTTCGCGGCGGACAGCGCGGTATTGTCGAGCATGAACTGCACCGCCTGCTCCTTGGTCCAGCCCTTGGAGTGGATGCCGGTATCGACGACCAGGCGGCAGGCACGCCACATCTCGTAGCTCAAGCGCCCCATCTGCTTCTCGGGCGTGTCGTACAGGCCCATCTCGATCCCGATCCGCTCCGAATACAGCCCCCAGCCTTCGGTGAAGGCAGTGAAGCTGGCGAGATGACGGCGGAACGGACTCGTCTCCATCTCCTGCTGGAGGGCGATCTGGTGATGGTGGCCGGGCACCGCCTCGTGCGCGGTCAGCGCGGGCAGCTCGTAGAGCGGGCGCTGGTCGAGCTTGGAGGTGTTGACGAAATAATTGCCGGCGAGGCCGAGCTGTGGATTGCCGGGGCCGTAATAGGCGGTGGTGGTGCCCTCCGCGGTCTCCGCCGGGATGCGCTTCAGGCCATAGGGCAGGCGCGGCATCTTGTAGAAGAAGCCGGGCATCTTGCCGTCGATCGTCTTGGCCTGAAAGGCCGCGGCCTCCATCAGCTCCTCGGGCGTCTTCGCATAGTATTTGGGGTTGGTGCGCAGCTCCCGCACGAACGCCTCGCGGCTGGGATAGCCAGCCTGCTTCGCCACCTCGGCCATCTCGGCGCGGATGCGCGCGACCTCATCGAGCCCGATCTTGTGGATCTGGTCGGCGGTGTAATCGGTGGTGGTGAGCTGACGGATGCGGAAGGCATAATATTTGGCGCCGCCGGGCTGGGCGGAGACGCCGACCGCCTTGGCGCATTTGGGCGCGTAGCTGGTGCGGTAGAATTGCGCCGCCTTGGCATAGGACGGGTTGATCGCGGTGGTGACAACCTTCTTGGCGCGCGCCTGCAGCGAGGCCCATTCGGCGTCGGTCGCGTCGGCGGGCTTGGGGCGGGCGAAGGGGGTGTAGAAGCGCGACTTGGTGGGGTCCTGCTGGATCACGCCGGTGATCGTCTTCTCGAACCCGACCAGGCTGACGCAGGGCTGGACATAGCCGCCCTTCACCGCCTGGGCGGTGATGGCGAGCAGCGTGTCGTTGGTCCTGGGGAATTTCTCGAGCCGGGTGAGGTAGTTGTCATAGTCGGCCTTGCGGCGGAAGGCAGTACGGTCGGCCTGCCCCGCGGCGCCCTGCCACGGATTGGAATAGCTGGTGAACAGCATCGTGCGCTGGCCGTAGCTGTTCGATTCGACGCTTTCGGCGAGCAGGCGCCGGAGGATCGCCTTGTCGGTGCGCTCGGCGGGGGAGAGGCCGGCATCCGGGATGGCGTCGAGGCGCTTCAGGAACGCAGCCTCGGCCGCAGCGCGGCGATCCTCGGCGGCGAGGCTGACATCGCCGACCTCGGTCGCGTACTCGGCATTGCCGATCGACAGCGCGAAGCCCGGATTCTCCTTCTGCACCCAGGCGAAATGCTCTTCGAGCAGGGCGCGGAGGTCGTCGGACGGGCTGGCGAGAGCAGGCGTGGCGAAGGCCAGCAGCGCGGCAGCGCAGATTGACAAAGTTGGCACTTTCGACCGGTTGTCACGCGCGGGTGTCAAGCGAGGCTGCGGGCGGCTGGGGAAGTCGTTTCTCATGGAACCAACGCAAGCAGACGATCTCCAACATTGCAAGGTCGGGCATGGCGATCGGTCACCTCTCATTCCTCCCCCGGAGGGGGTGGGGGACCGCCGCGAGGCGGTGGTGGTGGGGGAGTCTCCACAAGCTGACCGGCTCGCTTGCGGAGACTAGCCCTCCACCAGCTTCGAGTTCGA
>NZ_DASWTG010000026.1:0-72842 GCF_036402235.1 Sphingomonas sp. | reverse complement strand
CTCCGCCAGCCTGCGGCTGACACCTCCCCCTGGCGGGGGAGGATTGAATTAGCCGCCCTGCTCCGCCGCCCTTTTGAGCGCGGGCCATTGCGCCGCGAACACGCCGTCGACCGGCTGCGCGAACCCGGCGAGGCCGTTCGGGTGGTAACCGCCCACCACATAAGTGACGGTCACCGCCGTGCCCTGCCCCTCGGGCTTGAGCACGAAGGTCAGCCGGCCTGTAACCGCACCGCTCTGGAGCGGACCGAACGCGCCGTCGACGCGCAGCACCTTGCCGCGGTCGGCATAGATGACGCGGGCATGCTCGATCGCGCCGCCCGCCAGCTTCTCGCACCAGCAGCCGCCGGGCCGCGGGTCGATCGACAGGTTGGCGGCGATCCCCGAATAGCTGTGGTCCTTGCTCCACCAGACCGACGGCCGGACGATCGTGTCCCACACCTTCTCGGGCGGGGCGGCGATGACCAGCTTGTGAGACGAGACGAACCCGTTGGGATCCGATTTGGTCACCTCGCCCGCCGCCGGCCAGCCCGCCAGCAACCCCGCCGCCACGATCATCCCGCGCATCGTTCCGCCCTCCTGTCGCGGCAAGGCTGATCCTCGTCGCGCGCGCCGTCAATTCATTTCGCGGGCGCGGCGGCGGTGCTGCGGTCGAGGAAGTCGAGGATCGTCTTCCACAGATGGACACTCACTCCCGGCCCGCCGACCTTGTGGGTCTGGCCGGGGTAGAGCATCACCTCGAACGGCACCGCCGCACCCTGCAGCTTGGCCATCATCACCGTCGAATGCTCGAGCACGACATTGTCGTCGGCCATGCCATGGATCAGCAGCAACGGATCGGCGATCTTCGTGGCATCGGCGACCGTGTTCGCCTTGTCGTACGCCGCCTGCACCTTGCGCGGATCGCCCATGTAACGCTCGGTATAATGGGTGTCGTACAGCTCCCACTTGCTCACCGGCGCGCCCGAGACGCCCGCGGCGAAGGTGCCCGGCGCGGCCTGGAGCATCTTGAGCGTCATATAGCCGCCATAGGACCAGCCATAGGTGGTGATCTTCGCCGGATCGACGAAGTCGAGCGTCTTCAGATACGCCGCGCCTGCAAGCTGATCCTTCACCTCGACCCCGCCCATCGCCTGGAACAGGTGATCCTCGAACGCCTTGCCGCGATTGGCTGCGCCGCGATTGTCGAGCACGAACCAGATATAGCCGCGATCGACGATATACTGCTGGAGCGCGCCGCCCCACGCCTTGCTCACCTGCTGCGAGTGCGGGCCGCCATAATGCTGGAAGAACACCGGATATTTCTTCCCCGGCTCGAGCGGCGGCGTGATCATCTCCCAGTGGAGGATCGTGCCGTCGGCGGCCTTGATCGTCCCGAACTGCTTGGCGCGATGCCCGGCGAGATAGGGGGCATAGGGATGGTCGCCGGCGACCTTGTTCTCGTCGATCCAGGCGAGGCGCTTGCCTGCCGCGTCGGTCAGCATCACCTGAGTCGGCTGATCGCCCTTGGAGCGAGTGACGATGATCCGGCTGGCGGCGTCATTGGCCTTGGCGGCGTGCCAGTAGCCCGGCTCGCTGATCCGCGTGACCACGCCGGGCTTACTCAGATCGACGGTGTAGAGATGCCGCTCGAGGACGCCGTCCTTGTTGCCAAGGAAGGTCACCCGTCCCTTCGCCTCGTCCACCCCGACCAGCTCGACGACTTCCCAGTCGCCCTTGGTGAGCTGCGTCCATTTGCCATCCTTGAAGCGATAGAGGTGGCCATGGCCGTCACGCTCGGACCACCAGATCAGGCTGCCGTCACGGAGCGGGCGATAGGCGTCGGACAGGTTGATCCAGCTACGGTCGCCCGATTTCTCGCTGAACAGCACACGCGACTTGCCCGTGGCGGGATCGACCGCGAGCATGTCGAGCACGGTCTGCGCGCGGTTCTGGCGCTGGACCAGCAGCGTCCTGCCGTCAGGCGTCCAGTCGATGCGGGCAAGATAGATGTCGGTCTCGGTGCCCAGATCGACCTTCACCTTGCCCGTGCCGTCGGGGTTGATGACGTAGAGATCGACCAGCACGTTCGCGGTCCCGGCCTTGGGGTAGCGCTGGTCATAGACCTTCGTCCCTTCCGCCCCGATCGCGGCGCGGCTGACGATGCCGACCGGGGACTCGTCGAAGCGCTGGACGGCGATGCGCCGGTCGTCGGGCGACCACCAGTAACCGGTGCGGCGCCCCATCTCTTCCTGCGCGACGAACTCCGCCTCGCCGAAATAGACATTGCCCTTGCCCTCGGTCGTCGCCTTGACTTCCCGGCCGGCGGCGAGATCGAGCACGACGAGGTTCTGGTCGCGCACGAAGCTCGCATACCCGCCCGCGGGACTGATCTCCGGATTGAGCTCGCCGGCCTCGCTCTGCGTCAGGCGGCGCACCTCCCCGCCAAGCGTCGCAAGGTAGAGATCGCCGTCGAGCGGCACCAGGATCGACTTGCCGTCGGGCGCCCAGTCATAGGCGACGATGCCGCGCGTGCCGCCGATGCGCGCACGCTCGCGCTGCATCTTCTCGGCCTCCGACAGCTCGGCGCCGGTGCCGATCTTCTTGCTGTCGACCAGCATGCGCCATTCGCCGGTCGCGGTATCCATCGCCCACAGATCATAGCGGTCGCGATCGTCGGCGCGGTTGCGCAGCAGCGTCACATATTTGCCGTCGGGCGAGAGCTTCAGCGCACGCGGGGTGGTGCCGGCAAGATCAGGGCTGGCGAAGACGCGCTCTAGCGTCAGCTGCGGCGCCGCCTGCTGCGCTTCAGCCGGCATCGCCAGTCCGCACACGCCCGCCATCATCAAACCCGCCAGCCATCGCTTCATCAAACCTCTCCGGAACAAGGCAGCGCTTATTGCGGAGCGGCGGCGGGGCGTAAAGCGCTGTCGGCGGAACAGGTTGCACCGTGAACGGTTTGCGCAGAACGGCGCTTTCGAGAAACGGAAGCGTAACGATGGGGCCGCAACACTTCGTCCGTTCAACAACAGGGGAAATGACGATGAACACCCGCATGACCAAGGGGATTGCCGCCCTCACCCTCCTGGCGACGGCGATGACGCCGGTCGCAGCCGCCGCGCAGGAGAACGACCTGCAGGGCGCACGTGCCGCCGGTGCCGAATCCGAGCTGCAGCGCCGCGGCTACTCGCTCGCCAAGACCTCCGGCGGCTCGCAATTCTGGTGGAACCCGCGCACCGACACCTGCATCCGGGTGAATGTGTGGCAAGGCCGCTACCAGACCGTCGCGCGGGCCTCCGCGTCCGATTGCGGCAAGGGCGGCCCTTCGCCTGGAGCGGTGGTCGGCGCCGCTGTCGCGGTCGGGCTGATCGCGGCGCTGGCGAGCCACAAGAAGAACAAGGGCGACAGCCGCCCCGACGCGGGGCACGATGCCGAGTATGAGCGCGGCTATAATGACGGCCTGTACGGCGCGAATTACGACCGCCACGACAGCGAGGGCTATCACGAAGGCTATCTGGCCGGCGAGACCGAGGCGCAGAACCGCCGCGCCTACAACCGCCCCTATGTCCGCACGGCGCCGCAGGCCGCGCGCGACGCCTGCGCCCGCCGGGCGGACGATTATCAGAACGCCCCATTCGGCTCGAGCGTGCCGATCAGCGTGCGCGACATCGGCCGCGGCAGCTGGGAGATCAGCGTCGCGACCGGGCGCTATCGCTCGCGCTGCATCGTCGACTCGCGCGGCTATGTGAGCGACATCAGCCCCTATTGATCGAGATCGGGCCGCGTTTCGTTCGCAGACAGCACGAAGCGCGGCCCGGGACCGTTGACCGCCAGCCGATCGCCCGGATTGTAGAGGCCGCATGTCTTGAGCGAGAGGCAGCCGCAGCCGATGCAGCTGTCGAGCGTGTCGCGCGTCCGCTCCAGCAGCGCGATGCGGCGGTCGATCTCCTTGCGGAAATGCCGGCTGATCCGCTCCCAATCCGCCTGGGTCGGCGTGCGGCCCTGCGGCAGCTGCGCCAGCTCGGCGCAGATCTCCTCGATCGTCAGTCCCAGCTTCTGCGCGATCAGCGTGAAGGACAGCCGCCTGATGTCCGAGCGCAGGAAGCGCCGCTGGTTGCCACTGGTGCGGATCGGCGAGACCAGCCCCCGCCCCTCGTAGAAACGGATCGCCGAGACCGACAGGCCGGTCCGCGCCGCCAGCTCGCCGATCGTCAGCAGGTCGCATCCGCGCATGCCCGGCCTTTCGTCAAATTAGGGCTTGATCTCAACTTAAGTTGAGGTTGTACCGGAGGCGGGCAATCACGCAACCGCAAAGGATATGTGGATGTCCGGCCCGATCATCGAACACGTCAATCTCACCGTCACCAACCCCGCCCGCACCGCAGCGCTGATGGAGCGGCTGTTCGGTTGGCATATCCGCTGGGAGGGGCTGGCGCGCGACGGGGGCACCTCGATCCATGTCGGCGACGAGCGCTTCTACATCGCGCTCTATGCGCCCCCGGGCGAACCGGAGGCGCGCTTCCCCAAGGGCGCGCCGCTCAACCATGTCGGCATCCTCGTCCGCGATCTCGATGCGATCGAGGACAAGGTCACTCAGGCTGGACTGAAGCCGTTCGCGCATGGCGACTATTCGCCCGGCCGCCGCTTCTATTTCCTCGACTATGACGGGATCGAGTTCGAGATCGTGTCCTATGGGTAAATGAGCCGATTCAATCCTCCCCCTGGCGGGGGAGGATTGCGGGATACTTCCTAAGCCTCGCGCTTGAGCGGGGTGGCGCAGAGGCTGAGCATCCGGCTGGCGATCTCGCGCTCGCCCATCACCACCTCGCCCGCGCCCGCGGCCTCGAGATGCTCGACCTCGGCATCCGAATGGGCGCGGGCGACGATGGCGATGTCGGGGCGGAGCTTGCGCGCCGCCTCGACCACAGCGCCACCCTCGAACCCCTCGGGGATCGCGATCAGCAGCTTGGCCGCGCGCTCGATCCCGGCGGCGGTCAGCGCCTCGGGATCGAGCGCGTTGCCGCGCACCACGTTCAGTCCGGCCTCCTTCGCCTCCTTCGCGGTATCGGCCTGGTCCTCGATTAGGATGAAGCTGCGGCCCCGCGCCTGAAGGTCGCGCGCGATGAGCTTGCCGACGCGGCCATAGCCGATCAGCACGACGTGACCGCGCAGGTCGGCGGTATCGGCAGGCGCCTCGACCGGATCGGTCTTTTCCTGCCGCTTGGGCACGAACCAGTTGAAGATGAACGGGTTGATGAAGATCGACAGCAGCGCGCCGGCGAGGATCAGGTCGCGGCCCGCCGGGGGCAGGATCGCGAGATTGGTGCCGAGGCTGGCGAGGATGAACGAGAATTCGCCGATCTGCGCCAGGCTCGCGGCCGCGGTGATCGCGGTGCGGTGATTGTGCTTGAGCGCACGAACGATCCAATAGGCCGCGACCGACTTGCCGACGACGATGATCAGCACGGTCGCGATCAGCGCGAGCGGCTGATCGACCACCACCTGCGGATTGAACAGCATGCCGACCGAGACGAAGAACAGCACCGCGAACGCATCGCGCAGCGGCAGCGTCTCCTCGGTCGCCTGACGGCTGAGCGGTGTCTCGCCCAGGATCATGCCGGCGAAGAAGGCGCCGAGCGCGAACGACACGTCGAACACCACCGCCGCGCCGAACGCGACCCCGAGCGCTATGGCGAGCACCGCGAGGCGGAACAGCTCGCGCGAGCCGGTATGGACCACCCAGTGCAGTGCCATCGGGATCACCTTGCGCGCGACCAGCAGCATCACGACGAGGAAGCCGGCGATCTTGAACCCGGTCTGGGCGAGCGGCACCAGCAGTGCCGACCAGCTCGCCGGGGCGTCGCTCTTCATCACCTCGGCCAGCGCAGGGAGCAGGACCAGCGCGAGGACCATCACCAGATCCTCGACGATCAGCCAGCCGACCGCGATGCGCCCGCGTTCGGTATCGACGATGCCGAAGCCCTGGAGCGCACGCAGCAGCACCACCGTGCTGGCGACCGAGAGCGCGAGCCCGAACACGAATCCGGCGAGCGGATCCCAGCCGAGCAGCCAGCTCAGGCCCATGCCCATCAGCACCGCCGAGGCGATCTGGCCGATCGCGCCCGGCACCGCGACATTCTTGACCGCGAGCAGATCGCGCAGCGAGAAGTGCAGGCCGACACCGAACATCAGCAGGATCACGCCGATCTCGGCAAGCTCGGCGGCGAGGTTGCCGTCGGCGACGAAGCCCGGCGTGAACGGGCCGACGACGATCCCGGCGAGAAGATAGCCGGCGATGGGCGAGACCTTCAGCTTGTGGGCGATCGAGCCCATGATGAAGGCGATGACGAGCCCCGCGACGATCGTGGCGATGAGCGGCGTGTGATGCATAGGCGTTTAGTGTCCCTGTTCGTGGCCCGGGCCGCCGATGCAGCCCGGGCGGCGGCTCACTCGGTCGTCGCGCCGACCAGGGCCGCGGCGATCGCAGCGCTGCCGGCAATCCCGCTCCAGATCGCGGGTACGAACCACCAGGGCGGCCGTTTGTTGCGTGGCGTTTCCATGACATTCTCCCAATTTCGCCGCCCGCAGGCGGCGGGTTGGCAAGGGAAGGTCAGGGAAGCGGAGGACCACGCGGGCTGCCATCCAGAACAGGAGCCGATGACAGCGCCGGCGCCGCGATCAGCGGCGTGGAAGGAGGGGGAAGGCTGGATCGGGGTGGCGCGAACGCCACCGGCAGCGGCGCGACGGCGATCGCATCGCCCTGCCCGCCCGGCGGCTCATCGTCGCGGCGGATCGCCTCGACCCGCTCGTACGGCCGGGCGCGGCTGGGCTGGAGCGCGACGGCGGTCGTCGCCGGATTGAACGCCGATCCGACCACCGTGGTGCGCGGCATCCCGCCGAACATCAGCGCGGACAACAGCGCGACGACCAGAGCGAGCCAGAGCGGCAACCGTTGCCGCCGCATCTTCGCTGTCAGGATCATCCGCTTCGCCACAGGGCGAAAATAATGCGACTCGGCGGAAATTCAACGCGCCGAAACGAAACGGGGCGCGGAGACCATCGCCCCGCGCCCCGCGCTGTTCGTCTGGCGAGCGGCTTATTCGGCCGCTTCGGCCTCCTTCGACGGGCGCACGTCGCGGCGCTCGGCGATGCGGGCCGACTTGCCGGTGCGGCCGCGCAGATAATAGAGCTTGGCACGACGCACGACGCCGCGACGGACGACCTCGATGCTGTCGATGTTCGGCGAATAGAGCGGGAAGACGCGCTCGACGCCCTCGCCGAACGAGATCTTGCGAACGGTGAAGTTGCTGCCCATGCCCTTGTTGGCGCGAGCGATGCAGACGCCTTCATAGTTCTGGACGCGGGTGCGCTCGCCTTCGACGACCTTCACGCCGACCTTCAGCGTGTCGCCGGGGCGGAAATCGGGGATCTTCTTGTCGGCCAGGAACTTCGCGACGTTCTCGGCCTCGATCTGCTGGATGAGGTTCATCTCATTCGTCCTTCTGTCGCTGCGCGCCAGAGGGAGACTGGACCCGAGCGCCCTCATGGCGCTCCCAAAGATCCGGCCTCCTTAGCCGTGTGTCGATCTCCGCCTGTCGCTTTCGCCAGGCCGCGATCTTCGCATGATCCCCCGATCGCAGCACTTGCGGGATCGTGCGCCCTTCCCATTCGACGGGCCGGGTATATTGCGGATATTCGAGCAAGCCGCTTTCGAAGCTTTCCTCGACCCCGCTGGAAGGCGCGCCCATTACGCCGGGAAGCAGCCGAATGCAAGCGTCAAGCAGCACCAGCGCGCCCATCTCCCCGCCCGAAAGGATATAGTCGCCGATCGAGACCGGTTCGATGGCGCGCGCCTCGAACAGTCGCTCGTCGAACCCCTCGAACCGGCCGCACAGGATCGAGACGCCCGGTCCCGCCGCCAGCTCGCGCACGCGTTGCTGGGTGAGCGGGGCGCCGCGGGGCGTCATCGCCAGCATCGGGCGATCGTAGCCGACGCTGTCGCACGCCGCGGCCAGGATATCGGCCTTAAGCACCATCCCCGCCCCGCCCCCCGCCGGCGTATCGTCGACGGTGCGGTGCCGGTCGGTCGCGAAGTCGCGGATGTGGACGGTGTCGAGCGACCATTTCCCCTCGGCGAGCCCGCGCCCGGCGAGCGAAATGCCAAGCGGGCCGGGAAACATCTCCGGATAAAGCGTTAGGACGGTTGCGGCGAAGCTCATGCCGCCTGTTCGCGGCTCGGCCGCCGCTTGGCAAGGGAGACGGCATGGAGGATTGCATCATCGTCGGCGCGGGACCGGCCGGATTGACCGCGGCGATCTATCTCGCGCGCTTCCATCTTTCGATCCGGCTGTTCGACAACGGGTCGAGCCGCGCCGCGCTGATCCCAAGGACGCGTAACCATGCCGGGTTTCCGGGCGGGGTCGCGGGGACGGGGCTGCTGGCGCTGATGCTGGAACAGGCCGAGAGCTTCGGCGCGACGCGCGAGATGCTGGAGGTGACGCGGATCGAGCTGCTGGACGAAGGATTCGCGGTGCACGCGGACGGCCGCACCTTCCCGGCGCGGTCGGTGCTGCTCGCGACCGGAGTGGTCAACCGCCGGCCGGAAACGATCGACGACGCGACGCACGATGCCGCGCTCAAGGCCGGGCTGCTGCGCTATTGCCCGATCTGCGACGCCTATGAGATGACCGACAAGCGCATCGGGGTGGTCGGCACCGGTGACCATGGGATGCGTGAGGCATTGTTCCTGCGCGGCTACAGCGCCGACGTCACGTTGATCGCGCCCGAGGCGGAGCACCGGCTCGACGCCGATTGCCGGAGCCAGCTCGACGAGGCGGGGATCGCGCGGATCGACGGGCCGTGCGGCGACTTCCGGATCGAGGGCGAGCAGATCAGCGTCGGCACCGCCAAGGGGCGGATGGCGTTCGACACGATCTACCCCGCGCTCGGCTCGCGCATCCGCTCGGACCTGGCGGTCGCGGCCGGGGCAAACGCGTCCGAGGACGGGTGCCTGGAGGTCGACGATCACCAACGCACCTCGATCCCCGGGCTGTTCGCGGCGGGCGACGTGGTCAAGGGGCTGGACCAGATCAGCCACGCGATGGGCGAGGCGGGCGTCGCGGCGACGACGATCCGCAACATGCTCGACGCGCAGCGGCCGATCCGGCGCTAGCTCCCCGGCTGGGGGGCGAAGCGCAGCGCCTGGATCGTCGGCGGATTGGTCGGCGCGAGCAGGATCTGGCCGTCGAGCTTGCCCTTGGCGCAATTCCAGCGGAACCCCGTCGATAGGTTGCCGGTCGGGGCGAGCGGCTCGGCGGTGGCGCAGTCGCCGACCAGCCCCTTGATCCGGGCGAACTCCTTCACCCAGTTCCCGGCCGAGCGGTCCATCAGGAAGTTCATCGCCAGCCTGCCGTCGAGCGGCTGGAGCGTGCCTGCGGCATAGGCGGCGCGCGCCGCATCCTGCATCTGACCGAGCAGCGGGTTGAGCGGGGTCTCGCGCGGCGCGATGGCATTGTTGCGGGCGAGCGCCCAGAGCGACTGCCACACCGGCAGCGACGGCCCCTGATAGGTGCGGTTGGCGAAGCCGAATGCGGCGGTGCCGGTCTCGGGCGCGAGCACCACGAAGCTGCCATAGCCGGGATAGCCGCCGCCATGCGCCAGCGTCAGGCCGAGATTGCAGTCGGGCGTGACGCGGAAGCCCATGCCGTAAGCGGTGGCGTGAACGCAGTGGTCGTCCTCCGCATTGCCGGGCCGCGGGGTGATGCGCACGAAGTTGAGGCCCTGCGCCATCTCGCGCACGGTGGCGCGCTTGACCGGGCCGGTGTCGGCGCCATCGCGCGCGGGCCAGGCGGAGAGCAGGAACGCGACCCATTTGGCATAGTCGTTCGCGGTGGTGACGAGTCCGCCCATCGCGCCGAACGCGCCGTCACGCATCTGCGGCTCCTCGACCCAGCGCTCATTCTCCCAGCGATAACCCACCGCGAGCTTGTCCTTCGGAACTTCACCCACTTCATAGGTCGAGGCGGTCATGCCTAGCGGACGCAGGATCGTGTCCCGGATATAGGCCTGATACGGCTTGCCCGAGACGTTGGAGACGATCCGGCCGAGCAAGGCGTAGCCGTAGTTGGAATATTCGTGCTGGCTCTGCCCCACGCGGCTCCAGGGGACGCCCGCGGCGATCATCGCAGTGAACTCGGCCTCAGTCAGCACCTGCTGGCGGTCGCCCCAGGGATCGTCGGTGACCATGCCCGAGACATGCGCGAGCAGATCGCGGATGCGGATGCGCGGGGCATCGCTGGTGGGGTATTTCCATCCGCGCATCTCGGGGATGTGCTTCTCGGCAAGGTCGTCGAGCGAGAGCTTGCCATCGTCGCGCAGCTTGAGGATGGCGAGCGCGGTGAACGCCTTGCTCATCGATGCGATGCGGAAGCGGGTGTCCATCGTCACCGGCGCGCCGCCGATCGTCTGGACGCCCTGTGTGGAGGAAAGAGCGATCCTGCCGTCCTTGATCACGGCGTAGACGAGGCCGGGTACGGGCGAGCGCTCCTGGAACTTCGTGAATGCATCGCCGATCTGGGCTGCCGCGGCGGGCGGAAGTTGTGCCGTCTGGGCGGTCGCGGGAAGCGGGGCGGCGAGCAGCGCGGTGATCGCGGCCAGGTTGACAAAGTTGACTCGTTTGACGGGTTTCCGCGTGCGGTTGTCAAACGAGGTTGCGGCCGGCTGGTTGCGGTTGCTCATCGCCACAGGCAACCAGAGAAATTCCAACTTTGGAAGCGAAAATCAGCCGTTGCGGCCGCTGCGCAGCGCTTCGGCCCAATCTGCCCTGCCCTCGCGCCCCGCCTTCGCCGCGGCGGCGTGGTGGTCATAGGGGATGGCGCGCAATTCGACTTCGTGGCCGCGCACCAGCGCATAGCGGGCGAGCGGATCGCCATTCTCGACCGCGTAGAAGGCGGGGTGATCGTCGGTATAGGCCTGAAGCCCGACGCTGCCGGGATTGGCGACGGTACGGCCATCGGCGAGCGTGACGATACGCGGGACATGGGTGTGGCCGCATAGGATCAGCGAGGCCGTGGCACCGTCGAGACGCTCGCCGATCTCCGCATCGGATGCGTCGCGAAGACCCGCGCCCTCAACGCTGTGGATCAGATGCTCGACATCGCTGCGCGGGCTGCCGTGGACGCAGAGGATTGCGCCCACCTTCGTCATCCCGGCCTCCGTGCCGGGATCCACATCGCCGCGAGCGATGCGATCGAGGCTCAAGGCCATTGCTTGCCGCCCGGCGGGCCCCGGCACGGGGGCCCGGGTGACGGTTAGGGCTTCAGGCTGGGCGGCGAGCCACGCTAGATGCGCGTCGCTCAGGCACTGCCTCGCAAACCGATCCGAAGCGTTCATCCGCTCGGGCGTGTGGGTGAGCAACTGGCGCTCGTGATTGCCCGCGATCGTGGGCCAGTCTTCGCGCATCAGCAGATCAGCGGTCTCGGCGGGCCAGAGCGGGCCGGACAGGCTGTCGCCGAGATTGGCGAAGCCGGTCGCCCCGGCGGCGCGGGCATCGGCGATGACCGCTTCGAGCGCGGGCAGGTTGCCGTGGATGTCGGAGAGGACCGCCAGCATCGCGCCGGCTATTCGGCCCAGCCGTCGGCGACGGTGAGCGTGGCCTCGTCCCAGCGCAGCACCGCGGCGGGCTGCATCGGGACCATGAAGCGTTTCTTGTCGGGGCGTTCGATCTCGACCACATCGCCCGCGCCGAAATTCTCGACCGCGACGACAGTGCCGATCGCCTCGCCGGTCTCGGAGACCGCGGCCAGGCCGATCAGGTCGGCATGATAATATTCGCCCTCCCCCAGCGGGGGCAGCGCATCGCGCGGCACGGCCAACTCGGTGCCACGCAGCTTCTCGGCGGCGGTGCGATCGGGGATTTCTGCGAAGCGAGCGATGGCGCCGTTTGGGCCGTCGCGCAGCGCCTTCAAGGTCAGCGCGCCGCCGTTGAAGCTGCGATGCGCCGACAGGTCCTCGGCGAAGACCTTGAGGCGGACCTCCCCCGTCACGCCGTGCGCGCCGATGACGACGGCGAGCGTGACGGGGCGATCACTTGCCAAGGGTCAGCCCTCGGCCTTTTCCTCGGTCGCGTCGGCGGCCGGAGCTTCCTCGGCCGCAGCCTCGACGGCCGGGGTCTCTTCGGCAACCGCCTCGGCGACCTGCTCGGCTTCCGCAGTGGGCGCTTCGGTCGCGGCTTCGATCTCGGCAGCGACGACCGCCTCGGCCTCGGCCTGCGCTTCCTCGACGACTTCCGGCTCCGGCGCGGCTGCGGCCTCGGCAGCGGCGGCCTCAGCGGCCTTCAGCTTCTCGGCGCGCTCCTCGGCACGCTCGACGGCCTTCTCGCCCGGCTTGCCCTTGTTCGGGTTGTTGCGCGCGGCGCGCTCCTTGACGCCGGTGGCGTCGAGGAAGCGGGCGACGCGGTCGGTCGGCTGCGCGCCGACGCTCAGCCAATGCTTCGCGCGGTCGGTGTCGAGCTTGATGCGCTCGGGCGAATCCTTGGCGAGGAGCGGGTTGTAGGTGCCGATCTTCTCGATGAACTTGCCGTCACGCGGGCTACGGGCGTCGGCGACGACGATGCGGTAATAAGGGCGCTTCTTCGAACCGCCACGCGACAGACGCATGCTGAGTGCCATTGATAATCTTCCTTCTCTTCAATTCGTCATCCCAGCGAAAGCTGGGATCTCGTGCCTCAATCTTTTCCCTTGCCGCTTGAGACCCCAGCTTTCGCTGGGGTGACGACTCGGGTCACTTCTTCCTGTTCAAAAGCTTTGCGAGCTCGGGCGGGATCTCGCCATTGCCGGGCAGTCCGGGGATGCCGCCGCCCGGGCCCCCGAGCTTGCCCATCATCTCGCCCATCTGCGGGCCGCCCAGCGCATTGCCGAGGCCGCCCATGCCGCCCTTGCCGAGCATCCCGAGCATGCCCTTGAGGCCACCCATCTTCTTGATGCGCTTCATCGCGGTGGACATTTCGAGATGCATCTTGAGCAGCTTGTTCACGTCCTGAACGGTCGTGCCCGAACCCTTGGCGATGCGGATCTTGCGCTTGGCGTTGATCAGCTCGGGCCTGGCGCGCTCCTTGGGCGTCATCGACGTGATCATCGCGTCCATGCGGAGCAGGATGCGTTCATCGACATTGCCCGCGGCCATCGCCGCCTGCGCCTTCTTCATGCCGGGGATCATCCCGGCGAGCGCGCCAAGCCCGCCCATGCGGCGCATCTGCGCGAGCTGGCCGCGCAGGTCGTTCATGTCGAACTGGCCCTTGGCGAGCCGCGCCGCCATCTTCTCGGCGTCTTCCTGCTCGATCGCCTGAGCGGCCTTCTCGACCAGCGACACCACGTCGCCCATGCCGAGGATGCGGCCGGCGACGCGCTGCGGGTGGAACGGCTCGATCGCGTCGAGCTTCTCGCCGACGCCGGCGAACTTGATCGGCTTGCCGGTGACGGCGCGCATCGACAGCGCCGCGCCGCCGCGGGCGTCGCCGTCCATGCGAGTGAGCACGACACCGGTGAGCGGCACCTGATCGCCGAAGCTCTGCGCGACATTGACCGCGTCCTGGCCGGTCAGGCTGTCGACGACGAGCAGGATTTCCTGCGGCTTCGAGATGTCGGCGACCGCCTTCATCTCGTCCATCAGCTGCTGGTCGACGTGCAGGCGGCCGGCGGTGTCGAGCATCAACACGTCGAAGCCCTGGAGCTTCGCCGCCTGGAGCGCGCGGCGAGCGATGTCGACCGGCTGCTGGCCGGCGACGATCGGGAGCGTCGCGCCCTCGATCTGCGTGCCGAGCACGGCGAGCTGTTCCTGCGCGGCGGGGCGATTGACGTCGAGCGACGCCATCATCACCTTCTTGCCCTGCTTCTTGAGAAGCTTGGCGATCTTGGCGGTGGTGGTGGTCTTGCCCGAGCCCTGCAGGCCGACCATCATCACGACGGCGGGCGGGGTGACGTCGAGCGCGAGTTCGGCCGTGTCCGGCCCCAGCATCGCGATCAGCGCGTCGTTGACGATCTTGACGACCTGCTGCCCCGGCGTGACCGAGCGCAGCACCTGATGGCCGACCGCCTGTTCGGTGACGCTATCGACAAAGCTGCGTGCGACGGGGAGCGCGACATCGGCCTCGAGCAGCGCGATCCGCACCTCGCGCATCGCGGTCCGCACATCGGCTTCGGTCAGCGCGCCACGGCCCTTGAGACGGTCGAATACGCCGCCAAGCCGCTCGCTCAGACTATCGAACACTCGCTTCTCCAATCATGTTCCCGAGGCCGAAACGCATAAAACGCCGGCGGACGAAACCTCGTCGGCCAGCGTGCCCTCGGGCAACAGGCGTCGCGTTCCTGGGAACGGTCGGGGCGCGCTTAGCCGGAAACGAAGATAGGTGCAACCTCCCCCGGCTTTAACTCCATCTACACCCTCAGGCGTGAATATCCCGCGATTGCCAGGGGTGGGAGCTTTGCCGGCATGGCGCTGGATCTCGACAAGAACGACGACATCAAGAACGGTGCGCCGGGCACCGACTTGATCACGGGAGCGATCAGCGTCGCCGCGATCCTGATGTTCGTCGGCACCGGCAGCTCGGTGCTGTCCAAGACGCTCAAGCACTATTTCGAGGGCGGCGCGCCCGCGGACCGCACGCTGGTGATCGCGCTGCTGCTCAACGTCGCGCTGATCCTGTTCGGCTGGCGCCGCCACACCGCGCTGCGCCACGAGGTCCGCATCCGCGCCGCCGCCGAGGAGCGCGCGCACATGCTGGCGAGCCGCGATCCGCTGACCGGCTTCCTCAACCGCCGCAGCCTGAACGAGGAAGGCGCCGCGATGTTCGTGCGCGCGCACGCCCGGCGCAAGGCGATGGCGCTGATGATCGTCGACCTCGACCATTTCAAGACAATCAACGACATGCACGGCCACGCCGTCGGCGACGCCTTGCTGCGCGCCGTCGCGGGCGAAATCGCCACCGCCATGCCTCCCGTCGCCCTCACCGCGCGGCTGGGCGGCGACGAGTTCGCGTGCGGCTTCCTGTTCGACCCCGCCAATCCCGACACGGTCGAGCGCATCGCCGAGCGGCTGGTGACGCGGCTGTCGCAGCCGATCGAAGCGGACGGGTTCCGGCTCCACATCTCCTGCTCGGTCGGCGTCGCGCGCTCGGACTTCGACTGCCAGAGCATCGATGCGTTGCTGCGCTCGGCCGACATCGCGATGTATGTCGCGAAGAAGTCCGGGCGGAACCGCTATGCCTGGTTCGACCAGTCGATGGAGCGCGAGCTGCAGACGCGCAACGAGCTCGAATCGGGGCTGCGCGCCGCGATCCCGCGCGGCGAGATCGTCCCCTATTTCGAGCAGCAGATCGATCTCGCCAGCGGCAAGCTCTATGGCTTCGAGGTGCTGGCGCGGTGGGAACACCCGACGCGCGGGCTGATCAGCCCCGAGCTGTTCATCCCGATCGCCGAGGAAACCGGCATGATCGCGGAGATGTCGCTGTCGATCATGCACCAGGCTTTCACTGCGGCGCGCGACTGGGACCCGGCACTCAACCTGTCGGTCAACATCTCGCCCTGGCAGCTGCGCGATGCGTGGCTGGCGCAGAAGATCATCAAGGTGCTGACCGAGACCGGCTTCCCCGCCCACCGGCTCGAGCTGGAGATCACCGAGAGCGCGCTGTTCGAGAATCTCGCGCTCGCCCAGTCGATCGTCGGCTCCCTCAAGAACCAGGGCGCGAGCCTTGCGCTCGACGATTTCGGGACGGGCTACTCATCGCTCGCGCACCTGCGCGCGCTTCCCTTCGACCGGATCAAGATCGACAAGAGCTTCGTCATCTCATTGAACGAGAGCGCGGATTCGGCGGCGATCGTCAATGCGATCGTGAGCCTGGGCGAAAGCCTAAACCTGCCGATCACCGCCGAGGGCGTGGAGGATTCTGCGATCGAGGCACGGCTGAAGGCGCTGGGCTGCGCCAAGGCGCAGGGCTGGTATTATGGCAAGCCGCTCTCCGTGGCGGGCGCGCGGCGACTGCTGGCCGAGAAGCGGATGCTGGTCTCGCCCGCAGAGGCGCGGAGGCCGGCAACCGTGATGCCGATCGCTCCGGACGGCGAGCGGCGCGCGGGTTGAGCGGATCCATGCTCCTGCGAAAGCAGGAGCCCAGGATCACGAGCGTATCGCCTGAGGCTCTGGGCTCCTGCTTTCGCAGGAGCACGAATCCGGCTGCCCGTCACCACCCCACGCCGGGACGCTTCAGATATTCGAGTTCTTCGGCGGTCGATGTCCGGCCGAGCGTGGCGTTGCGGCTGGGAAAGCGGCCGAACTGCTCGATCACCACGGCGTGGTCGATCGCATACTTGACCTGCTCGTCGCGGCCGATCGCCGCCATCTTCTCGATGCACAGGCGCTGTGCCTCGGGATTCTCGGCATGCATCAGCGGCATGTACAGAAACACCGCACGTTCGGGGGGAAGGCCGGCATCCCAGCCCTTGCCGATCGCCTCCATCGTCAGGGCGAGCGCCAGCGGATCTCCGGCAAAGGCCTGGGGCGTGCCGCGGTGCATGTTGCGGCTGAACTGATCGAGTACGATCACTGCGGCGAGCAGGCAATCGGGCGTATCGCGCCAGCCGGCCGCGCCGCTCGCCATGAGGAAATCGTGCAGCGCGGCAAAGCGCGTGCGGATCGTCGCGTCGAGCGCGTCGTCCTTGATGAAATGCTGCTCAGGGGTCAGTTCTTCAAACCAGAAGTCGAGCACGTCACGCGCGTCCGCATGGACTTCACCGTCCGCCAGGCCTAGATCGCCGCTCATGTCGTCCTCCATTGCCGGACCAGAGGTAATCAGCCTGGGGTGCAGGCTCAACCTTGCCGAAAGCGAAACGATCCGGGCGCTGCTTGGCTCCCAGGATGTCGTCGTGGTCAACAGCTGCGCAGTGACCAACGAGGCGGTGCGCCAGACGCGGCAGGCGATCCGGCGCGCGCGGCGTGCACGGCCGGAGGCGCGGGTCATCGTCACCGGCTGCGCGGCGCAGATCGATCCGGAGAGCTTCGGCGCGATGCCCGAGGTCGACCGGGTGATCGGCAATGCCGAGAAGCTGACGCCCGCCGCATGGGCATCGGGCGAGGCCGCGCTGGTGCAGGACATCATGGCGGTGCGCCAGACCGCGCCGCATCTCGCGGCGAGCTTCTCGGCTCATGCCCGCGCCTTTGTCGAGGTGCAGAATGGCTGCGACCATCGCTGCACCTTCTGCGCCATCCCATTTGGCCGCGGGAACAGCCGCTCGGTGCCCGCCGGCGCGGTGGTCGATCGGGTCCAGGCGCTGGTCGAAGCGGGGCATCGCGAGATCGTGCTGACCGGGGTGGACCTGACCAGCTACGGCCCCGACCTTCCGGGATCGCCCACGCTCGGGATGCTGGTCGAGCGAGTGCTGGCGCATAGCGGCGTCGAACGGCTGCGCCTCTCCTCGCTCGACGGGATCGAGATCGACGAGCGGCTGTTCGCGCTGCTGACGCAAGAGGCGCGGGTGATGCCGCACGTCCATCTGTCGTTGCAAGCCGGCGACGACATGGTGCTCAAGCGCATGAAGCGGCGGCATTCGCGCGCGCAGTCGGTGGCGCTGGTTGATCGGCTCAAGGCTGCGCGGCCGGGACTTGCGATCGGCGCGGACCTGATCGCGGGATTCCCGACCGAGGATGAGGCGATGTTCGCCAACACGCTGGCGCTGATCGACGATTGCGACATCGTCCATGCGCATATCTTTCCCTATTCCCCGCGCGACGGCACTCCGGCGGCGCGGATGCCGCAGGTCGCGCCCGGCGTGGCCAAGGCGCGCGCGGCAGCCCTGCGCCAGCGCGCGGCGGTGCGGCGGGCGGCATGGCTTGCGTCGCTGGTGGGAACGCGGCAGGCGATTCTGGTGGAACGGCCCGGCGATCGGGGCCATGCGGGGAATTTCGCTGAGGTACGGATCATGCCGCACCCGTTCGCCCCGAGCTTGCCGAAGGGCCGTTCTTCCTCTTTAGCGGAAGAAGAACAGGACGGCGCTTCGACAAGCTCAGCGCGAACGGAGGTTGGTAGAATCGTGTCGCTCAACATTGCGGACGTGCAGGACGGCAAGCTGATCGGGATGGCTGCGTGAGCGGGCCTTCGTGGCGCGAGCGGCTGCTCGGCGGATTCAAGAAGACCTCGGACCGGCTGGTCGGCAACCTTGCCGGGCTTGGCGCCGCGCGGCTGGACGATGCGACGCTCGACGAGATCGAGGAAGCGCTGATCGCCAGCGACCTGGGCCCCGGCACCGCGGCGCGCATCCGCAGCCGGCTGGCCGAGGGGCAGTATGAGCGCGGCATGGAGGATCTGGGCATCCGGCTGGTCGTCGCCGAGGAGATCGAGAAGGCGCTGGCGCCCGTCGCGCAGCCGCTGACCACCGACAAGGCGCGGCCGCAGGTGATCCTGGTGATCGGCGTCAACGGATCGGGCAAGACAACGACCATCGCCAAGCTTGCCGCGATCCTCAAGGATCAGGGGCTGAAGGTGATGCTGGCGGCGGGCGACACGTTCCGCGCGGCCGCGATCGGCCAGCTCAAGACCTGGGCCGAACGGGTCGGCGTGCCGATCATCGCGGGCGCCGAGGGCGGCGACGCGGCGGGCATCGCGTTCGAGGCGTTGAAGCAGGCGACCGACCAGCGCGCGGACGTGCTGATCGTCGATACCGCAGGCCGGTTGCAGAACAAGCGCGAGCTGATGGACGAGCTCGCCAAGATCCGCCGCGTGCTCGGCCGCATCGATCCGGGCGCGCCGCACGACGTGGTGCTGGTGCTCGACGCGACCACCGGCCAGAACGCCCTGAGCCAGATCGAGGTGTTCAAGGAAGTCGCCGGCGTCACGGGCCTCGTGATGACAAAACTCGACGGAACCGCGCGCGGCGGCGTCCTCGTCGCCGCCGCGGAGAAATACGGTCTCCCCATCCACGCGATCGGCGTGGGCGAGAAGGTCGACGACCTGCGCGGCTTCGATCCCAACGAGGTCGCCCGGATCATCGCCGGGGTCGAGGCGTTCAACAGGTAACTCAGTGACAGGCCGTTCCGGCCCCACAATATAAGGCCATCATGACCTCCAGCGAATCCCCTGCCGCAAAGCCTGTCCCGACTCCGGGGCTGCGCATGCTGATCGATTTCGGCCCGCTCGCCGTGTTCTTCGCCGTCAACAGCCTGATGGGCGGGCCGCAGCTCATGCGGATGATGGTGGCGACCGCGGCGTTCATGGTCGCGATCTTCATTGCGATGGGCCTGTCGCTGTGGAAGACGCGACACATCTCGCCGATGCTGTGGATCTCGGGGGCGCTGGTGCTGGTATTCGGCGGGCTGACCCTGTGGTTCCACGACGAGACCTTCATCAAGGTCAAGCCGACGATCGTCTACTCGATGTTCGCCGCGGTGCTCGCCTATGGCCTGATCGCGAAGAAGCCGCTGCTGCAGATGCTGCTCGAAAGCGCCTATCCGGGGCTGACCGCCAAGGGCTGGCGGCTGCTGACGATCAACTGGACCGTGTTCTTCGTCGCGATGGCGATCCTCAACGAGATCGTCTGGCGCACGCAAAGTTGGGACTTCTGGGTCGGCTTCAAGCTTTGGGGCGTGGTGCCGCTGACGCTGATCTTCGCGATGGGCAACGTGCCCATGCTGCTGCGCCACGGCCTGACCACCGACCGCGAGATCGTCGACAAGGCGCTGCCGCCAGAGCAGTGAGTCCCCGGGCCGGACAAGAAAAAGGGCCGCGGTTCACGTGAACCGCAGCCCTTTTCATATGGGTCGTGACGATCAGCCTTCCTGGTCGGCCCGGCTCACGCCTTCGCCATCAAGGTTCGCCGCGACGAAATCCCAGTCGATGATCTTGGTGATCGCGTCGAGATAGCCCGGGCGCGCGTTGCGATAGTCGATGTAATAGGCGTGCTCCCACACATCGATCGTCAGCAGCGGCTTGTAATCATAGACCACCGGCGTGTCGGCGTCGTGGAGCGAGGTCACCTTGATCTCGTCGCCGTCGAGCACCAGCCAGCCCCAGCCGTTGGAGAAATGATTGGTCGCCTCGGCGATCAGCTTCTTCACCAGCTCTTCCTTCGAGCCGAAGGTCTTCTCGATCAGCTCGGCGAGCTTGCCGGTCGGCTCCTTGGGCTCAGGCGTCAGGCCGAACCAGTAGAAGGTGTGATTCCAGATCTGCGCCGAGTTGTTGAACAGCGCCTTGTCGCCGGTCTCCTTGGCGTGGCGGATCACCTCGGAGAGCTTCTTCCCCGCAAGGCCCTTGTCGGCGACGAAGCCATTGGTCTTGTCGACATAGGCCTTGTGATGCTTGCCATAGTGGAAATCGAGCGTCTCGGCCGAGATGGTCGGCGCGAGCGCGTCCTTGGCATAAGGCAGCGTGGGCAGTTCAAAAGCCATGGGAAGACCCTCCTTGTTCTGGTGTCGCGCCCGCCTAACGCATCAGGCGATGCTTCGCCGCACAAATTTTTCTCGTGCCGCCATCGAAATGGACGATCAGTGGGGCAGCCACGCCCAGATCGGGTTGGCGGGGTCCGACAGCAGCTTCACGGTGAGCGCCACGGACATGAGAACGAGCAGCGGACGCACGCCCCTGCCCCCAAAGCGCATCGCGAGCCGCGCGCCGATCTGGTTGCCGACGATGTTGGATGCGGCCATGCCGAGGCCCAGCATCCACAACACCTTGCCGCCCGCGATCATCGCGAGCAGGCCGGCGACATTGGTGGCGAAGTTCAGGAACTTGGCATTGGCGATGGCGCGAACCAGGCCGAGGCCGGCGAGCGCGACCATCATCGTGGTCAGGAACGATCCCGCGCCGGGGCCGAAGAAGCCGTCGTAGAAGCCGAGCACCGCCGACACTGCGGTGAGGCCGACGGGACCGAGCCGGGCGTGGCGGTCCATCTCTCCCATCGGCGGCGCGAGCAGGAAATAGATCGCCATCAGGATCAGCAGCACCGGCACGAAGGCGGTGAGGAAGCCCGGATCGACATGCTGGACGGTGAAGGCGCCCGCCGCCGAGCCGAGGAACGCCCCCGCCGCGGGCATCGCGAAACGCCGCAGGTCGAGATGCCCGCCGCGCCAATAGGCGATGCAGGCCGAGGCGGTGCCGAACGCGCTCTGCAGCTTGTTGGTGGCGATCGCCGCGACCGGCGGCACCCCGGCCGCCATCAGCGCGGGAATGGTCAGCAGCCCGCCGCCGCCGGCCATTGCGTCGATCGTTCCGGCGACGAAGGCGATGGCGAGGAGGAAGGCGACGATTTCTGCGGTGAATTCCATGCCGGGCGCGATAGGCGGTGCTCGGGAGCGCTGGCAATGGCTATGCGCACCTGCCCACGCCGCCCTTGGTCATCCCGAGCTTGTTTCAGGATCCATTTCTCCACAGGCGGCTGAGCCGCTGGTGGTACGGTGGATGCTGAAACAAATTTAGCATGACGGCAGTGGAAGAGGAAGTGAACGGGTCGCTATCCGCCCGCGTTCAGCAGCTCATGCCGTTTGAGCGCGTGGCGAAGCTGGTCGTAGCTCAGGCCCAGAGCCTCGGCGGTGGCGCGTTGGTTGAATCGGTTCTCGGACAATGCCCGGCTCAGCAGTTCGCGCTCGAAGCGGTTGACGCGGCTCTTGAAGTCGCCTGACAGATCGTCCTCGCGCCGGGGCAGCGGGCCGGGCTCCTCGGTGACGAGCTGGACCGGGGCGGCGTTGCCGGGGATTCCGTGCGGCATCGGCGCGGGACGATAGGGCGAGGCGAAGGGATCGATCTGGATCGCATCCACCGGCCCGTGCCGGTCCCAGCGATAGACAGCGCGCTCGACCACGTTGCGCAGCTCGCGGACATTGCCGGGCCAGCTATAGTCGGTGAGCGCATCGAGCGCGGTGGGGCCGAACCCCTCCCAGTCCCGCCCGATCTCCGACGACATGCGCCGGCCGAAGAACTCGGCGAGGACGAGGATATCGCCGGCGCGCGCGCGCAACGGGGGCAGCGTCACCACCTCGAACGAAAGGCGGTCGAGCAGGTCGGCGCGGAAGGTCCCCTTCTCCACCCGCTCGGGCAGATGCTCGTTGGTCGCGGCGATGATGCGGACATCCACCTGAATCGGGCGCGACGCGCCGATCCGCGTGATCTCGCCATATTCGACCGCGCGCAGCAGACGGTCCTGCGCCGCCATGCTGAGCGTGCCCAGCTCGTCGAGGAACAGCGTGCCGCCATCTGCTTCCTCGAACCGGCCCGCGCGCGATTTGGAGGCACCCGTGAAGGCGCCTGCCTCGTGGCCGAACAGCTCGGCCTCGATCAGCGTTTCGGGAAGCGCGGCACAGTTCATCACGACGAGCGGCTGATCCCAGCGCGGCGACAGGCGATGGAGGCGCTCGGCGACCAGTTCCTTGCCGGTCCCGCGCTCGCCGATCACCAGCACCGGGCGATCGAGCGCCGCCGCGCGCGAGGCAAGCTCGAGCGCGTCGAGAAAGGCGCCGGATTGGCCGATGACCTGGGTCGCGCGCTCCATATCCGAACCTTTGGGGTATTTTCCCAACACTTGGCAAGAGAACATTTGCGACCAATCGCCGTAACACATGAAAAATGGCGGATTTCAGCCAGTTTCCGAACTTGGCACGCCCCCTGCAATATATCGGGCATGCCGCAATCGAGCGGCAAACGAGACACCAAGGGACGGAACGACAATGTACAAGGGCAACAACAGCTTTCGCGCCACGATGGCAGCGCTGGTCTGCACCCTGG
Organism: Sphingomonas sp.; assembly: GCF_036402235.1. Classification (GTDB taxonomy): domain Bacteria; phylum Pseudomonadota; class Alphaproteobacteria; order Sphingomonadales; family Sphingomonadaceae; genus Sphingomonas. The sequence continues at coordinate 50,110 of NZ_DASWTG010000026.1, read as the reverse complement.
TCGTGAGCACCACCTGCCTCGCCAGCGTGGTCGGCCCCGCCGCCACCGCGACGGCAGACGTTTCCACTCAGGCCACGGCCTGAGCGGTCCCGCCGGGCGGGCACCCCCTAGCCCGCCCGGCGGCACGAAGTTTCAAGGAGCAAGTTGAAGATGGGCATTTTCTCTCGCACCCGCGACATCATCGCAGCCAACATGACCGACCTTCTCGACAAGGCGGAGGACCCGGCGAAGATGATCCGCATGATCATCCTCGAGATGGAGGAGACTCTGGTCGAGGTTCGCGCCAGCGCGGCGCGCACCATCGCCGACCAGAAGGAGATGCGGCGCCATATCGCGAAGCTGGAGAACCTGCAGGCGAGCTGGACCGAGAAGGCCGAGCTGGCGCTGAGCAAGGACCGCGAGGACCTGGCCAAGGCAGCGCTGGTGGAACGCCAGAAGGCGTTCGACATGTGCGATCAGCTTCGCGCCGAGATCGCGGTGCTCGACGATGCGCTGCGCGCCTCGGAAGAGGATATCGCCAAGCTGCAGACCAAGCTGCGCGATGCCCGCGCTCGCCAGAACGCGATCATGACCCGGCTGGAAAGCGCCAACAACCGCGTCAAGCTGCGCGAGATGACCAACGGCTCCAAGGTGAGCGAGGCGTTCAGCCGCTTCGACCTGCTCGAGCGCCGCGTCGACTTTGCCGAGGGCCGCGCCGACGCGCTGGCGCTGGGCGCGCCGAAGAAGACGCTGGAGGAGGAGATCGCCGAGCTCCAGTCAGCCGAGAAGGTCGACGCCGAGCTGGCCGCGCTCAAGGCGCGCCTGAACAAGGAGGGCTGAGGCGATGCAAGACTTCTTTGTCGGCCTGGTGATCATCGCACCGATCATCGGCATCCCGTGGCTGATCCTGCACTATACGACGAAGTGGAAGCAGGCGAAGACGCTGACGGGCGAGGACGAGAACCTGCTGGACGAGCTGCACTACACGGCACGCCGGCTCGAAGATCGCCTCATGACCATCGAGCGGATCATCGCCGCCGACAATCCCGAGTTCCGCCTGCGCGGCAACGATGCGCCGCCGATCCGCGAACTCCCCGACTATGAACGCGCACGGAGGAACTGAAATGTCTGCCAGCCGCACGCAACTCTATCGCGACAAGGTCAACGGCAAATGGCTGGGCGTCTGCGAGGGTCTTGGTGAGTATACCGGCGTCGACCCGCTGTGGATCCGCCTGGGCTTCCTGGCCCTGCTGGTCGCCACCTTCCCGCTGATGTTCTTCGTCTATATCGGCCTGGCGATGGTCACCTCGCAGAAGCCGATCGGGCTTTACCACAGCGACGAGGACAGGAAATTCTGGCAGGGCGTGCGGGCCAATCCGCGCCGCTCGACTGCCGAAGTCCGCTCGAAGCTGCGCGATATCGACCGCCGCATGGCCGACATCGAAACATTCTACACGAGCCGCAACACGCAGCTCGCCGACGAGATCGAGCGCCTGCGCTGAGCCGCGGCGTCAACGGGAGGGAATCACAGATGAGCTGGAGTGGACCGGGTTTCGTCGTCGCAATCATCGCGATCTCGACCTTCGGCTGGCTCGTATCGACCTGGATCCGCGCAAAGCACGGCTATCCGGTGGAGAATGAGTGGAGCGGCATGACCGGCAAGGCCGATCCCGCCGCGAAGCGCGAGATCGAGCTGCTGACGAACGAAAATGAGCGGCTGACGGGGCAGATCGGCCGGCTGGAGGAACGGATCGCAGTGCTGGAGCGCATCGCCACCGATCCCGCCGCGCGCACCGCCCGCGAAATCGACTCGCTGCGCTGAAACGCAACGAACGCAAAAGGATAATGAAGATGGATATCGCGTTTGTTCAGCCCTTCTTCCCCCTGATCGTCATCATGGGCGCGATGGGAATTGGCGGCTGGGTGCTCACCACCTGGCTTCGGATCAAGCACGGCTACCCGCTCGACGGAGCCTGGGGACAGGCGGTGTATCCCAAGACCAGCGACGAGAGCATGGAGCGCATCAAGCTGCTGAGTCAGGAGAATGCTCAGCTCCGCGCCGAGCTCGGCTCGATCAAGGACCGGTTGGCGAATGTCGAGCGGATCGTCACCGATGGCAGCGTGGCGCTGGATCGCGAGATCGAAGCGCTCCGCGTCACCAAGAACTGAGGACTGACCACCATGGATAAAGGCCCCTTCGTTCTCGGCTTCTTCATGATCGTGGTGGGGCTGCCGGTGATCCTCGGGATCGGCGCCGACATGTTCCGCCGCTGGCTGAAGCACAAGGAGAAGATGGCCGAAGCGCTCAACGCACAGACCGCCGAGAAGGCCGCGCAATATGCGGCGCATACCGAGCGGCTGGAGCAGCGGGTGCGGGTGCTGGAGCGGATCGCGACCGACAAGGGTCTCGACCTTTCCGACGAAATCGAGCGGCTGCGCGACGAGCGGCCGGTAAACTGACCAACCCTGTGTAACGGGAGTAACAACAATGTTGATCGGGTTCTTCGCGGTACTGGGCGTGATCGGCGCGATCGGCGTCACGCTGTCCGAGATGCGCGACCGCCCCGTCCGCCGCGCCGAGAGGCTCGCGCGCGAGCAGGCGGAAGCGACAAACTGAAACGACACGCCCGCCACGGGCTGAACAAGGCAGGAGGCTAGAAGATGGGTCCGTTTGAGATGGTGATCGGGATCGTCCTGATCGTGACCATCGGCGGCATCGTCCGCGCGAAGATGGGCGTCCGCAAGGACAAGTGGGGCAACGAGCATCACGTCAACGACGGCGCGAACGCTGCCGAGGCCCGGCGTCTTCAGGAAGAGGTGCGCACGCTCAAGGATCGCATCGCGGTTCTGGAGCGGGTGATCACCGACAATCACAGCGCAACCAATCTCGACCGCGAGATCGAGAAGCTGCGCGACGGTCGGAACTGACCGGCACAACGCAACCGAACGCGTCTGATGGAGGGCGTGATGAGTGACCCCAATTTCTACCTCGTGATGGCGACGGCCGGCCTGGCAGGGCTCGGCATGGTCACCGCGGCGGGCCTCGCCGGATGGCGCGGCTGGCTGTCGCTAAAGCGGCAGGAGCTGAACCTGGCCCATGCCGGCGACGGCCACCACCCCGCCCCCAGCACCGCGGGCGCACGGATCGAGATCGCCGATCTCAAGGAACGCATCCGCAAGCTCGAGGCGATCGCCGCCGGCGTCGACCTGTAACGCATAACCGGGAGCGGCACCCTTGCAGCCGCTCCCGGCCCAGCATCGGATCAGCGCGTGATCCGGTGCTGTTCGAGGAAGCGCAGTGCGTCCGTCTGGAGCCGCGCGATCTTTGCCCCTAGGTCAAAATGCCCTGCTGGCATGGCGGCGCAACCCCGCTATAGGCGCGGCGATGCCGAACCTTGACGATATCCGCGACGAATATGCGTTCCTCGATGCCGACGATCGCTATCGCCTGCTGATCGACCTCGGCCGCGCGCTCGAACCCATGCCCGATGCGCTCAAGACCGATGCGACGCTGGTGCGCGGCTGCTCGGCGGCGGTGTGGGTCTATCCCACCGTGCGCGACGACGGCACGCTCCATTTCCTTGCCGACAGCAACGCCGCGATCACCAAGGGGATCATCGCGCTGGTCCTGCTGACGGTGCAGGACCGCAGCCCCGCCGATATCCTGGCGACGCGCATCGAGGACGCACTGGCGCCGTTCGACCTGCGCAACCAGCTCAGTTCAAACCGCACGCAGGGCATCCCCAACATGATCGCGCTGATCCGCGCCACGGCGGAACGCTACGCGGCGTGAAGCCGGACGACGGCCGCCTCTACCGCGCGATCTGGCGCTGGCATTTCTATGCCGGGATGTTCGTGGTGCCGTTCATCCTGCTGCTGTCGCTGACCGGGGCGATCTATCTGTTCAAGCCGCAGTTGGACGCGTGGCAGGAACGGCATTGGCACAGTGCGCCGTTCCAGCGCATCGTCTCGCCCGACGATCAGTTGAAGGCCGCGCTCGCCGCAGTGCCGGGCGCACAATTCTACAGCTATCGCATGCCGCCCGCGCCGGCGGGCGCCGCGGTGATCCATATCGGCCTGCCCGACGGGAGCATGCGCGACGTCGGAGTATCGCCCGACGGTCGGGTTCTCGGCATCGCCGACCCCGACGCACGGATAGCGGTGACGGTTTCGCGCATCCACGGCTCGCTGCTGATGGGAAAATGGGGTGGATTGCTGGTCGAGACCGCCGCCTGCTGGGCGATCCTGCTGATTATCTCCGGCCTTTATCTCTGGTGGCCGCGCGGCCGCGGGTTGGGGGGCGTGCTCTGGCCGCGAATCGGCGCGCGCGGGCGGCTTTTCTGGCGCGACCTCCATGCGGTGACCGGCTTTTGGGTGAGCGGTCTGGCACTCGTGCTGCTGCTCTCCGGCCTGCCCTGGACCGATGGCTGGGCGACCGCATTCCGCGCAGTGCGCGCCGAGCTGGGGCTGGTGCAGGGGCCGCAGCAGTGGAAGGGCGGGATCGACTTTCATGCCGAGCATGACCACGACGCCATGATGCGCGCGCAGGCAAAGCCGGTGACCGCCGGCCTCAGCCTGACCGACATCTATCTGCGCGCCGGACTGGAAGACCTGCCCGAGCCGGTCGTGCTGACCCCACCCGGCGCACCGATGCCGTTCGGCCCGCCCAACGGCAATGTTTGGAAGGTGTCGAGCGAGACGCAGAACCGTCCGCTGGCTCGCTCGGTCAGCTTCGATCCGGTGACAGGCAAGGTCGTGGCGCGCGAGCGGTTCGCCGACAAGCATGTGATCGATCGCGTCATCGGCTATGGCATCGCCTGGCACGAAGGCCAGCTGTTCGGATGGATCAACCAGTTGATCGGCGTGCTCACCGCACTGGCGCTGATGACGCTTGCGGTGAGCGGCGTGGTGATGTGGTGGCGCCGCCGGCCCGGCGGGTCGCTCGGCGCCCCGCCCCGCCCGGCCGACGCGAAGCTGCGCATCGTCGCCGCGATGACGATCGTGCTGGCGGCGCTGTTGCCGATGCTGGCGCTATCCCTGATCGTGCTTGCCGCGATCGACCGGCTGCTGCTCCCGCTCTGGCCGCGGGCACAATATTGGCTGGACCGCCGCCGGCCCGTCTGAGCTTCACGCGAGGCCGGCCGCCCGCGCCACCTCATCGAGGTCGGCGCCTTCGGGCACCAGCAGCCATTCGCGGCTCGCCGCGGCATTGACCATCGTCACGGCGCCGCGCGGGCAGACGCCGAGGCATTTGACGTCCACCACGCCCGCTATGGCCTTGCGGCCCTTCGTCAGCCCCAGATGCTTGCGCAGCGCCTTGCCCAGCGGCTGCTTGCCCTTTGGCCCGAACCCGCCGCCAAGCCGTTTCGAACATTTGGCGCAGACCAGAACCGCGCCCGACCAGTTGGAGCGGATATGCGTCTTCAATCCGGCCGCCACTGGCGCCGTTCCTCGGCGGCGCGCAGCACCTCATAGGCCGTCTGGATCGCCTGGAAGCGCTTCGCCGCCTCGGCATCGTTCGGGCGGATATCGGGATGGTTCTCCTTCGCCAGCCGCCGCCACGCGCCGCGCACGCCCTCGAAATCGGCGTCCGGATCGAGCTCGAGCACGTCAAGCGCACGCATCTCGTCGCGCGAGCGGCTGCCATCGCCGGGGCCGGCCCAGGCGTTATGGCGGCTCGCGGTGAAGCCGTCAGCCGTGCGCCGCTCATCAGCCTCGCGCTTGGCGGCCTCCTCGGCGGTCAGCCCCTCGAAATAGTTCCAGTTGCGGTTGTACTCGGCGGCATGCGCCTCGCAGAAATACCAGCGCTCGGGACTGTTGGGCGATTTGGGCGCGGGCCGGTCGCCCGGCTCCTCGCACCCGTCCCGATCGCACAGGCGCACGCGCACGGTTTCGCGCTCGGACCCGTAGGGCCGCCAGCGGGGGAAGCCCCAATCCATCGAACGTGTCGAACGCGCCATCGCCCGCCAGATAGGCGCGGATGGCGGAAATTTCCAGCGCCGCGCGACGCCCTTGGGGACTTCTCGGGGAAGGTCGCGCGCAGCGCTTGACGCCCCCGCCCCCTCCCTGTAGAGGCGCCGCTTCCCGCTCGCACGGCCCCTTCGTCGAGCGGTCTAGGACGTCGCCCTCTCACGGCGAAAACACGGGTTCGAGTCCCGTAGGGGTCACCAGCGATTTCAAATACTTAGCAGAAGATTTCGAGCCCGAGGGCCGATTTGGCCGGAATCTGGCCGGAATACATTCTCGGATTTCGCGGGATATTTCTGGACGCCGAAGTGCGCTCAGGAGCCTGCGCCGTTGGCACCTCGAATCGGCCGACGCATCGCGACATCGCGAAGATTATTGACCAGAATGAGCGTGCCTCTTCGGCCCTTGGCGATCCGGAGTTCGCCGCTCGCGATCAGATGCGGAGCGCCTAAGACCTGTCATGGCGATGGGAGTGGGAAATGCAGACGCAATCGGCTCGACCTCGCACGCCCCTTTCGGCCTCCGCTCCCGTAATATGGCTGCGTGCGTCCCGGCGTCCGTGCTCACGAGCCATTACGCTCCCGGTAGTTTGCGCCCCGCTTCGGACGGTCCAACTCATGTGAGTGTGCGCCAACGATGCATTGGCCACAGCGGCATGGGGGGCCGACGGAGAGATCGATGCCCAATCAGGACGACAAGCCTCACGACCAGGTCACCGCCTATATGCACGGCGGCAAGGAGGCCGAAGACTTCCGCATCGAGAACATGACGGTCAACTTCGGGCCGCAGCACCCTGCCGCGCATGGCGTGCTGCGGCTGGTGCTCGAGCTCGACGGCGAAGTTGTGGAACGAGTCGATCCGCATGTCGGGCTGCTTCACCGCGGGACCGAGAAGTTCACCGAGTACAAGACCTACCTCCAGTCGATCCCCTATTTTGACCGGCTCGATTACTGCTCGCCGATGTGCATGGAGCATAGCTACGTGCTCGCGATCGAGAAGCTGCTCGACCTCGAGGTGCCCCTGCGCGGCCAGTATCTGCGCGTGCTGTTCGCCGAGCTCACGCGCATCATGAACCACCTTCTCAACCTCGGCAGCCACGTCATGGACGTCGGCGCGATGACGCCGAACCTGTGGCTGTTCGAGTTGCGCGAGGACACGATGAACTTCTACGAGCGTGCGTCGGGCGCGCGCATGCACGCCAACTGGTTCCGCCCGGGCGGCGTGCGCGAGGACGTGCCGGTCAAGCTCCTCGTCGATATCGCCGACTGGCTCGACACGCGCCTGCCGCGCCTGTTCGAGGATTCGATCGCGCTGGTCGAGCGCAACCCGATCTTCCTGCAGCGCAACGTCGATATCGGCGCGGTGAGCCGCGACGACGCGGTGCGCTGGGGCTTTTCGGGGCCGTGCCTGCGCGCCTCGGGCATCCCGTGGGACCTGCGCAAGTCGCAGCCCTATGACGTGTACGATCGCATGGAGTTCGACATCCCGGTCGGCAACAAGGGCGACTGCTACGACCGCTTCATGGTGCGCGTCGAGGAAGTTCGGCAATCCGCCAGAATCATGAGCCAGTGCCTGCGCGACATGCCCGGCGGCCTGGTCGCGAACAACGACCGCAAGGTGACGCCGCCCAAGCGCGCCGACATGAAGCAGTCGATGGAAGCGCTGATCCATCACTTCAAGCTCTACACCGAGGGTTTCCACGTCCCGGAAGGCCAAGTCTATGTCGCGACGGAAGCGCCCAAGGGCGAGTTCGGCGTCTATCTGGTCAGCGACGGCAGCAACAAACCCTATCGCTGCAAGATCAGGCCGACGGGCTTCAGCCATCTGCAGGCGATGGACATGATGTGCCGCGGGCACATGCTCGCCGACGTCACCGCGATCCTGGCCTCGATCGACATCGTGTTCGGCGAGGTCGACCGCTAACCACCGCGGAGACTCAGTCGGTGGAGTTCGTGCTTATCGCCAGAGCCTGCTCGCCGCATTGGTCACACACGCGCGGAACCCGTCCGAAATCGGACGTGAGTCCGAACGCGTCCGTGATTGGCCGGACGGCCCTGGGAGTCACCTGCAGCGATGCGGCGAGGCATCGATCGCAGCTCGTCTCGGGGGATCGTTGTTTGATCAGATCGCGGATGCGTGCAGCTAGCATGCGGCACGGGTGTCATCGCCAGCCGCGATTCGCATTTATCTAGGTAAATGTCCCTGACCGTTTCCACCGGATAGCAGCCGTTTACCGGCGGCCGCCATTTCAGAGCTACGCGGAAGATCCGCCCATATTCTCCCTCTCGACGTGCAATTCTCCCATTACCGGAGGACCTTGAGGACGAGTTCCGCGTTAGCCCCGATATCATGTTCCGGCACCGGCTTGGGCCGAGGCGCCGGTCCGCACAGATGATCCGAGGTGCCGATCAACGTGACCGCGCAACTGCCCTTCACCGATCGGGTCGAGATCGGGTCGAAGCTCGACTCGATCCTAAACGATGCGAAGAAACTGCAGTGCCGGTCCCCTGCCCCGGCCCCCGCACCGACGCCGCGTTCCCTTCCGGAGGAATTGCAACTGGCGATGGACGCCCAGGCGGCCGCGCCCCGCGAGGGTACGGCAGCGCCCTTCGCGGCACCGATCCCGGACTCGATCCCGATGACGGGCGAGGAAGACCCGCTGGTCGAGGTGGACAACCCGGACTTCGCGGATATCGTGGCGGAGTTCATGCGCTCGGAGCGCCGCGCTGATGCGGCCGGAGGTGAGTCGGCGCGCACGGGATTGGCGGAAGCGCTGCTGCCGTTCGCAGAAGACACGCCGGACCCCGCCATGCTGGTGGCGGCGATCGAGGCGCCGTTCGCCCGTTTCTCGGCGGCTGTCGGCACCGAACCCGGGCGCGATTTCCATCCTGCCGATCCGGTGCTGCTGCGGGCCGTCGTCACGATCGCGACCGAGGCGCGCGGCGCGTTGACTGGGCATCGCGAAGCGCCACCCGCCTGACGCGGATATCTGGAAGGAAATGCGATGGAATCGACGGTTCTGCACGGCAAGCGCGTGCTGGTGACGGGCGGGGCCGGCGGGGTCGGCCGTGCCGTCGCCGCGCGCATGGTGCAGCAGGGCGCGCGCGTCCTGCTCAGCGACCGCGGCGAGCTCGACCTCCGGCAAGTGACCGAGAGCATCCGAACCTCGGGAGCCGAAGGCGAAATCGAATCCGTCACCGCCGATCTCTCCAACGCGTCAGGTCTCGGCCGGATGTTCGAGCGGGTCGACGACTGGTTGGGCGGACTCGATATCCTCGTCGCGTGCGCCGGCGTCGGCTCGGGCCCGCTGATGGAGATGTCCGAGCCGGACTGGCGCTATGTCATCGAAAGCAACCTGGTGAGCTATGTCGCCTGCACGCAGGGCGCGATCGAGCGAATGCGGGCGCAAGGCAACCGCGACGGCATCGTCATCCTGGTGGGATCGATCAGCGTCCACATCAAGGCGGTCGGCGAAAGCGTCTACAACGCGTCGAAGGGCGGCGTCGCGTCCTTCGCTGAGACGCTGCGCAAGGAGATGATCCCCGACGGCATCCGCGTCACCTTGATCGAGCCCGGCGCGATCGGCTCGGCGATGCAGCCCTATTCCGCGGCGGAACGCGCGCAACAGATCGCCGAGCACAAGATGCTGCCGCCCGAACAGGTGGCCGAGGCGATCCTGTTCGCCGCCACCCGCCCGCCCGGCATCGATGTCGTGACGCTCCGCATCGAGCCGCTCGACCAGAAGATCTACTGATGGCGCGCAGCCGGGAGTTCCTCGTCGGCACCTACGACCGTGGCGGCGGGGGTGGCCTCTATCCGCTCTCGCGCTCGCCCGCCGGCGCATGGAGCGTTGGCGAACCGTGGCGTGAGGCGCGCAACGCCTCGTTCGGCGTGCGCTCGCGGCGCTTCGGCCTCGACTATCTGGTGGACGAGATGGCCGGCACGATCGTCGCGTGCGACGCGATGGTGCGGCGCGTGTCGGCACGGGTTTCCTCGGGCGGCGAGCAGCCCTGCCATCTCGCGCTCGACGAAGCCAACAACCGCCTCGCCTGCGCGAATTATGGGGATGGGACGCTGGCGATCTCCGGCGAGATGCTCACCATCCCCGGCGGCGGATCCCGCGGCGCGGGGTCTTCGGAAGGCGTCGACGGCCCCGCGGGCACCCCGGGCGGCGGCACGGGCAACGTCTATGACGTCGCGCGCCAGTATCTCGGCCGCAACGCGTCGGACCTCAAGACCGACACGTCCGACGACCTGCCGATGAACCCCAACGTCCCCAACAATGTCTGCTGCGCCAACTTCGTGTCGGGCGTGCTGATCGAGGCGGGGGTGATGGATTCGTCGCTGCGCACCGACTCGGTCGCTCAGCTCAACAGCAACGTGCGCAACGCCGGCTGGACTCAGGTCGATCCGTCCCAGGCTAAGCCCGGCGACGTCGTGATCATCCAGGGCGGCGGCGTCTCGCATACCGAGATCTATGCCGGCAACGGCCGCATGATCGGATCGAACAACGCCAATGCCGATGGCAGCCAGCGCATCACGGAGAACAACCTCTCCTGGGCGCTCGACCATGGCGCGGTGATCCTGCGCGCGCCGGGCGGCGCCAACAATGGCGGCGCGCGCCCCGAGGGCACCAATGGCGCCGACCGCCCCGCCCCGACGGGCGAGGGCACCCGCCAGCAGCGCATCGACCAGGCGATCGCCTATTTCGAGGGCCAGGGCTGGACTCGCGCCCAGGCCGTCGGGATCGTCGCGAACCTCGATGCCGAGAGCGGCATGGATCCCAACATCAACCAGATCGGCGGCGGACCCGGCTATGGCCTCGCGCAATGGGAAGGGCCGCGCCAGGCCGATTTCCGCGCCTGGGCCGGCAAGGACATCCGCCAGTCGAGCTTCGCCGAGCAACTCCAGTTCATCCAGTGGGAGCTCAACAATACCGAAGCCGCGGCGGGACGCGCGCTGCGCGGTGCGGACGATCCGGGCGAAGCGGCCTCGATCGTCACCCGCCGCTACGAGCGCCGCGCCGACCGGGCGCGCGACATCTGGAACCGTTGACGCCACCCACGGTTCAGCCGCTGCATGAAGTGGATCATTGCCCCGTTCGTCGCACTGGCCGGGCTGGCACCCGCCGCGGTGCCGGCCCAGCAGTCCGAGCGGGTGCGCTGCGTGCTCGACGACGGTCGGCCCCAGCCGTGCAGCATGTCGATCGTGACGCGCGGCGGCGTGCGCCACATGACCTTCCGGCTCGGCAAGCGGCAGGTGAAGTTCGTCGGCCGCGCGCAGACCGGCTGGTGGTCAGGCCGGCTCGACGGCAAGCCCGCAATGGGCTTCGAGCGCAATCGCGGCCATGTCGTCTTCAGCACCAACGACCTCAGCCGCAGCTTCGCCTGGTTCTATCCGGGCAGCGAGCACGGCACCTATTGAGCGGCGTCGAACGCGAACAGCGTCGCCGGCACGCCATATTTGGCAGGCCAGCCCTCCCACGCCGCATCGGTCGGGCCGATCGCTGCCTCGACCACGCGCCAGCCGCCCTCGCTCTTGCGCAGCAGGGCGGCATAGCTGCGCGAGACATAGCCCTGCCGCGCCGCCTCGGCCTTGCGCGTGCCGCCATAGTCGAACGGCATACCGCCCGCCTGCTGCATGTCGGCGAACAGAAACGCCCAGCCCCCCTGGCGGTTGAGCTGGCGGACCACGAACACCGGCGGTTTGCCCAGCTCCTCCACCACCGGAATCCGGGAAGCATCCAGGATCGCATTGCGCTCGACGCTATCCACGGTCTCCATCGTCCCCGCCGCGATCATCAGTGCCGTCCATAGCATCGTGCCACCAATTGGCTTTCGTGTTGCTACGCGAACAAATGCTACCCGCGCTGAATGTTCCCATGTCTTGGCGGAGGCGGAGACGAATCCAGCCATTCTGCCAGCTCCCCCGAGCATGAATAGGACACCGCCAAGGCGGCAAGCTCACTTCGTGCGCACTTCGCCATCAAGCGCCACGAAGCCCCCATCCGAGTAGAATGCTGGCACCGTGCCGCTCACGCCATAATAGCGGAAGCTCAGCGCGCGGAAGCGATTGATGTAGAGCACGCCGAAGCCCTGCCGCGGATCGAGCAGCAGATCGATGCGATAACGACCGTCCGCGCTGGCGGGGAAAGCCACCCGGGGCGCGTCGGCGGTACGGCTGCCGACGACGAATCGCGCTTGCTGGGCGGCCGGATCGATCTCGGCGAGGGCTGCGATGGCGCCGCTTTTGGTGAAGCGGATGCCGAACCTGCCCCCCGGCCGCACGGCCAGGCCGGCGGTGATCCGGGTCCCCTTGCCGATCGGATCGGCCGCGGGGGCCGCGGTTGATAGCCGGCCTGCAAGGACGTTGAACTGCCGCGCGACCGGATCGGCGATGTCGACCGCAAGCGCACCGTCGACAGTGCGGCGGATCGCATGCGCGACCAGATCGCCGCCCCATTCGAGCTCCGCATCGTCACGCTTGTCGCGGCGATGGGCGATCCAGCCGAACAGCAACCGGTTCGGACCTGCGCCCGCGGTCTTGCCGGCATAGAAGCCGCGCCCGTCCAATGCATCGAACGCGCCATAGGCATAGGGACCGGCGGAGGTTGCCGCCCTTAGGTAGCGGGTCTGGCGAGACGCGTCGCGCTGATCCGAATAGAGCAGGAACCAGTCCGGCCCTTCCCGGAACAGGTCGGGCACCTCGAGGTTGAGCGGAGAAGGCTCGGCGTAGAGCGGCGGAGCTGCGGTCCAGCGGTCGAGATCGGGCGAGGTATAGAGGCCGATCGCCGCCTGCCCGCTCTTGCGCGTGGTGAGCAGCATCCACCACGCCTTCGCCTCGTCGTTCCAAAAGACGAACGGGTCGCGGAAATCCCAGCGATCATAATCGGGAAGCCCGGAAAAGCGCGGCGTTGTGAGCTTCGTCCACGGTCCCGCGAGACCGGGCGCGTGCGACGCCATCACGATCTCCTTCGGGTTCCCGTCCGGAAGATGGCCGGTGTAGAAGATGCGATAGCCGCCGGCGGGATCGGCAACCACGCTGCCGCTGCCGGTCCAGTAATCGGGAGCGCCGGCGGGGCCGACTGGAACCGCCTCGACCGGGGCCGACCACGCGGTGAGATCAGCAGACGAAGAGACCCGCCAGGGATGACGGCCCTCGTTCTGCAGATAGAAGACGTGGTAGCGCCCGTCCTGATGGAAGGGATTTGGATCGCCGATCCCCTGCGCTTCCAGCCCGAAGAATATGGGGGCAGCGGTTGCGGCTGGATCAGGCGATGGCGAAGCGGCGGGGGTCGGCGCGGGGATCGTGACGCTCGGCCCAGTCTCCACTTCCGGCAGGGATTGCCCGCAAGCCGAAATGAAGGGAACGCCAAGGAGGGTCAGCGGCGTCAATACGCGCGCGCAGAGGATACGCATCGTCAAACTCCCGGACAGAGTAGCGACAGGGTTCCCGCCGATGCGCAGGCACCGGCGGGATCGGAGGTCACATCTTGAAGCGCAGGCCGAGGCTGAAATACCGCCCCTCAACGCGCAGATCGCGCGGGAAGTACTGGCTCTCGTTATAGTAGCGGTAGTTGTTGAACGGCTCGCCAAGGAGGTTGCTGACGTTGCCGACCAGCGTGAAGCCGGGCGTCAGGTCATAGGACACCGAGAAGTCGAGCCGCGAGATCGGGCGAGTCAGCTCGCCCGCATATTGCACCTCATTGGTGGTGCGGTTGTAGCTCGTCACGAACTCTGACCGGCGGTTGTACGAAAGCCGGGCCGAAATGCCGTGCTTCTCGTAGAAGCCCGTCAGATTGTACGCCCAGGTCGAAAGGCCGGTGAGCTTCACCTGACGCGCGCCTTCTCCCAGCGCCAGCGGCAACGCATTCGTGCCGTCGAGATAGGTGACGTTGGCTTGCGCGCCGAAGCCCGATAGCCAGCCCGGCAGGAAGTCGAAGAAGGTCTGGACCGACGCCTCGACGCCCTTGATGCGGCCCTTGCCTGCGTTCTCCGGCCGGTTGATCTGGATGCGGCCATAGACCGGGTCGATCACATCGCGGGTATAGTTGCTGATGAAGCCGTCGAGATCGCGATAGAAGGCCGCGATCGACGCCGATCCGTTCTTCGAGAAATAATATTCGAGCGTCGCGTCGTAGTTCTTCGAGGTCAGCGGCTTGAGCTCGGGATTGCCGCCACTGCCGAACGCCGCATAGAGCGGCGGCGAGCCGTCCGGCCCTGGGCTGTTGCGGGTAATGTTGAGCGAGGGGTTGAGCTGCCCGAAGCCCGGACGCGTTCGCGTCTCGGTAAAGGCGAGGCGCATCTGCCACTGCGACCCGAAGCGGAAGCGCGACAGGAACGAGGGCAGGATATCGACATAGTTCTGCCGCGCGTCGCGCTTCACCGGCTGGCCGTCGACGCGCGAATAGCCCGAATAGACACCATCGGTGTTGACGACGCGGACGCCCAGCGTGCCGTCGACCTGAACCCCGCCCAGATCGAACGCATATTTGCCCTGCAGATAGGCGGCATAGCTCGATTCCTTGGCGCTGAACCCGTTGAACGGGTCGAACGGGATTTCCGCCGTGGCGAACTTGCCCAGCGCCTCGCGGATGCCGCCGTCGTTGGGAAACAGCATCACCAGTTGCTGCAGCGAGGCGTAGGAGAGCTGGCGCAGCGCCTCGGCATTGTCGCGGATCGACTGGCGCGGCGCGGCGAGCCAGTTCTGGAAGCGCTGCGGATCGCCGCGATAGCCGTCGGTGATCATCTCGAGCGCGCCGGTCGGCAGGCTGTCGAGGCGAAGACCAAGGCCCGCGGTATAGGCATAGCGGTTATTGTTCTGCGCCATCGACGTGCGATCGGTCGCGCGCACGCCGAACTGGATATTCGGCAGCCAGTCGATATCGGTCTCAAGGTCCAGATCGAGGCGACCCTGATAGCCGTCACCCTTGGTCACGAAGTCGCGCTGATAATAGCCGCGCCACAGCGTGTTCGCCGGGTTGGCGATGTCGTAGCCGCCCAGATCGAAGATCGCCGAGCCGCGCACGTCCCAGTCGACGTTGATCGTCGGCGCGGTCGCGAGCTGCGCATCGACGCTGTCCTCACGCGCCTGATATTTGCTGTGCGTATAGGCGAAATCACCCGAGAGCGTGGCGCGGCCCGTCTTCCACTTGAACCCCACCGCGCCCTGATAGGTGTCGGTGCTGTCGTCCTGCGTCGAGCGGAAGAATTCCGGGACGTAGCCGCCGGTCTTGGTGAAGCTCTGCGCCTTCAATGGCTCGCCCGGAACGAGCACGACGTTGGAGATCGTCGGCAGCACACCGCTGGCGCTGCGCCGCTCGAAATTGACGTTGAACGCGTCGCGCATCACGTCGCCGCGATAGGCCTGCCACAGACCCTCGGCATAGATTTCGAGGTCGGGCGTGGGTCGCCACTGGATCGTGCCGTTGATCGCAGGGCGATGCCGGACGCCCTTCTCATAGAAATTGCCGGCATTGGCGGGAAAGCGGAAGTTGCCGACGCCGGGCGTCGTGACGGGGATATCGTCGCCGGAATCGCCGGTGTTGAACCCCTGCGGGCTGATCACTGCCGAGTCCGCATAGCGATCGGCGTTGCGATAGGTGGTGCGGACATAGCTGAAGTTGATCAGCGCGCCGATCTCGCCCACCGGCGTCTCCCAGCGTTTGGTCAGCAGCAGATTGCCCGCCGGGTCGAACGCCTGCGACTGATCGTTGTACGAGCCGCGGATCTCCCCCGCGATCTGAGTATCCTTGACGTCGAACGGGCGGCGCGAGCGGAGGTTGACCAGGCCGGCGAGGCCCGGCTCGATCAGGTCGGCGGTGCCCGACTTGTAGACCTCGATCCCCGCGGCGACGCCAGCGGGGAAATCCTGCAAGTGCAGCTTGCGGTCGTCGGCAGTGAAGAATTCGCGGCTGTTGAAGGTGGTTGAGACGTCAGGCAGGCCGCGCACCAGAATGTCGCCAGCCTCGTCATTGTAGCGAAGCACGGTCACGCCGGTGACGCGCGCGATCGATTCAGCGGCGTTGTTGTCGGGCAGCTTGCCGATGTCCTCCGACACGATCGCGTCGACGATCGAGTCCGAATTGCGCTTGATCGCCGCCACCGAGCCGAGCGCCGCTCGATAGCCGGTCACGACAATGTCGTTCGCCGCGGGCTCCTCGGTCTCGGGCTTCGTGTCGGCCGCGTCCTGCGCCGCGGCCGGGGTAGCGATCATCAGCGCCGCGAGCGAGGCGGTGGCCAGAAATCCGATCATCTTCTCAGTCATCCAGATTCTCCCTGTTCGTCTTTTGTGTTCCGTCGAATCCCGCCCGGCGCCGGCACGCACCTTCCCCGCGCTGGCGGCGCAATGCCGGCAGCGTGCCGATGGGTTCCGGGATGTTCAGCGCCGCGCGCACGGCGTTAGGTCAGCGTATCCGCGATCGCTTCATTTAGGGTTCCCCATGCTGCGCATCGGCCAGGCAGTGAGGTTCATCACCGCCTGGCCGCCTCGCGCCGTCGCGCTCCACGTCAGCGCGCCGCCGCCGCGGTAGAAACGGTCGGTGATCGTCTGCCGGCCATCGTTGACGAACACCTCGACGATCGATTCATCGGCGAGGACGCGCAGCTTCACCTTGCGGCTCTTGAGATCGACCGGCGCGACATGGCGGTTGGCGAAGCCGTCATGGAAATGCGGGCCGGATCGGGTGCGGTCGACGAACACCTCGTTCGCCGTGGGATTGACCCCGATCCGCGTCTGCCACCCCTGCCCGTCCGTCAGCGCGATCGACACCTGATTGGCGGTGCCGGTGTCGAGCTCAAGCTCGATATCGGTCTTTCCGCCCTCGATCGGCAGCGGGACCGGCGTTTCCGACAGCACCAGCGCCGAGGCACGCCGCGGCGTACCGCGAAGCGCTTCCAGCTCGCGCACCGGCGCCTGGAGGATGTGATAGCCCTCCCTCGTCTTGCGCAGCGCCACGGTGCGCGCCACCGTCATGATCCCGCGCGCCGGCCAGGTCGGGATCCATTCGGCATAGCGCCAGTCATTGGCCCAGCCCATCCACACGCGGCGGGGATCGCCCTTGGGCATGTCGCTCCACGAGATGGTGGCGTAGAAATCCGCGCCATAGTCCATCCATTGCGGCGCGCCGGGCCAGCCCGGCACCGGCGTGAACTTTTCGCCATCGAAATCGCCGACGAAATACTGCCCGCCCGATCCGCCGCCAACGGCGTTGTCGCCGAGGTTGATGCTGAGCACCCAGCGCGTCTCGCCCGGCGTGCCGCCCTCGACCGGCAGCTCGAACAGATCAGGACACTCCCAGAACTTGCCGCGCCCGCCGGCGGGGCCGAAGCTGCTGCGATGCGTCCAGTCCTTGAGGTTGGGCGAAGTGTAGATCTCTGCGGTGTTCGCCGCCGCCTTGAGCACCACCATCACCCAGCGCTTGGTGGGTTCGTGCCAGAATATCTTGGGATCGCGGAAGTGCTTTTCGTTGCCGGCATTCAGCACCTCGCCATGGATGGTAAAGGTGCGCCCGCGGTCGTTGCTGTAGGCAAGATACTGGGACTGCCGCTCCGTCTTGGGGTTGTGTCCGGTATAGATGGCGATCATCGGCGGCTTGCCGTTCTTGCCGAAGCCGGTGGTGTTGTTCCAGTCGATGACGGCGGTTCCGGAGAACGCCATCACGTCCGTCTCGGGGATCGCGACCGGAAGCTCTTCCCAATTCACCAGGTCGCGGCTGACCGCATGACCCCAGCTCATATGGCCCCAGCGATCGCCGTGCGGGTTGTACTGGTAGAACAGGTGGTACTCGCCGTCATAATAGACGAGGCCATTGGGATCGTTCATCCAGTTCTGCGCCGGGCCATAGTGATAGCCGGGCCGCACATCAGCCTGCTGCGCCGGAGCCGCCGTGGCGAGCGCCGCGGTCGCCGCGAGGAGGATGGCCAGCTTCTTCATGCGCGCACGCTCCCCAGGTTCATGTCTTCCAATGCGATGCCGTTGGTTTCGGGCATGAACTTCCACGTCCACACGAGCTGGAGCAGCATCATCGCACCGAAGAAGGCGAACACCCATCCGCCGACGCTGGCAGCGAAGACCGGGAACGCCCAGGTGATCGCAGCCGCCATCACCCAATGGGTGGTGCTGCCCAGTGCCTGTCCCTTGCCGCGCACCGCGCTAGGGAAGACTTCGGAGATGAACACCCAGATCACAGCGCCCTGCGACATCGCGAACGCCGCGATGAAGCCGAGCAGGCCGAACAGGATCAGCGTGCCGTCGGGATAGGCGCTTTCGAGCTGCCAGCCGACCAGCAGCAGGGTCGCGGCGCAGATCACCGATCCGGCAAAGAGCAGCGGCCTGCGCCCGAACCGGTCGATCAGGAACAGCGCGGCGACGGTGAAGACGAGGTTGGTGCCGCCCACCGCGATCGACTGAAGCAGCGCGCTGTCGGCGCCGGCGCCGGCAAGCTCGAAGATGCGCGGGGCATAATAGAGCAACGCATTGATGCCCGAGAGCTGGTTGAACATCGCGATCGCGATGGCGCACGCCACGGGTGTGAAATGGCTGCGCCGGAACAGGCGCGGCTTGCCCGCGGCTTCCTCGCGCGCTTCGGCCAGTTCGATGCGGGCGAGCTCGGCGCGGGGATCGGCGAAGCCGAGGCGCTTCATCACGCCCTTTGCGCGATCGGCCTGCCCGTGGATCGCCAGCCAGCGCGGGCTTTCGGGCAGCAGCAGCGTGACCGCAAGGAAGATCGCCGATGGCACCGCGACGATGCCGAACATCCAGCGCCACGCGACATCGTGCGAAACCAGCCCAGCAATGATGTAGTTGGACAGGAAGGCGATCAGGATGCCGAGCACGATGTTGAGCTGGTTCATCGCGACGAGGCGCCCGCGGAACCGCGCGGGCGAGACCTCCGCGATATAGATCGGCGTCACCACCGATGCCGCACCGATCGCGAGCCCCCCCATGAAGCGGAAGACGAGGAAGGTGTCGAGATCGGGCGCGAGACCGGTGCCGAGCGACGAGACGACATAGGCGATCGCCACCGTCAGCATCACCGCCTTGCGTCCATACCGGTCCGCCGGCGCACCTGCGACCAGCGAGCCCAGCACAGTGCCGATCAGCGCGGAGGCGACGGTGAAGCCGAGCATCGCGTCGGTCAGCCCGAACTGCGCCTGCAACGCCTGGGTGGCGCCGGAGATGACCGCCGTGTCGAAGCCGAACAGCAAGCCGCCGAGCGCGGCGCCGGTTGCACTGAGGACGATCGCGACGGTAGCGCGCGCTTCCTCATCGGGCGCTCCGGCGAAGGAAGCGGACACGCTATTCATTTGCGAACTCCGTGATCGAAGGGGCGATGAGCGAGCCCGTGGCTGCCCAGTGCATTGGCCACTGGCGGGTGACGATGCGGTATGCGAGGGCGAAGGCGCCGGTGAGACCCGCCGAGGGTCCGGCCGTTGGCGGAACGACATATTCGTCCATGTCGAGGCTGCGCATGCTGGCGTCGTAGCCGGCGAGCTTGGCTACCAGCGCGCGGCGCACGCGGGCATGCATGAGATGCGATTCCATGACTCCCCCGCCCAGGATGATGCGGTCGGGTCGGACGATATAGGTGAGCGTCGCGCACAGCCCGGCGAGATAATCGGCCTCGATATCCCAGCCGGGATGGTTGACCGGCAGCGTCTCCGCCGCGGCGCCCCAGCGCGCCTTCATCGCAGGGCCGCACGCCAGTCCTTCAAGGCAATCGCCATGGAACGGGCAGATGCCGGGGAAGTCATGGTCGCCGGGCGCGCGCGGCAGGCGGATATGCCCCGCCTCGGGATGGTTCGCGCCGCCATGCGGAGCGCCGCCCACCAGCAAACCGACGCCGATCCCGGTGCCGACGGTCACATAGCAGAAGGTGTCGAGTCCGCGCCCGCTGCCGAACAACCGCTCGCCCACCGCGGCGCAGTTGACGTCGGTGTCGAGCACCATCGGCGCGTCGATCGTCTGACGGAAATGGCCGAGCAGGTCGACGTCCTGCCAGCCCGCCTTGGGCGTCGAGGTGATCGAGCCATAGTCGGGCGCAATCGGGTTGAGCGACAGCGGCCCGAAGCTGCCGACCGAGAAGGCCGAGAGCGCTCCGTGGCGAGCGATGCTCTCAGCGAAGAAGGCCGTGGCAGCGCTCAGCGTTTCCGCGGGC
This sequence comes from Sphingomonas sp., assembly GCF_036402235.1. Classification (GTDB taxonomy): domain Bacteria; phylum Pseudomonadota; class Alphaproteobacteria; order Sphingomonadales; family Sphingomonadaceae; genus Sphingomonas. The sequence continues at coordinate 30,006 of NZ_DASWTG010000026.1, read as the reverse complement.
GTCGTCGTCGGGATGCGGGCCTGCGCCAGCACCGTGCCGTTACGGTCGGCGATGCCGCAGAGGAACTTGGTGCCGCCCGCTTCGACGGCGCCGATCAGGAAGGGTTCGTCCGCCACTATGCGCGGTCCGCAACCAGGCGCAGCGCGTCGTTCGCGAGTCGCCTGTACGTATCGATGACGCAATGCCCTGCCATACCTCTCCCCACGAATCCGGGCGCGATTTCGCGCTCCGATAGACTAAATCTACTAAGGTGATTTAGTCGCGTCAACGAGGAAAATTTACAGCTTCGTTAGGTGATTATCCTTCTTCAATCGCCGGAGGCTTCACCAGAGCGGCAAGATCGGGCGAGTAGCTGGCGTGCAGCGGAAGCAGTCCGGCGCCGGTCGCGGCGGCGGCGTCGCCCAAAGTTCCCTGACGCACCAGCGGGACGAAGAAGTCAGGCGGCACGTCGCTGCGCAGGCGGCGTTCGAGCCCCGCGGCGATCGTGCCGAGCATCGGCCCCGGCAAGGCGCCGTCGACCACCACCGCCTCCAGATCGAGCAGGCTGTTGGCGCCGACGATCGCGAAATGCAGGGCGTCGCAGCAGCGCTCGACCCAGGCGGCGCGCTCGGCGTCGCCCTCCGCCGGAAGCGTGTAGAGCGAGGCGTGGTGGACCAGATAGTCGCTGCCCCCGCCGGCGCAGACGGGCATCGAAGCCAGCGCGCCGGCGTTGCCGTGGCGGCCCTGGACGACCTTTCCGCCAAGAACCAGCCCGCCGCCGACGAAGGTGCCGAGATTGACGCAAAGGAAATCCTGAAGGTCGAGGCCCGCACCGCAGAGCAATTGCGCGAGCGTGGCGGCGTTGCCGTCATTCTCGAAATAGACCGGCCAGGCGATCCCCTCGCGCAGCCGCGCCTCCACGGCGGGATCGCGCCACTCGCTCGCCTGATCCTCCGAAACCCCGGTCTCCTCGCGCCATTCGCCGAGGAACCACGGCATCGCGAGGCCGACGCCGAGAAACGCGTCGTCGTCGGTGTCCGGCGCCGAGGGCTGAAGCGCCTTTGTGAATCGGTCGATCTCGTGCAGCACCGCATCGACCGCGGGAAACGCGACGGCGATCCGCTCGACCGCCTTGAGCTCGCCGTCAAAGCCGAGCATCGCGAGCGTCAATCCGCTTCGCCCGACCTCTACCCCCACGGTGTAGCCGCGCTCGCCGTTGATGCGATAGATCGTTGCGGGCTGCCCCATGCCGCCGGTGCGTTTGCCGGCCTGAGTGAGAAAGCCCTCCGCCTCGAGTTCATCGACGATCCGGACCACCGCCTGTGCCGACAGCGCCGTCGCGCGGGCAAGCTCGGCCTTGGAAGCACCGTTCATCCGCCGTACCGCAGAGAGGATCAGCCGTTCGTTGTAGCGCCGCATGCCGCTCGCATTGGTCCCTCTGCGCATGGCGTGCATCGATCACGGTTCCCGGCTGTTTCGAGATGGCCGCCACCCATAGGAGGCGCGACCGCGCCGCGCCACCTCAATACGCGAAAGGGAACGCGCAGACACGCGCCTGCCGGCGCTCAAGGCTTTACCGGGCGAATTGCCGCGGCATACCCGTCTGGCGCTGCGGCAGCTGCGTGGCGAATGCATGCCCCGGCACGCCGAGGCGGACCGTGTCGCCGATCGCCGCGCGCATGCGTTCAAAGGTCGAGCGCAGTTCAGCGACATCGAACTGATCGGCGCGGATGCTGTAGCGGCGTGGATACAGGTCGAACCCCGCATACATGCTGAGCCAGCTGGGGTCCTGGAACGTCTCCCATTCGTAGCGCACCAGCTCGCCCTGCGCGCGCCACGCATCGATCTTCGCCTGCAGCGCTTCGGGCAGCTCCATGGTCCGCATCCGGTCCCACAACGGCTCGCCCAAACGCCGGTTCAGGCAATAATGGAGCAGCAGGAAATCGCGGATGCGCTCGAATTCGAGCCGCGACTGGCGATCGAACAGCGTTGCCAGCGCGGGGTCGAAGCCGCGATCCGGGAATAGCCGGACGAGGCGCTCGAGACCCGACTGGATGAGGGTGATGCTGGTCGATTCCAGCGGCTCCAGAAACCCGCCGGCGAGGCCGATCGCCACGACATTGCCCTTCCAGAACCTGTCGCGATGGCCCGGCGTGAAGCGGATGCGCCGCGCTTCGCCGAGCGCGGCCCCCTCGATATTGGCCCGCAGGACCGCCTCTGCCGCATCGTCCTCGATATGGTCGGAACAATAGACATAGCCGTTGCCGATGCGGTGCCGCAGCGGGATGTGCCATTGCCAGCCCGCCGCGCGCGCGGTCGAGGTCGTCACCGGGCGATAGGCATCGACCGGCTCGCAGCCGAGCGCGATCGCGCGGTCGCAAGGCAGCCATTTGCGCCAGTCGATGAACGGCACGCCCATTGCCTCGCCGATCAGCAGGCCGCGAAAGCCCGAACAGTCGATCCAAAGATCCGCCGCCACGCGGCGCCCGTCGGCGAGTTTCACCGCGCGCACCCGCCCGTTCTGCGGGTCCTGCTCGACGGCCTCGATCCGCCCGTCGAGATGCGTGACGCCCCCCGACAGCGACAGATCGCGGAGCACCGTGGCGAATTTGGATGCGTCGAAATGCAACGCGAAATCGAAGACGCCCAGATCGCTGCCGGGCCGCTCGGGCGGTGCGAGGAACCGGTCGTGCTCGGCGAGCTGGGTGCACAGGCAATAGTCCGCCAGCGGCACCTCATGCCCTGCGGCGCGCAGCTTGAGCCAATAGTGATGGAACGGGACGCCCCGCGCCGGCACGCCATAGAGGCCGAACGGATGATAGAAACGGTGCCCCGGCTCGGCCCAGTCGGCGAAATGGATGCCGAGCTTGATCGTCCCCTCGGTCGCGTCGAGCACCTCTGCCTCGGTCAGGCCCACGGCTTTCAGGAAATCGCGGATCGCCGGCACCGTCGCCTCGCCGACCCCAACGGTGCCGATCTCCGAGCTGTCGATCAGCGTGATGTCGAGATTGGCGTGGGCAAGCGTGCGCGCGAGGTAGCTCGCGGCCATCCAGCCCGCGGTCCCGCCGCCGACGATCGCGATGCTGCGGATCGCATCGCCACCTCCCTGTCCCGCCGCGGTGTTGGCCATCCTCTTCAATTCCTGTCGTACGAACGAAAAATGCCCGCCGAACGCTCTGCGATCGGCAGGCAGTGAGGAGTCACGTCTGGGGATCAGAACTTGGCGCGGACGCCTGCGACGAAGCGCCGCTCGTAGATCTGGTCCCAACCGACCTGGTCTTCCCAGGTCAGGTAATAGCGCTCATGCTCGCCGGTCAGGTTCGACGCCTGGCCATAGATGGTGAAGTTGTCCGTCACGTCGAAGGCGATCGACGCATCGAAATAGTTGGTCGGGCGCTGATAGACCGAAAGCCCGGCGATCCCGCTCCAGTTCTGGGTTTCCAGGCGCTTCGAGCGGTAGTTGTAGGCGATGCGCGCCGAGAACGGGCCATATTCATACCACAGGGCCGCATTGACCTGGTGCTTCGAATTGTCCTGAAACGGTTGCTTGTTGCCGGCCAGGTCCACGCCGCCCGCATCGCCGAGCGACAGCGTGTAGTTGGCATCGATGCCGAAGCCGCCGAGCCATCCGTCGACGCCATAGTCGACCAGCGCCTGGCGGGCCGAGAATTCGAGTCCCTTGAGCGTACCGCCGGCACCCTGGGTGATCGTGTTCACCGGCAGCGCGGGGTTGCGGACGACCCCATCATTGTCGGGAATGTCGCCGCGCAGGATGGTCGTGTTGACGATGAAGCTGTCGACCGAGAGGTAGAACGCGCCCGCCGCCAGCATGCTCGAGCGGCCGGTATAGAGCTCGAGGCTGGCCTCGACATTGCTCGACCGCCACGGATCCAGGTCCGGATTGCCGCGCTGCTGTGCCGACTGGGCACGGAAGATCGGCGGGTTTACCGTGGTGTCGATCGCATAGCCGACGTTCAAGCCGCCGCCCCATTGCAGGAAGTCGAGCAGCGTCATCGTCTTGGCGTAGGATGCGCGGAACTTGAGCTTGTCGCTCAGGTCGAACGCGACGTTGAACGCGGGCAGGAAGTCGGTGAACTCGCGATCGGTGTACAGGTCGCCCGCATCCACGCCGGACACGCCATAGGCCTGCGGCACGCCGACGATGTTCTGGCGCACGCGGAACTTGGTGTTGACCACGCGGACGCCGCCATTGGCGCGGAACGGGATTCCGAAGGCTTCGCCCTCACCGTTGATCTGCACATAGCCCGCGATCTGTCGCAGGTTCATGTCGAACGAGTCGGCCGGGTTCACGTTGTTCTTGTTGCCCGGGTAGAACTTGTTCTGGAACGCTTCCGCGTCATCCATCGCACGCGGATCGAGCACCCAGATATTGGGCACGCCGGCCGCTGGCATCGCGTACTGCTTCACCTGGCCACCGAAGATCGGATCGGTGCCCGGACGGACGAAGCCCGCGGTGTAGGCGCGGCCCGACGCATCGAGCACCGAGCAGCTCGGGTTGTTGAGGTTGACGTCGAACGCCTTCCACTTGACGAGGCAGCCGCCCGCCGGATTGGCCGGATTGTCGGTGTTGCCGACATAATATGGCGAGACGCGCTCGAACACGAACTGCTCGACCGAGCGCTCGCTGTAGCGGGCGCCGGCGCTGATGCCGATGCCGCTGTCGGACTCCCACTCAACGTCGCCGCGGACCGTCCAGATGTCGCCGTTGCGATATTCGTTGCCCTCGGACGAAATCGTCTTCAGCGCATATTTGCTGAGGTCCTTCGCCTGGTTGAGGAAGTTGGTCGGGAAGGTGAAGCCGAGCGCCCCGCTGGAATAGTCGAGGATCGCCTTCTGGCTGTAGACGCGATAGCCGCCCGGGTTGAAGGCGCGATCGCCGCCCTGGCTCGCAGGATAATGGCCCACGCCCGAATAGGCCCATTGGAAGCCGTCGGTCATGTTGAACTGCAGATAGCTCTGGTCGAGCTCGCGGCTGGCCTTGCCATAGATGCCGCGCAGCGAGGCTTTCAGCCCCTCGCCATCGTCATAGTCGAGCTGCAGGTTGTAGTTCTGCGACTCCGACTTGATGCGGAAGGTTTCCGCATAGCTGTCGAAGTTCGGCATGTCATATTCATAGGTCTGCACGGTGTGAATGTTGTACTGACGCCCGCCGATCGGTGCGCTCAGCGCGCCGGTGTTGCGCGATTTGGTCGGGCGGTAGGGCGACGACATCCAGTCGACATTCTGGAACTGGAAGCCCGCGGTGCGGTCATACTGGGTCTGCTTGGTGTAGAAGGCGTCCGCGGTCAGCTTGAGCGTATCGCTCAGCTCGAATTGCAGCGAGAGGTTGCCGCCGAGCCGCTCGCGCGAGGTGATGCGGTTCCACACGGTGTGCGATTGCGCTGTGATGTACGCGTCGTCGGCATCGCCGTCGCCGTTCATGTCGAATCCGGTGATCACGCCGGCGCCGTTGCGCACTGGCGTGCCGCGGCTTACCCCGTTGTTGCCCACCGCAAAGTCGCCCTGCGATCCGGCCGCCTGCTGCGCGGCGCTGAGCCCTTCTTCGCTGAGGCCTACGCCGTAGTTCTGGATGCCGCGATAGCTGTTGGACAGATCGACCTTGCTGTACGCCGCCGAGACGAGGATGCCGAAGCGGCCCGAATTGTACGAGATCAGGCCGTTGAACGACGGGTTCCACTTCTTGGTCTCATCGCCATATTGTGCTTCCGCGGCAGCGGAGACCGTTAGTCCCTTGGGCAGGCTGAACGGGCGGCGCGTGAGCAGATCGACGGTGCCCGAAAGACCGCTTTGCTGGAGCGAGGCGGTCGGCGACTTGTAAACGGTTGCGCCGGCGAACAGCTGCGAAGGGATGTCGGTGAAGTTCGGCTGGACGGTGGTGACCGAGTTGGCGCCGAGGAATTCCTCACCGTTGAGAAGAGTGGTCACCTGCGGAAGGCCGCGGATATTGATTCGGCCACCCTCGCCCGCCTCGCGACGGATCTGGATGCCGGGGATGCGCTGGAGCGAATCGGAGATGGTGCGGTCGGGCAACTTGCCGATATCCTCGGCGCTGATCGCATCGACGACGCTGTCCGCCTCGCGCTTCACGTCGATTGCACGCGCCTGCGATGCGCGGATGCCGGTGACAAGGATTTCATCTTCCTGCCCGACGGCCGGCTCCGCCGCGTCCTGCTGCGCGTGCGCGATGCCGGAAATGCCTAGCGCCGCAGCGGATACAGCTGCCAGCAACACCGAGCGTGCACCAACCTTCCGAATCGACATACCCTTCTCCCTGTTTCGCGGCAGACCAACGCGTCTCCACAGCCGCCTTGCTGCTCATCGCAAGATCGTGAGGACATTCAATACATATATGAGACCAATAGTCAAATGGTATGAGACCAGTTGATCAATGGTATTATATATTACGGGACGCGTAACCTTAACGGCTCGATCGACGGCGCAGCGGGTGCTGCTTGCCGCCATGCTCGCGCCCTGGAACTGCGCTGTGAAAGGTCTCGATCGCACCGCGATCCTGCAGCGTCACATAGGCGGTTCGCCCGTCCCGGCCGCCGAATGCGATGTTACTCGGCAGCCGCCCTTTCAGGCGTACCTCGCGCAGGATCGCGCCGTCTGACGCGAGCACGGCGACTGTGCCGGCACCATGACGCGTGACATAGAGGTTGCCCTCGCGGTCGCAGCGCATCCCGTCGAGGCCGTGGTCCGCAAAGCGCGCGAAGAGCCGCTTGCCCGATATCCCGCCCCCCGCGCCGAGATCATAGGCCCAGATGCGCCGCTGCACGCTTTCCGCGACGTAGAGGCGGCCGCCGTCCGGGCTCACCTCGATCCCGTTCGTGGTGCCCATCCCGTCCTCCAGAATGCTGGCCTGCCCTTGGCGGTCGATCCGCCAGATGCGGCCGCTTCCCGTCCGCCAGTCCGGGTCGCTCGCATAGACCGTACCGTCGGGCGCTATCGCGATGTCGTTCGGCTGATGAGCGCCCGGCAGATCGGCATAGACCGAGACCTTCCCGCCGGCGTCCACGGCGAGGATGCGGTGCCCCTTATAGTCCGCAACGAGCATCCGGCTGTCGGCAGCAAAGCGGATGCCGTTGCCGACGCTCCCTGCGGGAAGGGTGGCGAACAGCGTTGCACGCCCCTCCGCTACCCGCCCGATCGTGCCCTCACGCGCGAAATTGACCAGGTAGAGCGCACCGTCGGGGCCAGTGGCGGGGCCTTCTATGCCGCTGGTGAACACGCCGTCCCCGACATAGTCCCGTGCGATATAGTCGGTCTGACCCGAGCGCTGCATGGTGGCGCACCCGGTCAGCAGGAGCAACGCCGCCAGCGCAGACCCCGTCCGCCTCACAGCATCGCACTCAGCGCGAGGGTCAGCAGCAATGCGACGATCGAGATCAGCGTCTCGCACACCGTCCAGGTCTTGAAGGTCTGCGACAGGGTGAGTCCGAAATAGGTCTTCACCAGCCAGAAGCCGCCATCGTTGACGTGGGAGAGGATCAGCGATCCGGCGCCGGTCGCCAACACGAGCAGTTCGGGCGAGATCCCGCTTCCCGCAGCAACCGGCGCGACGATCCCCGCCGCGGTCGCCATCGCCACCGTCGCGGAGCCGGTCGCGATCCGCATCATCGCGGCGACCAGCCAGGCGAGTACCAGCAGCGGCACCTGAACCGACTGCGCCATGCCGACCACCGAGGCGGAGACCCCCGCTTCCATCAGGATTTTCCCGAACCCCGCGCCCGCGCCGACGATCAGCGTGATCAGCGCGGTGGGCGCGAGGCAGTCCTCGAGGAAGCGGCCGATCGATTCGCGGTCGAAGCCAAGCGCGCTGCCAAAGGTGACGAAGCTCAGCAACAGGCCAGCGAGCAACGCGCTGACCGGATGCCCGGAAAAGCGGATCGCGTCGTTGACCAGGCTGCCCTTCGCCGCGAACAGATCGGCCCAGCTACCCATCAGCATCAGCGCCACCGGGAGCAGGATCGTCGCGACCGTGATCCCGAACCCCGGCAATTCGCGCGAGACCTTCCGCTCGGTCAGCGCTTCGGCCATCGGATTCACCCCCTCGACGATCACATGGCGATCGATCAGCGTGGCGAAGACCGGCCCCGCAAGCGCCGCGGTCGGGATGCCGACGATCAATGCGTAGAGCACGGTGAGGCCGATATCCGCCTTGTACGCCCCCACCGCAAGCAACGCCGCTGGGTGCGGCGGGATCAGGCCGTGCACCACCGAAAGCCCGGCGACCATCGGCAGGCCCACCTTCAGGATCGACGTCCCGGTCCGCATCGCGACGGTGAAGACGATCGGCATCAGCAGCACGAAACCGACCTCGAAGAACACCGGCAGGCCGACGATGAACGCAGCCGCCATCATCGCCCAATGCACCTTGGCGGGGCCGAACCAGCCGATCATTGTCTGCGCGATCCGCTCGGCACCGCCCGATTCGGCCATCAGCTTGCCCATCATCGTACCCAGCCCGACGACCAGCGCGATATGGCCGAGTGCGTTGCCGACGCCAGCCTCATAGATCGCCAGCAGCTTGTCGAGCGGCAGCCCCGCCGCCGCGCCCAATGCCAGCGAGGTGACGAGCAGCGCGATGAACGGATTGAGCTTCAGCCTGGCGATCAGGAAGATCAGCCCGCCGACCGAGGCGAGGCCGAGCAGGACGAGGAAAACGTCGCGGCTCATCGCGCGGCCTTCTCGCGCAGCGCGACCGACTTGATCGTCCAGAGCGGGTTGTTGCCGTTGCCGGTAAAGGTCATGCACAGATCCTGCGCACCCTTTTGCGGCGCGACCGGCACCGACAGCCGGGTGAGCGCGGGACCCGTGACCTGTGCGAGCGAGACCCAACCGATCCGCTCGCCCGTGCAGCCGGCGCGGATCTCCAGCTCGCCGGCTGGGGTGGCGGGCTTGGGGCGCGGCGCGATGGCGCGGCCGTTGTTGAGCTGGAAGTTGTACGGCACCTGCCCGACCTCGACCTCGACCGCGGTCACCGCATCCATCGGAGCGGCTTCATAGATCCAGCACGGCTCGAGGATGTTGACGAGGAAGTCGGCGCGCGGCCCTTCGACGGGCGCGTCGTCGATCAGCGCGAGCGAGTGGGAGGCGCTGCAGGCCTTGAGCTCGCGATCGTCGCGGCGCAGCGCGGCGGTGCGGTCATAGCGTCTGTCTACCGCACCCGGCAGTTGCTTGCCGCCGCGAAACGCGACCGCACGGAGCCGCGTGGGGAACGCCACCTCAACCGGCCCGGCATAGAGACGCGATTTCACGTCCGGCGCGCTGCCGTCGGTGGTGTAGCGGATTTCCGACTTCACCTGCGTCTTCACCTCGACCGTTGCGCTGTTCGCGGCGACCGAGCGGACGCGCGCGAAGGGGATGAACGCGCTTTCGGCGGGCTTCAACCCCATCGCCTTGATGCGATCGATCTGCGGGATCAGACGCTCAACGAACCCGTCGAAATCGCGACCCTTGCCCAGCCAGGCGACCTCGGCCAGCGCCGACAACCGCGGGAATATCATGTAGCCAGCACGTTCGTCGCCGCGGATATGCTCGCTGAACATCGTCGACTGGATGCCGAGGATATGCCGCTGCTGCTCGACAGTCAGCGACGGGGGCAGCGGGTCGAAGCGATAGATGTCCTCCAGCGTGTTCGGCTTGCCGCGCCCCGGCCCCTCCGCCGCCGTGCTGCCCTGGACGTGATCGAAATAGAGGTCCGGCGACGGCGCCAGCACCGTATCGTGCCCCGCCTGCGCCGCGAGTACGGCGCCCTTGATGCCGCGCCACGACATCACCGTCGCGTTGGGCGCGAGGCCGCCGTCGATGATTTCGTCCCATCCGATCAGCTTGCGGCCGCGCGCGGTGAGCAGCTTCTCGACCCGCTTCATGAACCAGGATTGCACCGCATGCGCATCGGCCAGGCCCAGCTCGCGCATCCGTTTCTGCACCGCCGGGGAGCGCTCCCATTCGGTCGCCACCACCTCGTCCCCGCCGACGTGGATATAGGCCGAGGGGAACAGCTCGGTCACCTCGGCGAAGATGTCGTCGAGGAAGGTGAAGGTCGGCTCCTCGATGTTGAACAACCAGGTGTAGACGCCCCAATCCGAATGGATGCCGTCGGGCACCGGCCCGCTGTTGCCCAATTCGGGATAGGCGCGGATCACCGACAGCACATGACCCGGCATCTCTATCTCGGGCACGATCGTGATGTTGCGTGCCGCGGCATAGGCGACGATCTCGCGGATCTGCGCCTTGGTATAGAAGCCGCCGGTGCGCGGCAGCGGCGGCGCACCGGGTGCGCTCGCGGGGATGCGCCATGCGCCGATCTCGGTCAGCCTGGGATATTTATCGATCTCGATCCGCCAGCCCTGATCGTCGACCAGATGCCAATGCAGCGTGTTGAGCTTGTGCGCGGCCATCGCGTCGATCAGTTTCTTGACGAACTCGGGTGATTGGAAGTGGCGCGCGCTGTCGAGCATGAAGCCGCGCCATTTGAAGCGCGGGGCGTCCGAGACAGTAACCGCCGGCGCCTCGCCGCCGGGCGCGGTCGCCAGCTGCCACAGCGTGACCGCGCCGTGGAACAGCCCGGCATCGTCGCTCGCGCCGATCACCGCGCCGGTCGCCGAGCTGGTCAGGCGATAGCCTTCGCTGGGCAGGCCCGCGATGCGCTCGAACCGCACGGTCGGCGCGCCGTTGCCCGGCTGTGCCGGAAGGCCCAGCCGCTCGTTCAGCCAGGCCGCGGCCTTCTCCGCACCCGAATCGCCCGAGGGAGTATGGACCGCCAGGCCATCAGCGAGACGAAAGCCTTTGCCGGTCACGGCAACCTCAACTGGCTGGGGGAGCAGCGGCGGCGCCTGTTGCGCCTGTGCCGGCGCGATCAAGGCGATCGCCGCCGCGACCTCCGCAAGAAAACTCCGCGCGCCCACTGATGCCGCCATGCCCACTCTCCTGTACATATCCAATTTAATACCTTTCATGCCCATATGCTTGAGCATGCAGTATGAAACGGCCCCACACCGGGCATTAAGCGAGGCTTTCTAAGCGGGAGATCTGCATTTTGCTAGCGGTTTGGTATAAATTGGTTATGCTGTTTGCGTGACCAAAATCTCCGCGCGACAACCAGTGAGCGCGGCAGTTCGGGAGAGGGTGAGGCATGCGTTCAGGCACCGGGGACGATCCGGTCATCGTCAAGTTCGATTTTAACGAGGCCATCGTTCCCGCCAAGCCGGGGATGATCAGCTCGGAGACGCTGGCCAAGCCGCTGCATATGCTCCCGGTGGGCGGCAAGGCGGCGTGGAGCGTACAGTTCGACGCGCTGCCCAAGCTGGTCGTGCGTATGACCCTGGCCAATGGCGTGGTCGCGCTGGGCGAATTCTATCGCGACCACGAATGGTCGCGGATCGAGGCGATTGCGGGCGACCTTCTCGGCGTCAACATCGCTCATCTGACCCTGCAGGAGTTGCCTCTGCCCTTGGTGCGCGAGTTCGACGGGTTCGAGCTGGCGATCTGGGACGGCTGGGCCAAGACGTTAGGGCTGCCGCTCCATCGCCTGCTCGGCGGGCCGGTGCGCGAGAAGGTGTTGTGTCACGCCTGGTCGAGCCACCGCACGCTCGACGAAATCGGCCCCTGGGTGCGCGCCTATCAGGAGCAGGGCTATCAGGGCATCAAGCTCAAGGCCGATCTTGAGGACGACGTCGTCGGCATCTGCGAGCGGATCGCGGCGCACGCACCGGGCATGAAGGTCGTGTTCGACCCGAACCAGCGCTGGGAGAACATGGCGTCGGCCAAGCTGCGCATCCGCGGGCTGGAGTCGGTCGGCAACGTGCAACTGCTCGAAGACCCGATCCCGAAATGGATGATCCCCGACTATGCCGATCTGTGCCGCTTCTCGTCGATCCCGATCGCGCAGCACATCGCCCTGCCTTATATCTATCAGGGCCAGCGCGTGCATGACATCATCGCGCTGATCCAGCAGCGCGCGGCGGACGGGTTCAACTTCAACGCCGGACTGGCGAAGTTCGCACAGCTCAACGCCATCGCGGAAGCCGCCAACCTCTGGTGCTTCCACGGGTCGGAAGTCGATCTCGGCATCCTCGAGGCAATGTATCTCCACCAGTCGATCGCAGCGAAGAGCTGCGTCTGGTCGAGCGACATCTTCGGCCGGATGCTCCGCGAGCATGACCTGCTCGACACGCCGCTGCGCTTCGAGCCGCCCTATGCCTTCGTGCCCGAAGGGCCAGGCCTAGGTGTCTCGCTCGATCCCGCCGCATTGGAACGCTACGGCGTCCGTCACGAGGTATTCGCATGACCAGCATCATCCGGATCCCGTCGGAGCAGCATGTCACCGCTGGCCCCTATTCGCCCGTGCTCAAGATCAGCCGCGACGCCGATCTCGTCCTGATCTCGGGGCAAGCGCCACTGAACCTCGCCGGCGAGGTGATCGGCGACACGATCGAGGAGCAGGCACGCGTCACGCTGGAGAATTGCCGCAAGCAGCTCGCCGCCGCGGGCGCGGATTTCTCCAACGTGTTCAAGGTCAATGTGTACCTCACCGACCTTGCCGACTGGCCGCGCTTCAACGTGGTGTATCGCGAGATCATGCCCCAGCCCTTCCCGGCGCGGACCGCGATCGGCTGCGCGCTGCTCGACGCGTTCCAGGTCGAAATCGAGATGTGGGCGGCGGTTCCATGAAGTGGCAGGATCTCAGCAGCCCGCGGCTCGACGCGGTCGACCGCAATACGCCGGTGGTGCTCAATATCGCCGCGATCGAGCAGCATGGCCCGCACCTTCCGCTCGACACCGACGCGCTGATCGGCCGTCACTTCACCGGCCGGATCGACGCTGAACTCGGCGATCAGGTGCTGATCCTGCCGCAGCTCCCGGTCTGCTGCTCGCGCCACCACATGGCGTTTGCGGGCACGCTCACCGTGCGGCACGAGACGTTCCTCGCCTATATCACCGATCTGCTCGGTTCGGTCGCGGCGCACGGATTCCGCAATATCGTGATCTTCAACAGCCATGGCGGCAACCTCGCCATCGGGCAAGTCGTGCTCGAATCCTTCGGCAACGATCACCCGGAGGTCGAGCTGTTCATGCTCACCTGGTGGCGCATCGCCGCCGACGAGCTGGCGAAGATTCAGGAGACCGAGTTCGGCGGCGTCGGCCATGCCTGCGAGTTCGAGACCTCGCTGGTGCAGCTGATCGCACCCGAGCTGGTCGAGATCGATGCGGCGGTCGATCAGCTGCCCGTGCATGATTTCCACTGGGCCGCCGCCGACCTGCTCCATGCCGGGCGCGCGGCGCATCACCGCAACATGCACCAGCTCAGCGCCGGGACCGGGGTTTCGGGCTGCCCGTCCAAAGCTTCCCCCGGCAAAGGGCAGGCGATCTCCGACGCCGTCACCCGCGCCGCCGTCGCGATGCTCGAGGACATTCGCAGCGCGAGTGCCCGTCCCGGTTGATCGGACACACACCGCCTGCCCTTGCCGGTTGACGCAGCGCCTGCCATAGGCCGCGCCCCGCCGCGCCTGCGCCGGTGGCCATCATAACCGGCAAAGGAATTGCGCGTGGACAGCGCCACCCGCCCCAGCGCGCTCGGGCTCGATTTCGGCACGACCAACACCGTGGTCGCATTGGCGGACGGCCGCGGCGATTCGCGGCTGGTCGAGTTCGCGGGTGAAGCCGCGGCGGGCGCCGTGTTCCGCACCGCACTCTGCTTCTGGGAGGAAGAGCGCGGCTGGAACGGAATCGCGCATGAGGCCGGCCCCTGGGCGATCGAGGAATTCCTCCAGTCGCCGCTCGACAGCCGCTTCGTGCAGTCGTTCAAGAGCGTCGCGGCCAGCCCATTGTTCGAGCGCGCGCAGATCTTCGGCAAGCCGCTCCGCTTCGAGGACCTGGGCCGGAAATTCCTGAGCAAGCTGGTCGCGCATGCCGGCGGCGCGCTCGACGACCGGCCGCGCCGCGTGATCGTCGGCCGCCCCGTCGAATATGCCGGCGCCCGCCCCGATCCCGCGCTCGCGCGCCAGCGCTACGACGCGATGCTGGAAGGGTTCGGGGTCGAGCTTCACTATGTCTACGAGCCGCTTGGGGCCGCGTACAGCTATGCGTCGCAGCTGACCGAGCCTGCCACGATCCTGGTCGCGGATTTCGGCGGCGGCACCACCGACTTCTCGATCGTCCGCGTCGCCGAGCCGGGTGCTGCGCGGCGTTGCGAGCCGCTGGGATCGTCGGGCATCGGCATCGCCGGCGACCGGTTCGACCAGCGCATCGTCGACCACCTCGTGCTGCCGCTGCTCGGCAAGGGCGGCAACTATCGCTCGTTCGGCAAGCTGCTGCCGATCCCCGGGGGCTATTTCACCGAGTTCGCCGACTGGTCGCGGCTCGCGCTGATGCGCAACCGCCGCACGCTCGACGAGCTGCGCCGCCTGCAGCGCGACGCGATCGACCCCGAGCCGATCGGGCGGATGATCGCGCTGATCGAGCATGAGCAGGGCTTTCCGCTCTACGACGCGGTGGGCAAGCTCAAGCGCGCACTCTCGAGCCAGGCCGAGGCCGAGTTCCGCTTCGAGGGCGGCGGCGTCACGATCGCCGAACCGGTCCGCCGCGCCGATTTCGAGCAATGGATCACTGAGGACCTGCGCCGCATCGGGGCTGCGCTGGAGGTGGCACTCGAACAGGCCGGCACATCCACGGACCGGATCGACCGCGTGTTCCTGACCGGCGGCTCGTCACTGATCCCCGCGATCCGGGCGCTGTTCCAACGCCGCTTCGGGAGCGAACGGATCGCGACGGGCGGCGAGCTCACCTCCATCGCGCACGGCCTCGCGCTGATCGGCGAGCAGGACGATCTCGCCCCCTGGGTCGCGTGAAACACGTCCGCAGCTGAGCGAGCCGCGGCCAAGTCGGCTTTCAAGGCGACGCCGAGGCCCTCGGCTTCCAGCCGGGCGAGCAATTTGGTGCCGCCGGTCTCGATCGCCAGCCAATGAAGATCATCGCTCATGCCGCGCAGCCTATCCGGCCAGCGCAACCTGCGCGAGCATCCAGACGCCGACGGCGAGGAACAGCAGCGCCGCGACGATCCGCACGGTGCGAAGCGGCACGCGCTTCACCAGCGCGTTGCCCAGCAGCACCGCGGGAACGTTGGCGATCATCATGCCGAGCGTCGTGCCCGCCGTGACCCAGCCGACCTCGGCGAAGCGCGCGCCGAGCGCGATCGTCGCGATCTGGGTCTTGTCGCCCATCTCGACCAGGAAGAAGCACATCGCCGTGGCAATAAAAGCGCCGTATTTCAATGATTTATTGACATCTTCGTCAAGCTTGTCCGGGATCAGCGTCCACGCCGCCATGGCGATGAAGGACGCGGCGATCAGATAGCGGAACCACGACCCGTCCAGCCACGCCGCCGCCTGCTGGCCCAGCAGTGCGGCGAGGAAATGGTTGGCGAGCGTCGCAACGAGGATGCCGAGGATGATCGGCACCGGCTTCCGAAAGCGGGTGGCGAGGACGATCGCGAGCAGCTGGGTCTTGTCGCCGATCTCGGCGAGGGCGACCAGCGCGGTCGAGGTGAGGAAGGCTTCCAAGCAAAGTCTCCGGGCCGGGCGGTGCGAAGCTCCAACGACACCACGCCCTCCCGCCCGGCCTGAGCGGAAAGCATGGCGCCATTGGTCTCGCCCGAACGGGACCGACGGACGATCCCTGCTCCCTTCGCGCCATGGCCTCTCGACCAAGCATGTTGACGCGGAGGCCCGTCCTGCGACGGCTGGCTACTCCCCAGATGACTGTGGCGGCCCCTAGCGGCTTCGGCCGTGCGACGCAAGTTGCCCTGGCCCGCCTGCTCATGGCATACATACCGCAACCACGAAAAACGGAGAGGACCATGGCCACCGCAATCGCCGACAAGCCCGCTATGTCGCCCAAAGTGTCTGGCGCCGAATGGGAGGCGCGCCAGCAGCTCGCCGCCGCCTATCGCGTGTTCGACATGCTCGGCTGGTCCGAGATGATCTACAACCACATCACGCTGAAGGTGCCGGACGAGGACGGCACCTTCCTGATCAACCCGTTCGGGCTGCATTTCAGCGAGGTGAAGGCGTCGAACCTGGTCAAGATCGACATTGACGGCAACAAGGTCGATGGCAGCCCCTACCTCGTCAACCGCGCCGGCTTCGTGCAGCATTCGGTGTTCCACCGGCATCTGCCCGACGTGCACTGCATCATGCACACCCACACCACCGCGGGGATGGCGGTGAGCAGCCTGGAGGGCGGGCTGCAGCCGATCAACTTCTATGCCTGCAACTTCGCGGGGCAGATCGCCTATCACGACTTCGAGGGCGTGACGGTGCGCGACGAGGAAGGCGAGCGGCTGATCGCCAATCTCGGCGACAAGCGCATGCTGCTGCTGCGCAACCACGGCATCGTCGCGATGGGGCGAACCCTGCCCGAGGCGTTCGTCAAGCACTGGGCGCTGCAGCGCGCATGCGAGATCCAGCTCGCCACGCTGTCGATGGGCAAGCCGCTGGTCGTGCCCGACGAGGTGATCGCGGTGCATCAGCGCGACCTGCACATGGCGCAGGCGTCGATCGCGCCGGGCGCGGCAGACTTCGCGGCGATGGTGCGGCTGGTCGACCGGACCGACAAGAGCTGGCGCGAGTAGCCGGCGGCGCCGAAGTTTACACCCGGGGCGGATTGGCCGCATGACGCATTTGTTCTCCTTTGCCTGCGGCGAATAGGCCGCTGCGCATATTATAACCCATTTGGTTCGTGTAGGAAAATGGAGGGGCATTTCCCGCAGTTTTCTGCGGCTTTCGTCGCAAAGGCGAGGCGCCCCTATCGGCTTCAGCCCACCAAGGCTGCCGCATAGATGCGAACCGATAGACGGAACATGTCGTGGACGATGTTGGCGATTGCGCCCGGTGCAATTGCACGCTGCCGAGCGGAACGGGGAACATGTCGGCGCCCATTGACCGGGGTGCGACAATGACCCGTTCCACAACCAAGTGACCCGATCGCGAACGGCGTACCAACGCTCGCCCCTTTTCACCATCGGGTAAGCCTGGGGCGCTAGAACCCTGCCGGCCAGCAGGAACGCATCCATGATCAAGCACCCCCTTCTCGTACTGTGCGCCGGCGTTCTGGCGATCGGGGAATCGTCCGGATCGCAACAATATCATGAGGCACCCATCGTCCTGCGATCCGACCCGGTGAAGGCCGACTGCCAGACCGGTCATCTGGAGAAGTATCCGCGCTACCTGGCAAGCGGACTGGAGCTGTCGCTCGTTTTCCGGGGGCCGATCGAGGCGAGTGGGCACGGCGAGCTTTTCGATCAGCTCCCCACGGAATTTCGACTGGCCAATGTCATCGTCAACGACGCACGCGTGCTCTTCGTCACCGCGCAGAAGCAGGTGGCAAGCCGCGAGGCCGTCGATCAGCTCATCCGGAAAGCCTGCGAGATCGAACGCATTCCCGGGTTTCGCCTGACCGGCGCCCAAACGATCGATGAGCGCGAAAAACGACGTGCGGATATCCAGCGCGCGGCTCAGCGCGTCGAGCGGGCGCGGTGGGAGCGCGAGACCGCACGCCGCCGCGCCGCAGAGGAGCGCGCCGCCCTCAGGGCACTCCGGCGTTCGCCGCCCACGCCCGATGAACTGACGGTCTTGCTGCGCGACAAATGGGACGAGGTGCTCTCTATGGTGCCGGATAACCCGGTGACTGAAGGCAAGTTCAGCCGGGTGCGCGATGTCCGGTGCAGCCGCCGCGAGGGGAGATTTCACTGCCTTGTCGGCGTACTCGGCACGTCCAAGCAGGGGCCAGAGTACGAGCAGTTGGAACTGGAATTCAGGCGGCTAGAAAATGGGACCGTGGAGTTGGAGTTCCCCGAGGTCGTCATAACCTGAAGCGCCGCGGCCGGTTGCTGCGCCGCCCGCTATTCCGCCTTCGCGACCTTCGCCAGCAGCATATCGACCTGGACCTGCGCACCGGGCGCGGCGCTGAGCGTCTCGACCGTGCCGTCGAACGGGGCGGTGAGCGCCTGCTCCATCTTCATCGCCTCGAGCACCAGCAGCTTCTGGCCGGCGGTCACCGCCTGCCCCTCCACCACCTCGACCGAGACGATGCGGCCGGGCATCGGGGCGAGGATCGAGCCGTCGCCGGCTGCTGCGCCGCCGGCACCGTCGGTGCGATCGGCGGTCACGCGGAAGGTGGCGCCGCCATGGACCAGCAGCGCGGCGCCGTCGCGCGCATGCGGGTGGACGTGCGAGGCGAGGACGCCGCGCTCAGCCTCGAACGTCACGCGCTCGCCATTCACGCTGACCGCGCGCCCGGTCGCCGGATCACGGTTGAGCCGGAACCCTTCGAGGCCGCGCGCCATCGCCGCCGCGGAGTCAGGCAGGTCCTGCTCGAACCGGGCGGTGGCGCAGGTGAGGTCAGCCGCGGTCGGCAGCGGATCGACCGTCAGCGCCTCCCCGCGCCGCTCGATCAGACCGGTGTCGAGCTGGCCCAACGCGAAACCCTCGTCGCCGAGCAGCCGGAACAGGAAGCCGGCATTGGTGCGCACCGGCCACACCGTGAGATAGCTCAGGTCCGCGCGCAGCAATGCGATCGCATCGTCGCGATGCGCGCCATGCGCGATCAGCTTGGCGATCATCGGATCGTAGAAGGGCGAGATCGTCGATCCTGCCTCCACCCCGGTATCGACGCGCACGGTGCCGGCGAAATCGAGCGTTTCGAGCTTCCCGGTCGAGGGCAGAAACCCCCGCGCCGGATCCTCGGCATAGAGCCGCGCCTCGATCGCATGGCCGTTGATCGCGATCTCCTCCTGCCGCAGCGGGAGCGGCTCGCCGCTGGCGACGCGGAGCTGCCATTCGACAAGATCGACGCCGGTGATCGCCTCGGTCACCGGATGCTCGACCTGAAGCCGGGTGTTCATCTCCATGAACCAGATGCGGTCGCCGTGCAGGCCCTGCGACGCATCGGCGATGAACTCGACCGTGCCTGCGCCGACATAGTTCACCGCGCGCGCGGCCTTGATCGCGGCCTCGCACACCGCGCTGCGGGCGTGCTTGTCCATGCCGGGCGCCGGGGCTTCCTCGATCACCTTCTGGTGGCGGCGCTGCATCGAGCAGTCGCGCTCGAACAGATGGACGATGTTGCCGTGGGTGTCGCCGAACACCTGCACCTCGATATGGCGCGGGGCGAGGATGTACTTCTCGATCAGCACGCGATCGTCGCCGAAGGACGAGGCGGCCTCACGCTGGCACGAGGCGAGCGCATCGGCGAATTGCTGCGCAGCATCGACCCGCCGCATGCCCTTGCCGCCGCCGCCGGCGACCGCCTTGATGAGGACGGGGTAGCCGATCCTGTCGGCCTCGCGCTGGAGGCGGTCGAGCGACTGGTCCTCGCCGAGATAGCCGGGGGTGACGGGTACGCGGGCGTCCTGCATCAGCTTCTTGGCCGCGTCCTTGAGGCCCATGGCGCGGATGCTGTCGGGATTGGGGCCGACCCAGATCAGCCCGGCGGCGATGACGGCCTCGGCGAAGTCGGCATTCTCGGAGAGGAAGCCGTAGCCAGGGTGGATCGCCTCAGCCCCCGTTTCCGTGGCGGCGGCGATGATGCGCTCGCCGATGAGGTAGGACGCACGAGCTGGTGACTTCCCGATATGGACGGCTTCGTCGGCCTGGCGGACGTGGAGCGCGTGGGCATCGGCATCGGAATAGACCGCGACGGTGCGGATGCCGAGCCGGCGCGCGGTGCGGATGATGCGGCAGGCGATCTCGCCGCGGTTGGCGATGAGGAGGGATTGGATCATTGGTCTTCCTCTGGATCCTCCCCGGAACGGGGAGGGGGACCATCGCGCAGCGATGGTGGAGGGGGCCCGGCCTGACGGCATGCGATGACGATCGCGGTCAGGCAGCCTTCCATGTTTTTCAGGATTTCGGTCGCGGGGAGTCGTAGCGTGCGGAAGCCTTGGGCAGCGGTGAAGCGGTCGCGCGCTTCGTCCAGCCGCGGCTGCGTTCCACGTTCGTGTGACTCGCCATCGATCTCGATCAGCAGACGTGCGGACAGGCAGGCAAAGTCGGCCGTATATGGTGTCAGCGGGAATTGCTTGCGGAAGCGGTAGCCGCCGGGACGTTTCTGGAGCTGTTGCCAGAGCAGTACTTCGGGCAGGCTCATTTCCTTGCGGAGTTTGCGGGCGCGGCGAACCTGTTTGATCGGTTGCTTGAGGATGGCGGGGCACCCTCCACCACTCGCCTGCGGCGAGCGGTCCCCCTCCCCGTTCCGGGGAGGATTTTTAGGCGTGCCGCTGCTCACATCCTAAACACGCCGAAGCGCGTTCCCTCCTCCACCGGCGCGTTCAAGCACGCCGCGAAGGCCAACCCGAGCACGTCGCGAGTCTGCGCCGGATCGATGATGCCGTCGTCCCAGAGGCGCGCGGTGGCGTGCCAGGGGTTGCCCTCGTCCTCATATTTCTGACGGATCGGGGCCTTGAAGGTCTCGGCCTGCTCGGGCGTCCAGCTGTCCGCGTCGCGGTGCACGGTGGCGAGCACCGACGCCGCCTGCTCGCCGCCCATCACGCTGATGCGGCTGTTGGGCCAGCTGAACAGGAAGCGCGGCGAATAGGCGCGGCCGCACATGCCGTAATTGCCCGCGCCGAAGCTGCCGCCGATCAGCACGGTGACCTTGGGCACGCTCGCGGTGGCGACGGCGGTGACGAGCTTGGCGCCGTGCTTGGCGATGCCCTCCGCCTCGTACTTGCCGCCGACCATGAAGCCCGAGATGTTCTGGAGGAACAGCAGCGGGATGCGGCGCTGGCAGGCGAGCTCGATGAAATGCGCGCCCTTGACCGCACTCTCGCTGAACAGCACGCCGTTATTGGCGAGGATCGCTACGGGGATGCCCCAGATATGCGCGAAGCCGCAGACCAGCGTGCTGCCGTAGAGCGCCTTGAACTCGTGGAATTCGGAGCCATCGACCAGGCGGGCGATGACCTCGTGCACGTCATAGGGCGCGCGGACGTCAGTGGGGACGATGCCGTACAGGTCCTCGGCATCGTAGCGCGGCGGGCGCGGGTCGAGGATCGCGACGTCGGGCTTGCGGTCGCGGGGGAGGTGGCTGACGATATCGCGGACGATGGTCAGCGCATGCGCGTCATTCTCCGCGACATGATCGACCACGCCCGACTTGCGGCCGTGCAGGTCGCCGCCGCCCAAGTCCTCGGCCGAGATTTCCTCGCCGGTCGCGGCCTTCACCAGCGGCGGGCCGGCGAGGAAGATCGTGCCCTGGTTGCGCACGATCACGCTCTCGTCGGACATCGCCGGGACATAGGCGCCGCCGGCGGTGCAGCTGCCCATGACGCAGGCGATCTGGGGGAGGCCCTTGGCCGACATATTGGCCTGGTTGAAGAAGATGCGGCCGAAATGGTCGCGGTCCGGGAACACCTCGGCCTGATGCGGCAGGTTGGCGCCGCCGCTGTCGACGAGATAGATGCACGGCAGCCGGTTCGCCTCGGCGATCTCCTGCGCGCGGAGGTGCTTCTTGACGGTCATGGGATAGTAGGTGCCGCCCTTCACCGTCGCGTCGTTGCACACGATCATGCACTGGCGGCCCGAGACCCGGCCGATCCCCGCGATCATGCCCGCGCCGGGGACCTCGCCCGCATACATGTCGCATGCTGCGAGCTGGCCGATCTCGAGGAAGGGCGAGCCGGGATCGAGCAAGCGCTCGACGCGCTCGCGCGGGAGCAGCTTGCCACGCGCGGTGTGGCGCTCGCGGGACTTCTCGTTGCCGCCCAGCGCCGCCGCCGCGACATCGGTGCGGAGCCGCTCCACCAGCGCGCGATTGTGCGCAGCATTGGCGCGGAAACTCTCATCCTCGGGCGAGAGCGCGGACTTGAGCACGGGACCGCTCATCTTGCGGCTTCCGCAAAGCTCGCGCAGAGCGGAGGAAAGGGGGACTTCATGGCAACCATCCTGCTGCTCGTCGCGTCCAACATCTTCATGACCATCGCCTGGTACTGGCACCTCGGCAAAGACGGACTGGAGAAACCCATTCTCACCGTCATCCTGCTCTCCTGGCTGATCGCCGGGGTGGAATATTGCTTCGCCGTGCCCGCCAACCGCGTCGGGTATCTCGCCGGCTGGACGCCGGGGCAGCTCAAGATGGCGCAGGAGGCGATCGCGCTGACCGTGTTCGGGGTTTTCATGGTGACGGTGCTGGGCGAGGCATTGCACTGGCGCCACGCCGCGGCGTTCGCGTGCATCATGGCGGGGGTGGCGTTCCTGTTCGTCGGCAAGTGATTCACGCCGCGCCGACCAGCTCGCGGCCGATCAACATGCGGCGGATCTCGTTGGTCCCCGCGCCGATGTCGAGCAGCTTGGCGTCGCGCAGGAAGCGCTCGACCGGCCAGTCCCTGGTATAGCCCGCGCCGCCCAGCGCCTGGACCGCTTCGCCCGCGACCCTGAAGGCGTTCTCGCTGGCGAGGAGGATCGCGCCGGCGGCGTCGAAGCGCGTGGTCCTGCCCGCGTCGCATGCCTGCGCTACGGCATAGACATAGGCGCGCGCGGAATTGAGCGCGACATACATGTCGGCGACCTTGGCCTGCATCAGCTGGAAGCTGCCGATCGCCTGGCCGAACTGCTTGCGCTCGCGCAGATACGGCAGGACAACATCGAGGCACGCCTGCATGATGCCGAGCTGGATGCCGGCGAGCACGGTGCGCTCGTAATCGAGGCCCGACATCAGCACGCCGACGCCGCCGTTGAGCGGGCCCATGACATTCTCCTCGGGCACCTCGCAATCGTCGAACACCAGCTCGGCGGTGGGCGAGCCGCGCATGCCCATCTTGTCGATTTTCTGCCCGATGCTGAAGCCGGGCATGCCCTTCTCGATCAGAAAGGTGGTGATGCCGCGCGAGCCTTCGCCAGTCTTGGCGTAGACGACGAGCGTATCGGCATAGGCGGCATTGGTGATCCAGAATTTGGTGCCGTTGAGGATGTAGCGGTCACCGCGGCGCTCGGCGCGCAGCTTCATGCTGACGACGTCGCTGCCTGCCCCAGCCTCGGACATGGCGAGGCTGCCGACATGCTCGCCGGAGATCAGCTTTGGGAGGTATTTCGCCTTCTGCTCGGGGCTCGCCCAGCGGCGGATCTGGTTGACGCAGAGGTTGGAATGCGCGCCGTAGCTGAGGCCGATCGAGGCAGAGGCGCGGCTGACTTCCTCGCACGCGATGACATGCTCGAGATAGCCGAGGCCGAGGCCGCCGAACTCCTCGTCGACGGTGATGCCGTGCAGGCCGAGCTCGCCCATCGCGGTCCACAGCTCGTCGCGCGGGAACCAGTCCTCGGCATCGATGCGCGCGGCGAGCGGCTCGATCCGCTCCTTGGCGAAGCGCTGCGTGGTGTCGCGGATCATCTCCGCGGTCTCGCTCAGCGCGAAATCCATCTGGGGCAGGCTCATCAGGCTCTCCTGGGATTTTCGGCGCAGCTTAGCCGCTCGACACGCGATAGAAAAATTGAAAGGCAGCGCGGAACAGCATAGATGGTATCTATGATAGACCGCTATCTGCTGCGCTATTTCCTCGCCGTCATCGATAGCGGGACGTTCACCGCGGCCGCCGCGCAGGTCAATGTCTCGCAGCCCACGCTTTCCGCCGGCATCGCCAAGCTGGAGCGCGAGACCGGGGCGAAGCTGTTCCGCCGCAACAGCCAGCGGGTCGAGCTGACCGAAGCCGGCGCGCGCTTCGCGGTGCACGCACGGCGGATCGAGCGGGAGTTCAACCTGGCGCAGGCATCGATCGACGGGCTGGCGCCGGGCGGCACGCTGCGGCTGGGCGTGCTCAATACCATCGCCACCGCCGAGCTGGCGGCGTTCGCGGCGCTGGCCGCGCGCGCCGCCCCGGCGCTTGCGGTGGAGCTGGTCGAGGGCAATGCGGCGGCATTGTCGCAGCATCTGTCGCGCGGGCGGATCGATCTCGCGCTCACCGCGACGCATGGCGAGCCGGGCGGGGAGATGGAGCCGTTGCGCACCGAATCCTATGTGCTCGCCCTCCCCGCCTCGCACCCCCTCGCCGGCGAACCCGCAATCCCCGGCGAGGCGCTGGCGGGCGAGACGATGATCGTCCGCCGCAACTGCGAGGCGCTGTCGGAGACCAGCCGCTATTTCACCCGGCGCGGCATCCGCCCCTTCTTCGCGCTGCGCACCACCAATGACGACCGCGCGCTGGAGATGATCGCGGCGGGCCTTGGGGCGACGGTGATCCCCGAGTCGCACCGCCATCCGGGAGTCGCGAGTCCCGCGCTGCTCGGCTTCGGCATCACGCGCACGCTCGCGCTGGCCTGGGGTGATGATACGGTGGCGATGCGGGAGGCGTCGGCACCCCTCACCGATGCGCTGCGAGTGCAGTTTGCTTGATCCTCCCCCGCCAGGGGGAGGTGGCAGGCGCAGCCTGACGGAGGGGGCGGATGCCAGAACATATGTTGGGAGTCCTCCCCCTCCGTCGCCTTCGGCGCCACCTCCCCCTGGCGGGGGAGGATTAGGAATGTTCGGGGGCTGACAGGCGCAATGTTCACGCTATGTGAAACCCGACAATGGGAGGGCAGGCATGGCGGGGCGCTATTTCGACGAGTGGCAGGTGGGCGACCGGATCGTGCATGACCTGCGCCGCACGGTGACGGAGACCGACAACCTCCTCGTCTCCACCCTCACCCATAATCCGCAGCCGCTGCACCTCGACGCCGAAGCCGCGGGCGCGACCGAGTTCGGGCGGATCGTCGTCAACGGCACCTTCACCTTCGCGCTGCTGATCGGCATCTCGGTCGGCGACACCACGCTGGGCACGCTCGTCGCCAATCTGGGCTATGACGAAGTGCGCATGCCCAAGCCCGTGTTCATCGGCGACACGCTGCGCGCCGAGACCGAGGTGGTCGAGCTGCGCCCCTCCAAGTCGCGCCCGGGTCAGGGCATCGTCACCTTCCGCCATGTGATGCTCAACCAGCGCGACGAGACGGTTTGCACCTGCCTGCGCAGTGCCTTGCTTCAGGCGCGCGGCTAAGGTCTGACTGGAAATACGCGAAAGAGCGCATTTCCAAACAACTCCAAGCCACACCATCCGTTTTGGAGTACAAGTACTTCCGATATGGGCTTAGCATCATACTCAGAACGATAATTCGTTAACCAAATCGGCGTATAAACACTCCTGTAAACAAGGAGCAATATTATGCGCCTGGTTTCGGATAGAAGAGGCACAGCGATCATCGAGTTCGCGATCCTGTTGCCCGTCCTTATTGCCATGCTCACCGGGATGATCTGTTACGGTCTTTACCTTGGCGCGGCGAACTCTGTGCAACAACTTGCAGCAGATGCAGCACGGCACAGCATCGCCGGTGAAACGCTTGCCGAACGCCAGACGATGGTCACCGGCTATGTCGACACGCATGGCCCGTCCTACTTCCTCGTCCGCGCCGAGCGGCTGAGCGAGGTGAGCGCGACCGAGCAGGCGAACGGCCGGCTGCGCGTGCGCATTTCCTACAATGCAAGCTGGCTGCCGATCTTCGGCTTCTCCCGCTTCATCCCGCTGCCGCCGTCGACGATCACGCGCGACTGCGTGACGCTGGGGCCTTCGACATGAGCCGCGCGCTATGGCATGACCGCGACGGAACCGCCGCGATGCTGATCGGGGGCGCGCTCCCCTTCCTGCTCGCCGCGGCCGCCGCTGCGGTGGATGTCGGCGCGGTCGCGCTGGAGCGGCGGCGGATGCAGGGTGCGGTCGATGCCGCCGCGCTCTCCGCCGCGCAGGACCTGACCGCCGCCGACGCCCGCGCGCGTGCCGTGCTCACCGCCAACGAGGTGGTGTCGCCCGCCACGGCGCAAGTGGCGACGGGGCTGGTCACAGGCAGCGGCACTTCGCGGGCCTTCACCACCGATTCGACCGGAAGTGCGGTGCGCGTCACCGCGACCTATCCCAATCCCAGCTATTTCCTGCGCGCGCTGGGGTTGCGCTTCAACGACTCCAGCGTGAGCGCGGTCGCGGGGCAGCGCAACCTGGGCGCGATCTCGATCGGATCGGCGGTGGCGACCTTCGACAACGGCCTGATCAACAGCCTGACGCGCGGCCTTACCGGATCGAGCGTCGGCCTGTCGCTGGTGGGCTATCAGGGGCTGGCGAGCGCCGACATCAGCCTGTTCGCCTTTCTCGACGCGGTGGCGGTGCGCGGCAATCTGGGCGTCATGACCTATGAGCAATTGCTCACGCAGGACATCGAGATGCCCGCGCTGCTGCGTGCGCTCGACGATGTGGCCGGGGGACAGGGGCTGGGCGCGGTCGCGTCGGGGATCACGGGCACGCCGCGCTCGATCCGACTGGGCGACCTGATCGGCCTCGACATGGCGGGGGCAGGATCGGCCGGCAGCGGCGGCGCATCGGCATTGGTGGCAAAGATGCGCGCAAGCGAGCTGCTGGGCGCGATGCTGTCGGTCGCCAATCGCGACCATGTCGTTGCGCTCGACCTTGCGGGAAGCGTGCCCGGTCTCGCCGCGCTGCGCGCCGAGATCAAGATCGGCGAGACGATGCAGTCGAGCCCGTGGATGGTGGTCAACGACCGCGGCGGGATCGAGGTCAGCACGGCGCAGGCGCGGATCAACCTGACCGCCGAGATCGGGCCGCTGCTCGGCCTTGGCGTCAAGCTGCCGCTCGCGCTCGAGGTGGCGCCGGCGCGCGCGATCCTCGACGCGGTGCCGTGCGCGCCGCGCGACACCGCCGCGGTACGCGCGCGCGCCGGGGTGGCGAAGCTCGCCATCGCCGATCTCGCCATCACCGATCCGATCCCGGCGACCGCCGGCGCGCTCACGCCCGCCCCGCTGATCCGTGCGCCGCTGATCTCGGTCGATGCGAAGGCGCTCGGCGCGCTGGAGGCATCCGACTGGCAGCCCCTCACCTTCACCAAGGCCGAGATCGCCGCGCACCAGTCCAAAAAAGTCGCAACCACCGACGGCGTCTCCACGCTGCTCGGCACGACGCTGGCGTCGACCGATATCGACGTGCGGATCCTCGGGCTTGGGCTCGGTATCGGCCTGCCCGGCGAGAGCCAGGTCCTCGCACGGCTGCTGCAGACGGCGCCGGCGCTGGAGACGGCGTTGTTCCAGCTGCTCGGCGCCACCGGCCTCAGCATCGGCACCGCGCATGTCCGCGTCGACGGCTATCGCTGCGGCAAGCCGGTGCTGATGGCATGAGCGAGGACGACAAGATGGATTCGCTCGACGGCATCCATCCGTGCGACATCCGCTTCTTCCGCGAGCGCGCGCGCGAGGAGCGGCGGCGCATCCGCTACGCCGATACCGGGCGCGGGCAGCGCATCCACGCCGAGATGGCCGAGCATTACGAGATGGTCGCCGACCTGCTCGAGGCGAAGGCGGGTCTGGTTGCCCCGTCGCTCGGCTGGTCGCTCAGGCGGATGCTCGAACGGCTGCTGCGCTGAGCGGGGTTGGGTTTCGCATCACAAACGCTAGTGTGTGGGCCGCATGACCCGCTTCACCGTCAACAACCAGCCCGTCCAGTACAAGCTCGACGCGCGCACGCCGCTGCTGTGGGCGCTGCGTGACGCCTCCAACCTCACCGGCACCAAATATGGCTGCGGCACCGGCGATTGCGGCGCCTGCACGGTCGATATCGACGGGGCGGCCGTGCGATCCTGCCAGGTCACGATCGGCGCGATCGAGGGCAGCTTCGTCACCACGATCGAGGGGCTGGCGGAGAATCGCGCGCATCCGGTGCAGCGCGCGTTCCTAGCCGCGAATGTCGGCCAGTGCGGCTACTGCATCCCGGGCATGGTGATGGCCGCATCGGCGCTGCTGCGGAAGAATCGCAACCCTTCGGACGAGGAGATCGCCGCGGCGATCACCAACCTTTGCCGCTGCGGCGTCTATCCCCGCCTGATCGAGGCGATCGGCCGCGCGGCGCGGCTGGCGCGGGGGGAGGACGACGCCGGCCCCGAAGAGCAGGGCGATCAGGCGCCCGCGATCGGGGAATGAATCCTTTCGCAATGCTGTCAGCGCAATTCAGAAGCGTGTCAGCCGACTCGGTGCAGTAGCGGGTTATTCTGAACGCCGGCGCTCTGCCGGAGCGGAGGACCGAGATGAAGAAGCTTATTCTGGCCGCGCTGATCGGTGCGACCATCCTGACCCCCACCCTGGCGGTCGCGCAGGAGCGCGGCCAGTGGCGCGGGCGCAACGGCGGCGAGGCGCGCGAGCAGCGGCAGCAATTCCGCGCCGAGCGGCAGCAGCAGCGCGAGCAGTTCCGCGCGCAGCGGCAGCAGCAGGCGCCGCAGCAGATGCAGCGCCCCGAATTCCAGCGCCCGCAGCGCCAGTTCGGCCAGCCGCAGGGCGCGGCCCCGCAGTGGCGCCAGGAGCGCCGCGAGTTCCGTCAGGAACGCCGCGACGATCGCCAGGACTTCCGCCAGGAACGGCGTGAGGATCGCCGCGACCTGCGCCAGGGCCAGGTGACGCCCGAGCAGTTCCGCCGCGACCGCCGCGACGACCGCCAGGATTTCCGCCGGGATCGCCAGGACGACCGCCGCGACTGGCAGGATCGCCGCGATGACCGGCGCGACTGGCAGCGCGATCGCTGGGACGATCGCCGCGACTGGCGCGATGGCCGCCGCGACGGCGACTGGCGCAACCGGAGCGACCGGGGCGGCAACTGGGACCGCGGCTGGCGCCAGGATCGCCGCTACGACTGGGGCAGCTATCGCGCCCGCAACCGGAACATCTACCGGCTGCCGCGCTATTACGCCCCGCGGGGATGGAATTACGGCTATCAGCGCTTCTCGATCGGGCTGACGCTGGGTTCGATGCTGTTCGCGTCGAACTATTGGATCAACGATCCGTGGTACTATCGCCTGCCGCCCGCCTATGGCGGCTACCGCTGGGTGCGCTACTATAACGACGCGCTGCTGGTGGATATCTACAGCGGCGAGGTGATCGACGTCGAGTACGACATCTTCTGGTAGGATCGTCACCGATCGTCACGCGCGGAGGCCCGGCCGGCAACGGCCGGGCCTCTTGCGTTTCATCGCGCCCTCGGCAAGTTGCGATCCATGAGCATCTTCGCGAAACCGAAACCCAAACAGGGCGGCGCCTCGATCGCGCGCGCGCGCACCGGGCAACAGATCACGACGCGCCTCGAGGCGAATCCCGCCATCCGCAAGGCCAAGGTCGATGCGGCGCAGATCTATTACTATCCGGGGTTCCTGAGCGACGCGGAATGCGACACGCTGATCCGGCTGATCGACGCCAACCGCCGGCCATCGACCCTGCTCTCGGCCTCCGACGATCCCAATTTCCGCACCAGCGAGAGCTGCGACCTCGACCGCTGGTCGCCCGAGGTGCGCCCGCTCGACGAGCGGATGGCGACCCTGCTGGGCCTGCCGCCCGAGCATGGCGAGACGATGCAGGGCCAGCGCTATGCGCCCGGCCAGCAGTTCCGCCCGCATTACGACTGGTTCAACGAGAGCCAGGAATATTGGACCGCGATGAAGGCGTCGGGCGGACAGCGCACCTGGACGACGATGATCTACCTCAACGATGTCGAGGAGGGCGGCGCCACCTGGTTCCCCCAGGCCGGCATCCGCGTGATGCCCAAACGGGGGCTGCTGCTCGCCTGGAACAACATGCGGCCCGACGGCGCGCCGAACCCGGCCACGCTGCACGAGGGCAGCCCCGTGGTGAAGGGCACCAAATACATCATCACCAAATGGTTCCGGGAATTTCCCTGGATCAACTTGCCGATCAAGACCTACTGATGGGGTGCGGCACCGGCCCGCTCCCCCACCCGGCCATCCATCGATTGTACGTTGTGGGTGGCCGGGTGGGGGAGCGGGCTGGAAGCGCGCGCCACGTGAGCGGCGCAAACGTCTCTAGAGTCTGTCCTGATTATGCTGAATCGATTGGGGATTCCCAAGAGGGTGTGATTGTGATTCAAGCTGCTGGCTGGGCAGGAGGCCAGCAGGGATGGCACGAGCCTATTCTGACGATTTG
>NZ_DASWTG010000025.1:0-39125 GCF_036402235.1 Sphingomonas sp. | reverse complement strand
TCCGTCGCCTTCGGCGCCACCTCCCCCTGGCGGGGGAGGATTGATTGGCTCTCACCCCAGCGGGTCGGGCCGCGTGCGCTGCTCGACATAGGTGCGCTGCACCGTGAACGCGCTCACGCGAACCTCGCGAAACCGGTCGCGGCGGCGCTCGGCCTCGGCGCCGATCTTCTCGAGGCTCTCGACCAGATCCTCAAGGTTGCGGCGGCGCTCGGCCGCGGTCGCGTCGCGGCATTCGTCCAGGCATGCGGCGACCAGGTCGGGCACGCGGCGGCGCACGACATTCGCCCAGTCGACCGCGTCGGCGGCCAGCGGCTCGGCGTCGGCGATCGCGATCAGCCGCGCGCAGCTGGTGCGGGCCGCGGCGATCCGGCTCACGGCCCAGTCGGCCTCGCCCGCGGCAGCGGCCCATGCCGCCTCGAGCGGGTCCGCAGGCCGCGCCTGCTTGATCCGCCTGAGCCTGGCGCCCGCGATCCGCTGACGCAGCTTGCGCGCGCCGACGAACAGGGCCAGCCCCGCGGCAGCCGCCGCGAACAGCGTGACGGCGACGAAGGCCAGAGCCGCCAGTGCGGCGATCACGAGCAGGAATCGAAGCATTGCGGTGACTATATGGGAAGCCCCGCCGGTTTCGCCAGTCGCAGCGTACCGCCGCCGGAACAATCCGCCGCTTCGTGCGATTGACGACCACAGGTCGTCGGGAGAGGAGCCATGCGCGAAGCCTATGACCGCTATTCGAACGTATCGATCCTGATCCACTGGACGGTGGCCGTCCTGGTGGTCGCCAATGTCGTGATCGCCCTCGCGATGGAGGACAATCGCGAGCTGTTCCCGTGGCACAAGTCGATCGGCATCACCGTGCTGCTGCTCACCCTGCTGCGGATCGTCTGGCGGTTCACCCATCCCTGGCCGCATTTCCCCGAGCGGATGCCGGGCTGGGAGCGCGTCCTGTCCCGCAGCGTACATGTCGCCTTCTACGTTCTGCTGCTGGCGATCCCGCTGCTCGGCTGGGCGACGGTCTCGGCGGGCCGCGGCACGGGCGAGATCTATGGCTTCATCCAGTGGTTCGACCTACCGGTCGGCAAGTCGCAGGCGCTGCGCGATCAGCTGGCGGGCCTGCACGAGGCTCTGGCCTTCTTCGCGGTCGCGCTGGTCGTGCTGCACGTCTGCGGCGCGCTCAAGCACCAGTTCTTCGACGAGGACGTGGTGTTCCATCGCATGCTGCCGGGCCTGAGGCAGAGCCATATGGACGACGAGATCTAGGCGGCGTTCTGGTCGATCCCCAGCTCGCCAAGCTTGCGGTAGAGCGTCGAGCGGCCGATGCCCAGCCGCCGCGCAACCTCGGTCATCCGCCCCCGGTAATGGCCGATCGCGAGCCGGATCACGTCCGCCTCGATCTCGTCGAGCGCGCGCAGATTGCCGTCCGACCGGAACAGCGTGATCCCGGCACCCGATGCCGCGCCGCCATGCGCCATGCCGCCCGCGGCAGGCCGCCCTTCCGAAAGCTGCGCGATCTGCGGGAAATCCGCCCGGGTCAGCGCATCGCCGTCGCACAGCACCGCAGCACGGAACAATGCGTTCTGGAGCTGGCGGACATTGCCTGGCCAGTCATAGCCGGCAAGCAGCGCGATCGCATCATCGGTGATGCCGAGCGGGCGCAGCCCCGGCTGCTCGGCGATCCGCGCGAGCAGATGCCGGGCAAGCGGCGCGATATCGCCGGCGCGCTCGCGCAGCGGCGGGATCGTCACCTGCACGACATTGAGGCGGTAATAGAGATCCTCGCGGAAGCGGCCTCCCTCGACCTCGGCCAGCAGCGTCTTGTTGGTCGCCGCGATCACGCGGACGTCGACTTCGCTGACATGCCGCGCACCGATCGGATGCACCTCGCCCGATTGCAGCACGCGTAGCAGCTTGACCTGCGCCTCGAGCGGCATCTCGCCGATCTCGTCGAGCAGGATGGTGCCGCCATCGGCTTCCTGGAAGCGGCCGATCTTGCGCTCGAAGGCGCCGGTGAAGGCGCCCTTTTCGTGCCCGAACAGCTCCGATTCGACGAGGTTGGCGGGAATCGCCCCGCAGTTCACGCGTACGATCGGCTTGGCGTGACGCGGCGAGGCGGCATGGATCGCCTCGGCCACGACTTCCTTGCCGACGCCGCTCTCCCCCTCGATCAGCACCGGCACACGCGCCCGCGCCGCCTTGGCCGCGATGGCGAGGGCCGCGCGGAATTGGGGCGCCGATCCGACGATCTCGTCAAAGGCCAGGTTGGCGCCCATCTTCTCGGTCAGCGGCCGCAATTCCCCGCCGACCTTCGCGCCGACCGCGGTGTCGAGTGCGGCGAGCAGCCGTTCGGGCGCCAGCGGCTTGACCAGGAAGTCGGTCGCGCCGGCGCGCATCGCACTGACCGCCGCGGCGACCGATCCGTTGGCGGTGAGCAGCAGGATGGGAAGCATCGGACGGTTGGCGCGCAGCTCGGCAATCAGCCCCGCCGCGTCGAAATCGGGCGCCCAGTGATCGAGCACGATCGCGTCCAGCGCCATGCCGTCGGGCGTGCCCAGAGTCGCCAGCGCGGTCTCGCCGTCGCTGGCGCACACGGTGCGCCAGCCGCGGCGCGCGGCGATCGCCGTCACCAGCCGCCGCTGCGCCGGCTCGTCGTCGATCAGCATCAAGAGGCGCTGGCCGTTGCGCGTCATCATCTGTCCCTGTTGTCCCTAAATCGGTCACCCGGATAGCGCCGTTCGGTAAAGACCCGCTTAAGCCTGCCCAAGCGTGCGGGACTTGAGGGGCGGGGGCGCCGCGTCTAATGAGGCTGCCAACAACGCGTCAGAGGGGAAGCTACGCATGGCACAGAGCGCCGACATGAAGGCACATGAGAACACCTATGGTGGGTTCATGCGGATGATGAAGATCGGCACCGTCGTCACCGTGATCATCGCCGCGTTCGTCGTCTGGCTGATCGCTTCCTGACGTGAAGATCGCGGTTCTCAAGGAGACCACCGCCGGCGAGCGGCGCGTCTCTGCGACGCCGGAAACGGTCAAGAAGTTCGTCTCGCTCGGCGCCGAAGTGGCGGTCGAAAGCGGGGCGGGTGACACCGCTTCCCTGGACGACAACGCCTTTGCCGCGGTCGGCGCGAAGGTCGGCTCGCGCGCGGACGTGCTCGCGAACGCCGATATCGTGCTCGGCGTGCAGGGACCGGACCCGGCGAGCCTCGCCGGCATCAAGCCCGGCGCCTGGCTTGCGGCGGGCCTCAACCCGTTCGGCGAGCGGGCGCGGGTTGACCAGTACGCCGCGCTGAACATCGAAGCGCTGGCGATGGAGTTCATGCCGCGCATCACGCGCGCGCAGTCGATGGACATCCTCTCCTCGCAGTCGAACCTCGCCGGGTACAAGGCGGTGCTCGATGCCGCCGCCGAATATGGCCGCGCCTTCCCGATGATGATGACCGCGGCGGGCACCGTTTCGGCCGCCAAGGTGTTCGTGATGGGCGTCGGCGTCGCCGGGCTCCAGGCGATCGCCACCGCCCGCCGCCTCGGCGCGCAGGTCTCGGCGACCGATGTGCGCTCGGCGACCAAGGAGCAGATCCTCTCGCTCGGCGCCAAGCCGATCTTCGTCGAGAAAGTCGCTGGGATCGAGGGCGAGGGCTCGGGCGGCTACGCCACCGAGATGAGCGACGAGTACAAGGCGGCACAGGCCGAGCTGGTCTCCTCGCACATCGCCAAGCAGGACATTGTCATCACCACCGCGCTGATCCCGGGGCGCCCTGCTCCGCGACTGATCAGCGACGCCCAGATCGCCACGATGCGGCCGGGGGCGGTCATCGTCGACCTCGCGGTCGAGAGCGGCGGCAATGTCGAGGGCGCCGTCGCGGGCGAGATCGTCGAGAAGCATGGGGTCAAGATCGTCGGGCACAAGAATGTGCCCTCGCGCTTAGCCTCGGACGCCTCGGCGCTGTTCGCGCGCAACCTCTACAATTTCCTCTCCGCCTTCTGGGACAAGGAAGCCGGCAAGCCGGTGCTCGACGAGGAGATCGGCGACGCGATCCGGCTGACCAAGGACGGCAAGGTGGTAAATGAGCGTCTGCTCGCCTGATTTTCGCGCAAGGGGGCGCTGACATGGACTTCATCTCGATCCTGTCGATCTTCGTGCTGGCGTGTTTCGTCGGCTATTATGTCGTGTGGTCGGTCACCCCGGCGCTGCACACGCCGCTGATGGCGGTGACCAACGCGATCTCCTCGGTGATCATCGTCGGCGCGCTGATCGCCTCCGCCGCGGCGGGCAGCCCGATCGCCAAATGGCTCGGCCTGATCGCGGTCGCGTTCGCCAGCGTGAACATCTTCGGCGGCTTCGCCGTCACCGAGCGCATGCTCGCCATGTACAAGAAGAAGGGCTGAGCCGATGCACGAGGCTGCTCCCGTGAACCCCTGGGTTGCGCTCGCCTACCTGGTCGCAGGCATCTGTTTCATCATCGCGCTGCGCGGCCTTTCCTCGCCCTCGACCAGCCGCCGCGGCAACCGCTTCGGCATGGCCGGCATGCTGATCGCCGTCGTCACCACTTTGGTGACGCATGAGATCGCAGCACTGCCCGAGATCGTCGCGGCCATCGCCATCGGCGGCATCATCGGCTGGGTGATCGCGCGCAAGATCGCGATGACCGACATGCCGCAGCTCGTCGCGGCGTTCCACAGCCTGGTCGGCCTCGCTGCGGTGCTGGTGGCCGCGGCCGCCTTCCTCAATCCCGAGGCGTTTCATATCGCGGACGGCGCTGGCCAGATCTTCGCGGTCAGCCGGATCGAGATGGGCCTCGGCATCGCGATCGGCGCGATCACCTTCTCGGGATCGGTCATCGCCTTCGCCAAATTGAACGGCAACATGTCCGGCAAGCCGATCATGCTGCCGGGTCGCCACGTCATCAACCTTGGCACATTGGCCGCGATCCTCGGCCTGATCGGCTATTTCGTGACAGACCAGAGCCCCTGGGTGTTCTGGACGGTCACGGCGCTCAGCTTCTTGATCGGCTTCCTGCTGATCATCCCGATCGGCGGCGCGGACATGCCGGTGGTGGTGTCGATGCTCAACAGCTATTCGGGCTGGGCCGCGGCGGCGATGGGCTTCACGCTCGGCAACACCGCGATGATCATCACCGGCGCGCTGGTCGGCAGCTCGGGTGCGATCCTGAGCTACATCATGTGCCGCGCGATGAACCGCAGCTTCATCAGCGTGATCGCCGGCGGCTTTGGCGGCGACAGCGGCGGATCGGGCGCTGCGGCGGTGACCGACCGGCCGTGGAAGCGCGGCTCGGCTGAGGACGCAGCGTTCCTGATGAGCCAGGCCGAGCAGGTCATCATCGTCCCCGGCTACGGCATGGCGGTGGCGCAGGCGCAGCACGTGCTGCGCGAGATGGCCGACAAGCTCAAGGAGCATGGCGTGCGCGTGAAGTACGCGATCCACCCGGTCGCGGGGCGCATGCCGGGCCACATGAACGTGCTGCTGGCCGAAGCCAATGTCCCCTATGACGAGGTGTTCGAGCTCGAGGACATCAACAGCGAGTTCAGCCAGACCGACGTCGCCTTCATCATCGGCGCCAACGACGTGGTGAACCCGGCGGCCAAGACCGACAAGTCCTCACCGATCTACGGCATGCCCGTGTTCGACGTGAACAAGGCCAAGACCGTGCTGTTCATCAAGCGATCGATGGGCGGCGTCGGTTACGCAGGGGTGGACAACGACGTCTTCTATCAGGACAACACGATGATGCTGCTGGCCGACGCCAAGAAGATGGTCGAGGAAATCGTGAAGTCCCTCGACTGATCGGGTCCAGGCCGGGCCATTGGGGGAATGGGGCAATGATCAGTGTAGGACGGATCCTGGACGGCGCGTTCGGCGTCTTCCGCGAGCATTTCACCGCGGTCGCGATCTGGGCGGGCATCTATCTGGCGTGCAACATCGCCGCGATCGTCGCGATGCAGCCCATGCTGGGCGCGGTCGCCGATCCCGCGCTCAGTGAGGATCCCGCGGCAGCGGTCGCGGCGATGGGGCCGGTGTGGCTGCTCGGCTTCCTCACCGCGATCGTTGGCGT
This sequence comes from Sphingomonas sp., assembly GCF_036402235.1. Lineage (GTDB taxonomy): Bacteria > Pseudomonadota > Alphaproteobacteria > Sphingomonadales > Sphingomonadaceae > Sphingomonas. The sequence goes on along the minus strand of NZ_DASWTG010000025.1, from coordinate 33,057 downwards.
CGTGCTCTACACCGCGTCGATGCGATCGGTGCTCCGGCCCGATGCGGGCGGGATCGCCTTCCTGCGGCTCGGCATGGACGAGCTGCGTACGCTCGGTCTGCTGCTTCTCTTCGCCATCGCCAGCCTGGTGCTGTTCTTCGGGGCGAGCCTCATCGTCGGCCTGTTCATCGGTGGCGTGGCCGCGGGCAGCGAATCGATCGCGCTCACCGTGATCCTCTCGATCCTCATCGGCCTGGTCGTGTTCGGTGCGCTGATCTTCCTCGTCATACGGCTGTCGCTCGCCTTTCCGCTTACGCTCCACCGCGGCGCCTTCGCGATCGGCGAGGCATGGCGGCTCAGCCGCGGGCATTTCTGGAAGCTGTTCGGCGCCGCGCTGGTCGTCACCATGATCGGCCTCGTCCTGTCGATCGCAATCAACCTGGTAGCGACGGGCGGTTATTTCGCTGACATATTGGCGGCCGCTGGCAACCCCGAAGCCTCCGCACTGGCTGCCGAGCGGCAAGCAGCGGCGATGGGCAGCTTCAGCATATGGATGATCCTGCAGGCGATCGGCGGCGCGGTGGTCGCTGCGATATGGCTCGCGCTGAGCGGCGGCAGCGTGGCGAGCGCCGCCCGGCTGCTGATCGACGACGAGTTCGACGACGCCGAGGACGTGTTCGGTTGAATTGCCGCTTGTGTTCTTGATCCGTTCCGGAGATAACTCCTCCGAAACGGATTGGGAACGGAGGCACTTATGCTTACGTCGGCGCCACGAACCGATGAAACATCCGCAATGCAATGCAAAGCGGAGGTTTCGATGTCTGAGACGATCGCTCCTGCCCTTCTGGCGCCCGCCACGAGCTGCGGGGTGTTCATCATCGCAACGCCGGACCGGCTGGCGGCGCTCCAGCAACTGGTGGCGGCATCCGGCGCACGCCTGCTCGGCGCAGTGACGCCGGGGAACGCCGCCGCACGGCTCGCCGATCAGATCAGCCTCGACTTGCTGCTGTTCGATGCGAGCAGCCTGGCCGCCGGCGAGGCTGCCGACGTCGCGATCGCGCTCGCCGGGTCAATGGCGGGGCGCGATTGCCGGATCGTCACGCTGCTCGATGTCGCATCGATCGACGCGGTCGCCGGGCCGATGTTCGACGCCGGGGCGACGCTGCTGTGCAATCCGAGCCCAACCGAGCTGGCCGCTGCGCTGGCGGGCGCATTGGCGCCAGGCGGCACGCGGCTGCACGACGCGGCCCGCGAGCGCGAGGCCGAGCGGCTGCGGCTGCTCAACGAGGAGGTCGCGCGGCTCGCCGAAGTGCTGAGCCAGTTGGCCGCCGATCCGGCCAATGGCGTTCGAGATCGTAGCTCCGGCTATCGCGGCGAGCCGCTTGCCGAGCCTGATCCCGATCCGCGGGCCGTGCGTTCCACGATCCGTGCTCGGCGGCTTCGCGATCAGCATTTCGCGCCCGAGCTGTTCGCCGATCCCGCATGGGACATGCTGCTCGATCTCTATGCCGCGCGGCTCGAGGGGCGGCGCGTCTCGGTCTCGAGCCTGTGCATCGCCGCGGCGGTGCCGCCGACCACCGCGCTGCGCTGGATCGGGACGATGCACGATGCCGGCCTGTTCGGGCGCGAGCCGGACCCGACCGACAAGCGCCGCGCGCACATCACGCTGACCGACCGTGCGGCGGCGGCGATGCGCGGCTATTTCAGAGCGGCGGAACGCGCCGGGCTGGTCCCGGCGTGACAGGGGAGTGGTGAGCCCTGATGGATTCGAACCATCGACCTACTGATTAAAAGTCAGTTGCTCTACCGACTGAGCTAAGGGCCCGAACCCATCATTGGTTTGGGAGTGGGATGCACCTAGGGGCGCGATCCCGCGCGGTCAACCGGCACAGCGGCGTGCGATGTGGACCTCCTCCTTGTCGATCGTTCCGGAAATGCCGCAGAAGCGCGGCTCGCGGTTGCGGCGGCCGCCGTCATTGCCGGCGAGGAAGCCGCCGGCATCGACCGGGTTGGCGGGGTCGGGCACCGCCACCTCGAAATGGAGATGCGCGAGCATCGCGCACCCGACATCGCCCTCGATGCCGATCAGCTGCCCGGCACGGACCTTCTCGCCGGCCTTGAGCCTGGCCGTGCCGGTGGCCGAGCCCTTGGCCATGTGCGAATAGCCGGTCCATTCGCCGTTGGGATGCGCGATCCACACGAAGTTGTTGCGGCATTCGCTCGCCGCGCGACCGCTCTGGCGCTCCGAATAACCGTCCTGGATGGCCATCACCGTTCCTGCCGCGGCGGCAACGATGCGATAGGGTTTGCGGGGGCCGGTGGCCACGAGATCGATGCGGGCCCGCGGGCGGTGGGTGCGGGTATCGTCGAACACGCGCAGCGCAGTGCCGTCCGCATAGGGCAAGCGGTAGACGCCCGCGCTGAGGGGCGGCGGCGGAGCTTCGGCGGCCTGGAACGCCGCAAGGGCGAAGGGCAACAGGATCAGCGGCATCTTACTCTCCCTGGACGAGCTGCGCGGCGAGCTGGCGTACCGTGCGCCCGCTGAGCGGGTCGCGCCAGTCCGGCACGATCGCATTCAGCGGCTGCAGCACGAACCCGCGGCGGCGGAATTGCGGGTGCGGGATGGTGAGGCCGGGGTCAGACCATGCGCCGCCCGACCACAGGATGATGTCGAGATCGATCACCCGCGAATCCCAGCGCCGTCCGCGGCGGCGTCCGAAGCTGCGTTCGATGACCTTGATACGGGCTAGCAGCTCCGGTGGCTCCTCCCGCGTCTTGATCAGCGCCGCGGCATTGGCGAAGCGGCGGCGCGAGGGACCGAGCGGGGCGGTGGCGATGATCGGGGAGGCTCGCATCACCCCGCCGATCGCCGCGAGCGCCGCGCGGACCTCCGCCTCGGGCGCGCCATGGCGGCCGCGGCGGTTCGAGCCGAGCGCGATGACGTAAAGCTGCGCGGGGGTTGAGCTGGTCACGCCGCACGGCCTATCGCTCCGTCATGGTTCCGCCAAGCCCGCTTCCTGATACCGAGCCGCCGCACGACTGCCCGCGCTGCCCGCGGCTGGTGGGGCTGAGGCAGGAATTGCGCGCCGAGCATCCGGGCTGGTGGAACGCGCCCGTCCCTGCGTTCGGCGACCCGCAGGCGTGGCTCGGCATCATCGGACTTGCCCCGGGCAAGCATGGCGCTAACCGCACGGGGCGGCCCTTTACCGGCGACTATGCCGGAGACCTCATGTTCGAGACGCTGGCCAAGTTCGGGTTGAGCGAAGGGACCTATGAATCGCGGCCCGACGACGGGCTGCAGCTCAAAGGCACGATCATCATCAACTCGGTCAAATGCCTTCCGCCCGAGAACAAGCCGACACCCGAGGAAGCGCGCAATTGCCGTCCCTTCGCCGACGCGCAGGCCAATGCGATCCCGGCGCGGATCTTCATCGCGCTGGGGCAGATCGCGCACCAGAGCGCGGTCAAGATCCTCGGCGGCAAGCTGCCCAAATGCCGCTTCGCGCACCTGGCCGAGCACCGCATGCCCGACGGGCGCGTGCTGATCGATAGCTATCACTGCTCGCGCTACAACCAGAATACCGGACGGCTGACGGCCGAGATGTTCGAGGCGGTGTTCGCGCGGGCATTTGAGCTGCGCGGGACAGTCTGAGCGGAAGTTTACACTAGCTTGACACTGTCACGGGTGTCGCGGGCGGTTGACGAAGTTGACACAAATGCGGGTGTTTCGAGCCGAACGCGACGGGAACGCGGCAGCGACGCAACAGGTGCACGACAGCGATGTGACCGTCCGGCGCAATACGCACACGAGGCTTTTCGAGACACCCGTTCCATCAACCATGATGGAGCAGATGAATTCCAACATTACAAGGTCGCGTGGAAGGAAATTTGGTTCACGCGAAGGCGCAAAGACGCGAAGAAGATTATCTTTGGCGCGAAGCGCACCGACAACTGACCGTTCAGCGAGTCGCACGCTCGAAAGCAGTGACAGCCGCTTCGCGGCAACGACATCTTCGCGCCTTCGCGCCTTAGCGTGAACCGATCTGCCTTCTCGGCTTCGAGCGACGCTCACACGTCCTCGACCATCCGCCTATAGAGCTCGGGCCGGCGGTCGCGGAAGAAGCCCATGCCGGCGCGATGCTTGCGCGCACGGTCGAGGTCGAGGGTCGCCGTCAGCACGCCGGTCTCCTCCGCCCCGAACCCGGCGAGGATGTCGCCCCATTCATCGCAAATGAAGCTGTGGCCGTAGAAGCGCTGGCCGCCCTCGGTGCCGATGCGGTTGGAGGCGATCACCGGGACGACGTTCGACACGGCATGGCCGATCATCGCGCGGCGCCACATGCGGCTGGTATCGAGATCGGCGTCATAGGGCTCCGAGCCGATCGCGGTCGGGTAGAAGAGCAGCTCCGCACCCATCAGCATCATGGTGCGCGCGGTCTCAGGATACCATTGGTCCCAGCAGATGCCGACGCCGAGCGTCGCATCCGCCGCCGGCCCCTGCCACACCTTGAACCCGGTGTTGCCGGGGCGGAAGTAATATTTCTCCTCATAGCCCGGGCCATCGGGGATGTGACTCTTGCGGTAGACGCCCGCGACCTTGCCGTCGGGACCGATCATCGCGAGGCTGTTGTAGAAATGCGGCCCGTCCGCCTCGAAGAAGCTGGTCGGGATGTGGATCGACAGCTCGGCGGCGAGTGCCTGCATCGCGGTGACCGCGGGGTGGCTGGCGAGCGGCCTGGCCTGCGCGAACAGCGCCTCGTCCTCGACGCGGCAGAAATATTCGCCCTCGAACAGTTCGGGCGGGAGGACGACCTGCGCGCCCTTCCCTGCCGCCTCGCGAACCAGGTCGGAGACGTTGGCGATGTTCTGCGCGGTATCGCCGGTGAAGGCGAGCTGGAGCGCGGCGACGGTGATCTCGGTCATGCGCGGCTATTTAGAGCAGCCGCACCGGATTCGCACCTGTTTCAGAAGAAGATCCGCGCAGAGGCGGTCAGCCGTGCGCCGCTGTTCCGCGCGTCGGCGAGCGGGGAGACGACGCGCGCGTGATCGATATCGGTATCGCTATAGGTCAAGCCGGCGCCGAACGTTCCGAGCGTCCATTCGGCCCCGAGCGACCAGTCGGTATAGCTCCCGCCGGGACGCAGCCGCGCGGCGCGGACCGGATCGTCGGTCGCGCCGCTACTGTGCCCGACATGGCCGGTGAGTGACCAGGGCGTGCCCGGAAGGCTGGCGCGGGCACGGGCGCGCAGATAGAGATTGTCGCCGCCGATCGCCGACTGATCGGGCGCGTAAAAGGCTGCTGCACTGAGTTCGGCCGGTCCGATCAGATAGGCGGCGGTCGCGAACAGCTCGCCATAATCGGCCTTGCCCTCCGCCCCGTCGAACAGCCGCGCCGCGCCGCCGGCATCGAAGGTCCAGCCGCCCTGCTCGACCCGGTAGGAGAGTTCCGCGGTGATACCGAGATCGGCACCGCCGTGCCGCGCCGATTCGCGCAGCGTGGCGACGCGGGCATCGGCGCGCAGGCCACCGAGCTGCAGGCCGGCTGCCGCCGTGGCCGTGGCCCGGCCGCCGCTGTCGCTCAGCCCGCGTTCGCGCAGGTCGCTGGCGATCTCCAGCGAGGCGTCGACATCGACCGATTGCGCCGCGGCGGGCGATATCGTCGCCACGGCGGCGAGTGCGGGAAAGAGCGGCGCGCAACGCATCGGGATTGCTCTCAACGCGCGCTGTCGAGCTCGGCGACCAGTTGCGGCCGGTCTGCCGAGGCGATCGCGGCGAGCGCATCGGTGCCGCCGAGCCGTGCCGCCGCTTCCCGCTCGATCGCCTTGCGCGCGCCCATGCACGCGCCGGGTCGACGGCCCGAGATCGCCTCGCCCGCCTGCACCGGCCGCGCGAAGGCGGCGAGCGGGCCGTCCGACCCGATCACGTCGCGGCGGACCGCGAGACGCGCGGTCCAGATGCAGGCCGCGGTGCCCGGGCGATTGGCGGCGAGATAGCCCACCTGGCGCAGCGAGATTTCGGGCGCGGCCTGGTAGCGCACGGTGAGCGCGCGGCCGTCATGGCTGATCTCCGCCTCATGGCCCGCGGCCGCGATCCCCTCGACGCCCGCAACGGCCAGCAGGAGCTGGGCAGCCAGATACGCGTACATGTCCTCTCCTTCGTCAACACGGGGCCGCGCCGCCGCCCGGCAGCGCGGACACCCGTTGCGCATCGACGAATTGGCCGGCCATGTCCAGCTTGGCGGCTCTACAAGATCGGGTTGACGGCTTGGGAAGGTTACATGGCGAATGGCGGCTGATCGCCTACTACGATCCCGACGTTCGCGCTCAGATGAACTGGCAGCGCTCGCACCAACGCGTCCATCTGCTCGTCTGGAACAGCGAAGACGAGAATGGTCAGGCCTTCCTCGTCAGTCTCGATACGGGAGGGCGGAAATTCCCTCGCCGTCAGTTGCGCAATCGCCTCGGCTTCATTCTCGGGCGATACGCTGAAGAGCACGGGCGTCGGCATGCGCTTACCTCGGAATCTGCTGCGAGATGCAGTGGAAGCTGCCGCCGCCGGTCAGGATATGGTCCGCCCGCAATCCCACCGCCGCGCGGCCGGGGAAGAGCGCGCCGATCGTCTCCACCGCCTTGCGATCGTTGGGCTGGCCGTAGACCGGCACCACCACCGCGGCATTGCCGATGTAGAAGTTCATATAGCTCGCCGGGACCACTTCGTCCCCGTGCATCACGCGGCCGGGCGAGGGGATCGGAACGACCTCCACCCCGAACGTCTCGGCGCGGCGCCTGGCATCCTGATAGACCAGCCAGTTGGGGTCGTTCTCCTCGGGCACCGGGATCGCCAGCCGGTTCGGGCCAACGAAGCGGGCGAGATTGTCGACATGGCCGTCCGTGTGATCCATCGCGAGGCCGTTGCCGAGCCACAGCACGCGATCAAATCCCAGATCCGCGTACAGCCGCTCCTCCGCCTCGCGCTGCGACAGCGTGGGGTTGCGGTTGCGGTTGAGCAGGCATTGCTCGGTGGTGACGACCAGGCCGGTGCCGTCCCAGTCGATCGAGCCGCCTTCGAGCACCCAGTCGTGCGGCTGCACCTCGATCCGGCGCTTGTCGGCGAGCAGGCGGCCGACTTCCTCGTCGCCCTCGTAATTATACTTGCCGCCCCAGCCGTTGAAGCGGAAGGCGTGGCCGGTGCCCTCGTTATCGAGGATCACCCCGGTGTCGCGCAGCCAGATGTCGCCGAACGGCGCCACGACGACCTTCGCTGAATCGCCCGCGAGCAGGCGCGCGGCAGTGGCCGCTTCCTCGTCCGCGGCGACGAGCAGCACCTGCTCGCCCGCGCCGCCGGCATGGACCGCGCGGGCGAAGGCGGCGACCTCGGCCCGGGCGGCGTTCAGCGATTCCCACAGCTCGGGATGGCTGGGGAAGCCGATCCACACGGCCTTGTGCGTGGCCCATTCGGGCGGCGGGGTGGGCTTCACTTGGCGGCGGCCCTCGATTTGTCGCGGGCGGCGCGGAATTCGTCGCCCTCGTTCCAGTTGGGCCAGTCGCTGCCGGTCGCGAGCATGCGGCCGACCGCGTAGTAGATCTGCAGATCCTTCTCCACGCCAGCCCAGTTCCAGTTCGGATCGAACTCGTCCTTGGGGCCGTGGTAGCGGTTCTTCTCATAGTCCTGCGCCGCGGCCTTGCCCGCCGCGGTGCCGCCCTCGACCAGATCGTCGCCCGCGTCGAAATAGAGCATCGGCACGCCGTGCTTGGCGAGCATGAAGTGGTCGGAGCGGTAGTAGAAGCCCTTCTCCGGCGTCGGCTCGGCACTGGCGACGCGGCCCTGCTGGGCAAGCGCCCGATCGAGATAGGCGTCGAGGCCCGACTTGCCCTTGCCGACGACGACGACGTTCTTCGCCGGGGGCGTCAGGTTGAGCGCGTCCATGTTCACGCCGCCGACCGTCCGGGCGAGCGGGAAGACGGGGTTGTCGCCATAATATTTGGAGCCGAGCAGGCCCGATTCCTCGGCAGTGACGGCGAGGAAGACGAGCGTGCGGTCGGGCGCGCCGGCCTTGGCATTGGCCTCCGCCAGCGCGACCAGCGCGGCGGTGCCGGTGGCGTTGTCGATCGCGCCGTTGCAGATGTCATCGCCGTCGGGCGCGGCCTCGCAGCGGCCGAGATGGTCCCAGTGCGCGGTGTAGAGGACATATTCCTGCGGCCGAGACTTGCCCGGGAGGATGCCGATCACGTTCTTCGAGGCGTGCTTGCGGATATCGTTGTCGAAGCTGACCGACGCCTTGACGTCGCCGAGCGCGACCGGCTTGAAGCCCTTCACCTTCGCGGCGGCGGCGAGCTTGTCGAAATCCTGCCCGGCGCTGGCGAAGAGCTGCTTCGCCTTGTCGAGCTGGATCCAGCCGATCGCGGCGGACTGGTCGGCATGGCCGTTGGCGGCATCGGCGACCTGCTGCTCGCCGGTCCAGCTCGACTGGACGACGTTCCAGCCATAGGCGGCGGGCTCTGTCTGGTGGACGATGATCGCGGCGGCGGCGCCCTGGCGCGCAGCCTCCTCGAACTTGTAGGTCCAGCGGCCGTAATAGGTCATGGCGCGGCCGTTGAACTCGCCCTTGGCCTCGGGCGTCTGCCAGTCGGGATCGTTGACGAGGATGACGACGGTCTTCCCCTTGACGTCCACCCCGGCATAGTCGTTCCAGCCCTTTTCCGGCGCGTTGATGCCGTAGCCGACGAACACGACCGGGCTGTCCTTGACCGCGATCCTCGGCGTCACGCGGTAGGTGCCGGCGACGAATTCGGGGCCGTACTTCAGGCTGATCGGCTGGCTGCCGCCGGTGAAGCTGAGCGGCGAGACGTTCTTCGCGGTGATCGCGACCAGCGGCACGTCCTGGAACCAGCTGCCGTTGTTGCCGGGCTGGAGCCCTGCCTTCTGGAACTGCTGGACGAGATAGTCGAGCGTCTTCTTCTCGCCCGCGGTGCCGGGCGCGCGGCCCTCGAACTCGTCGGAGGAAAGGACGCGCGTCGCCTCCTTCATCGTCTCCATCGGCATCGCGGGCAGCTCGGGCGCAGGCGCCGAGGGCTGGCCGCCGCTGCACGCGGCAAGGCCCAGAAGGGCAAGTAAGGCATAACGCATGGGCACCCTCATGATCTGATCGGCACGCGTTCTGGCAGCAGGCGCGCCGCGCCGCAAGCGGACCGCTTGAACGGCGGACGCCGCTGAAATAGCCTTGCCGCCATAGGGGGATATCATGCGGACATCTTTGCTCTTCATCGCCATGCTGGCGACACCCGCGGCGGCGCAGACGCTCGACGCGGCAAAGGCCTTTGGCGCGCGCGAGGCGACCGAACAGATCAGCCTGTCGCCCGACGGCACCCGGATCGCCTATGTCGCGCCGGGCCGGGGCCAGGGCTCGTCGATCTATGTCGCGCCGCTCGACGGATCGGCGCCGCCCAAGCGGATCGGCGCGACCGACGGCAAGCCCGACCGGGTGGGCTGGTGCCGCTGGTCGAGCAATACCCGCCTGCTCTGCAACGTCTATGGCATCATGGCCGATCCGATCCTGGTGACGACGTCGCGGATCGTCGCGATGGATGCCGACGGCACCAATGTCGCGATTCTGCAGCATGCCCGCGGCAGCGGCCGCCAGACGCTGGGCAGCATGCGATTCGGCGGTGCGGTGATCGACTGGAATCCGGGCACGGACGGCCATGTGCTGATGATCCGGGAATATGTGCCCGAATCCGATACCGGCACCCGCCTTGCCCAGACCAAGAGCGGCATCGGCGTCGATCTGGTCGATGCCAAGACGTTCAAGCTGCGGATCGTCGAGCAGCCATCGGACGGCGCGGTCGCCTATCTCAGCGATGGCCGCGGCGCAGTACGCGTCATGGGCCGGGTCACCTCGCGCGACGGCTATTCGACCGGACAGTACCAGTATTTCTACCGGCGCAAGGGCGAGCGCAACTGGGAAGCGCTGAGCCGCATCGAGACGACCAATCCGACCGATACCGCATTCCAGCCCTATGCCGTCGACCCGGTGCTCGACGTCGCCTACGGCCTCAAGCGGCATAACGGGCGCCTTGCCGCGTTCAGCAAGGCGCTCGACGGCAGCGGAACGGAGACACTGGTCTTCGCGCACCCCGAGGTCGACGTCACCGGCTTTTCGCGGATCGGCCGCAACCGGCGGATCGTCGGCGTGACCTATTCGACCGATGTCCCGTCCGTCGAGTATTTCGACCCGGCGGTGGCGAGCCTCAAGCGCTCGCTGGCGCGCGCGCTGCCCAAGCTGCCGTTGGTCCACGTCGTCGATTCGAGCGAGGACGAGAGCCGCATGCTGATCTGGGCGGGCAGCGACGTCGATCCCGGCCGCTATTTCCTGTTCGACCGCAAGACCAAGCAGCTCAACGAGATCATGCTGGCGCGGCCCGAGCTCGAGCATGTCGCGATGGCGCCGATGAAGCACATCGCCTATCCCGCCGCCGACGGAACGATGATCCCCGCCTATCTGACGCTGCCCCCGGGCGCGGGCGGTAAGAACATCCCGGCCATCGTGATGCCGCACGGCGGCCCCGGCGCGCGCGACGATTGGGGCTTCGACTGGCTGTCGCAATATTATGCGAACCAGGGCTTTGCGGTGATCCAGCCCAATTTCCGCGGATCGACCGGCTATGGCGATGCCTGGTTCCAGGAGAATGGCTTCCAGAGCTGGAAGATCGCGATCGGCGACGTCACCGACGCCGGCCGCTGGCTGGTCAAGGAAGGCATCGCCGATCCCGCACGGCTCAACATCGTCGGCTGGTCCTATGGCGGCTATGCCGCGCTGCAATCGGCGGCGACCGCGCCCGACCTGTTCAAGCGAGTCGTCGCGATCGCGCCGGTCACCGACCTAGCCCAGCTCAAGGCCGACAACGCGAATTATTCGAGCTTCATCGAGGTCTCGCGCTTCGTCGGCAACGGCCCGCATATCGAGGAGGGATCGCCCGCACGCCAGGCAGCGAAGATCAAGGCGCCGGTGCTGATGTTCCATGGCGACATGGACCGCAACGTCGCGATCGGCCAGGCCCGGCTGATGCAGGAACGGCTCAAGACCGCGGGCAAGGCATCCGAGCTGATCGAGTTCAAGGGGCTCGACCATTATCTGGAGGACAGCGAGGCGCGCGCGGAGATGCTGCGCAGGACCGCCGAGTTCCTGAAGACACCCTGAAGCGAGAGGGGGGACTGAGCGCCTCCTTTCTCATTTTCCTGGCGAACCGGCGGCTTCCCCGCGCGTTCTGCCCTGCGCCCGTCCACCGGATCGGAGTTCCGCATGAAGCTGTTCGCGCTCGTCCCGATCTGTATTCTGCTCGCGCAACCTGCCATCGCGCAGGACGGGGCCATGGGCGACATGACCATCGTCGGCGGGGCAATCGCCCAGGGACAGATCGGCGAGATCGAAGCGCGCAAGCGCGCCGGTGGAACCGCGCGCAAGGCCTCTGCAGAAGGGTCAGCCGCGCGGGCATGTGCCAATTGCGCACGAAAGGCGCAATTCCGCGCCCGCTATGGCGCGAACGATCCGAAGGTGCGGCAATTCTACCGGCTCTGCGCGCGGGCGGGCTACTGATCCGCGGCGGAAACGAACGGTGCGCAAACGAAAAGGGCGGCCCCGAGGGACCGCCCTTTGCTGTTTCGGCTGAAGCCGGACCTCAGCGCGAATAGAATTCGACGACCAGGTTCGGCTCCATCTTCACCGGGTACGGCACCTCGTCGAGGGTCGGCACGCGGGTGAAGGTGATCTTCGACGCGCCGTCGGGGGCGACGTAATCGGGGATGTCGCGCTCGGCGAGGCTCTGCGCCTCCATCACCAGCGCCATCTCCTGCGCCTTGGCGCCGAGCTCGACGGTCTCGCCCGGCTTGATGCGGCGCGAGCCGATGTTGCACTTCTCGCCATTGACCTTGACGTGGCCGTGGTTGACCAGCTGGCGCGCGGCGAAGATCGTCGGCGCGAACTTGGCGCGGTAGACGATCATGTCGAGGCGCTGCTCGAGCAGGCCGATCAGGTTCTGGCCGGTGTCGCCCTTCATACGCGACGCGTCTTCGTACGAGCGCTTGAACTGCTTCTCGGTGATGTCGCCGTAATAGCCCTTGAGCTTCTGCTTGGCGCGCAGCTGGATGCCGAAGTCCGACATCTTGCCCTTGCGGCGCTGGCCGTGTTGGCCGGGGCCGTACTCGCGCTTGTTGACGGGCGACTTGGGACGGCCCCAGATGTTCTCGCCCATCCGGCGATCGAGCTTGTACTTGGCGCTGGAGCGCTTCGACATTTGAACTTCCTTACAATTGCTACGACGTTGACCCGGCGTTTCCTGCCTGATCGCGATTCCGGTATCGCCTATGCCGCAAGGCACAGGGCCGCCGCTTCACCGGAGTGCGGGGCCGATTGCGAAGGGGCGCGCCTAGCGGGACGCGCGCGCAAAGTCAATTTACGTTCTGCGCTCCCGACGCGGTGGTGTCGCGATGATCGCCCGCTTCCCGGCGGATCGCGTCCCATTCGGCGGCGGTGCGGCATTCGCGCTGCGGCGCGAGACGCGAGTGCGTGACCTGGACCCGCTTGCAGATCTTCTTCTCGCTGGCCGGCTTGGCGTCCTTGACCTCGGCCTCCTTGGCCAGCGCAGGCGCGGCGGCGAGCAGGGCGGACACAGAAAGAAGGGAGAAAGTCAAACGCATGCCAGCGACGCTCCACGACAGAACAGCGTTAGTCGCATAAGACACCGCCGCGGCAGCGTCAAACCTTGCGCGCGCGTTTCTTGCCCTCGAGCGCGGAGAGCACGCCGCGCAACGTGCGCAATTCCTGCTCGGTCCAACCCGGTTTGGTCAGCAGGTTGCGCAATGTGAGCCTGGTCGTCGGAACCCGGTCGGGCGGGTAGAAATAGCCGCTGTCCTCGAGCAGCCCCTCGAGATGGCCGATCAGCCCCTCCAGCTCGGCCTGCGGCGCGGGCGGGGCGAGATCGACGCGCGGCGGCTGGACCAGATCGCGCCCCTTCGACCATTCATAGGCGACCAGGATCACCGCCTGGGCGAGGTTGAGCGAGCCGAACTCGGGGTTGATCGGCACGGTGAGGATCGCGCGGGCGAGCGCGACGTCCTCGGTCGCGAGGCCCGAGCGCTCGGCCCCGAACAGCACCGCCGAGCGGCCGGGCGCGGCGTGGATCTCGCTCGCCGCCTCGGCCGGGGTCACCACCGGCTTGGTCACGCCGCGCTTGCGCACGGTGGTGGCATAGACATGCTCGCAATCGGCGACCGCTTCCGCCACGCTGTCGAACACGCGCGCCTGTTCGAGCACCACGTCGGCGCCGCTCGCCGCCGGACCGGCCGAAGGATTGGGCCAGCCGTCGCGCGGAGACACGAGACGCATCTCGGTCAGCCCGAAATTGAGCATCGCGCGCGCCGCCTTGCCGATATTCTCGCCGAGCTGGGGCCGGACGAGCACGATGACCGGCGCGCTCACGTCTTGCCGACCTCGGTGATGCTGCCGGCGAATTCCTCGAAGTCCTTGGCCTCGCGGAAGTCGCGATAGACGCTGGCGAAGCGGATATAGGCGACCGAATCGAGACCCTTGAGCCCCGCCATCACCAGCTCGCCAATACGCTGCGAGGGGATTTCGGTATCGCCCTGGGTCTCGAGCTGGCGCTGGATGCCGGAGACGAGCTTCTCGATCTGGCCTGAGGTGATCGGGCGCTTGCGGCACGCGACCGAGACCGAGCGGATCAGCTTGTCGCGCTCGAACGGCTCGCGCTTGTCCTCCGACTTGAGGACGGTCAGCTCGCGCAGCTGGATCCGCTCGAAGGTGGTGAAGCGCGCCGCGCACGCCTCGCACTGGCGGCGGCGGCGGATCGCCGCCCCGTCTTCGGTGGGGCGGCTGTCCTTTACCTGGCTGGCTTCATGTCCGCAGAAGGGGCAGCGCATAGCGCGTCATTCAACTCCGTTCGCCCCGAGCGAAGTCGAGGGGCAGCTCAATGTGTCTCGACTTCGCTCGACACGAACGGGATGGCAAGGGCGAAGCGCCTTACGCCTCCGGGTAGATCGGGAAGCGCTCGCACAGCGCGCGGACGCGCTGGCGGACGTTCGCCTCGACCTGCGCGTCGCCCTGCTCGCCATTCTTGCGCAGCCCGTCGAGCACGTCGGCGACCATGTTGCCGATCTCGCGGAACTCGGCCGGGCCGAAGCCGCGGGTGGTGCCAGCGGGCGAGCCGACGCGGATGCCGCTGGTCTTGACCGGGGGCAGCGGATCGTTGGGGATGCCGTTCTTGTTGCAGGTGATCGCCGCGCGCTCGAGCGCCTCGTCGGCGTCCTTGCCGGTGACGCCGAGCGGGGTCAGGTCGATCAGCGCCAGATGCGTGTCGGTGCCGCCCGAGACGACCGCCGCGCCGCGTTCGGTCAGCGTCGCGGCGAGCACCTTGGCATTCTCGACGATCGCCGCGGCATAGGCCTTGAAATCCGGACGCAGCGCCTCGCCGAACGCCACCGCCTTCGCGGCGATGACGTGCATCAGCGGGCCGCCCTGGAGGCCGGGGAATACGGCGCTGTTGATCTTCTTGGCGATCGCCTCGTCATTGGTGAACACCGCGCCGCCGCGCGGGCCGCGCAGCGTCTTGTGCGTGGTGGTGGTGACGACGTGCGCGTGGCCGAACGGAGTCGGGTGGACGCCGCCCGCGACGAGACCCGCAAAGTGCGCCATGTCGACCATGAAGATCGCGCCGACCTCGTCCGCGATCGCGCGGAACTTGGCGAAATCGATGATGCGCGGATAGGCCGAGCCGCCGGCGATGATCAGCTTGGGCTGATGCTCCTTCGCCTTGGCCAGCACCTCATCGAAGTCGATCAGGTGAGTCACCGGATCGACGCCATATTGGACCGCGTTGAACCACTTGCCGCTCATCGCCGCCTTGGCGCCGTGCGTCAGATGGCCGCCCGAATCGAGGCTGAGGCCCATGATCGTGTCGCCGGGCTTGGTCAGCGCGAGCATCACCGCGCCATTGGCCTGCGCGCCCGAATGCGGCTGGACGTTGGCGAAGTCGCAGCCGAACAGCAGCTTGGCCCGGTCGATGGCGAGCTGCTCGACCTCGTCCGAAGGATGGCAGCCCTGATAGTAGCGCTTGCCGGGATAGCCTTCGGCATATTTGTTGGTGAAGACGCTGCCCTGCGCCTCGAGCACCGCCTTGGAGACGATGTTCTCCGAGGCGATCAGCTCGATCTGATACTGCTCGCGCTCGAGCTCATGGGTGACGCCGGCGAACACCGCGGGATCGGCATCGGCGAGATTGCGGGTGAAGAAAGCGCCATCCGTTTTATAGGGCGGCTGGACGGCGGAGATCGGGTTGGTGCTCATAATCGGATCCTTCAGAGAGCCGGGTCGGTCAGCTTGTCCACCCGGCGCTGATGACGATCGCCGCCGAATTCGGTGGCGAGGAATGCGGCGATGCAGGCCTTGGCCATTTCGGGGCCGATCAGCCGGGCGCCCATGGCGAGGACGTTCGCATCATTATGCTCGCGCGCGAGGCGGGCGGAGAGCGGCTCGGAGACCAGCGCGCAGCGCGCATGGCGCACGCGGTTGACCGCGATCGAGATGCCGATGCCGGAGCCGCACAGCGCGATGCCGCGCTCGGCGGTGCCCTCGGCGATGGCCTTGCCCAGGGCAATGCCGAAGTCGGGATAATCGACGCTGGCCGGCCCGTCGGTGCCCAGATCGAGCACTTCATGCCCTTCGTCGCGCAGCCATTGCGCGAGCGAAGCCTTGAGTTCCCAGGCGGCGTGATCCGAAGCGATGGCGATTCGCATTGGAAGAGCGGTTCATTCCTTGAGATGAGCGGATGCCCGGCTCTCTAGGCGCTTGGCGCGGCAAAGGCTACACCGGATGCACGAAACTTATCCTGGGGGAGGCAAGCATGCGGCTTTGGGCAATCGGGACGTTGCTGGCGGGCGCCGGAGCGCTCGCGGGATGCAGCGAGATGAGCAACGAGCAGCAGGCGGCGCTGGTCGAGAATGCGGTCGCCAATGCGCAGGCGATCGCGGAGAATGTGGCGGCCGAGGCCGAGAAGGCCGAGAAGGCGGCGGCCGCACCCAATCGGGATGCCTGGATCGGCAAATGGGTAGGCGTCGAAGGGCTGGTGCTGACGATCGAGAAGGATCCGTCGGGGCCGGGCCGCTATCGCCTGACCAACACCTACAGCCTCGACGAAGGCGCCACCGGCAGCTTTGCCGGGTCCGCGACCGAAGAGGGCATCGCCTTCACCCGCCCCGACGGCGCCAAGGTGTTGCGCGCGACCGATGGTGCCGCGACCGGCCTCAAATATCTCGACGGCAAGAAAGACTGCCTGACGGTGACGACCGGCGAGGGGTACTGCCGGGATTGAACCCTTGCCCTTTCAATTCTCCCCCGCCAGGGGGAGGTGTCAGCAACGCTGACGGAGGGCGCGGATGCCAGAGCATCAACGATGCGCCTCTCCCCCTTCGTCATGCTGCGCATGCCGCCTCCCCCTGGCGGGGGAGGATTGGGAGCGCATGACGCTTTCGTGACGCGGGCCGTCACGCGGCTGACATGCGGCGCAGCTACGGGCCGGGAAATTCCCGGGAGCCGACACCATGGGTTCGATTGCCAGCCAGCCGCGCAACCGCGCGGTGCGCACCGCCGTTCACCGCCACGAGCATCTGAGCAAGGAAGGGCTGCTCGAACGCGCCTTCACCTTCGCCTTCCGCGGCCTGGTCTATGCCCAGATCTGGGAAGACCCCGAGGTCGACATGGAAGCGCTGGCGATCACGCCCGACTGCCATGTGGTCACGATCGCGAGCGGCGGGTGCAACGTCCTCTCCTACCTGACCGCCGATCCCGCGAGGATCACCGCGGTCGATCTCAACACCGCGCATATCGCGCTCAACAAGCTCAAGGTCGCAGCCGCGCGGCATCTACCCGATCATGCCGCGTTCCACCGCTTCTTCGGCCAGGCCAACCGGCCCGAGAATGTCGCGGCCTATCGCGCGCAGATCGCCCCGCACCTCGACGAGACGACGCGGCGCTACTGGGAGGGCCGCGACCTGGCCGGGCGGCGGCGGATCAAGGGCTTTGCCGGTGGCTTCTACAAGCGCGGGCTGCTCGGCGGGTTCATCGGCGCGGCGCATCTGCTCGCCAAGCTCTACCGCATCGACCCGCGCGAGCTGCTTGCCGCCAAAACGCCCGAGGAGCAGCGCGAGATCTTCGAGCGCCGGCTGGCCCCCGTGTTCGACAAGAAGTTCGTGCGCTGGCTGATCGACCAGCCGGCCTCGCTGTTCGGCCTCGGCATCCCGCCCGCGCAGTACGAGGCGCTGGCGGCAGACGATCCCCGCGGAATCGGCGCGGTGCTGCGCCGCCGGCTCGAGAAGCTGGCCTGCGACTTCGACCTTTCGGACAATTATTTCGCCTGGCAGGCGTTCGGGCGCGGCTATGGCGAGGGCGCCGGCGCGCCGCTGCCGCCCTATCTGCAGGCGGGCAACTATGATGCGGTGCGCGCGCGCGCCGGGCGAGTCGAGGTGCGGCACCAGAATTTCGTCGAGTATCTCGAGTCGATGCCCTCCGCGTCGCTCGACCGCTACATCCTGCTCGACGCACAGGACTGGATGACCGACGCGCAGCTCAACCGGCTGTGGGGCGAGATCACGCGTACGGCGAAGCCCGGCGCGCGCGTGCTGTTCCGTACGGCTGCTGCCCCAACGTTGCTGCCGGGCCGGGTCGAAGACGCCATTCTCGACCGCTGGGACTATGCGCAGGCCGAATCACTCGACTTCACCGTGCGCGACCGTTCGGCGATCTATGGCGGCGTGCATCTCTATCGCCTGAAGCCGTGAGCGAGAGCCACGCCCAGCGCATGGACGGCGTCTATGCGGCGCAGCGGCACATCTATGACCTCACCCGCAAATATTATCTGCTCGGGCGCGACAGGCTGATCGCCGAGCTGACGCCGCCGCCGGGCGGGACGGTGCTGGAGGTCGGCTGCGGCACCGCGCGCAACCTGATCGCGGCGGCGAGGCGCTGGCCGGAGGCGCGCTTCCACGGGCTCGACATCTCCGAGGCGATGCTGGCGACCGCGCGGGCGAAGGTGGCGCAGGCCGGACTCTCCGATCGCATCGCGCTGGTGCAGGGCGATGCGGCGAAGTTCAGCGCACGCGACCTGTTCGGCGTCGATGGCTTCGACCGGGTGTTCCTGAGCTATACGCTGTCGATGATCCCCGACTGGACCGGCGCGATCGAGCAGGCAGCCACGGCAGTGGCACCCGGCGGAACGCTGCGCATCATCGATTTCGGGCAGCAGGAGAAGCTGCCGGGCTGGTGGCGGCGCGCGCTGTTCGCCTGGCTTGCGCGCTTCCACGTCACCCCGCGCCGTGAGCTGCCGGTGGCGCTCCGCCACACGGCGATGGCAAACGGGCTGGAGCTGGGGTTCGAGCCGCTGCTGCGCGGCTATGCCTGGAGCGGAAGCCTGCGGCGGATCTAGTCCTGCCAGCCCCACGGAAGCGGCGGCTTGGGCACCGGCTGGGCGAGGTCGAACTCGACCCGGAAATGGCGGCTGGGACGGCGCAGCTCGTAAGCGAACGTCGTCGCCTTCGCCTCCATCGCCCAGACATTGGTCACCGAGCGCTCGGCGCCCTGCGCGCGGAACAGCGCGATCGATTCGGCATCGGCGGGGAATTCCTGGCGCGTCGCATTGCCCGGGGCAGTGGCGTCGCCGCCATACATGGTCAGCTTGTCGGAGGTGCCGTCCGCGTGCCGGTGGTCGTGCTTGAGGCGCAGCCCGGCGGCGGTACGGGTGAGCACCCAGGTGCGCGAGCGATCCTCCCCGACATGGAAGGGGATGCGCACGCGGCCCGGCGCGCACGCCGCGACATGCATCACCAGCGTCTTGCCCGCGAAGGCGGCGTCGGCGGGATCGGTGGTGACGACGCGCCCGGCGAACGCCTTGCCGCACAGCGACACGAGCCGCGCCATGAAGGCGTCGGCGGGCGCCACGGGCACGGCCCGGGGCGCGCATCCGGCAAGCGCCAGCACCGCGGCCGCGATCAGGGCCTTGCTCATCCCAATCCCGCAGTCAGGCCCGCCCCCGCGCCTGCTTGCGGAACGACCCGCGCAGGAAGCGCGCGGCGAACCACATGCGGCGCGCGGTTTTGCCGACCAGCGTGTGCAGCCGGTCGCCATGCACCGCATCCCATGCCGCCTGCGCCGCGACTTCGACCGGCGTGAACTCCAGCCCCGCCGCGCGCACGCCATCGCGCATCGTGCCGTTGCTGCCCACGGGCGTGCCGTCGAGGATCGCAGTGTCGATGAAGCTCGGCAGCAGCGCGCGCACCCGGATGCCGTCGGGATGCCATTCGGCATCGAGCGCCTCGGTAAGGCCGCGCACCGCGAACTTGGTCGCCGAATAGATCGCAACCCCGGCCGTGCCATAGATGCCCGCGGCCGATGCGGTGTTGAGCAGGCACCCACCCGACGCCTTGAGATAGCGGTGCGCGGCATGCGCGCCATAGACGACGCCCATCAGGTTGATGTCGACGCAGCGGTCGAGCTCGGCGACGGTAGTCTGAGCAAAATTGCCGCCCACGCCGATGCCTGCATTGTTGAACAGCACATCGAGCCGTCCGCCGCTCTCGCCCACGAAGTCGGCTAGCGCGCCGTCCCACGCCGCACGATCGCGCACGTCGAGCTTGTGGATCGTGACCGGCGCACCGCCGAGCAGCCGTGCGGTCTCCGCCATGCCGGCATCGTTGATGTCGGCGAGCCCGACACGCCAGCCGCGCGCCGCGAACAGGATCGCGACCGCCCGCCCGATGCCCGATCCACCGCCGGTGATGAAGATCGACTGCATGACCCCTCCCCAGTATCCGCCGTACCGTTCAATCGAAATCGGCACTCAGCTCAGGGAAGCAGAGCCGACCCGCTTTTGCAAGCCGTTCACTCCACCAGTGCGTCGATCGCTTGCGCCATGTCGATGTCGCGGCCAGAGAGGCCGCCAGCGTCATGCGTGGTGAGCAGGATGTCGACCCGGTTCCACACGTTCGACCATTCGGGATGGTGGTCCGCTTTCTCCGCGAGCAGCGCGACCTGAGTCATGAAGGCGAAGGCCTGGCTGAAATCGTCGAAGGTGAAGCTGCGCGTGATCGCGTCGCGGCCGTCCTGATAGTCCCATTCGGGCAGCCCCTCGAGCGCGTCCTCGCGTTCTGCCTGGCTCAGTTGCTCGACCATTCTTCCCTCCCTTGCCTGCCTCGGGCATAGCGCAGGGCAATGCCCAATCAAACCGAGACCTTCGCGCCGAGCGCCGAGCAGATGGAAGCGCTGGCCCGCGCCGCGCTGGCGCGGATCCCCGAGCCGTTCGCGGCGCATCTGGCGGATGTCGTGCTGGTGATCGAGGAATTCGCCGATGAGCAGACGCTGCGCGACATGGGGATGGAGGATCCGTTCGAGCTGACCGGCCTCTATTCAGGAAGGCCGGTGGGCGAGAAGGACGGGTTCATGGGCGAGCTGCCCCAGCCCGACACGATCCACCTCTATCGCCGCCCGCTGCTCGATGAATGGGTCGATACCGGGGTCAGCCTGGAGGCGCTGGTCACCCATGTCGTGGTGCATGAGGTGGGGCATCATTTCGGCCTGTCCGACGACGACATGCATGCGCTGGAGGACAGCGTCGGGTGAACGCGCCGCGGCTCGCCTTTGAAGATGTGGCGTGCGCGCGCGGCGGACGGCTGCTGTTCGAGGGACTGAGCTTCGCGCTGGACGAGGGCGGCGCGGCGCTCGTCACCGGGCCGAACGGTGCGGGCAAGTCCAGCCTGATCCGGATCGCGGCGGGGCTGCTCAAGCCGGCGGCCGGGGCGGTGAGCGTTGCAGGCAAGCGCGCCCTGCTGACCGAGGCGGCGGCGCTCGACCCCGAATTGCCGGTGGCGAAGGCGTTGGGTTTTTGGGCCGGGCTCGACGGACGACGCGATGCGGCGGAGGCGGCGCTGGAGGCGGTCGGGCTGGCGGAGCTGGCGCCGGTGCCGGTGCGGCTGCTGTCGACCGGACAGCGGCGGCGCGTCGGGATCGCGCGCGTGGTGGCGAGCGGAGCGCCGGTGTGGCTGCTCGACGAGCCGGCCAATGGCCTCGATCACGCCGCGACGGCGATGCTGGGGTCGCTGATTTCCGAGCATCGGCTTAACGGCGGGATCGTGGTGGTCGCGACGCATCTGCCGATCCACATCCCCGGCGCGCACGGCGTGGTGATCGGGGACGTGGCATGAGCGGCTTTGCCTCGCTGGTGTGGCGCGAGCTGCGGCGGGCGTGGGCCGCGGGCGGGCTGACGCTGCCGGTGGCCTTCTTCCTGCTGGTCGCCGTGCTGTTTCCGTTCGCGATCGGGCCGGAGGGCAAGCTGCTCGCGCGGGTCGGCGGCGGAGTGATCTGGGCGGCGGCATTGCTCGCGGCGCTGCTTCCGGTCGAACGGCTGGTGAACCCGGATTTGGAGAGCGGCGTGCTCGATCAGCTCGCGGTGCGCGGCTGGACCGATGCGAGCGTGGCGGCGGCGAAGACTTTGGGCCATTGGCTGGGCTTTGCGCCGACGCTGCTGGTCGCGACGGTGATCGCGGCGGCGCTGCTCAACCTCTCGCTCGACCAGGCGCGCGCGGCGCTGATCGCGCTGCTGATCGGAACGCCGGGGCTGGCGGCTTTGGGTGTGGCGACTGCGGCCCTCACCGCAGGGCTGCGCGGTGCGGGCGCGGTGGCGGGGCTGGTGATGCTGCCCTTCGCGGTGCCGCTGCTGATCTTCGGTGCGGGCGCGATGACGGGCGATGCGAGCGCGATGAAGCTACTGGGCGCGGTGAGCCTGGTGCTGGTGGCCGGGTGTCCGTTCGTGGCGGGTGCGGCGATGCGGATGGGGCGGGGTTAGCCACTTCCTTCCGTCACCCTGAACTTGTTTCAGGGTCCATGACTCCCCACGCGACTGAGCCGCTGATGGCGCGATGGATGCTGAAACAAGTTCAGCATGACGGTGAGGAGGAAAACTCGCGCTATCGACTCCACCGCGCAAAGATCGCGGTCGGCAACAGCAGGCCCCGCGCTTCCTCACGCACCGCGAGTTCGCCGCATTCGATCTTGCCGCCCAAGTCCGCGAAATGCTGGCTGAGCAGCTCGCCGATCGCCAGCGCGGACATGCGGATCGCGTAGACGGTGAGGAACAGGAAACGCGAGTCGGCGTCGAGCAGCTGGCGGCAATTGGCGATCAGGCCGGGCAGATCCTGGTCGAGCTGCCACACCTCCCCAGTCGGGCCGCGGCCATATTTGGGCGGGTCGAGCAGGATGCCGTCGTAGCGGCGGCCGCGGCGCACCTCGCGCGCGACGAACTTGCCGGCGTCGTCGACGATCCAGCGGATCGGCTTGTCGGTCATGCCCGAGAGTGCGGCGTTGCCCTTGGCGGCCTCGACCGATTTCTTGGAGGCATCGACATGCACCATCTGCGCGCCGGATGCGGCCATCGCCAGCGTGCCGACGCCGGTATAGCCGAACAGGTTCATTACCGTCGGCGCCTCGACCCCGGCGACCTGCTCGCGCATCCAGCTCCACACCGGCGCCATGTCGGGGAAGAAGCCGAGATGGCGGAAGGGAGTGGTCTGGGCGGTAAAGCGCACCTGATCCCAGCCGAGCGGCCAGCCTTCGCGCGGGACAGGCTTGCCGAACACCCAGCGGCCGCCGCCTTCGTCATCGGGCGCGGGCGTGAATTCGCCGTGCGAGTCCCAGTCCTTGGACGCGGGCGCCCACATCGCCTGCGGCTCGGGGCGGATGAAGCGATAATCGCCGTAGCGCTCGAGCTTGCGGCCATGGCCCGAGTCGACGAGGCCGTAATCGGCCCAGGGTTCGCCGGTGAGGGTAACGAGGTTCATGCCCGTCCCATAGACCGTTCCCACCGAGCTTGTCGAAGTGCTGTCTTTCCTCGAGCAGCTCGAAGGCGAGACAGGGCCTCGACCAGCTCAGCCCGAACGGGGTTAGCTGGCGCGCGGTTTCGCCCGTTCGGCGATATAGCCCGTTACCGTGTCGAACGTCGCGGGGAGGATGTCATAGCGCTCCTCGCGGTCGAACAGGTCGCCGATGCGGGCGGGGAGCATCGGGCGGATGCCGGTGGCGCGCTCGACCGCGTCGCCGAACTTGGCCGGGTGCGCGGTGGCAAGGGTGACGATCGGCACGTCCGCGGCGATCTCCGCACGGCGGGCGGCGGCGAGGCCGATCGCGGTGTGCGGGTCGAGGATCTCGTCGGCGCGCGACGCCGCCCACGCCATCGCCTGCGCCATCTCCGCCGCATCGATCCGGTCGCTGGCGAACAGCTTCGCCGCGCCCTCGCGCTGGGCATTGGTGAGGCGCATCGCCTTGCTGCCCTCGAACCCGCGCATCTGCTCGGCGAGCGCGGCGCCGTCGCGGCCGGCGAGGTCGAACAGCAGCCGCTCGAAATTCGAGCTGACCTGGATGTCCATGCTCGGTGCGGCGGTGGGCGTGACCGTGCCGGTCGAATAGTCGCCAGCCGAGAGCGCGCGATGGAGGATGTCGTTGACGTTGGTCGCGACAACCAGCTTCGCGACCGGCAGCCCCATCTTCGCCGCGACATAGCCCGCGAACACGTCGCCGAAGTTTCCGGTGGGCACGCTGAACGCGACTTCGCGCTGCGGTGCGCCGAGGCGGACGGCGGCGTAGAAATAATAGACCACCTGCGCCATCAGCCGCGCCCAGTTGATCGAGTTGACCGCGGTCACCTGGAAGCGCCCGGAGAAATCGGCGTCGTTGAACATCGCCTTCACCATCGCCTGGGCGTCGTCGAAGCTGCCCTCGATGGCGATGTTGTGGACATTGGGGGCGAGCACCGTGGTCATCTGGCGGCGCTGGACGTCGCTCACCCGCTTGTGCGGGTGGAGCATGAAGATGTCGATGCCCTCACGCCCGGCGACCGCGTCGATCGCGGCCGAGCCGGTGTCGCCGCTGGTCGCGCCGACAATGGTGAGATGATCGCTGGTGCCCTTGAGGAATCGCTCGAACAGCAACCCGAGCAGCTGGAGCGCGACGTCCTTGAAGGCGAGCGTGGGGCCGTGGAACAGCTCGAGCAGGAAATGGCGCTGGTCGAGCTGGATGAGCGGGGTCACCGCATCGTGGCTGAAGCGGCCATAGGCCTGGGTGCAGAGATCACGCAGTTCGTTGTCCGTCAGGCTGCCTGACACGAACGGCGCCATGACGCGCACGGCGGTCTCGACATAGGAGAGGCCGGCAAGGCCCGCGATCTGATCGGGCGTGAAGCGCGGCCATTCCACGGGCACGTAGAGGCCGCCATCCTTCGCCAGCCCGGCGAGGGTGACGTCACGGAAATCGAGTTCGGGCGCGGTGCCGCGCGTGCTCTGGTAGCGCATGGGCGAGCGGACTAGCCGCGCGGGCGCCGGGCGGCAAGAAAGTCTAGCTTTGCGGCGGGGCAGGTGGCGGCGTGACCTTGCGCCCCCGCCAGCGCAGCGCGAGGACATAGATCACCACCGCGGCGAGCGCGAACAGGAACCATTGCACGGCATAGGCGAGGTGGTTGTTGGGGACGCTCGACGGGTCGGGCCGTGCGCTTTCCGCAAGCCCTGGCGCGGGCGTTTCGGAAACCAGCATCAGCGGGCGCGGGCCGCGCTTGCCGAACAGGGAGGCGAGCAGCGGCGTCGCATCGGGCGCGTGGATGATGGTGCCGGTCACCTCGCCGCCTTTCCACACCGGGACCACGCCCGGCGCGGTGCTGACGCCCATGTCGAACTTGGTGGTCAGCGCCTCGGCCCCGGTGCGGCACTCGGCGATGTGGCGCCAGCCCTTGGCGCCATTCTCGGCGCGGCCGGCCTGCTCGCTCCAGCCGGCCACCTCAAGGCACATGGCGCTGGCGCGGCGGAACAGATGCTCGTCGCCGATCGGCGGGCGCGGAAAGGCCATCACCGGCAGCGACCGGTTGCCGGCATAGCGCGCGATCATCGCCTCCTTCTGCCCGCGCCGGTCGAGCTGCCAGACGCCGAGGCCGATCATCGCCGCCACGGCGAGCGCGACGATGAGGGTCGGGATGACGGGCAGCCTCATGGGCGAGGCTCCTTGATCCGGCCCTCGCGCGCGGAGTTGCGGTATTCGAGCGCGAGGAGGGCGCCTTTGGCCCAGCGCAGCGAGACGATGACTAGGATCGTCGTCAGCGGGATCCACAGCAGCAGATGAACCCAGATCGGCGGGCCGACGCTAAGTTCGAGCCAGATCGACAGCACCACGATGATCGTGCCGACGATCAGGGTGAGGAACGCCGCCGGGCCGTCGCCGACGTTGAACGCGGCATAGTCCAGCCCGCACTGGCCGCAGCGCGGAGCGAACTTCACCCAGCCCGCAAACAAAGAGGGCGCGCCGCAACGCGGACACGCCCCTTTCAGTGCCGTTGCGATGACCGGAGGCGGCGCCTCGCTCATCGTCCGCGCATCACCCGTGGACCGGCGCGCCCGCGCTGCCCCAGACATAGACGACGACGAACAGGAACAGCCACACCACATCGACAAAGTGCCAGTACCAGGCCGCCGCCTCGAAGCCGAAATGCTGACGCGGCGTGAAGTCGCCCTGATAGGCGCGCATCAGGCAGACCATCAGGAACAGCGTGCCGACGATGACGTGGAAGCCGTGGAAGCCGGTCGCCATGTAGAAGGCCGACGAATAGTTCGACTTGCCGAACACGAACGGCGCGTGGGCATATTCATAGGCCTGGATCGACGAGAAGATCAGGCCGAGGATGATGGTCAGCCACAGGCCCTTCTTGACCACGTCGTTCTCGCCGACGCCGATGAAGCCCCACAGGCCCTTGAGCGCGCCGCCGCGCTGATTGTGGATCAGGCCGTGGTGCGCCCAGGTGATGGTGGTGCCCGACAGCAGCAGGATGAAGGTGTTGAGCAGCGGCAGGTGGAAGGCGTTGAGCACTTCCATGCCCTTGGGCGGGAAGGTCGCGACCGCGCCCTCAAGGATCTCGACCACGCTGGCATGCTCGCCGCTGACGGCGATCGCGGCCGGGAAGAGCGCGAAATCGAACCACGCCCAGAACCAGCCGACGAAGAACATCACTTCCGAGGCGATGAACAGGATCATGCCGTAGCGCAGATGGAGCTGCACGACCGGGGTGTGATCCCCGGCCTTGGCTTCCTTGACCACGTCGACCCACCACGAGGCCATGCAGAACAGCGTGGCGGCGAGGCCGCTCAGGAACACCCACATGCCGTGCGGATGCGCCTTCATCCACATCAGGCCGCCCGTCGCGAGCCACAAAGCGGCGAGCGAGCTGAGCATCGGCCACGGGCTGGGCGGGAGAATATGATAATCGTGGTTCTTGGCGCCGGCCATCGTCCGTCCCTGTTCGTTTTAGGCGTGATTCAAGGCCGCCTTAAGGGGTGAGGTGGAGCTGTGCAATGGTGGTTGAGCGGGGTGCGCTACCCTCCCACGTTCCGTCATGCTGACCCCGGATCTAGTCCGGGGTCAGCATCCATCCTTCCACAAGCGGCTCAGTCGCGTGCGGAGACATGGATCCTGAAACAAGTTCAGGATGACGGTGGTGAGTGAGGTGAGGCTGCCCTTCTCGACGGCGCTCAGCCCTTTGGCCTGGACTTGTCGGCCGGGTAGAAGGTGTAGGAGAGGGTGATCTTCTCGATATCCTTCGTATCCGGATCGGTCAGGATCTTGGGATCGACGAAGTAGATGACGGGCATGCGCACCGTCTCGCCCGGCTTCAGCGTCTGCTCGGTGAAGCAGAAGCACTGGATCTTGCTGAAATATTTGCCCGCCGCCTCGGGCGTGACATTGTAGGTCGCGGTGCCGGTGACCGGCACGGTGCCGGTGTTGGTCGCGGTGTAGAAGGCCATGTCGCGCGCGCCGATCGAGATCTGGTCCGACGCCATTTCCGGCTTGAACTTCCAGGTGAGCGCGGGGCTCACATTGCTGTCGAACGCGACGGTGATCTTGGCGTCGACCGCGCCGGGCGCGGCTTCCGCGCGCATCGTGGTGCCGCCGAAACCGGTGACCTGACAGAAGAGGCGATAGAGCGGCACGCTGGCAAAGGCGACGCCGGTCATGGTGCAGACGCCCAGAACCGCGAACAGGGCGGTGCGCAGCTTGCGGTCGATCTTCACTGGTGCCTCACCGGGATACCCTGGCTGATCTTCACGATGCTGATCGCGAACACCAGCACGACGAAGGCGAGCAGCAACAGCGCCATCACACGGGCGCGCGACTTCTGCCGCGCGCGGACGGTTTCTTCTTCCTCAGGGGTCATGCCAGCCACCGGTCTGCGGCAACCGCCGCGAACAGAATGAACAGATAGGAGATCGAATAGGCGAAGAGGCGCTTCTCGGGCTTCATCGCATCGCCCTCGCCCGCCATGCGCATCGCGACCTGCGCGGCGAACAGCGCGAACAACGCCGTCGTCGCCACCGCGGTCACGCCGTAGAGCGCGCCGGTGAGGCCGAGCGGCCAGGGCGCGATCGCGGCTACGCCCATCGGGATCGTGTAGAGGCCGATCTGCACCCGCGTCGCCTTTTCGCCCGCCACCACGGGCAGCATCGGCACGCCGGCATTG
The DNA here is from genome assembly GCF_036402235.1 of Sphingomonas sp. Classification (GTDB taxonomy): domain Bacteria; phylum Pseudomonadota; class Alphaproteobacteria; order Sphingomonadales; family Sphingomonadaceae; genus Sphingomonas. Next base: position 5,479 of record NZ_DASWTG010000025.1, on the reverse strand, counting down.
GCATAGTCGGTCTTCACGAACAGCGCGAGCGCCCAGAAATGCGGCGGGGTCCACAGGAAGACGAGGCAGAAGAGCAGGAAGGGCAGCAGCGCGACCTCGCCCGTCGCCGCGGCCCAGCCGATCAGCGGCGGGAAGGCGCCCGCCGCGCCGCCGATGACGATGTTCTGCGGCGTGCGGCGCTTGAGCCAGACGGTGTAGACGAGGACGTAGAACAGGATCGACAGCAGCAGGATGCCGGCGGCGACATAGTTCACCGCAAGGCCCATCAGGATGACCGAGAGCGCGGCCACACCGACGCCGAAATGCAGAGCCGACTGGCGATCCATGCGTCCCGCGGGAAGCGGCCGACTTTGGGTCCGCTTCATCTTCGAATCGAGGTCCGCCTCATACCATTGGTTGAGCGCCCCCGCCGCGCCAGCACCGAGCGCAATGCACAGGATCGCGGTGAAGCCCAGCACCGGATGGATCGGCGTCGGGGCCGCGAGCATGCCGCACAGGCCGGTGAACACGACCAGCGTCATCACCCGCGGCTTGGTGAGCGCGAGGAAATCGCGCCAGTCGGCGGGCAGGATCAGGGCATGGTTGGCGACGGACATTTGCGGCGGCCTATAGCGAGCGCCGCGAGTCGGGGGAAGGGCAGGTTGCCGGCGGAAGTTGGCACTAGGTTGACACTGTCGCCGCGCTTCGGCGCATGAGCCGGACCACATCGCCCACGCCGCGGGTGCCGAGGCAAGGAACTTGCGAGTCCAGCTAAGCACGGCTTTTCCAACATGTATCCAACAATCGACGAAAACGCCCCGGAGGTTTCCCTCCGGGGCGCCTTGTTTCAGCCGTCGCCGAAAACTCAGTGATGCTTGTCGTCGTCGATGACGGGCAGCGTCTCGAACTGGTGGAAGGGCGGCGGGCTCGACAGGGTCCATTCGAGCGTCGTCGCGCCCTCGCCCCACGGATTGGCTTCCGCCTTCTTGCCCGCGACCATCGACCAGAACAGGTTGATGAAGAAGATCACCATGCCCACGAGCATGATCGCGTAACCCCAGCTCGCGATCTCATTATAATGCGCATAGGCATCCGGATAGTCCGGGTAGCGGCGCGGCATGCCCTGCAGGCCGAGGAAGTGCATCGGGAAGAACAGCACGTTCACGCCGATGAAGAACACCCAGAAGTGAAGCTGGCCGAGCAGCTCGCTGTACATCCGGCCCGACATCTTCGGGAACCAGTAGTAGAAGCCGGCGAACAGGCCGAACACCGCGCCGAGCGAGAGCACATAGTGGAAGTGCGCGACGACATAATAGGTGTCGTGCATGTAGTCGTCGACGCCGCCGTTGGCGAGCACCACGCCGGTGACGCCGCCCACGGTGAACATGAAGATGAAGCCGATCGCCCAGACCATCGGGGTCTTGAAGCTCATCGAGCCGCCCCACATGGTGGCGATCCACGAGAAGATCTTCACGCCCGTCGGCACCGCGATGATCATGGTCGCAGCGGTGAAGTACATCTTCACGTTCACGCTCATGCCGGTGGTGAACATGTGGTGCGCCCACACGACGAAGCCGACCACGCCGATCGCGACCATGGCATAGGCCATGCCGAGATAGCCGAACACCGGCTTGCGGCTGAAGGTCGCGACGATCTGGCTGATGATGCCGAAGCCCGGCAGGATCATGATGTACACTTCGGGGTGGCCGAAGAACCAGAACAGGTGCTGGTAGAGCACCGGATCGCCGCCGCCGGCGGGATCGTAGAAGGTCGTGCCGAAGTTGCGGTCGGTGAGCAGCATGGTGATCGCCGCGGCGAGAACCGGCAGCGCGAGCAGCAGCAGGAAGGCGGTGATCAGCACCGACCACACGAACAACGGCATCTTGTGCAGGGTCATGCCCGGCGCGCGCATGTTGAAGATGGTGGTGATGAAGTTGATCGCGCCGAGGATCGAGCTGGCGCCGGCAAGGTGGAGCGAGAGGATCGCCATGTCGACCGACGGCCCCGGCTCACCATAGGTCGAGAGCGGGGCGTAGACCGTCCAGCCGGTGCCCGCGCCGCCGCCCACGAAGGGCGAGGCGAGCAGCAGGACGAATGCCGGGCAGAGCAGCCAGAAGGACAGGTTGTTCATGCGCGGGAACGCCATGTCCGGCGCGCCGATCATGATGGGCACGAACCAGTTGCCGAAGCCGCCGATCATCGCGGGCATGACCATGAAGAACACCATGATCAGGCCGTGGGCGGTGATCAGCACGTTCCAGAAGTGCAGCGATTCGTCGAACGTCTGCTCGCCGCCATGGACCATCGAGGCCCAGCCCTGGAGGTACTGGATGCCCGGCTCGGCCAGCTCGAGGCGCATCAGGCCCGAAATGCCGCCGCCGATGATCCCCGCGAGTATCGCGAAGATCAGGTACAGCGTGCCGATGTCCTTGTGGTTGGTCGACAGGAACCAGCGCGCGAAGAAGCCGGGCTTGTGATCCGCGTCATGGTGGTGGTCGTCATGCGCCGTGAAGGCGTGGGCGTCGCGGGCTACGTCGGTCATGGCTTACTGGTCCGTGTTGCCGGTGGCGGCTTGATTGGTGGTGGCGGCCTCAGCCGTCGTGTTCTCGACGGTCGCGTTCCCGGCGGGAACGGTGCCATTGACCGGCGTCGCGGTGTCGTCAGCCTTGTCGGCGCCGGGCTGCGCCGGAGCGGCGGCCGAGGGCTTGTTCGCCTCGGGCATCTTGCCGCCCTTTGCCGCGACCCACTGCGCGAAAACGGCGGGCTCGACCGCCTCGACCGCGATCGGCATGAACGCATGGCGCGCGCCGCACAGCTCGGAGCACTGGCCGAAATAGACGCCGGGCTTGTCGACGATGAAGCTGGTCTCGTTGAGGCGGCCGGGGACCGCGTCGATCTTGATCCAGAAGGCCGGGATCGCCCAGCTGTGGATCACGTCGTTGGCGGTGGCGATCAGGCGGATCGGCGTGCCGACCGGCACGACGATGCGATTGTCGACCGCGAGCAGGCGCGGGCCGTCGACATCGGTGCGGAAACGCTGGCCGGCGGGGACCTGATCCTTTTCCTTGAGCATGTTGGCGGTGATCGAGATGCCGCCATGGTCGGGATATTCGTAGCTCCAGTACCACTGGTTGCCGATCGCCTTGATCGTCACGGCATTGTCGGGCGCCGGCTTGAACTGCCTGGCGAGCAGCGAGATCGACGGCCAGGCGATGACCGCGAGTATCAGCACCGGGACGACGGTCCAGATGATCTCGATCAGCGTGTTGTGGCTGGTCTTGGAGGGGTTGGGGTTGGCCTTGCGGCGATAGCGCACGATCGTCCAGCCGAGCAGGACCAGCACGAAGACCGAGATCACCGTGATGATCGGCAGCAGGATCCAGTTGTGGAAATGCGCTGCGCTCTCGCCGAGCTTGGTCACCTGCGGCTGGATCCCGAGATGCTTGTCGACCGGCTGGCCGATGCCCGGCGTCGGGCCGGTCTTGTGCGTGCCGTCGGGATTGAGCGTCGGATCCGCCGGAGTCGCGGCGGCGGGCGCCGCCGTTGCGGCGAGCGCGGCGGCCGGTGCCGGCGATTCGACCGCGATCGGCGCGGGAGCCTCGGGCGCCTGGGCGGCGGGCGCCGTCGGCGCGGTGGCAGGCGCCGCTGCAGTCTGGGCCTGGGCCATGCCGCCGGCGAGCGCGAGGCCAGCGGCCAGGACGATCGCCTTCAATCCATGCATGCGCATCTTGTCGTTCAACCCCATGTTTCCTTGGGCGCCGGGTCTCCGGTCGCGCGGGCGCAACTTGCCCGTTGCGGCTGGCCTATAGCAGCAAGATCGCGTGTCTCAAGCTTGTCGGGTCTCTTTTTAGCCATGACGCAGGATCGGCTATGCCCGGCATGATTGAATCGGCGCGGTCGTGACTCACCGAAACTCCGCCATCGGAACTCCGTCATCCCCGTGCAGGCGGGGATCCATTGCCGCCGCAATAGCGGCCCTATCCGAAATGCCAGCCAGAACGGATCCCCGCCTTCGCGGGGATGACGTGGGAGAAACAGGGTTCGCGAACCAGGAGCCGGTTGCGGCGCAGCTGGACCGCGCCTAGATGCGAACGGCGCGAAATTAGGGTGGGAAGACGGATGACCGAAGACGAGGTTCTGGACGAGTTTCGCGCGGCCGAGGCGCTGCTGGAGGGGCATTTCATCCTGTCGTCGGGCCTGCGCAGCCCGCGCTACCTGCAGTGCGCGCGCGTGCTGATGAACCCGGCGCGGGCCGGACGGCTGGCGCAGGCGGTGGCAGCGAAGATCCCCGCGGAGCTGCGCGTCCAGATCAGCGCGGTGGTCTCTCCCGCGATGGGCGGGGTGATCGCCGGGCAGGAAGTGGCGCGCGCGCTGAACGTCGACGCGATGTTCGTCGAGCGCCCGACCGGCAGTTTCGAGCTGCGCCGCGGATTCCGCCTCGCACCGGGGCAGAAGGTGCTGATGATGGAGGACGTCGTCACCACCGGCCTCTCGTCGCGCGAGGCGATGAAGGCGATCGCCGAGGCGGGCGGCGAGGTGGTCGCGGCGGCGAGCCTGGTCGATCGCTCCAACGGGGCGGCCGATCTCGGCGTGCCCTTCTTCCCGCTGATCCGGCTCGACGTGCCGAGCTACGAAGCCGATTCGCTCCCGCCCGAGCTGGCGGCGATCCCCGCGATCAAGCCGGGGAGCCGCGTGGCGGCATGACCGTGCGGCACCTCCGCCTGGGCGTGAACATCGATCATGTCGCGACGGTGCGCAACGCACGCGGGAGCGGCTATCCCGATCCGGTGCGCGCGGCCTTGCTGGCGGCGCAGGCGGGTGCCGACGGCATCACCGCGCACCTGCGCGAGGACCGGCGCCACATCACCGACGACGACATCGCCCGGCTTTCGGCCGAGCTGCCGGTGCCGCTCAATCTCGAGATGGCGGCGACCGAGGAGATGCTGGGCATCGCGCTGCGTCACACGCCGCATGCCGCGTGCATCGTGCCCGAGAAGCGCGAGGAGCGGACCACCGAGGGCGGGCTGGACGCAGCCGGGCAGCACAATCTGCTCGCCCCGATGGTGACCGAGCTGCGCAACGCCAACATCCGCGTCTCGCTGTTCATCGAGCCCGATCCGGCGCAGATCGAGGCGGCGCTGCGGCTCGGCGCGCCGGTGGTCGAGCTGCACACCGGGCGCTATTGCGAGCTCGAGGGCGAGGCGCAGACCGCCGAGCTGCGCCGCATCGCCGACGCTGCCGCGCTGGCCGCCAAGAACGGGATCGAGGTGCATGCCGGGCACGGCCTGACTTTCGACAATGTCGTTCCGATCGCCGCGATCCCGCAGCTCGCCGAGCTCAATATCGGCCATTTCCTGATCGGCGAGGCGATCTTCGACGGGCTCGCCCCGGTGGTGAAGCGGATGCGCGCGCTGATGGACGAGGCGCGGTGAAGTGCCCTTTAATTTCCTCCCCGGTACGGGGAGGGGGACCAGCCGTAGGCGGGTGGAGGGGCCGCCCC
>NZ_DASWTG010000024.1:0-20158 GCF_036402235.1 Sphingomonas sp. | reverse complement strand
GCCTTCGGCGCCACCTCCCCCTGGCGGGGGAGGATTTACGCCAAGACTGTCCGGCACCGCCTCGGGGAGGGAGGGGAAGCGGTGCCGGACCCCCGGCATGCCGGGGAAGCTGGGTCAGGCGGTGAGGGTGAAGGTCGAATGCACGCCTTCGGCCTGTGCCGAAGGCGCGATCCACACGTCGAACAGGCCCGGCTCGACCGTGGGCTTCAGGTCCCGACCGATGAATTCGAGCTGCGACCGCCTGAGCACGAACCGCACCGTCTCCGATGCCCCGGGAGCGAGCGCGAGCTTGCGGAAGGCCTTGAGCTCACGAACCGGGCGGGTGATGCTCGCCGCGCGATCGCGGATGTAGAGCTGAACCACCTCCTCCGCCGCGCGCGTGCCGCGGTTGGTGATCGTCGCGGTGAAGACGATCTCGCCGTCCCACGCCAGCGTTCCCTGGTCCGGGGTCAGGTTCGCATAGTCGATCTTGCCATAGGTCAGGCCGTGGCCGAACGGATAGAGCGCCGAGTTCGGGATCGAGCGGTAATGGGTCTTATATTCCTCGAGCTTGTCGTCGCTCGGGTTCGGGCGGCCGGTGGGCTTGTGCGCATAATAATAGGGCTGCTGGCCCGGCTCGCGCGGGAAGCTCATCGGCAGGCGGCCCGAGGGGCTGTAGTCGCCGAACAGCACATCGGCGATCGCATTGCCGCTTTCCGACCCCAGGAACCAGGTGACGAGGATCGCGGGCGCGTTCCTGACCGCGCCTTCGAGCGCCAATGCGCGGCCGTTCTTGAGCACGACGATCACCGGCTTGCCGGTCGCGGCGACGGCTTCGGCGAGCGCCTGCTGCGGCGCGGGGACGGTGATGCTGGTGCGCGACTGCGCCTCGCCCGACATGCGCTCGCTCTCACCGATCGCGAGCAGGATGACGTCGGCGTTGCGCGCGGCGGCGACCGCGGCCTCGATCCCGCCGGGGAGCGGGGCCTCGACTTCGGAGCCCTTCACCACGGCGATGTCGGCGGTCTTGCCGAGCGCATTGCGCACGCCGGTCTCGAGATCGATGGCGAGCTTGTTGTCGCCATAGACGCACCACGGGCCGTTGAGGTCGTGCTGGCCGGCCGCGAACGGGCCGATGATCGCGATCTTCTGCCCGCCCTTGCGCAGGGGCAGGATGTCGCCTTCGTTCTTGAGCAGGACGATCGACTTCTTCGCCATCTCACGCGAGAGCGCCAGCGTCGCCTTGGTGCGGCTGCGCGCGGCTTCGCGCTTCTCGTCGATGCGGCGGAAGGGATTCTCGAACAGGCCGAGCGTGGCCTTGATCGCCAGCACCTTGCGCACCGATTCGTCGAGCCGCGCCATCGGCACCTCCCCCTTCTCGACCAGGTCGGGCAGATGATCGCGGTAGAAGCCGCTGGTCATGCTCATGTCGACCCCGGCCATGAAGGCAAGCTTGGTCGCCTCGCGCGCGTCGGCGGCGAAGCCGTGCGCGATCATCTCCATGTCGCCGGTATAGTCGGAGACGACGAAGCCCTGATATTTCCACTCGTCGCGCAGCACGGTGCGCATCAGCCATTCATTGCCGGTGGCGGGGATGCCCGACAGCTCGTTGAACGAAGCCATCGCCGACAGCGCACCGGCATCGAACGCCGACTGGAAGGGCGGGAAGTAGATCTCGCGCAGCGTGCGCTCGGAGATGTCGACGGTGTTGTAGTCGAGCCCCGCCTCGGCCGCGCCATAGGCGGCGAAATGCTTGGCGCAGGCCATCATCGTGTCGATCGCCTTGAGGCTGGCGCCCTGGAAGCCGCGCACGCGGGCGGCGGCGAAGAGGTTGCCGAGATGCACGTCCTCGCCCGCCCCCTCCATGGTGCGGCCCCAGCGCTGGTCGCGCGAAATGTCGACCATCGGCGCGAAGGTCCAGTCGATGCCGGCGGCCGCTGCTTCGTAGGCGGCGGCGGCGGCGGTCTTCTGCGCCAGCGCGGGCTCGAAGCTCGCGGCCTCGCCGACGGGGACGGGGAAGATGGTGCGGTGGCCGTGGATGATGTCGGCGGCAAAGATCAGCGGGATCTTGAGCCGCGATTCCTTGACCGCGGCGGTCTGCATGATCCGGCACATGTGCGTGCCGCTGCCGTTGAACACGCCGGTGAGGAGCCCCTTGCGGACCTCCTCCACCTGCTGCTCGAAATTGGCGTTCGAGCCGCTGGCCGGATTGACGACGGTGCTCCCGCCCCAGGCCGAGGCCATCAGGCTGAGCTGGCCGGCCTTCTCGGCGAGCGTCATCTTCGCGATCAGCGCATCGATGAAGGGCGGAACCTCGACCGTGCCAGCCTGGGCGAGCAGCGCGCGCGCCGGGCTGTGGAGCCACGCCGCGATCGCACCTGCGCCCATCAGCGCCGCGCGGCGGGAAATCCGGGTGTCGAGCATCTTCTTCCTCTCCTGAACGCATCGCGCCGAACCAAGGCGCGGGGGAAATGCTGGCGGATTGCCGCCCCGCTTCAAAAGCCCGCTTTAGGGGTTGTCGCGGCAAACCGTAACCGGTTACATGCCGTCGAGCGAGAAGATTTGCAATCGCGAATGACCCGCCCGAGAACGGATGTTCCAAACGGAGCGGAAGAGGGACGAATGGCCGAGGCGACGATTCGCGATGTGGCACGCCGGGCGCAGGTATCGATCGCATCGGTATCGCGCGCGCTGAACGGCCTCGGCAATGTGCGGCAAGAGACGCGCGACCGCGTGATGGCGGCGGCGGCGGAGCTCGGTTACGTGCCGCATGCCGGTGCGCGCAGCCTGAGCCTGGCGCGGGCGCACGCCGTGGGCGTGGTGCTGCCCGACCTGCATGGCGAGTTCTTCAGCGAGTTCGTGCGCGGCATGGACCGCGAGGCGAGCCGGCGCGGCTATGTGCTGCTGCTGTCCAACATCCATGACGAGAGCGAGCAGGCCGCGAATGCGTTGCGCGCGATGCGCGGGCGGGTCGACGGGCTGATCGTAATGGCGCCGCACCTCTCCGCCGGCATGCTGCAGGCGGCGCTTCCGCCGACCCTGCCCTCGCTGTTCATCAACGGGCCGGAGGAAATCGACGACCGGCCGACGCTGCGGCTCGACAATCTCGGCGCGATGGAGGCGATGGTCGCGCATCTGGTCGCGGGCGGCCGCCGCCGGATCGTCCACATTGCCGGGCCGGAAGGCAATGTCGATGCGCGCGAGCGCGTGCAGGGCTTTCGCGCGGCGATGGCCCGCCATGCGCCGGAGGCCGAACCGGTCGTGCTCGCCGGCGACTTTTCCGAAGAGGGGGGCGAGGCGGCGGCGCTGGCGATCCGCGAGAATCGAATCGCTTGCGACGCGGTGTTCGCGGCCAATGACATGATGGCGATCGGCTGCCTGCAGGCGCTGCGCGCTGCCGGGGTCGACGTTCCCGGCGAGATTGCCGTGGCCGGCTTCGACGATGTGCCGCTGGCCCGCTATCTCGGAATCACCACGGTGCGCGTGCGGATCGCCGAGATGGGCGCGCGCGCGATCGAACGGCTGATCGACATGCTCGAAGGTGGCCCGGCGGACGATCGCGCCGAACGCCACAGCGCCGAACTGGTCGTGCGCGGCACGACCGCCGCGCGCGGATGAACAACGATACTCCAGGAGAGGATAGTATGACGCGTATCCCGATCACCCGCCGCTCGCTGCTCGCGGCCCCGGTGCTTGGCGCCGCCGCGCTCACCCCGGCCTGCGCACGCCCGCTGCTGGCCGAGCCGGCGAAGCCCGCGCTGCCCGGCTGGTATGCCGATCTCGAGAAACGCACCTTCGACTTCTTCTGGGAGCGGGCGAACCGCAGGAACGGGCTGGTGCCCGATCGCTGGCCGAGCCCCTCCTTCTGCTCGATCGCGTCGGTCGGCTTTGCGCTCACCGCCTATCCGGTCGGGGTCGAGCGCGGCTGGGTCTCGCGCGCGCAGGCGGCTGAGCTGACGCGCACCACGCTGCGCTTCTTCTGGAACGCGCCGCAGGGGCCGGAGCCGAGCGGCACCGCGGGCCACAAGGGCTTCTTCTACCATTTCATCGACATGGAGACGGGGCACCGCTTCCGCACCAACGAGCTGTCGAGCGTCGACACCACGCTGCTGTTCATGGGCATCCTGTTCGCGGCCGAGTATTTCCACGCCGACAACGCTGTCGAAGCCGAGATCCGCAAGCTGGCGCACGACATCTATGCCCGTGCCGACTGGAACTTCTTCCGCAGTGACGGGCGCGCGCCGATCTCGATGGGCTGGCACCCCGAGAGCGGGCTGATCCCGGCGAGCTGGCAGGGCTATAATGAGGGGATATTCGTCTACATCCTCGCGCTCGCGTCGCCGACGCATCCCGTGCCGGCGAACAGCTGGGACGTCTGGACCGCGAAGTACGATCATTGCTGGCGCGGCCAGGGCGAGACCCGCCACCTCGCCTTCGCCCCCATGTTCGGCCACCAGTACAGCCATGTCTGGATCGATTTCCGCGGCATCCGCGATCATGCGATGCGCGAGGCGGGGCTCGACTATTTCGAGAACAGCCGCCGCGCCACCTATGCCCAGCGCGCCTATGCCATCGCCAACCCGATGGGCTGGACCGGCTATTCCAGGGACATCTGGGGCCTGACCGCGTGCGACGGGCCGGGCGGGTATGAGCTGCCGTTCAAAGGGCGTACCGCGAGCTTTCGCGCCTACTCCGCCCGCGGCCCGCTGGGCCAGCCCGACGAGTTCGACGATGGCACGCTCGCGCCAACCGCCGCGCTGGGATCGCTGCCCTTCGCGCCCGAGATCGTGATCCCGGCGGCCGAAGCGCTGCGCAAATGGCCGGGACTCTACGGCCAGTACGGCTTCCTCGATTCGTTCAACCCGAGCTTCACCTGGACCGACAAGCGCCTCGCCAACGGCCGGATCAACGGCAAGCATGGCTGGGTCGATACCGACTATATCGGCATCGATCAGGGTCCGATCCTGCTGCAGGCGGCGAACTATCGCAGCGATTTCGTGTGGAAGGTGATGCGAGGATCGAAGGTGGTGCGCCGCGGGCTAGAGCTGGCCGGGTTCACCGGGGGGTGGCTGGCGGGGTAGAGCTGTGCCGGCTTTCAATCCTCCCCCTGGCGGGGGAGGATTGGGATCAGCTCGATCAGCGCACCCGCACCGGCTTGCTGCGCTTCGACACGCCGGTCTCGTTGAATGCCTCGACCGCGGCAAAATAGCCGACGCCGACGTTGAGCGCGCGGAGATCGAGTTGGGCGTCGCCGCCCAACTCGTCGGCAAAGACCTGATAGGTCAGGGTCAGCCGGTCTGGGCGCACGCCCCACATGACGTTGTAGCCGACCGCACCCGGCACCTTGCGCCAGGTCACGCGGGCGTTGCGCTGGTCGGTGTCGCGCACCACCGCGACGCCGTCCGGCATGGCGGGGGCGGCGCCGTCGGCATTGCCGAACACGCGCAGGTCGTTGATCGCGAGATGCGCGCCGCCGATATGGCCGTGGACGTAGCGGACGTAGCGGATCCTCGCGGGCGTCCCGAGCTCGAGATAGGCGTTGGGGCGATCGCGGCGCGGGCCTTCGGTCCGCGCGATCCTCGACCAGCTCCTGCCGTCGACCGAGCCCTCGATGTGGAATTCGGTGTAGATGTCGGGCGCGTCGGCGAAGCGGCCGGCCTTGTAATCGGCGAAATTGACCTGGATCGCGCGCACCGTCTTCGCGGCGCCCAGATCCATGGTCAGCGTCTCGCCCGGCTGTTTGCTGCCCGCGACCCAGAAGGTGCGCGGATTCTCGTCCGAAGCGCGGCTGGCGTCGAACGCGCCGAGCGTCGAGGAGGCAGTGACCGGCTTGCGGTAGGAAAGCAGCATCCAGCCGGTGAACAGCGATTCGATGTCCTCGACCTTCCCGTCCGGCGCCCAATGCGGGAAATCGCCGAAGCGTGCCGAGGACCACATCTGCCCGTCCGCCTCGAAGCGCGCCGGGAACAGGTTGATGCGCCGCTCGAAGGTCCAGTTGGCGCCGAGCCAGGGCGTGCCGGTGTTCCACCAGTTGCCGTGATTGTCCTGGAAGGTCGAGCCGTGCCCGGCGCCCTCGACGAACCCGCCGGGCTTGTAGGCGACCGGATTCCACGGCGCATAGGTCCATGGGCCGAGCGGCGATTTCGAGGTGTAGGTGCCGTTGGCATAGGCATTGTACTCGGTGCCCGGCGCCCCGTACTGGAGATAATAGGTGCCGCCGACCTTGGTCATCCACGCGCCCTCCATGAAGGGCTTGATCGGGGTGCCGTCCGGAAGGCCGCCCGAATGATCCTGCCCGAACCGCTCCCAGCCATGCTGGCCAGGATGGAGCCGGAACATCTCCTGCGCCGGGCCCTTGTAGATGAGCTTGCCGTCGCTGAACTCGATCTCGAGCCCGTAGAGCGGGAAGACGTTGGACGAGTTCCAGTAGAGATACCATTTGCCGTCATCGTCGCGGAACAGCGCCGGATCCCACGGGCCGGGCGGAATCTCGCCGGGCTTCATCTTCTCTTCCTCGCCCGGGCGCACCTGCCCCGGCAGGCGCGGCATGCGGCGCACGAAATAGTCGAGCCTGCCGGTCTCGGGCGCGTCGGAGACGTAGATCGACCCCGGCTCCATCATCGAGGGCATGAGGTAGAGCCGCTCACCGTCCGACCAGGCGGCGGGCGCGACGAAGCTGTCATTCTCCCACCGGCTCGGCGTGATGAAGGTCCAGTCGACCAGATTGGTCGATCGCCAGTATCCGTCGGCGAGCGTCTGGAAGAGATAATAGGCGCCCTTGTGGCGGACGATCACCGGATCGGCGCCGGTGCGATACGAGATGCCCTCGTTCACCTGCTCGAAATTGTAGCGGTAATCGATGTCGATCGGGTTGGCGTAGGTCCGCTTGCCCGGCTGCGCGCTCGCGGCGGTGGCTACGACAGCTGCGAGGGCGAGAGCGCGCTTGAGCATCGAGACGTTCCTCATTTGAGACGGATGAAGAGGTTGGCAGTGAGCCGGCCCTCACGCGGGTCGGCGCTGAGCTTCATGCCCGGCGGAATGATCCCCGAATGGAGCAGCGCGCCGCGGTAGATGACGAGCCTGTCGCGCACTGCGTCGATCCGCCCGGTCTGCTCGAAACAGGCGTTGCTGGCGTTGGTGTAGCCGGTGAGGCTGGCGCTTTCGGCCTGCGCCGCGGCGACGAAGGCAGCACGATTGCCTTCATCCACCAGCTCGATGCCGGTCGAGCGCTGGCGGTAGAAGGCGGTCCCGCTGCCCGGCGCCTGCGTGAGATAGTGAAGAACCGCGACATAATCGGCATCGGCCGAATCGAAATGCGGCGCGCGCTGCGCGGGCGCGAGCGCATCGGGCGGCACGGTGACGATCGAGAAGCTCGCCTCGAGCAGATCGAAGCCGTCGGCATCGAAGGCACCGCCGATGAACGGCGCTGCGGTCTCCAGCAAGCGGCAGGCATAGGCGAACGCCTCGCTATCGGTTTCGGTCACGATGCGCCGCAAGCCGGGATAATAGGTCTGGCTCACCGGGAAGGGCGCAAGCCCCGCCGCGACCGCGACCGCAGCGCCGGGATCGCCGGTGATCCCGTCCACCGTAACGACGGGCTCCCGGCTCTGGCCGAAACGGTGCAGCTCGGGCTTCACCCCTTCTCTCCCGCTTCCGGAAAAGGGGGGGAGGGAGCACTGGCTCCCTCCCCCGGAACATATCGATCCGGAGATCAGAACTTGTACTTGAGGCCCGCCTGGAAGCTGCGCGCGTTCCCGACGGTGCCGTTCTCGCGGAAGGACGGATCGACGCCGCTGCCCGCGCCCCAGGCCGAATAGTTGCGATTGACCGTATCGAAGACGTTGAACGCCGCGAAGCTGGCCTCGAGATCATGCCCCCAGGGCATCTTGAAGTTCTTCGCGATGCGCAGGTCGAGCGTCTCGTAGCCGAGGATCGTATCGGGGAAGAACACGCCGCCCATATTGCCGTAGCAGCACGCCTCCTGCGGCTGGTTGGGCAGGCCGAAGATGACATTGCCGAAGGCCGGGCCCGAGCTCATCGTCAGCGTGCCCGAGATCACCGTATCCCACGGGCCGCGGAAGATGCCGGTGCCGACGAAGCGGTATTTCTCGACCCCCTGCACCCAGCCCCAGCCATAGGCATCCACCGCCGGGCCATTGTAGAACTCGTCATTGTTGGCGAGCTCCTGCGCGACGTTGGTGCGGGCGAACTGCACGGTGAGTGCGGCGGAGAAGCCCCAGCGCGAATTGGCCGTGAACGGTTTCTCGGCGGTCAGGTAGATCGCGTTGTAGACTGCCTTGCCGCTGTTGTCGCCGATGTTGAGCTTGCCGTTGAACCCGGCCAGGTCGCCCTGCGTCGCCGGGCACGCCGCATAGTCGACGTCGGGGAAATTGTCCTGGATCCAGGTGTTGCCGCCATCGGTGCAGCCGATGACGTTGCCGGCCGCGTCGCGCTGCAGCAGGCGGCTGTACCAGCCGTTCGAGAAGCGGTTGCCGCGCACGAAACGGAAGATGTTGTGGCTGCGGATATGCGAATAGGTGATCGCCGTCTGAATCTCGCCGAACCGCTTGCGCACGCCGATGTTGAACTGATCCGAATAGGGCAGCTTGGTCTTGTTGTTGAGCAGCCAGATGTCGCCTCCGGTGCCGAGCGCAGCCGCGGCCGAGCGCAACGTATCGACATTGCGGAAGGCAGGATTCCACACCAGCGTATCGCGCGGGAGGTTGCCGCCATTGCCGGCGCGCAACGTCGGGCAGTCGGGCACCCCGGGCGTGACGGCTTCCGTGCAGAAATTGGCCTGGACGACGCGTTCGTGCCGGTTCTTGATCGTCTCGATGCCCGATGTGATGAACAGCGGGCGGTCGTAATAGCGGCCCGCGCCGGCGAAGAAGACGAGGTCGCGATCGCCCTTCACGTCATAGCTGATGCCGATGCGCGGCTGGAACGCGCCCCAGAAGGGATCGCGGTTGTCGCCGGTCGAGATATAGTCCTCCGGGTTGATCCCGGCGGCCTTCCAGCCCGGATAGTTCCGCAGCGCCGTCGCGACATTGTCGGGCGTCACGAAATTCTCGTTCTTGGCGTTGGTCTCGAAATCCCAGCGCAGGCCGAGGTTGACCGTCCAGTGATCGTCGATGGTCCAGTCGTCCTGCACGAACAGGCCGATCTGGGTGTTGTTCGCACGGCCTGGCTCGAACGGCTGAACGTTGATGCGCGCGCCATAGGGCGTGCTCGCATCGAAGCCGGTATAGCTCGCGGCGTTGAAGAAATAGCCGCCGTTGCTGCGATTGTCCTCGAGCCGCTCATATTTGTTGAACGACACCTTGGCGCCCGCCTTGATCGTGTGCGCACCGCCATAGAGGGTGACGTTGTTCTTGATCGTCCACGATTTCTGGGAATCGTTCTGCTCGAAACTGCCCGCGCCGAGCGCCGCGACCGTGCCAAAGTCGGTGCCGTTCGACAGGACGATCTCCGGCCCGTCGCTGCCCCGGCGCGCACCGTTCTCGACGGTGCTGTAGGACAGGAAGAATTCGTTGAGCCAGCTGTCACCGCGATGGCTCCAGTCGAGCTGGAAATTCTTGACCTTGTTGTTGATCGGGCCGCCATGGCTGGGCACCGATGTGCCACCGACGCCGCCGATATTGGATTCGTCGCGGATGAACGCCGAAAGGTTGATCGTATCCTGCGCCGACGCGAACAGCGTCAGCTTGCCGAAATAGAGCTTCTGATTGAAATCGAGCGGATAGCTGCCGTTGAACTGCGAGATCAGATTCGCGGGCACGGGCGGCCGCAAGTCGACATTGCCCGACGGCTTGGTCTTGTCGGTCGCTTCGAACGCGCCGTAGAAATGCAGCACGTCCTTGATGATCGGGCCGCCCAGATCGGCGCCATATTGCCAGCGATTATAGTCCGGCTTCTCCCTTGAGCCGTCGCGATTGTTGGCCTTGCCCGGCCGGTCGAAATAGGGCTGGCCGAAGAACGCCTTGGGTTGCCATTCGGCGAACAGCGTGCCGTGCAGCTCCTGCCCGCCAGTCTTGGTCACCGCGGTGATGATCGCCGATCCGGCCTGCTCATACTCGGCCTTGAAGTTCTGCGTGTTGACCGCGAATTCCTGGATCGCGAGCTGCGGGAAGGGATTGCCTTCCGAGAAATTCTGGCCCGACAGGCCGCCATGGTTGATCGGGTTCTTCATGCTGAGCCCGTCGATGAACACATTGGTCTGATCGGGGCTCACCGCGCCTGCCTGAACCTGCCGGTTGCTCCCCGGGGGCGACACCGACACGCCTGGGGCCAGGGCCGCGAAGTTCAGGAAGTTGCGGTCGTTCTGCGGAAGGTTCTCGATCTGCTGGGGCGAGACGTTGGTGGTGACCGTAGCGGTGCGCACCTCGTTGCGGCCGCGGCGACCGGTGACGACCACTTCGGTGCCGCCCGGCGCAGCGGGCGCGGGGGACGCGATATCATAGACGACGGTCTGGCCGACCGGAACGACGACGGTCTCCGCCTCGACGCCGGCCGCCTCGACACGATAGGTGCCGGGCCGCAGGCCGGGAACGAAGTAATTGCCGTTGGCATCGACGGTCGCCGTGACCGTCTGCCCGGTATTGCTGTCGGTGATGGTGACCGTCGCGCCGGCCGCGGCGCCTTCGACATGGCCGCGCAACGCGGAGGTGGTCTGTGCGAAGGCGGACGTGCTGATCATCAGCGCGGCGGCGAAGGCGCCGGCCGAAACGCCGCGGACGAGTTGCGAACGCTTGCTACGGAAATCCGTCATCAATCTGCTCCCCTAAACACCGGCCGATCGATTCTGATCGATGAATGTAACCGGTTACAGCGCCGCCGGAGCTTTTGGCATCTCCTGGCACGCGACTTACAAGCGCACATATGACTACGTTGTCAATTGCATTTTTGGAGGAGGCGGATCGCGATCGGCAAGATGGTCCGGGCGCGCGATGCCCGGACCATCCGGAGCTTTACTCCCACCAATAGGGCAAGCGCCTGGCCGTCCCGGTCTCGACCTCGTTCATCGTCCTGGCATCATAAAGACGGCCGCCGAGCATGACGCGGCTGATCTTGTCGCTGTTGCGGATGTCGGCGGTAGGATCGGCGTCGAGCACCACGAGATCGGCGAGCTTGCCCGGTTCGATCGATCCGACGTCCCCGGCGAAGCCGAGCGATCTCGCCGAATCGATCGTGCCGGCGCGCAGCGCCTCGACCGGGATCATGCCGCCGCGGACGAACGACCACAGCTCCCAGTGCGAGCCGATCCCGGCCTGCTGCCCGTGCGCACCGATCGCGACCAGCCTGCCCGTCGCGGCCACCTTCTTCGCCTCGCGCGCATTATCGTCGTCGACGAAATTGTCCTCGGGCGCCTTGGTCACGCGCATCGTGTCCGACCGCAGCCGCGCGGGCGGGGTGTGGACCATCAGCGGGTTCTTCCACACATCGGTCGCCTGCCGCCAATAGGGATCGCCGGCGAGGCCGCCATAGCTCACCACAAGGGTCGGCGTGTAATTGGTGTCGGACTGGCCGAACAGCTGGAGCACGTCCTTGTAGAAGATGTCCGCGGGGATGTTGTGCTCGAGCGTCGAGTTGCCGTCGGCGATCAGGTTCATATCCATGCCGAACAGCGATCCGCCCTCGGCGACGACCTGCATATTCTCGGCGCGGGCGGCCGCGACCACCATCTGGCGCTGCTCGCGGCGCGGCTGGTTGTAGTTCTTCACCGAATGCGCGCCCTGTGCCTTGAGGCGGCGGACATGGGCGAGCGCATCCTCATAGCTGTCGATCTGCGCATAGACGTCGGCGTTCTTGGCGCCGTAGACGATCTCGCCGGTCGAGAAGATGCGGGGGCCGAGGATCTTGCCCGCGCGCTGCATCTGCTGCGCGGCGAAGACCAGGCTCGCCTGGCTCGACGGATCGTGGATCGTGGTGGTGCCCAGCGCGAGATTCTGGATCAGCGACCAGTTCTGCTGCGGCACGAGATCGTCGGTGCCATAGGGGCCGTGGGCATGGGCATCGACCAGCCCTGGGATGATCGTCTTGCCGGTGACGTCAATCATCTTCGTGCCCGCGGGGAGCTGGATCGCAGCGGTGGGCGCGACCTGAACGATGCGGTCGCCCTCGATCAGGATCGTCGCATTGTCGATGATGCCGCCATCGGCGCCCGCCATCGTCACCACGCGCGCGCCAGCGAGCGCGACGCGGCCGGCCGGTTTCGCGGCCTTTACTTCCATCGCCAGTGAGGTGGTGCGCGGCGTCACGTTCGGCTTGGCGCCGGGCGCGCTGGCAAAGAAGCTGGCGCGGTCGGCGGTGTAGAGCGTTGGCCCCATGCTCCAATGGAGGCGCGAGCCGTCGCCCGACCAGTGGATATAATCGGCGCCGTCGCTGCTGACGCGGATGACGGGAAGCGCATCGGCCTTCGGCCCGACGGTCACTTCCTGTCCGCCGGGCATCAGCGGCATCGCGAAGACCTGGTAGTTCTGGCGGAAGGCGACGCTCTTGCCGTCCGGCGCGACGATATAGTCATTGGCGAGCTCGCCGCTGGCATGGACGCGCCTGCCCTCGCCATTGAGGTCGGTCGAGACGAGCTGGAGCTTGTCCTCGCCCTGGCTGATCATGAACAGCCGGTCGCTTCCCGCGCCGAATTGCGGGCGGGCCATGCCGCGCGCGACGAGCTCGGGCACGCCGCCCGCCGCCGCGACGCGATAGACGCCGGGGTCGTTGGACCAGCCGGGCGCGGTGAGGCCGCCGCCCGCCGCCTTCTCGAACGCGATCGTCCGGCCATCAGGAGAGAATTGCGGGCGCGCGTAGAGGCCGGGCTGGCTCGTCACGTCCTTCGCCGCGCCACCGGAAGCGGCGACGGTGCGGATTCGGCCCAGCTTCGCGTCGCTCCATTCGACGAAGACGATCGAACGGCCGTCGCGCGACCAGGAGGGATAGAGTTCGAACCCGGCATCCTCGGCGAGACCGGTGAGCCGTTTGGGCGTGCCGCCCGACACAGGCTTGATCCACAACTTGCCCATGCTCTCGAACACGACGCGACCGCCATCGGGCGAGACCGCGGCGAAGCGCGTCATCTTCGTCGTGAAGCTCGCCGGCGCAACCTCGATCTGAGGATGGGTGGCGCCGGCGACCGCACGGGTGTCGGCGACGCGGAAGGGAATCACCGCGGCGTTCGATCCATCGGCATCGACGCGGCGGATCTTGCCGCCGGCCCAGAAGACCACCGACTTGCTGTCGGGCGTCCAGTCCATGTTGGGATAGACGCCGGTGACCGCCCAGGTCTCCTGCACGTCCTGGTCGAGCGCGTCGTAGATCTTGCGTTCCTCGCCCGAGGTTAGGTCGCGGACATAGAGCTTGGACTTGGTCGCCTCGCGCCGGACGAAGGCGATCTTCTTCCCATCGGGCGAGGGCGTCGGACGGACCGAGCCGCCGAGGCCGGATACCGCTGTCGTCGTCTCGCCGCTTTCGAGATCGTAGCGCTCGATGTTGAACAGGTTCGTGTTCGAATCCTGCGCGTACTCGAAGATCGGGCCGGGGGTGACGTTGCGCGTGAAGAACACCGACTTGCCGTCCGCGGCATAGACCGGCTCGCCGAGCTCCTTCTGGTGGCGCTCGTTGACGCGCTTGACCAGCTTCACCCCGCTGCCGCCCGAGACATGGTAGAGCCAGACCTCGCCCGTGCCGAGCGAGCGGCCGGTCGTGAAGTGCTTCTTGGCGACGATATACTGGCCGTCGGGCGACCAGCTCGGCTGGTTGAGGAGGCGGAAATCCTCCTTGGTCAGCTGCTTCTTGTCGCTGCCGTCGGCATTCATGATCCATATATTGTCGCCCCCGCCGCGATCGGAGGTGAAGGCGATGCGGCCGCCGTCGGGCGAGAAGCGTGGATGCACCTCCCAGGCAAGGCCCTCGGCGATCCGCGTCGGCGTGCCGCCGGCGATCGGCATGGTGTAGATGTCGCCGAGCAAAGCGAAGGCGATCGTGCGGCCGTCGGGCGAGACATCGACGTCGATCCAGGTGCCTTCGTCGGTGTCGATCCCCGCTTGCTTGAGCGTCGCGCCCTGCGGTGCGTTGACGTCCCATTTGGGCTTTTCGGCAGGCTTGTCCTGGGCGTGCGCCTGCCCCAGGACGAAAAGCGCGGCGAGGACGCCGGCGAGCGAATGACGCATGCAAGAAGCTCCCTGAAACCTGTTCTGGCGGGAGAAGTAACGGGCGAAACCGCCCGCGTCACGTTCTTGCTTAGGGCTTCGGCACCGGCCCCCTCCCCCACCCGGCCACCCACTTCAGTGTATCTTGATGGGTGGCCGGGTGGGGGAGCGGGCCGGTGCCGCTTAGGCGCTAGCCGAAGAAGCTCACCTCCGCAGCAGGAAGACGGCGTGCTCGGCCCGGAAATTGGCAGCGGCGGCGCTGGTGCGCTGATCGCCGGAGAGGAACCAGGCCGCCTCGACCGTGATGCCGCGCTCGCGGACATAAGCGCGGAAGTCATCGACCGTGACGTGATGGATGTTGGGGGTCTCGTACCAGGCGACCGGCAGCAGCCGCGTCACCGGCATGCGTCCGCCCCACAGCAGCGAAACCCGCACGCGCCAATGCGCGAAATTGGGGAAGGAGACGAAGGCGCGCTCGCCGATCCGCAGCAGATGATCGAGCACGTGATGCGGGTACATCGTCGTCTGCAACGTTTGGCTCAGGATCGCATAGTCGAAGCTGGCGTCGGGATAATCGGCAAGGTCACGGTCGGCGTCGCCCTGAATCACCGAAAGCCCGCGCGACACCGCAGTCGCGACATTGACGGGATCGATCTCCAGCCCGCGCGCGTCGCATTGCCGGTCGTCGCGCAGCGCCGCCATCAGCGCGCCGTCGCCGCAGCCGACATCGAGCACCCGGCTGCCCGGCGCGACATTCGCGGCGATGATCGCGAGATCGGGACGCAGCGCGCTCATGCCGCACCGCGCTGGTACACATCGGGATCGTGGCGCTGCATGAACAATTCCGGCTGGGCGATCGGCTGCCATCCGAGTGCGGCGTACACGCCATGCGCGTCGCTGGTCGCCAGCATCCAGCGGCGCAGGCCCTGCAGCTCGGGGTGATCCTGCAGCGCCTGCACCATCGCCTTAGCCAACCCCTTGCCGCCATGCTCGGGCAGCACGAACACGTCGGCGAGATAGGCGAAGGTCGCGCGGTCGGTCACCACGCGCGCGAAGCCGACCTGCTCTCCGTCGCGATAGGCGCCGACGCAGACCGAATTGGCGATCGCGCGCGCCAGCGTCTCGCGCGGCATGCCGATCGCCCAATAGCTCCGGGCAATGAACCCGTGGATCACATCGAGCTGGAGCCGCGCACGATCGAGGCTGATGTCATAGCCCTGCGTCATTGCCCTGCCTTCAGGAAGCCGTCGACCACGCGGTTCAGCTCCGGCGCTTCGAGCAGGAACGCGTCGTGGCCGAAGGGCGAGGACAGCTCGACGAAGCTGACCGGCGCGCCCGCGGCATTGAGCGCATGGACGATCGCGCGTGAATCGCGCGTGGGGTAGAGCCAGTCGGTGTCGAAGCTGACGAGGCAGAAGCGCGCTTTGGTCTCCCGGAAGGCGTTGGCGAGCAGCCCGCCATGCTCTTCGGCGAGGTCGAAATAGTCCATCGCCCGGGTGATGTAGAGATAGGCGTTGGCGTCGAACCGGTCGACGAACGACAGTCCCTGATGGCGCAGATAGCTTTCGATCTGGAAGTCGGCGTCGAAGCCGAACGACTTGGCCTCTCGTGCCTGAAGCCGCCGCCCGAATTTCTCGGTCAGGCCGGCTTCGGAGAGATAGGTGATGTGCGCGGCCATGCGCGCGACGGCGAGGCCGGCTGCGGGCGGCTCGCTTTCATAATAGGCGCCGCCGTTCCAGCGCGGATCGGCCATCACCGCCTGCCGCCCGACCTCATGGAAGGCGATGTTCTGCGCCGAATGGCGCGCGGTCGAGGCGATCACCACCGCGGCATCGACACGATCGGGGAAGGTCGCGGGCCAGCTCAGCGCCTGCATGCCGCCCATCGATCCGCCGACCACCGCCTTCAGCCGCGCGACACCGAGATGGTCGAGCAACATCGCCTGCGCGCGGACCATGTCGCGGATCGTGATGACCGGAAACTCCATCCCCCAGGGCTTGCCGGTCGCGGGATTGACGGTGGCCGGTCCGGAGCTGCCCATGCAGCTGCCCAGCACATTGGCGCAGACGATGAAATGGCGCTCGGGATCGATTGGCTTGCCGGGGCCGACCATCCGCGTCCACCAGCCCGGCTTGCCGGTCACCGGATGCGGCGAGGCGACATGCTGGTCGCCGGTCAGCGCGTGGCAGATCAGGATCGCGTTGCCGCCGTCGGGTGCGAGCGTGCCATAGGTCTCGTAGGCGATCTCGACCGGCGACAGCAGCACGCCGCCGTCGAGCCGGAGCGGCCCGGGCAGGGTGACGTGGCGCGATAGGCCGAAGCGCTGGTCGTCGGACATGCGCGCCTGACTAGGGACGCGAGGCGCTGCGTTCAAGCGGCTCGGCGACGCGCGCGCGCCGCGATCACCGCCTGGGCGGCGAGGCGGCCGGTCTGCGCGCCGCCGTTCATGAAGCCGACCCAGGCGTCGGAGACATGCTCGCCCGCGAAGATCAACCGTCCGGCGACCGCCTGCTGCCGCTCGGCCGCATCATCGGATTCGACCCAGAAGAGCGGGCCGAAGCGGGTGAGTTGGCCCGGTGCGCTGTTGGTATAGGCGCCGAGCGTCAGCGCGTCGTTGCTCCAGTTGGTGCGGCGGACGGTGCCGCCGGCCACCGCCTTCTCCATTCCCGGGATCGCGCGCTCGGTGAGCTTGGCAAAGGCAGGCGCCAGGAGTTGCGGCGAGGCCACCGCTGCCGCCGCGACCTGCTCGCCGCCCATGAACCAGGTCCATACCGGCTTGCCGTTCGCCTCCCCCTGGATGGTGCCATCCCAGCCCAAGGCATAGGGCGGAGCGGTATCCCAAAGCTCACCCCCCGTGCCGAGAATCTCAGCCCAGGGCGCCGCGGATGCCGTGACCTGAAGCTTCTCGTTGCGGCCGAGATCCGCCCCCGCGATGAACTCGCGCCAGCGCGCGGAGAGTGGGACGGCGAAGTCGATCTGACGCAGGGTCGGCGCAGGGACGGCGACGATCACCGTATCGGCCGTGGCATGGGTGCCGTCGAGAAATTCGAGCCGGATGCCGCTCCCGGTCTCGCGGATCGCGTGCAGGCGCCGCCCGGTCTCGATCCGGTCGCGATGCGCCCCGGCAATGGCGGCGGCGAGCCTGCCCGATCCGCCCGCGATGACATAGCGCTCGTCGCTGCCCGCCAGCACCTCGACATGCTCGCCCTTCACCGTGGGCAGGTTGAAGATGAGCTGGAGGGCCGAGGCCTTGTCCGGCTCGGCGCCATATTCGGTGCGGATGCTCGATTCGATCAGCGCGCGGATGCGCGGGTCGCCGATCAGCGCGGCGTGACGATCGAGATACTGCGCGACGGAGAGCCGGTCGATCGCCGCCGCGGCCCGGGGGCTCGCGTCCACCGCCTCTGAATCGCGCGCGATGCGCGTGGCCAGCGGAGCGAGCAGGCGCGCCAGCTCGGCCTGCTGTGCCACCGCCCCGTCCGCCAGCACCACCGACTGGTGCGGGCCGGACTTGCGGTCGATCAGCGGCACGGCGAATTCCCTGGCCAGCGCATGCATGTCCGCATGGTCCGAGTTCACGAGCTGGCCTCCCGCCTCGAACAGTTGCCCGCTCACGGTGCGCTGGGTGTACATGCGCCCGCCGAGGCGGTTACGCGCCTCGTAGAGTCGCGCATCGATGCCCGCCCTGGACAGGTGATGCAGCGCCGAGAGCCCCGCGATGCCGCCACCGACGATCGCCACCCGCCCCGATGCGGGCAGCGCGAAGGCCGGAGCGGGAAGTCCTGCCGCGATCCCGCTCGCCGCCATGCCCTGAAGCAATGCGCGGCGGCCGATCCCGCCATGGCCGGGGCGCGGCGGCGGCATGCCACGCTCTGCCAGGCCCTGCCGGCGTGCCAGCTCCAGTGCCCGCCACAGCGTCTCGCTTCCCCGCATCGTCATTCCCCTGTTTGGCGGACGGCCTAGCACAGAGCGATTTCGCAAACCTTGCCATTCTTACCCGCTTCGGCCATCGCGCGCGCCATGACCGCATCCGTCTCCAAGCCGCAGCCCAAGCCCTGGATCATGGCCATCGCCCCCTACGTGCCGGGCAAGTCCAAGACCGATGACGGCCGCAAGGCGATCAAGCTCTCGTCGAACGAAAACCCGCTCGGCACCTCGGACAAGGCGCGCGCAGCCTTCGCCACCGCGGCAAACAGCCTCGAGCGCTATCCTGACGCGAGCGCGGTCGAGCTGCGCGAGGCGCTGGCGCAGCTCCACGGGCTCGATCCCGCGCGGATCATCTACGGCAACGGATCGGACGAGGTTCTGCATCTCGCCGCCGGCGCGTTCGCCGGGCCGGGCGACGAGATCATCTACGTCAATTACGGCTTCACCGTTTACCCGATCGCGACCCGCCGGGTGGGCGCGACCCCGGTGGTGGCGCCCGACAGGGACTATGCGACCGACGTCGACGCGATCCTCGCCAGCGTGACCGAGCGGACGCGGATGGTGTTCATCGCCAACCCCAACAATCCGACCGGCACCTATGCCAGCCGCGAGGAGATCGCGCGGCTGCACGCGGGGCTGCGTCCCGACATCCTGTTGGTGCTCGATCATGCCTATGCCGAATATATCGAAGGCGAGATCGACGATGGCGGGATGGAGCTGGCCAGGACCCAGCCCAATGTGCTGGTCACGCGCACCTTCTCCAAGCTCTACGGCCTGGCCGCCGAGCGGATCGGCTGGGGCTATGGCTCGGCCGAGGTGATCGAGGCGATGCACCGCATCCGCCTGCCCTTCAGCATCACCATCGCGGGCACCGCGGCGGCGATCGCGGCGCTGCATGACGCGGAATTCGTCGAACACACCCGCAGCCATAATGCGCAGTGGCGCCGCTGGTTCGCGGACGAGATCGCCAAGCTCGGCAATGCCGGGCTACGCGCGGTGCCGAGCCAGGCGAATTTCGTGCTGGTGCTGTTCGAGGGCGCGCTGACCGCCGAGGCGGCGTACAAGGGGTTGATGGACGAGGGTTATATCGTCCGCTGGCTGCCCGGCCAGGGCCTGCCCCATGGCCTGCGCATCACCATCGGCACCGAGGACGAGACGCGCGCCGTCGCCGCGATCCTGCAGAAGCTGGTGGCGCAGACGCAAGCTTCCGTGGCTGCGGGATGAAACGTTTCGGGATCATCGGCTTCGGCCGGTTCGGGCAGCTCGCTGCAAAGCATCTGCGCGATCACTTCTCGGTCGTCGTGAACGATACCGGCGAGATCGGCGAGGCGGCGGCGGCGATCGGCGTCGAGGCCGGCACGCTGGCGGACGCCGCGGCCTGCGACGTGGTGATGCTGGCAGTGCCGGTGCAGGCGATGGCGGCGGCCATCACCGCGATCGCCCCGCTGGTGCGGCCGGGTGCGCTGGTTCTGGATGTCGCCTCGGTCAAGATGCTCCCCGCGCGCTGGATGCTCGAGGCACTGCCCGATAGCGTCGACATCGTCGCGACTCACCCGCTGTTCGGCCCGCAGAGCGCGCGGGGCGGCTTGAAGGGGCAGCCGCTGGTGGTCTGCGCGGTGCGCGGCGAGCGGCACCACAAGGTCGCCGAGTTCGGCCGCGGCCTCGGCCTTACGGTCTCGATCACCAGCGCCGAGGAGCATGACCGCGAAATGGCCTATGTCCAGGCGCTGACCCACCTGATCGGGCGCGCGCTGGTCAACATCCGCATTCCCGACGAGGAGCTGAAGACCAGCAGCTACCAGCACCTGCTGGAATTGTGCGGGCTGATCCGCGACGATACCAAGGAACTGTTCTTCGCGATCCAGAACCTCAACCCCTATGCCGAGGAGATCACCCGCCAGTTCATCGCCGAGGCCAATGGCCTGCTGGCAGAGAGCCTGAAGGCGGGGAATCGCAGCGCGGCGGATTAGAGTCTGTCCTGATTATGCTGAATCGATTGGGGATTCCCAAGAGGGTGTGATTGTGATTCAAGCTGCTGGCTGGCAGGAGGCCAGCAGGGATGGCACGAGCCTATTCTGACGATTTGCGAGAGCGTGTTGCGGCAGCGG
>NZ_DASWTG010000023.1:0-62581 GCF_036402235.1 Sphingomonas sp. | reverse complement strand
CCACCTCCCCCTGGCGGGGGAGGATTCGAGTCAAGCAAACAACTCGCCCAGAAAATCCCGCATCGCCTGCCAGCTGCGTCGGTCGGCGTTCGCGTCATAACCGAACCCCGGCCGCATGCCCGGCTTCACGCTCGCATCGGTGAAGGCGTGCCCGGCATGGCCATAGCCGTGCAGCTGCCAGTCGGCGCCCGCTTCCGTCAGCTCCGCAGCCAGCGCGGTCACCGCAGCAGGCGGGGCCAGCGGATCGTCCCAGCCGTGGCAGATCAGCAGCTTGGCAGCGATCGGCTTGGAATAATCATAACCCGGGGGATCGAAGATGCCGTGAAACGCCACCACGCCCAGCACGCCGCCGGAGCGCGCGAGGTCGATCACCGACTTGCCCCCGAAGCAATAGCCGATCGCCGCGGTCTGCGCGGCATCGACCTGCGGCAGCGCCTTCATCGCCGCGACGCCGGCATGCAGCCGGTCGCGCAGCAGCGCGCGGTCGGCGTTGAGCTGGTTCATGTACAGCGCCGGATCGGGCGATTCGCGTGTCGTTCGCTTCCCCTGGCCATAGGTGTCGGCAACGAACCCGACATAGCCCAAAGCCGCCAGCCGCTCGGCGACCACGCGGTCCTGCTCCTTCTCGCCCAGTACATTGGGGACGATCATCACGCCGGGCCGCGCCTCGCCCCATGCCGGATCGAATGCCGCGACGCCCTCGAACGGGCCGCCCGGCCCGTCATACACGATGGTCTGCCGCTCGATCATATCAACCTCCGTTCGCCCTGAGCCTGTCGAAGGGCCTTCTTCGCACCTATGAAGAAGAACAGGGCTTCGACAAGCTCAGCCCGAACGGTAAGGGGGCGTGACCCAGCAAGAAGGAAGCACTGAATGCCCACGCTCGTCCTGATCCGCCACGGCCAGTCCGCCTGGAACCTGGAGAACCGCTTTACCGGCTGGTGGGACGTCGATCTGACCGAGCAGGGCATCCGGGAGGCCTGGGCCGCAGGTGAGCTGATGAAGGAGAAGGGCCTCGACTTCGACCTGACCTTCACCAGCTTCCAGAGCCGCGCGATCAAGACGCTGAACCTGGCGCTCGAGGCGATGGGCCGGCTGTGGCTGCCGACCGAGAAGAGCTGGAAATTGAATGAGCGCCACTATGGCGGCCTCACCGGGCTCGACAAGGCCGAGACCGCAGCGAAGCATGGCGACGACCAGGTCAAGCTGTGGCGCCGCAGCTTCGACATCCCGCCCCCGCTGCCCGAGGAAGGCTCGCCCTGGGACCTCGCGCAGGACGTGCGCTACAAGGGCATCCCGATCCCGCAGACCGAGAGCCTCAGGGACACGATCGCCCGCGTCCTGCCCTATTGGGAGGAGCGCATCGCGCCCGAGCTCAAGGCGGGGAAGCGCGTTCTGATCGCAGCGCACGGCAATTCGCTGCGCGCGCTGGTCAAGCATCTGTCGGGCATTTCCGACGCCGACATCACCGGGCTCGAGATTCCGACCGGCCAGCCGATCGTCTATGAGCTGGCCGACGATCTGACGCCGACCGACCGCTATTATCTCAACGAGCGCTGAGCCTCAGGTCTCGTAGGCCGGCTCGGTCCGCGCCTCGACCAGAGTCGGCGCCGGGCCGGTCGCGGGCCGCAGCCCTTCGCGCTCGCTCGCGGGGACCGGCGCCGTCGGATCGGGCCGGAACGCCTCGGGCGCGCGGTCACCCGGCCCCGGTCGCTCGCGATCAAGCGCGAGATCAGGCGCTTCGTGCTCGGCATTGCCCGGCCCGCGCAGCCGTATCGCGGCATAGCCGATCACCGCGGCGCCCGCCGCGATCGCCGCCGCGCCGAGCGAGATGGTGGCGATGCCCGGCCCGTCCGAGCCGTTCGCCTTGGACTTCTTCTGCTTCTTCTTGGCCATGGGTGCCTCGCCTCAACGTCAGGGGATTTCCCCGACAACGGGCGAGACACCCGCGCCGTTCCGCTTCAGCTCAGCGTATGAGTCAGCGTGATCTCGGCATTGAGCAGCTTCGAGACCGGGCAGTTGGCCTTGGCCTCCTGCGCCAGCTTCTCGAACTCGGCCGGATCGATGCCCGGGATCGAGGCGGTGAGGGTGAGGTCCGATCGCGTGATCGCGAAGCCGCCGTCCTTCTGCTCCAGCTTGATCGCGGCCTTGGTCTCCAGCGTCCCCTCCGAATAGCCCGCGCGGGCAAGGCCGAAGCTCAGCGCCATGGTGAAGCAGCCGGCATGCGCCGCCGCGATCAGCTCCTCCGGATTCGTGCCCGGCTCGTCCTCGAAGCGCGTATTGAAGCCGTAATATTGATCGGCCAGCACCCCCGACTGGGTGGTGATCGCGCCCTTCCCTTCCTTGCCGAAGCCGGAATAGCGGGCGGTGGCGGTGCGGGTGGTCATGGGAACATCTCCTCGTTGCAGCACGTTCGATTCGATTGCGTAACGCCGGGATAGCGCAAGGTGTCCCGCTTTGCGCGCGCAGGATTACCGATTAGAGAAATCGAAATCGCATGCAGAACCCGGCCGTCCTTTCCCGTCCCTTCTTCGAACAGAAGAGCCGCGCCTTCTGGCTGCTCCAGGGGGCGGGCTGGGGCGGCTATCTCATGCTGCGTGCGGTCTCGAACTTCTCCAACCGCACCTTCAGCTTCGAGGATCTGATCCGCGTCACGATCGAATCGATCGTCGGCTATTGCCTGACGCTGCTGCTCTCCGCGCTCTACGGCTATTATCGCCGCCTGCCCCGGATCACCGGCATCCTCGCGACGATCGCGACGCTCGCCGGGGCGACGCTCGTCTATGCCGTGCTCACCGCCTTCACCGTCTCGGTGATGCGCGGCGATGCGGGGATCGAGATCCCGCTGGTGCTGGGCAGCCTGTTCCTCAACTTCACCGTGCTGGCCGGCTGGTCGGCGCTCTATTTCGGCATCAACTTCTACCTGATCGTCGAGGACCAGATCGACCGGATGGAGATGCTCGAGAATCAGGCGAGCTCGGCCCAGCTGGCGATGCTGCGCTACCAGCTCAATCCGCATTTCCTGTTCAACACGCTGAACTCGATCTCGACGCTCGTCCTGCTCAAGCAGACCGACCGCGCCAATGCGATGCTCGCGCGGCTCTCCAACTTCCTGCGCTACACGCTCGCCAACGAGCCGACCGCGCACGTCACGCTGGCGCAGGAGGTGGAGACGCTAAAGCTCTATCTCGAGATCGAGAAGATGCGCTTCGACGAGCGGCTGAAGGCCGTGTTCGACATCGATCCGCGCGCAGTGAAGGCGCGCCTGCCCTCGCTGCTGCTGCAGCCGCTGGTCGAGAACGCGATCAAATATGCCGTCACTCCGCAGGAAGAGGGCGCCGAAATCGCGGTCGCGGCTCGGCTCACCGGCGAACGGGTGCAGATCACCGTATCGGACACCGGCCCGGGATTGATCGAGGGCAAGAACCGGCCAAGCCTTTCAACCGGGGTCGGGCTTACCAATATAAGGGAACGTCTGGCGCAGGCTTTCGGGCCGGATCATCGTTTCGACACGCGGTCGGACCCTGGACGGGGCTTTCGCGTGGAGATCGAAATTCCGTTCCAGGTCGAGGAGCAAGCCAAGGAGGCTGCCTGACCGGAACCGCGCCGTAACGAACTCGTTTGAGTGTCAAAAGGCAGGGGATTGTAGGCAGCGCCGGGGGCATCGGCGCAGCACCGGTTGAAAGTAAGAGGAATCATGACGATCCGCACCATCCTGGTCGATGACGAACCCCTGGCGATCCAGGGCCTCGAGCTGCGGCTCCAGGCGCACGAAGATGTCGAGATCATCGACAAATGCCAGAACGGCCGCGAGGCGATCCGCGCGATCAAGACCCACAAGCCCGACCTCGTCTTCCTCGACATCCAGATGCCCGGCTTCGACGGCTTCTCGGTCGTGCAGGGGCTGATGGAGGTCGAGCCGCCGCTGTTCGTGTTCGTCACCGCCTATTCGGACCATGCGATCCGCGCGTTCGAGGCGAATGCGATGGACTATCTGATGAAGCCCGTGGACGAGGCCCGCCTCGCCGACACGCTCGAGCGCGTCCGCCAGCGCCTGACCGAGAAGCGCGGCGTCGAGGAGGTCGAGAAGCTCAAGGAGGTGCTGGCCGAGGTCGCACCGGATGCCGTCGAGGAATTCGCCGGCGACAATCCCGAGGTCTCCTCCAACCGCTACGAGAAGCTGATCAACATCAAGGATCGCGGCCAGATCTTCCGGGTCGACGTCGACACGATCGAGGTGGTCGAGGCCGCGGGCGATTACATGTGCATCAAGACTGCGGACAACACGCTGGTGCTGCGCGAGACGATGAAGGATCTGGAGAAGCGCCTCGATCCGCGCCGCTTCCAGCGCGTCCACCGCTCGACCATCGTCAATCTCGATCAGGTCAAGCAGGTCAAGCCGCACACCAACGGCGAATGCTTCCTGATCCTCGATTCGGGATCGCAGGTGAAGGTCAGCCGCTCCTATCGCGACGTGGTGGCACGCTTCGTCCACTGAGGATCCGGCTTCTCCGATTCTCCCCCGCCAGGGGGAGGTGGCGCGCATAGCGCGACGGAGGGGGAGGATTGGGTAGGTCCCACGACTTCACCGCATCTTTCGGGTTGTTCCCCCTTCGTTCCAGCAGTAGAAGCACTGGAAACAGGAGGATCCCATGACCGACAAGTTCGATCGCTTCGCTGCGCTGCACGCACCGCGCGCGCCGCTGGTGCTATTCAACATCTGGGACCCGGGCTCGGCAAAGGCCGTCGCCGCTGCCGGAGCGAAGGCGATCGCCACCGGCAGCGCCTCGGTCGCGATGGCGAACGGCTTTGCCGATGGCGAGGCTGTCCCGCTCGATTTGGTGCTCGACAATGCCGCGCGCATCGTCGCGGCGGTCGAGGTGCCGGTGACTATCGACTTCGAGGGCGGCTATGCGGTCGATCCGGACGCGGTGGGAGCCAATGTTGCGCGGCTCGCGGCGACCGGCGCGGTCGGCTGCAATTTCGAGGATCAGGTGGTCGGCGGCGAGGGACTCCATCCCTGCGCCTTCCAGGCCGAGCGAATCGCCGCGATCCGTGCCGCGACCGGCCCCGCCTTCTTCATCAACGCGCGCACCGACATCTTCCTGCAGGCCAGGGCCGACACGCATGACGAGGCCAAGGTCGATGCCGCGATCGAGCGCGCCCATGCCTATGCCAAGGCCGGGGCGAGCGGCTTCTTCGTCCCCGGGCTCGCCGATCCTGATCTGCTCGCCCGAGTCTGCTGGGAATCGCCGCTGCCGGTGAACTTCATGGCCTTTCCCGGCGCGCCGGATGCCGCAGCCGTCGCCGCGGCGGGCGTCGCCCGGATCAGCCACGGCCCCTTCCCCTATCGCGCAGCGATGCAGGGGCTTGAGGATGCCGCGCGGGCGGTGTTGAGGGCATAAGCCCATTGCCGTCACCCCAGCGAAAGCTGGGGTCTCGCGTCACACGCGGCACGCCAAGAGGATGGAGACCCCAGCTTTCGCTGGGGTGACGGAATCAGGCCTCTTCCGAAGCCTCGCCTTCACCTTCGGGCGCAGTCTCGAACCACGCCTCGACCGGGCCGTTGAGCTTGATCGTCAGCGGATCGCCCTTGCGGTCGGTCTTCTTGCCCAGCTGCACGCGAATCCAGCCTTCGGAAATGCAATATTCCTCGACGTCGCGGCGCTGATTGCCCTTGAAGCGGATGCCGATGCCGCGCTGAAGCAGCTCGGCGTTGAAATGCGGGCTCTTCGGGTTGACCGAGAGCCGATCGGGAGGGGTGTCGCTCATGGCGCGCGCGTTTAGCCCAAGCTTCGCGCAAACAAAAGCGGCGCGGGAATGAACCCGCGCCGCCCTTGTCACCGCTGTGCTTGGGGTCAGCAGTAACGAACCCGGACCCGGCGCCCCAGATAGGGGTCGTACACGCGCCGGATCGAGCAGCCGCGCCAGCCACGGCGCTCATAATGGCGGTAGTAGTAACCGTCGCGCGGATAGTAGCCGCGGTCGCGGTAATACGGCCGGTCATAGTCGTAATAATAGCGGTCATAGTCGTAATAGCGGCGGTCGTAGCGATCATAATAGCGATCGCGGTTCGACCCTGCGATGGCCGCGCCGATCGCGATGCCCGCGATGCCGGCGACGATCGCCGTCCCGGTATGGTCGCGGTCGCGATGGCGCCAGCGCTGCGCCTCCGCCGGAGCTGCGGCGGTGAGCGCGGTGGCGCCGAGCGTCAATCCGAGCACCGCCTTGGTGATGGTCTGCATGACTTCCTCCTCGTGCAAATCTGCACCTCTCGACGCCGGAAACGCATAGGCGGGCGTCTTGGATGCAGAGTGGCCGAGTCGTCCTGAACTCCCGCGGAATCGCATGTTCACTTGCGGTTTAGACACTTTTCGTTTTGGAAGGGCGGCACCGGTCCGCTCCCCCACCCGGCCACCCATAGAATACACTTGCGCTGGGTGGCCGGGTGGGGAGCGGGCCGGTGCCGCGTCGGCGAAGCCGGCACAGACAAGGAACTTCCCCATGAACCTCTGGCTGATGAAGTCCGAGCCCGAAACCTTCAGCTGGGACGATCTGGTCCGCGACGGCAAGACCGAGTGGGACGGCGTGCGCAACTATACCGCCGCGGGCAATCTGCGCGCGATGAAGAAGGGCGACCGCGCCTTCTTCTACCACAGCGTCCAGGGGCTGGAGATCGTCGGCATCATGGAGGTGAGCCGCGAGGCGAAGCCCGACGGCGACGGCAAGCACTGGGTCTCGGTCGAGGTGAAGCCGGTCGAGCCGCTGAAGAAGCCGGTCACGCTCAAGCAGGTCAAGGCCGAGCCCGCCCTCGCGGCGATGGAATTGGTCAAATTCTCCCGCCTCTCGGTCGGCAAGGTCACGCCCGACGAGTGGAAGCAGGTTATCGACATGTCGAAGGCGTAACATCCCGCTTTACCTTTATCTCGCCGCATCGCTGGGCTAGGTGCGGACACCCATGCCCGCCGACGACCCCGTGATCGCCGGCCGCTTCGACGGTCTGGAGCATCGTTTCCCGGTTCGTGTCTATTTCGAGGACACGGACCTGTCGGGGGTGGTCTATCACGCCAACTATCTGCGCTTCATGGAGCGCGCGCGGTCGGACATGCTGCGCCTGGCCGGCATCGACCAGCGCGCCGCGCACGAGGCGGGCGAAGGCGCCTATGCCGTCACGCGGATGCAACTGCGATTTGCTGCACCCGCCAGGCTCGATGACGCGTTGACCGTCGTCAGCCGGCTGGTCCGCGTGCGCGCGGCGTCAGTCGATATTCAGCAACGAGTCATGCGGCACGACGAATTGCTGGTCCAGGCAGAGGTCGAAGCCGCGTTCGTGGCGCCCAGCGGGCGTCCGAAGCGGCAACCGGCCCGATGGGTGGACGCGTTCGTGCCGCTTGTATCGAAGGGGAATTGAGCGACACATGGACTGGTTTGTGAATACCGACGCCGCGACCCTGTCGCCGCTGGGCCTGTTCCTGCAGGCGGACTGGGTGGTGAAGGCGGTGATGGTGGGGCTGCTGCTCGCCAGCATCTGGACCTGGGGCATCATCTTCTCCTTACGCGGCCGCATTGCCGCCGCGCGCAAGTCGACCGACGCGTTCGAGCGCGACTATCGCAAGAGCGACGATATCGACGTCTTCTACCGCATGCATGGCGACGCCGCCCATCCGGTCGCGCGCGTCTTTGCCGCGGGCGTCACCGAATGGCGCCGCTCGACCGGCGGCCGCGCGCTCGACAAGGAAGGCACGCGTGAGCGCCTCGCCACCACCATGGGCGCCGCCGTCGCGCATGAGATCGACAAGCTCTCCGACCGCCTCAACATCCTCGCCACGGTCGGCGCGGTGGCGCCGTTCGTCGGCCTGTTCGGCACCGTCTGGGGCATCATGCGCAGCTTCACCGCGATCGCCAGCGAGCAGAACACCTCGCTCGCCGTGGTCGCGCCGGGCATCGCCGAGGCGCTGTTCGCCACGGCGATCGGCCTGTTCTCGGCGATCCCCGCGGTGATCGCGTACAACCGCTTCAGCCACGGCATCAACAAGGTCGAGGCGCACCTCAACCGCTTCGCCGACGGCTTCCACGCGACGCTCAGCCGCCAGCTCGATAATGGGGGCGCGGGGCTGTGATCAGCACGTTCAAACTCCTCCCCCGACGGGGGAGGTGGCATCGCGAAGCGAGGACGGAGGGGCCGCCCCGTAGAGGGCGGAATTTTGCCGAGCTGTTCCCGGCCGTCTGCGCGGCCGCCCCTCCACCACTCGCTTCGCGAGCGGTCCCCCTCCCCCAGACAAGCTGGGGGAGGATTTAGATGGGCGCCAACCTCCCCTCCGCCCGCGGCAAGGGCCGCCGCGCGCCGATGGCGGACATCAACGTCACGCCGCTGGTCGACGTGATGCTGGTGCTGCTGATCATCTTCATGGTCACCGCGCCGCTGCTCACCGCCGGCGTTCAGGTGAACCTGCCCGAAAGCCGTGCCAAGGCGCTCGATCAGGACGCCAAGCCCGTCCAGATCTCGATCGACCAGCAGGGCAAGCTCTATCTCGATAACAGCGAGGTCACCGAGGAAGGCCTGCCCGCCCTGCTCGAGGAAATCTCGGCCCAGCGCGGCGACGACAAGCCGCAGGTCTATCTGCGCGCCGACCTGCGCCTCGAATATGGCAAGGTCATGCGCGTGATGGGCGAATTGAACCGCGTCGGCCTCAACAAGGTGTCGCTGGTGACCACCCCGGTGGACGGCGGCTGATGGCAGTGGCGCTCGATCGTGGCGAGGGAACCGGACTTGGCCTGGCGGTGCTGGGCCATGTGATCCTGTTCGGCCTGCTGACGGTCGGCTTCCTCGCCACGCCCAATCCCGCAAAGCTCGAGCCCACCCCGATCGAAATCTCGCTGACGGACGACGCGGGCCTCAAGAGCGAGGCGCCGGTGATCAACCGCGAAGCCCCCGCCGAACGGCTCGCCGAAGTCCCCGCCCCGCCCGAGCCTGTGACCCCGCCCCCCACGGCGCAGCCCGAACCCGAGCCGGTGGCCCGCCCCAACCCCACACCGCCCAAGGCCGAACCGCGCCCGGCCCCCAAGAAACCGGAACCGCCCAAGGCCGAGCCGAAGAAAGCCAGCGCTGCCGCGCCCAAGGCACCGGCCAGACCGACGACGCGCGAGGTTCGCCCCACCGGCCGTCTCACCGGCATCGTCGACGGCCTCACCGACCAGCCGAGCAAGGGCAAGGCGAAGGCGCCGCAGGCCAGCCAGATCGGACCCGCGGTCAAGTCGAGCCTCGCCGCCGAAGTCATCCGCCAGCTCCGCCCGCACTGGCGCTCGCCCACCGGCGCCGACGTCGAGCTGCTGCGCACCACGGTCGAGATCCGGCTCAATCGCGACGGCTCGCTTGCCGCGCCGCCGCGCGTGATCAACCAGACCGGCGTCAACGCCAGTAACCGCGCCCAGGCCGATCTGCACAAGGAGCGCGCGCTCAACGCCGCGCGCCTCGCCGCCCCCTTCAACCTCCCGGCCGAATATTACGACGCCTGGAAACTTCTCCGCCCCAACTTCGACAGGAACCTCAGCCGATGAAGCCCGTATTCTCGCTCGTCGCCCTCCTGGTCGCAGCGCCCGTCGCCGCGCAGCAGGTGACCCCGCCGCCCATCCCCGCTCCCGGCGCTGCTCCGGCGCAGGAGGAAGAGGGCCTGAGCGTCGATGTGACCGACACCGCCTCGGCCGATCTCACCATCATGATCCCCGCCATGCCCACGACACAGGCGGTGCAGACCCCGGCGGGCAATACCGAAGCGCTCGGCCGCCAGATCGCCGATGTGATCGCTGCGGACCTGCGCAACACCGGCCTGTTCAAGCCGGTCGGCCCCAATGGCATCCGTACGCCGGGAGTGGCCGAGGTCCGCGCGCCGGACTTCACTTACTGGCGCAACGGCAGCGCGCAGGCGCTGGTGCAGGGCTATGTCCAGGCGGGCGCGGGCGGGCGGCTGACTGTCGGCTGCTATCTCTACGATGTCGCGCTCGGCACCCAGCTCACCCGGTCGGGGTTCGAGGTCGGTCCGTCCGACTGGCGCCGCGCCGCGCATAAATGCGCCGACGCGATCTATACTCGCCTGTCGGGCGAAGGCCCCTATTTCGACAGCCGCGTCGTCTATGTTTCGGAGACCGGCCCCAAGAACAGGCGCATCAAGCGGCTCGCGATCATGGACCAGGACGGCGCCAATCATCGCTTCCTGACCAACGGCCAGTCGATCGTGCTGACCCCGCGCCTGTCGCCCGACGACCGCCGCATCGCCTATATGAGCTATCAGGGCGACAAGCCCGCGCTGTACGTCTACGACTTGTCGAACGGCACGCAGCGGCTGCTCGTCACCAATGTCAGCCTCGCCTTCGCGCCGCGCTTCTCGCCGGACGGGCGCTGGATCCTGTTCACCATGTCCACCGCGGGCAATGCCGACATCTACCGCGTCGCCACCGCGGGCGGATCGCCGCAGCGGCTGACCAGCGGCCCCGGCATCGACACCGGCGGCAGCTACTCGCCCGATGGCAGCAAGATTGTGTTCGAGAGCGACCGCTCGGGCACGCAGCAGCTCTATGTGATGAACGCCGACGGTTCCAACCAGCAGCGGATCAGCTTCGGCGGCGGCCGCTACGCCACCCCGGTATGGAGCCCGCGCGGCGACCTGATCGCCTTCACCCGCATGGGCGGCGGCTTCCGCATCGGCGTGATGAGCCCCTCGGGCGGCGGCGAGAAATTGCTGACCGACGCCTGGGGCGATGAGGGGCCGAGCTGGTCGCCCAACGGCCGCGTGCTGATGTTCTATCGCGGCGCGCAGGGCCGTGCGGGCAAGGCCGATGTCTGGGCGGTGGACCTCACCGGCAGCAATGCGCGGCGCATCCCCACCCCGCTCGATGGATCCGATCCGGCCTGGGGACCGTTACGTCCCTGATCGAGATCGTTCCGCTCACGAAATCTGTAAATGCCTAGGAGATACGACCAATGGCAAAGCTTAGAACCGCCCTCATCATCGCTTCGATGGCCGTCGCCGTCGCCGGCTGCTCGAAGAAGCGCCCCGAGACGCTCCCGCCGGGCCCCGGCCCGGTCGAGCCCGGCCCCGATACGGGCACCGACACCAGCGGCGCCGTCCAGCCCGGCACCGCGGCGCATTTCAAGCAGAATGTGTCGAGCGACACGATCCACTTCGCGCTCGACCAGTATGACATCGACGCGCAGGCGCGCACGATCCTTGACAGCCAGGCACAGTGGCTGACGCAGTATCCGAACACGCGCATCACGCTGGAGGGCCATGCCGACGAGCGCGGCACGCGCGAATACAACCTCGCGCTGGGCGACCGCCGCGCCAATGCCGCGAAGAACTATCTCGCGGCGCGCGGCGTCTCGGCGACGCGCATCACCACGATCAGCTACGGCAAGGAACGCCCGATCGCGCTCGGCTCGGACGAGCAGAGCTGGGCGCAGAACCGCCGCGCGGTGACGATCGTCATCAACTGATCGCCAGCACGGGACGAACGAAGGGGCGCGGGCCGCAGGGTCCGCGCCCCCTTTTCGTTGCGGAGGCCTCCAAAATCCTACCCCGCCAGGGGAGTGGCATGCGAAGCATGACGGAGGGGGAGGTCCGCACCCCGCTGACGGCTTGCGAACTGCCCGTCATCCCGGCCTTGTGCCGGGATGACGGAGAAGAGAGACGACCGCAAGCGATCCATTGCGGATGTTGGCATCCTCCACCCTACCGTCACCCTGAACTTGTTTCAGGGTCCATTTCTCCTCCCGCGACTTCGCCGCATGTGGCGCGATGAAGCCGCCCGACGCTTAAAAATGACCCGCGCATCCCGCAACTTTGCCCGCCGCCGATTCCGCTTGCGCATCCCGGAATCTGATATAAAAGTGATATCATCTTTTACGGGAGGCAAACATGTCCGAGTCGAACCCCCGCGCGCTCCGCAGCAGCGCCGAGCGCCCTGCATCGACCGCCAGCGGCTATGCCATGCTGCTGGTCGTGCTGATCGCGTTGCTCGCCATCGCCTTCTCCGCGCCGCAGATCGGCGAGGGCCTCTGGGCCCCGCTGGTGACGGTCGCGGGCGGGCTCACGCTCGCCTTCGTGTCGATCGGCTTCTACCTGCTCCAGCCCAATCAGGCGGCGGCGATCCTGCTGTTCGGCGAGTATCAGGGCACCGATCGCAGCACCGGGCTGCGCTGGGCATGGCCGTGGCTGATCAAGAAGAAGATATCGGTCCGCATCCACAACATCACCTCGGAACGGCTCAAGGTGAACGACCTGCGCGGCAACCCGATCGAGATCGCATCGAACGTGGTGTGGCGCGTCGCCGATACCGCGCAGGCGCTGTTCGACGTCGATGACTATCGCGAGTTCGTCCACATCCAGATCGAGAGCGCGGTGCGCGCGATCGGCTCGCGCTACCCCTATGACGACTTCACGCATGAGGAGATGACACTGCGCGGCAATGCCGAGCATGTCAGCGAGGAACTGCGCACCGAGCTGCAGGAGCGGGTCGAGATGGCCGGCGTGCATATCGACGAATGCCGCCTCACCCACCTCGCCTATGCGCAGGAGATCGCCCAGGCGATGCTCCGCCGCCAGCAGGCCGAGGCGGTGATCGCCGCGCGGCAGAAGCTGGTCGAGGGCGCTGTGTCGATGGTCGAGACCGCGCTGGAGCAGCTTTCCGACAAGAATGTCGTCGAGCTCGATGACGAGCGACGCGCGGCGATGGTCTCCAACCTGATGGTCGTGCTCTGCTCGGAGCGCGACACCCAGCCGGTGGTGAACGCGGGCTCGCTCTACCAGTAACCGTGTCGTGAGCGCCCCGCCCAAAAAGGCATTCCCGCTCCGTCTCGATCCCGCGCTCCATGCCGCGATCGAGCGGAGCGCGGCGACCGACCTGCGCAGCGTCAACGCGCAGGTGGAATGCCTGCTGCGCGAGGCGCTGGCCCGGCGCGGGGTCAAGCTGGCGGACCCGGTGCGCGCCAAACGTGGCCGGCCTGCCAAGGACGCGGCCAAGGAGGAAAGTTGAGATGCGCTCGAACGCTTGCCCCAAATGCCAGGGATCGATGGCGGAAGGCTTCGTGGTCACCGAACGCCACAGCATGCTGGCGCTGCTCAGCTGGTCGCGCGGTGCCCCGCGCAAGGGCTGGTGGGGCGTCAAGCCGGGCGAGGGCAAGCCGATCGAGATCAGCACCTGGCGGTGCCAGCGCTGCGGCTTCCTTGAAAATTATGCGCGAAGCTAAGCGATCACCGCTTCGGCTCCTCGGGCGGCGGCGGGCCGAACGCCTCGTCGAGCATCCGGGCGAGGCGCAGGCCGCCGCGGGTGATCTGCTGGCGCATCACCGGCACCAGCCGCTCGACCGTGGCGTCGTCCATCTTGCCGCGCGGCGGCATGTCGGTGCGGCACGGATCGCCGCCATAGGCGGCAGCATAGGCTTCTTTGGCGACTTCCCAATTCTCACGGCTCCAGTCCTCGACCGTTCCGGCGCCCATCGCCGCGCGCTGGCCCGCAGGATAGGCGACGATCAGCGGCGGCGGGGTCGAGATCGCCCGCTCGGCCAGCCACCCGTCCCAGATGGTGTGGAGGTTCAATCGCTCCGGTCCATAGATGCCGTAATCGGATCGCGCCCGGTTGCCGCCCAGGTCGCCCTTGTCCCCGGCATGCAGGGGCTGGTGCAGGTCGCCGACGAAATGGACGAGGAACGCAAGCGCCATCACCTTTTCGCGCACCGGCACCTTGGGGTCCTGCAGCAGCTTCACGTCGCGCTCGATCTGCGCCGACACGCAATTGCCGTCGGGGCAATTGCCCTTGAGCGTGAACGGCTTGCAGATGCTCACATTCTGATAGTGCCAGTTATAGGCATAGCTGAACCGCACGCCCAATGGCTTGATGCAGTCCGCCCACACGCTCGCCTGCTCGATCGTCTTCGCCGGGCAGGCCGGCGTCTCGAGCAGCCCCTGCTTCGCCAGCAGCCGGTCGATCGCGCGCCGCGTCTCGGGCTTCACGTTCCGGTAGGCGATCGATGCGATCGTCTCGTGCCCATATTCCCAATAGGCGAGCGCAGGCGTGGCGATAAGCGTCGCGGCGAGCGCGGCGGCGGCGAGGAAGCGGCGAATCATGCCGTCGCCATAGCCGGTCGATGCGACGAAATCGCTTGCAATTCGCAAATGTTCTATATATGTTCTGAGTGGGCCGCATGTTTCCCTGTCAATCTGGCGGCGCGCGCATCCGGACTGGCAGGCGGACCGGGGGATAGCGTAAACTTTGTGTAAACTTCCGGCGCGAACCGCCGTTCAGTCCTCGTCGCCGTAGATCGCGACGACCTTTTCACCGCTGGCCGAAACCTTGCCGCGATACATGCCCGGCGTGTTGAAGCTCCATGCCATCTCGCCGCTCGGACCGGTCAGGATCACCCCGCCGGTGCCGCCAAGATCGGCGGTTTCCTTCATCACAATGTCCGCCGCGGCCTTCAGACTCTCGCCCTTGAAGCGGACCCGCGCGCAGATCTCGTGCGCCACGCCCGCGCGGATGAAATACTCCCCCGCGCCGGTCGCCGAGACGGCGCAGGCGCGGTCGTCGGCATAGGTGCCCGCGCCAATCACCGGCGAATCGCCGATCCGGCCCCAGCGCTTGCCA
The DNA here is from genome assembly GCF_036402235.1 of Sphingomonas sp. GTDB lineage: Bacteria > Pseudomonadota > Alphaproteobacteria > Sphingomonadales > Sphingomonadaceae > Sphingomonas. The sequence goes on along the minus strand of NZ_DASWTG010000023.1, from coordinate 47,944 downwards.
GTGATCCCGCCGGTCGAGGTCGCCGCGGCGACATGGCCTTTCGCGTCCATCGCCACCGCACCGACCGTGCCGAACTTGCGGTCGATATCGAACCAGCTGGTCTTCTTCGCCTTGAGCGTCTCGAGCTGGCGCCGCCGCTCCTTGGTCGCGAAGTAAGAGGGAGCGACCTGCTCCAGCCCCTTCTCGGCGCTGAACTGGTCGGCGCCCTTGCCCGCCAGCATCACATGCGGGCTGCCCTCCATCACCTTGCGCGCGAGGCTGATCGGATTTCGCGTCCGCGTGACGCCGGCCACCGCTCCGGCGCGGCGTGTCGCACCGTCCATGATCGAAGCGTCGAGCTCGTTGGTGCCGTCATAGGTGAACACCGCGCCGCGGCCGGCATTGAAGCTCGGATCGTCCTCCAGCACCTTCACCGCAGCCTCGACCGCGTCGAGCGCGCTGCCGCCGCCGGCGAGCACCTTCGACCCGGCCTCCAGCGCCGTGTCCAGCCCCTTGCGCGCCGCCGCCTCGCGCTCGGGCGTCATCTTGGCCCGCTCCATCACACCGGCTCCGCCATGGATCACCAGCGTCCATTGCGGCTTGTCCTGCGCGGCAGCGGGAAGCGACATCAGCAGGGCTCCGGCGATGAGGGACAGGCGGATCATTCAGGCCTCCGGCTTGGGGCGCGGGCGGTCGCGCCGCTCCATCCTGAGGCCGATCAGCGGCCGCAGCAACGGAATCTCGCGGCCGACGCGGTAGAAGATCCAGCAACCCAGCGCGGTGGCGGGCACGAGGATCGCGAACTCGACGAACCCGGGCAGTCCGGTCTTGAGCAGCCAGTACATCGCGACGACGATGATCGTCTGGTGAATCAGATAGAAAGGAAACACCGCCTCGGTCAGCATGGGCCGCAGCCTGTGGTCGCGATTGAGGAACTGCTCTGCAAAGCCGATCAGCGCCGCGATCGTCATCCAGCACTGGATGTAGCGCGCCGCGAGCATCACCCGTCCCACCACCCAGGGCGGATCGGCGACATAGGCGATGTCGATCGCGACGGAGACGACATAGCCCGCAAGGCCGATCGCGGCGGCGGGTTTCCACAGCCGCGCGATCCACGCCATCACCGGCTCCGACCCCGCCAGCGCGAAGCCGAACAGGAAGGCGGGGAAATAGGCGAGATGCGCGATCCCGTCGTTGATCACGTCATGGCTGTCGCTCCAGCGCTGGAAGAGAACCACCTGCGTGATCAGCAAATAGGCCGCGGGTAGCCACAGCACGCGCGTGCCCGCCAGCAGCCGGTCGAACGCGCGCTGGAACCAGCCCCCGCCGGGCAGCAGCACGATCAGCGTCAACGCCAGCGTGTAGAGCCAGAGATAACCGACGAACCACAGATGGTTCCAGGTCGGCACGATGATCCCGGAGATCGTGCCGAAATCCCAATAGTCGCGCGTCCAGAAGGCCCAGTAGCCCGGCCGGTAGCCATGCTGCGTCACCAGCTCGACCCAGGTCTGCGGCGGGACGATCACCGCGACGCCGAACAGCAGCGGCACGATCAGCCGCCACGTCCGGTTGCCGGCGAAGCGGCCCAGCTTGCGCGACTTCATCCACAGCGCGCGGCTGGCATAGCCCGAGACGAGGAACAGCAAGGTCAGTCGCCAGGGGCTGGTGAACAGCATCGGCACCGTCACCCATTCGGCGGGCGTCACGGTCTTCACGTGATAGCCCCACGGCACGAAGACCATGCCGATATGATAGAGGATCAGGAGCCCGAATGCCCCGACCCGCAGCCAGTCCATGCCGTAATGCCGTTCCACCGCTGCGCCTTAGCGCGGCTGAGCGCGCATGTCAGGCCGGTTGCGCTGAAACCGCCGGCGATTCGCGGGCCGTGCGCGGGCCAAGCCCGATCAGCGGCCGCAGCCAGCCGAACTCGCGCCCGAGCAGATAGAAGGCCGTGCAGATCATTGTGGTCCCCGCCAGCAGCATGCCGAACTCGACCAGCGGACCCAGCTTGAGCGGCAGCGAGTACCAGGTGATCAGCACGATCGCAGGCTGGTGGATGAGGTAGAAGGGGAACACCGCCTCGGCGAACGTCCTGCGCCAGCGATGGTCGCGGTTCCAGTAGCGGTCGGCGAGCACAAACAGCGCGATCGTCATCGTCCATGCCATCGTCACCTGCGCCGCGCGCTCGGCGGCCATCACCCAATGCGGCGGGATCGCTTCGCCGGGGAAGGCCAGCTCGACCGTCACCACCGCCGCGCCGCAAGCCGCCGCGATCGCCAGCGCGGCCTTCCACCACCGCCACAGCGGCGGCCAGAGTTGCGGCGCGCCGGCGAGCACGAAGCCGAACAGGAACATCGGCACATATTGGGCATGCCCCGCCCAGTCGCGGAACAGCCCATGCTCCTCCTCCACTACGAAGAGCAGCGCGAGCTTGGCAGTGACGAGCAGCGCGGCCGGCGCCCACAGGATCCGCGCGCCGGTCGACAGCCACCCCACCAGCCGGGCAGCACCGGCCTCCAGCCGCGGGCGGTTCAGCGCCAGCCCAGCGGCGAGGATCGCGGTGTACGTCCAGAGATAGGCGACGAACCACAGATGCTCCCAGCTGGGAAATTCGCGGCCCCAGAAGTCGCCCGAACGCCAGTAATCATGCGTCCAGAAGCGGATCAGGCCATGGGGATAGCCCTTGCCCATCACCCGCACCCACATCTCGATCGGCACCAGAACCGCCATGCCGAACGCCAGCGGGACCAGCAGCCGGATGTTGCGCGAGCGCAGGAACTTGCCCGCGCTGCCCGACTTGGCGAACAAGTGCCACGACGCATAGCCCGACACCGCGAACAGCAGCGCCAGCCGCCAGGGGGTCAGCAGCGACATCGGGGCGATCAGCGCGGGAATGGCATGGCCGGTCTTGATCACCCACCCCCAGGGCGCGAACACCATCCCGATATGGTAGACGATCAGCAGCGCAAACGCCGCGATACGCAGCCAGTCGAGGCCGTAATGGCGATTGGTACGCACGGACGAGTCGGTCGGTTCGGTCACGGTCCCGGCCTATAGCCCCGCCGGGCTGACCAATTGGTTATCAGCGTGAGCACGCCGCCAGAAGCGCGCCTTTCTCGCCCCGCGCCGATCGGCTATAGGACGGGCGAACCCAGAGGAACTTCAATGTCCGTGCGTCCCTGGCGCGATATCGTGCGCCGCCAAAGCCGCCAGATCATGGTCGGCAACGTGCCTGTCGGCGGCGATGCGCCCGTCACCGTCCAGACGATGACCAACACCCCGACCGAGGATGCAAGGGCGACGATCGACCAGATCCGCCGCTGCGAGGATGCCGGGGTCGACATCATCCGCGTCTCCTGCCCCGACGTCGCGAGCACCGCGGCACTGAAGCAGATCGTGCGCGCCGCGCGCGTACCGATCGTCGCCGACATCCATTTTCACTACAAGCGCGCGCTCGAGGCGGCCGATGCGGGCGCGGCCTGCCTGCGCATCAACCCAGGCAACATCGGCAGCGCCGACCGGGTGAACGAGGTGGTCAACGCCGCCAAGGCCAATGGCTGCGCGATCCGCATCGGCGTCAACGCCGGCAGCCTCGAGAAGGACCTGCTCGAGAAATACGGCGAGCCCTGCCCCGAGGCGCTGGTCGAAAGTGCGCTCGACCATATCAAGCTGCTCCAGGACCGCGACTTCCACGAATTCAAGGTCGCGGTGAAGGCGAGCGACGTGTTCCTCGCCACCGCCGCCTATCAGCAGCTCGCCGAGGCGGTGGACTGCCCGCTGCACCTCGGCATCACCGAGGCCGGCGGCTTCGTCGGCGGCACCGTCAAGAGCGCGATCGGCATCGGCTCGCTGCTGTGGTTCGGCATCGGCGACACGATCCGCGTCTCGCTTTCCGCCGAGCCCGAGGAGGAGGTGCGCGTCGGGTTCGAGATCCTGAAAGCGCTCGGCATCCGCAACCGCGGCGTGCGCGTCGTCTCCTGCCCGAGCTGCGCGCGGCAAGGCTTCGACGTGATCCGCACCGTGCAGACCCTGGAGGAGCGGCTCCAGCATATCCGCACGCCGCTCTCGCTCTCCGTTCTCGGCTGCGTGGTCAACGGGCCGGGCGAAGCCCGCGAGACCGATATCGGGCTGACCGGCGGCGGCAACGGCAAGCACATGGTATATCTGTCGGGGGTGACCGATCATACGGTCGAAGATGCCGACATGCTCGACCATATCGTCAAGCTGGTCGAGGCCAGGGCGGCCGAGATCGAGGCGGCGGACGCGGCGAAAGCCGAAGCGGCAGCCTGAACCGGCGGAAGGTCCCAAAAGTCATACTGCTACGCGCGCGAGGCTGGCGAAGTTGAACCCCCTGGAGGGGACGTTGACACGTTTCGCATGTTTTCGCACGCGAGTGTCAAGCTGGTCTCGACGGGGTCAAAGAGCGGCCGGAGCTTTCCGGCTGACCGATTGGAGCAGGCGGAATCCTACATTTCAAGCGGTGCTGCGGTCGCCCCCAACCACGCTGCAAATGCCCCCATCGCAGCCGTCTCGCGGCGTGAGTTGAGGCGGGTGAGCCAATAGCGGCCGAGTTCGATCTCGACCGGAAAGGGCTGGACGAGGCGTTCGGTAGCGAGATCGGCCTCGAACATCGCGGGCGGGGCGAGCGCGACTCCGTGACCGGCAAGCGCGGCGGCAATCATCACTGCCGAGCTGTCGAACACCGGGCCGGTCAGACGCGGGCAGGACGCCTCGGCAGCCGCGAACCAGCGCGACCATTCGTCGGCGCGATAGGAGCGCAGCAGGGTCTCGCGGGCGAGGTCAGCCGGGCCGGTGAGGCGCGCGGCGATGGCGGGCGCGCAGAGCGGCGACAGGGGCGCGGCGAGCAGCGGGACGGCGCGGGTGCCGTGCCACGCGCCGTCGCCGAAGCGGATCGCACAGTCGAGTCCCTCGCCCGCCAGGTCCACGCGGTTGTTGTTGGTCATCAGGCGCAGGTCGACTTCGGGATGCGCGTGGTGGAACCGATCGAGCCGGGGCAGCAGCCAGCCGGTCATGAAGGTGCCGACCACGCCGACCGTCAGCACTTCGCGCATCCGCCCGCCCTCATAGCGGTCGAGCGCCGCGCCGATGCGGTCGAACGCCTCGCCCAGCACCGGCACCAGCGCCAGCCCTTCGTCGGTGAGCGCAAGGCCGCGCGGCAGGCGGCGGAACAGCGGCACGCCCAGCCGCCGTTCCAGGGAGGCAACCTGATGGCTCACAGCGCCCTGGCTGACGCAGAGCTCAAGCCCCGCGCGGGTGAAGTTGAGGTGCCGCGCCGCGGCCTCGAAGGCACGCAGCGCGTTGAGCGGGAGCTGGGGGCGATCCATCCGAAAAGCATGAGGTAAATTCATGCCTAAGTCGAGAATTGATGCTTTGCGCGGCGAATCCGGCTTGGTCATTCTGCACTCCACTGGATCATTGGAGTGCACGGGATGAGGAAAACTGAATTCGTATTGGCGGCAGTGGCGATGCTTTCGGGGCATGCCGATGCCCGGCAGGCGGACCGCGACGATCCGCTGCTGCGCCCGATCGCACCCAAATACGCCGCGCAATGGCTGGAGCCGCAGACGCCGGTGCGGATGCATGGGCAAAGCTATTATGTCGGGTTCCAGGGGCTGGGCGTGGTGCTGATCCGCACCAGCGCCGGGCTGGTGCTGATCGACGGCAGCGTGCCGCAGGCGGTGCGCGCGATCCAGGCCAACATCCGCAAGCTCGGCTTCGATCCTGGGCAGATCAAGCACATCCTCGTTACCGAGCCGCATTGGGACCATGCCGGCGGCGTTGCCGCGCTCGCGCGCGACAGCGGCGCGACGGTGATCGCCGGCACCGCGGCGGTAGCGGAGCTGCGTCGCGGCACTGTCGGCAAGGACGATCCGCAGGCGAGCATCCATCAGCCGATGCCTCCGGTATCGCGAATCCGCGGCGTGCGCGACGGCGAAGCGCTGCGGATCGGCGGGGTGACGATCGTCGCGCGGGCGACGCCGGGGCACACTGCGGGCAGCACCAGCTGGCAGTGGCGATCGTGCGAGGGCAAGGCGTGCGCGACCTTCGTCTTCTCGGCGAGCATCAACCCGGTAAGCGACGACCATTATCGCTTCAGCGACCATCCCGAGCGGGTCGCGCTGCTGCGCCGGGGCGCGGCGAAGCTTGCAGCACTGCGCTGCGACATCGCCATCCCCTCCCACCCCGGCACCAACGATACGCTCGCTCATCTCGCCGCGCTGGAGCGGTCGCGGGCGCGCAATCCGCTGATCGAGAAGGCGCCGTGCAAGGTGCTCGCCACGACCTACACGCAGCGGCTCGACGCGCGGCTGGCGAAGGAGAAGGCGGAGCAACGTTAGGCAGCGATTGACCCGGCGGCGCGAGCGCGCCAAGCGCGATCCGGTGAACCGCTCCCTCTCGCCCCTGATCGCTTTCGCCATCGCCGCGCTGGGCATCGCGATCTTCTCGTCGATGGATGCGGTGATGAAGGGGCTGGTGATCGCGCTCGGCGCCTATAATGCGCTGACCTGGCGGATGCTCGCGGGCACCGTCGTAAGCGGCATCCCCTATGCGCTGTCGCGGCCGCGCTGGCCGGCGCGGGCGGTGCTGCGCATCCACCTGGTGCGGGGGTTGGTGTCGGCGGCGATGGCCTTCCTGTTCTTCTGGGGGCTGGGGCGCGTGCCGATGGCGCAGGCGATCGCGCTGTCCTTCATCGCGCCGATCATCGCCCTGTTCCTCGCCGCGCTGATCCTGAAGGAGCGGATCACGCGCGTGACGGTGATCGCCACCGCCATGGCGTTCGCCGGCGTGCTGGTGATCCTGTGGGGGCAGGCGCGTGCCGAGCTGGGGCCGGATGCATTCTGGGGCGCAATCGCGATCCTCGTCTCCGCCGTCTGCTATGCCTGGAACATCATCCTGATGCGCCAGCAGTCGCTGGTCGCCGGGCCGGGCGAGGTCGCCTTCTATCAGACGCTGATCGTCACCGCCGTCTACCTGCTCGCGGCGCCCTGGCTGCTGGTGGTGCCGCCGCTCGCCAAGGCGCCCGCGCTGGTCCTTGCTGCCATGCTCGCCACGGCTTCGCTGTTCCTGCTCTCCTGGGCGTATCGGCATGCCGAGGCGAGCTATCTCGCGCCGACCGAATATACCGGCTTCCTGTGGGCGACGCTCTGGGGCTGGGTGGTGTTCGGCGAGCGCGTATCCCTTTTCACCGTCGCCGGGGCGGCGCTGATCGTCGGCGGGTGCATCCTCGCCGCGCGCCGGCGCGATCATGCCCCGGTGGCCGACAGCGAGGCGCAATTGCCATGATCTCGATCCGACAAGCCGGCCCAAAGGATTTCGAGCTGGTCGCGGAATTCATCCGCAAGCTCGCCGACTATGAGAAGCTGGCGCACGAGGTGCGTTTCGATCCCGAAATGCTGCGCAGCCATCTGTTCGGCGAACGGCCCGCGCCCGAGGTGCTGATCGGCGAGGTCGATGGCGTGCCGGGCGGCTTCGCGCTGTTCTTCCAGACCTTCTCGACCTTCGAGGGCAAGCCGGGGATCTGGTTGGAGGACCTGTTCGTCGAACCCCACGCGAGAGGCACGGGCTTGGGCCGCGCGCTGCTGTCGCGGCTGGCGGCGCTGGTGATCGAGCGCGGCGGTGCACGGCTCGAATGGGCGGTGCTCGACTGGAACGAGCTGGGCAAGCGCTTCTACCGCTCGATCGGCGCCGGGCCGGTCGAGGGCTGGGAACGCTGGCGGATGGAGATCGGCGCGATCGAGGAGCTGGCCCATGGCGTTTGACGCGGGGCTGCTCGACTGGGTGATCGAGACGCTGGAACCGATGGGCAGCGTCACGCACCGCAAGATGATGGGCGGGGCGACGCTCTATCTCGACGGAACGGTGTTCGCGATCATCTCGAGCGACGATGTGCTGTGGTTCAAGGCGGATGCTGAGAGCGACGCGCTATGGGACGCGGCGGGATGCGATCGCTTCACCTTCGAGATGAAGAACCGCGTCGCCAGCATGAACTATCGCCGCGCACCCGACGATGTATTCGACGACCCTGATGCGATGCGCGAATGGGCGACGCTGGGGCTGGAAGCCGGACGGCGCGCGCCCGCCAAGAAACCGAAGGTCACCCGCCGAGCGCGTTGATCGTGAAGGCGATGATGCCGAGGTTGAAGACGAACGCGACCAGGCAGTGATACGTCACCGCGCGCCGCATCGGACGTGTGGTGATCGTCACGTCGCTGGTCTGGAAGGTCATGCCGAGGCACCAGGCGAAGTAGATGAAGTCCGAATAGTCGGGCTCGGGCGCGTGCGGGAATTCGAGGCCGCCCGCATCCTTCCCGTGCCGCTGGGTGTAGAAGAGATGCGCATAGTGCAGCGCGTACACCGTATTGGCGAACAGCCAGCAGATCGCGAGCGTGGCGATGACCAGCGCCAGGCTGCGCGGCTCGGGGGTGCCCGCGGGCACCAGCACGCTGGCGATGGTGGCGAACACCGCAAGGCTGATCGCGGCGGTGATGACGAGCAGCGCGACACGGTTGGCATCATTGTCGCGCGCCGCCGCGCGGATGTGGTGCGATTCGTGACGGAACAGCGGGAGGCACGAGACGAGGAACAGCAAAGCCGCCGCATCGAACGCGGCCATGATGCCAAAGCGCTCGCCGAGCGGCGGAATCGCGACCGCGCACCCGACGCCGAGGATCGCAGCGAACAGCAGGAAGCGCGGCGGCGCGAGCAGATTGCCGATGCCGCGACGGCGATCCGTACCCTGTGCCCCATCCCGCATCCGCGCAGATTAGGCGAATTGCAGGCGACTCGCCACATCGAACATATTCCACAATATGAAATATGGTCTCGTTTTTTGAGATTCCCTTGACCTGTTGGCCTCTCCCATGTTCTTTCGCGCCAAAACGGAGAGGTGGCGCATGAAGATGTGGGTTCGTGCGGGACTGGGCTGGGTCGCGGCCCTGGTCTGTCTGTCGCTTGCCCCGGCGACACTCGCCGAGGAGGTGGCCTTCAACGCAGGCTGGCTGTTCGCGAAGGGAGACATCGCGGGCGCGGAGACCGTCGCGGGCGCGCAGGCCGACTGGCAGAAGGTCGATCTGCCGCACGACTGGGCGATCAGCGGGACGTTCGACCGGGACGCGCTCTCGACCGGATCGGGCGGCTGGCTGCCGACCGGGATCGTCTGGTATCGCAAGAGCTTCACCCTGCCCGCAGCCGACCGCAGCAAGCGCGTGTTCGTCGAATTCGGCGGAATCATGGATCGCGGTGGGGTGTGGATCAACGGCCATCATGTCGGGCACCGGCCCAACGGCTATTCGACGGTGCGCTACGATCTCACCGATCATCTGAGCTGGGACGGTCCCAACGTGCTGGCGGTGCGCGCCGACACTTCGTTCCAGCCGGCCTCGCGCTGGTATGCGGGCGGCGGCATCTATCGCAGCGTGCGGCTGATCACGACCGGACAGGTGCATGTCGATGCCTGGGGCACCTTTGTCACCACGCCGCAAGTATCGCCCGAGCGCGCGACGGTGCGGGTCGAAAGCAGCATCCGCAACCAGACGCGGCAGGACGTGCGGGCGCGGATCGAGGTGAGCTTCACCGGGCCGGACGGCAAGGTCGTCGGCACCGCGACCAGCCCGCTTGCCATGGTTCCGGCGGGGCGTGTGCAGAAGCTCGTCGCCGAGACCGCGATCGTCCGGCCGAAGCTGTGGGATGTCGGCCAGGGCAATCTTTACGCCGCCAGCGTGCGCGTGATCGGCGAGGACGGTGCTGCGCTCGACGGCGACCGGGTGAACTTCGGCGTGCGCGACATCGCGTTCAAGGCAGACACCGGCTTCTGGATCAACGGCCGCAACGTCAAGCTCAAGGGCACGGCGATCCATGCCGAGGGCGGCGCGTTCGGCATGGCGGTGCCGCTCGCCTTCTACGAACGGCGGCTGCGCGGGCTGCAGGCGCTGGGCGTCAACGCGATCCGCACCGCGCACCACCCCTTCTCGCGCGAGTTCATGGCGCTGTGCGACCGGCTCGGCATGCTGGTGATGGACGAGGCGTTCGACATGTGGACCGTCGCCAAGAACCCGTATGACTATCATCTGTTCTTCGGCGATTGGTCGTCGCTCGACGCGCGCGAGTTCGTGCGGCGCGACCGCAACCACCCCTCGGTGGTGATCTGGTCGGTGGGCAACGAGATCCACGACACGCCCTATCCGCTGGTCGCGAAAGCGAACCTCGCGCGCCTCAAGAAAATCTTCAACGAGGAGGATCCGAGCCGGCCGGTGACGATGGCGCTGTTCCGGCCGAACGTCACCGGCGACTACAGGAACGGTCTCGCCGATATGCTCGATGTGGTCGGGCAGAACTACCGCGAGAACGAGCTGACCCAGGCGCACAAGGACAAGCCCACGCGCAGGATCATCGGCACCGAGAACACCAAGGGTCGCGGCAACTGGCTCGCGGTGCGCGATTTCGCGCCCTATTCGGGCATGTTCCTGTGGACCGGCGCCGACTATCTTGGCGAAGCGGACCGCGCGGGCTGGCCCAATATCTCCAACCCCTCGGGGCTCGTCGACCGCACCGATGTGGTGAAGTCGATCGGCTGGGAGCGTGCCTCCTGGTGGTCGGAGACGCCGATGGTCAGAATCGGGCGCCGCACCGGCACCTTCGTCGATACCGCCGGCCTGCCGACCACGGTCGCGATTGCGACGCCGCAGCCCAAGGATGCGGGCGTGCGCAACGACTGGACGCCCGCCTCGCTCGCCCCGCATGTCGAGAAGGTCGAGCTGGTCACCAATGCCGCCTCGGCCGAGCTGTTCCTCAACGGCAAGTCGCTGGGCCGCAAGCCGGCGAATGCCGATGCCAGCGCGATCGCGTGGGACGTGCCGTTCGCGCCGGGTGAGATCCGCGCGGTCGCCTATGATGCAGCGGGCAAGGCGGTGGCGCGCGACGTGCTGCGCACCGCGGGCGCGCCGGCCGCAATCCGGCTGGTCGCCGAGCAGACCGCGCTGGCGCCGGGGTTCGACCGCATCGGCTTCGTGCGGGTCGAGCTGGTCGACGCCAAGGGCGTACTGGTGCCGGGCGCGGCGGTGCCGTTGACCGTCCGCGTGACCGGCGCGGGCACGCTCGCGGCGTTCGACAATGGCGATCCGGCGGACACCACGCCCTTCGCGTCCGCGGTGCGCAAGGCGTGGAACGGCCGCGCACTGGCGATGGTCCGCGCGTCCGCGACCAGCGGGACGATCGATGTGGACGTAACGGGCGAAGGCCTGCGCCCGGCGCGGGTCGCGCTCCGCGCGATCACGCCCTGAGAACGAGCCGGCACGGCGCACTGGCGCTTCGGGCCGGCTGTCCGATCAGGCGGCCTTAGCCTTCTTCGCGGCCTCGATCGCCTCGACGACGATGCGGCGCGCTTCGTCGGCATCGCCCCACTGGCCGATGCGGACCCACTTCTCGGACTCGAGGTCCTTGTAGTGCTTGAAGAAATGCTCGATCTGCTGGAGCACGATCGAGGGGAGGTCCTGCCGCTCGCCCACATCCGAATAATAGGGGAAAGTGGTGTCGACGGGGACGCAGATCAGCTTCTCGTCGCCGCCGGCCTCGTCCTCGAGCTTGAGCACACCGATCGGCCGCGCGCGCACGACGCAGCCCGGGATGAACGGCGAGCGCGAAATCACCAGCGCGTCGAGCGGATCGCCATCGGGCGACAGCGTGTGGGGCACGAAGCCGTAATTCGCCGGATAGCGCATCGGCGTGTGCAGGATGCGGTCGACGAACAGCGCGCCCGACGCCTTGTCGAACTCGTACTTCACCGGCTCGCCGCCGGTCGGCACTTCGATGATGACGTTCAGGCTGTGCGGCGGATTGTCGCCGACAGGAATCATGTCGATGCGCATCTAAACTTCCTTTGTTGGTCCGGTGTTCCCCGTCAGCGCGGGGCGAGCAACCGATCCAGGCCACCCTCTCCGGAGCCCGTCTTTTCGAGGCGCGGATAGCGCAGGCCGCCGTGATAGTCGATGGCGATTTCGCGATAGCGGGTGCCGCTCTTGACCAGCAGCCTGATCGGGTCCTTGCCGCCCTTCGCCGCCTTGACCGCGTCCTTGAGGCGATCGTCGGAATATTCGCGGCCATCGACCGCGACGATCGTGTCGCCAAGGTCGAGACCGGCGTCGAACGCGGGCGAATCCCAGGTAACGGTGCCGATCGCGCCGCCCTTGCCCACCGACAGGCCGAGCGAATAGCTCAAGTCCGCCCGGCTCGCGCGCTTCTCGGCATCCTTGAAGGCCGCGGTTGGCTCGTCGGTGTAGATCAGGCGGTAGCCGTTGGCGGTGAAGCCGGCGAGCGGCGCGCGCTCCGACAGGCCGTTGAGGCGCTGGTTGAGGAAACCCGACCAGTCATAGGGCTGTATCGCGCTCAGGGTCGCAGCAACGTCCTCAAGCTTGTAGGTGAGCACGCCCCAGTCGCCGTCCCGCATGCCGAAAAAGGCGCGGGCGAAATCGTCCATCGACTTGGTGCCGCCGCTCTGCGCGCGCAGCATCGAATCGACCTCGAGCCAGATCAGCAAGCCTTCGTTGTAATAATCCTCCGAACGCTGCCAGCTCACCCAGCCTTTGGGCCGGCGCGCCGAGATGATCGGATCGTTGGTGGTGTCGACCAGCGCGCGCCAGGTCCGCGCCGGGCGGTTGTCGAGGCTCGCGGCGATATTGGCGAGCATGTCGAGCGTATCCTGCTTGCTGACGATGCCCGAGCGCGCCTGGAGGATATAGCCCCAGAACTGGGTCTGCCCCTCGTACACCCACAGCAGCGAATTGCGCATCGGCGTGCGGAAATCCGGCGTCCAGCTGTCGGCGCCGCGGCGGAACTTGCCGTTCCAGCTGTGCACGAACTCGTGCGGCAACAGGTTGCGCGAGCCCGGGCCGTCATTCCACTTGGTGAAATAGCCGGGCTTCACGCCATTCTCGGAGCTGCGATGATGCTCGAGCCCGATGCCGCCCATCTCGTCGCTGATCGACAGCAGGAATTCATACTGGTCGTAATGCTGCGCGCCGAACAGCTTGATCGACTGGTCGACCAGGCTCTTGTGCGCCGCGATCTGCTCGGGCGTCGCGTCGAGCTCCTTGGGCTCGTCGGCGAAGACGTTGAGATCGACGCGGTCCGAGAGCTTGAACTCGCGATAGTGGCGGCCGGCGAAGACCGGCGAATCGATCAGCGTCTCGTAATCGGTCTTCTCATAGACATAGGCTCCGCCCTGCTTCTTCGCGGGCAGGCCCGACACCGCGGTCCAGCCTTCGGGATAGGTGACGGTCGCCTGGATCGGGATGCGCCGGGTGAACCAGCCGGCGGGATAGAGGCTCACCTGCTCGAACTCGAGGTTGAGCATCGCGGGCGCGATCGACACGCGCCCCTGATCGGGATCGGTGGCGCCAACGAACTGGAACTCGAGGTCGAGCTGCTTCGCGCCGCGTGGCACGTCGACATGAAAGGCCCAGACATCCACCGTGTCGCGCTTCCACGGCACCGCCTTGCCGCCAGCGCTGATCCTGAGGCCTGTGAGCTTCTCGACCTCGCCGCGCGCGGCATGCTTGCCGGGGAGCCAGGTGGGCATGAGCAGGACCATATGGCCGTCCTGCGCGACGGGGATGGTCTGCTTCACGCGATAGATCGCCTGCTGGACGTTGGTCGCATCCACCTTGAGCGTGATCGTGCCGGGATAATCGGCATCGCGCGCCGCGGGGATGCGGTTGTCGAACGGCAGCGGCTGAGGGGCCGAGTTCTGCGCGGCAGCAGCGGTGGCAAGCAACAGGGCGGAGAGCGCGATGGCGCGGCGCATAAGGGCCTCAATCGATGGGAAGGATATGATGTCACACCCTTAGGCCCGGCACGACGGCGAGGTAAAGTGCCAACAATTGCCCCCGCCATGGGCCAGCGCGCGTCCGGGACACCCTTCACGGCTTGCTTACCATTCGCGGGCTATGCGGGGCGCGATGTATCACGACCCCGCCCTCGCGACCCCGGCCAAGGCCGATCCGCGGCCCGAATCCGCGGTCAGCACCGGATGCGGGCTCGCCGGGCTGATCGGCATGGCGTGCTGGCTCGCCTTTGCGCGCAGCCGCGGGCTGGACGGCCCCTATGCGGCACTGGTCAATCTGGTCGCGGGCGGCGTGCCGATGGTGCTGTGGTCGATCCTGATCGACAAGGTCCACCGCAACCCCAGCACGGGCGTGAAATGGGAGAATCCCCGGCCGCTCAAGGAAACACTCGACATCTCGATCACCAAGATCGCGGGGCTGTGGCTGACCTGGGGCGGGATCGCGGCGATCTATTCGGTGTGCCGCTTCTACTGGGAGGGCAATTTCGCCTTTGCCATGTGGTGCTTCCAGATGGCGGCGCCGGCGTTGTTCATCCTCTCCGTCCCCTATATCCTGTGGATCGACCGGCGGCTGGAGAAGCCGAAGGACGGCGCATGGATGCTGGGCGCCTGGCTGCTCGGCACGAAGGGCGAGCCGATCGACGAGGAAGCGATCCACAACCATCTGCGCAGCTGGGCGGTGAAGGCGTTCTTCCTCGCCTTCATGCTGGCGATCGTGCCGCCGGGGTTCAGCCAGTTCGTGCGCGCGAGCACCGACGGGATCCTGAGCAACCCCATTGCCCTCGCCAACTGGCTGACCACGGGCATGTTCATGCTCGACGTGGCGTTCGCGACGGTGGGCTATGTCCTCACCTTCCGCCCGCTCGACAGCCATATCCGCACCGCCAACCCCTATGCCGCGGGCTGGGCGTTCGCGCTGATCTGCTACCCGCCCTTCATCCTGATGGGGAATGGCGGGCCGCTGGACTATCATCCGGGCACGTCGGACTGGACGCACTGGCTGGCGGGATACGACATCCTGCTGTGGATCACCGGCGCGGTGCTGGTGGCGCTGACCGCGATCTATGCCTGGGCGACGATGGCGTTCGGCTTCCGCTTCTCGAACCTCACGCATCGCGGGATCATCACCCACGGGCCGTACAGCTGGACGCGGCACCCGGCGTATCTCTCCAAGAACCTGTTCTGGTGGATCAGCACCTGCCCGCTGCTGGTGACCACGGGCAGCCTGTACGACGCGGTGCGCGCGACGGTGCTGCTCGCCGCGGTGAGCGGCGTCTATTACATCCGCGCCAAGACCGAGGAAAAGCACCTCGGCGCCGATCCGGCCTATCGCGAATATAGCGAGTGGATGGAGCGGAATGCGCCAGTGCCGCGGCTGGTGGCGTGGGTGACGGGGTGGACGTTCAAGCCCGGGTATGCGGGGTTGAAGGACTTGGATCAGCGTACAGACTGATCCTCCGCGAAGTTGACGATGTTACGCGGAACGCGATTCATTCTGTCAACTTCGTCGTCTTTGTCCGGCGGGGGTTCCAGGTTCGTCATTGAACCGAACGAATCGACGTGATCAAAGAGCGGCCGCCATGCAGCCCGTCGATGGAAGCAAACCAATTCCAACATTGCAAGCGATGGCAGCTATTGGGTGGTTAGCTGCCGGATTGGCGACGACGTTGAAAATACCCAAGTGCGATCACCGCCAGTGCTCCGCCCGCAAATGGCAGGGAAGTAGCATACCGCTCCCACTCCGTTGCCGCCTGCCAAATTAGACCGAGCGCCATCGCCAAGCAGATTAGGTCAGTTGCCAAACTAGCTTTGCTCCGCATCTGCACCTCCGCTGATCATGTAGTGTGCCTTGCCACCGCTATGTCCGCAATGGGTCGTTAGCTGTCATTCTCGTCATCCCGCCCCTGTGCCGGGATCCACCGGGCGGCGAACAGGAAGCAAGAGGCTCTATCGCGTCGCCAGGGGCGCCGTGGATCCCGGCACAAGGCCGGGATGACAGCTGGTTTGATATATTGAGGCCGTGCTCAATGGCCGCTTCATGGGCTTAGGCCCAATCAGCGTGCATCGGGATGCTCACCTATCGCAACGGATTTCCTCGGCGGCCCTGCTTCCCGCCGGTGCGCGAAGCCCTACCCCAGCAACCCCTTCGCAAACGCCCGCACCGCCGGCCCGATATCCGCGCGGCTCAGCGCCAGCGCGAGGTTGGCCTGCGCGTAGCCCGCCTTGTCGCCGCAATCGTAGCGCACGCCCTGGAAGGTGACGCCGTGGAAGGGCTGGCCGCCGATCATGCGGGCCATCGCGTCGGTCAGCTGGATCTCGCCGCCCGCGCCCTTTTCCTGCCCCTCGAGCACGCGCATCACTTCGGGCTGGAGGATGTAGCGGCCGATCACGGCGAGGTTGCTGGGGGCGGTGCCGGCCTTGGGCTTCTCGACCAGGCCCTTCACTTGCGTCAGCGTGCCGTCGCGCGTGCCGGGGGTGATGATGCCGTATTTGTCGGTCTGGTCGTCGGCCACTTCCTGCGCGCAGAGGAGATTGCCGCCGACCTTGTTGTACGCCTCGACCATCTGGCGAAGGCAGCCGCGCTGGCCCGGCGCCGCGACCATGAAGTCGTCGGCGAGGAGGACCGCGAAGGGCTCGTCGCCGACGATGTCGCGCGCACACCATACGGCATGGCCGAGCCCCATCGGCTCCTGCTGGCGGACATAGGCGATCGCGCCGGGCTTCAAGCGCGTGCCGTCGAGCACGTCGAGCGACTTGCCGCGCGCAGCCATCGTCGTCTCCAGCTCGTAGGAGATGTCGAAATGGTCCTCGATCGCGCTCTTGCCGCGGCCGGTGACGAAGATGATCTGCTCGATCCCGGCCTCCAGCGCCTCGTCCACCGCATATTGGATGAGCGGGCGGTCGACGACGGGCAGCATCTCCTTGGGGAGCGCCTTGGTCGCGGGGAGGAAGCGGGTGCCGAGCCCGCCGACGGGGAACACGGCCTTGCGAAGCGGCTTGATGGGCATTCTCAATGATTCCTTTCCCGGCTCGCGGATAGTGGAAACGATTCCTAGAACAAGAGTCGTCTTATTTGGTACGCCGCGAAAAACGCAGCAACGAAAGCACTTGCGCATGACAAACTTGGCAGGACGCCGCATCCTCGTGACCGGATCAGCCGGCTTTATCGGCTTTCATACCGCTCGCCGGTTATTGCAATCGGGCGCCACCGTTTTCGGTATCGACAACTTCACGCCATATTACGATGTCAGCCTCAAGGAGCAGCGCAACGCGATCCTGGAGGATCATTCCGGCTTCGCCGTCGCTCGCCTGTCGATCGAGGACGCCGAGGCGCTGGACAAGGCATGGCACGACTTTGCGCCCGACACGGTCATCCACCTCGCGGCGCAGGCGGGCGTGCGCTATAGTATCGATCATCCGGCCAACTATGTGAGCACCAACATCATCGGCACGTTTCACCTGCTTGAACTTGCCCGCCAGCATCCCGTGCGTCATTTCCTGGCAGCCTCGACGAGCTCGATCTATGGCGCCAACACCGCCATGCCATTCACCGAAACGCAGGCCACGCAGACCCCGATGAGCCTATACGCCGCCACCAAGGGCGCGACCGAGCTCATCGGCCACAGCTACAGTCATCTGTTCGGCATCCCCACGACCTTCTTTCGCTTCTTCACCGTCTATGGTCCCTGGGGACGCCCGGATATGGCGCTGTTCAAATTTGCGAAGGCCATGCTGAACGACGAACCGATAGACGTGTACAATCACGGGAGGATGGCGCGCGACTTCACCTATATCGACGACCTCGTCAGCGCACTCGTCGCGTTGATCGATACGGTTCCGGACCGTCAGGCACGCCCGGGCGACAGCCTCTCGCCGGTCGCTCCGTTCCGCACCGTGAACATCGGCGGAGGATCGCCGGTGCCGCTGATGCGATACATCGCCGCACTGGAGGCGGCGGTCGGCAAGGAGGCGCGCAAGAATTTCATGCCGATACAGCCTGGCGATGTCCCCGCGACCGAAGCTTCGCCAGCATTGTTGCGCGAACTCACCGGCATTGTGCCAACTACCCCGGTAGAGCAGGGGGTGAAGGCATTCGTGGACTGGTATCGCAGCTATTATGCGTGAACGGAATCGTCAGAGCGTCGCTTCGATCGTCATGAAATAACCGTCCGCCTCGGTCATGCGGCCGCCGGTGACCAGCCGGGCGACGGCGCTCTTCTTCCACTTCTGGGCCAGGGCTTGAGCCGTTTCGAGCTCAGCCGGCTGCCCGAAGCGGGCGACATTGTCGGTTGGCAGATGGAAGCGCGGCTGGAACGAGGTCGCCTTGACCCGCAATCCGCACCGCCCGATCAGCGCTTCGAGTCCCTTCCGGGTGAAATGGGTCAAATGCTGTTCGGGCAAGATCGCATCCCAATAGCGGCCGAACACGCGCGAGGGGGTTCCGCCATAGTTCGGAACGCAGATCGTCATCACGCTGTCCTCCGTCATGGCAGTCTTTAGCTCCGCGAGGAGCTCGCCCGGATCCTCGACATGCTCGAGGACATTGTCCAGCGTGATCCATTCGAACGTCGAACCTGCGAACGCCTCGGCAGGTTTGAAGGACAGCCGGACGTCATGCCCGTTCGCGACGCAGATCTTGGCCGGCGCCTCAGATATCTCGGTCCCGAAGGTCTGCCAGCCGATCCGCTTCCACACGTCGAGGGAATTACCGCAGCCGCACCCGACGTCCAGCACCTTGCCGGTCCTGCCCGGCGGCACGACCGTCAGCCACCGGTGCGAAATCGAGCGGGGAAGGAACTTGAGATACTTGTACATCAAGCCCTTCAGGAACTTGCGCCTGCTCGAATATCCCTCGGGACTGTAGGAGTAGTAATCCTCCTCGTAGCAGCCGCTCAGATCCTCGGTGTAGACCGTCCTGCCTGTGCCACAGTCAGCACAGTCGAACATCAGGGCGCCTTTGCCATCCGTGGTGGCGCTACGGATCGGGAATGCGCAGGCCATGGCCTCGACGGAGCCGCAGGCGGGACAGGTCAAACGGTCAGGAACCTTGAAATCCATGTCCGGTATGCGCTCCAAGCGTTGTCGATCAGCCCCTTACGGCGTCAGTCCGAAGCCGGCCTCCCCCGCGCATCAAGCCAGAGGCATATGCCGCACGCATTTGTGCGGTGCAATGTCGTTCTGCCCGGGGCGAAGCGCGAACGTAGCGCCTCCTTAACGAGCTTGCGCTAGGACAATATGATGACGAGCAACGCAAGAGTCCTGGTGATCTTCGGCACGCGGCCGGAAGCGATCAAGTTCTTCCCAGTGGTGCGGGCGCTGGCGGAGCTGCCGGGGCTGAGCGTGCGCACCTGCGTCACCGCGCAGCATCGCGGGCTGCTCGATCAGGTGCTGGAGATTGCGGGGCTCACGCCCGATATCGACCTCGACCTGATGGAGCCGGGCCAGTCGCTCGACCGGCTGACCGCGCGACTGCTGACGGGGCTGGGCGAGGTGATGGACGCCGAGAGGCCCGATCGCGTGCTGGTGCAGGGCGACACCGCGACCGCGATGGTCGGCGCGCTCGCCGCCTATTACCGCAAGGTGCCGGTGGGGCATGTCGAGGCCGGGCTACGCTCGGGCGACATCTGGCAGCCCTGGCCCGAAGAGGTGAACCGGCGGATCGTCGCGCCGATCGCCGACCAGCATTTCGCGCCGACCGAAACCGCCGCTGAAGCGCTTCGCCGCGAGAATATCGACCCGGCGACGATCCATGTCACCGGCAATACGGTGATCGACGCGCTGCTCGCCACGCGCGAGCGGATCGCGGCGGAGCCGGCGCTGGCGGCGGGGCTCGACCCGATCGCGGCGCGCTTTGCCGGCAAACGAATCGTCCTCGTCACCACGCACCGGCGCGAGAATTTCGGCGGTGGGATGGAATCGATCGCCAACGCCATCGCGCGCATCGCCGACCGGCCCGACACCGCCGTGCTGTTCCCGATGCACCCCAACCCGAATGTGGTATCCGTGATGGACACGGTGCTGGGCGAGCGCGCCAATGTCGCGCGGGTCGAGCCGCTCGACTATCCTACCTTCATCCGTGCGCTCGACCTGTGCGACGTGGTGCTGTCCGATTCCGGCGGGGTGCAGGAGGAGGCGCCGGCGCTCGGCAAGCCGGTGCTGGTGATGCGCGAGACCACCGAGCGGCCCGAGGGCGTCGCGGCGGGCACCGCCAGGCTGGTCGGCACCGATGCCGGCCGCATCGTTTCCGAAATCTCAACCCTGTTGGACGACAAGGGCGCGTACCAGGCCATGGCGCGCGCCCACAATCCGTTCGGCGACGGCCAGGCCTCGGCAAGGATTGCAAAGGTCGTCGCGCATGGATTCGGGCTCTGAACTCAACGTCGCCGTTCTCGGGCTCGGCTATATCGGGCTGCCGACCGCCGCGGTGATCGCGCGCACCGGCGCGCGGGTGCTGGGCATCGACGTGCACCAGAGCGTGGTCGATACGGTCAACGCGGGCAAGGTGCATATCGAGGAAGTCGATCTCGACGGCCTCGTCTCGGGCGTCATCGCGCGCGGCACGCTGCGCGCATCGACCCAGATCGAGCCGTCCGACGTGTTCCTGATCGCGGTGCCCACCCCGTTCGGCGACAATCACGCGCCCAATATCGGCTATGTCCTCCAGGCCGCGACCAGCGTCGCCACCGTGCTCAAGGCGGGCGACATCGTCATCCTCGAATCGACCTCGCCCGTCGGCACCACCGAGAAGGTCGCCGAGCTGCTCGCCCAGCTGCGCCCCGACCTCAGGATTCCCGGCCATTGCAGCGGCATCGCCGACGTCGCCATCGCCTATTGCCCCGAGCGCGTGCTGCCCGGCCGAATCCTGGTCGAGCTGATCGACAACGACCGCGTCGTCGGCGGCGTCACGCCGCGATGCGCGCGGAAAGCGCTGCAATTCTATCGCCGCTTCGTGCGCGGCGCCTGCATCACCACCTCCGCGCGGGCCGCGGAGATGACCAAGCTCACCGAGAACGCGTTCCGCGACGTCAATATCGCCTTCGCGAACGAGCTGTCGATTGTCGCGGACGGCATGGGCATCGATGTGTGGGAGGTGATCCGCCTCGCCAACCGGCATCCCCGCGTGAACATCCTGTCGCCCGGCCCCGGCGTCGGCGGCCATTGCATCGCCGTCGATCCCTGGTTCCTGGTGGCGGCGAACCGCGAGAATACCCCATTGATCCGCACCGCGCGCGAGGTCAACGACGGCAAGATTGGCTACACGATCGATCGCGCGGAAGCGCTGATCGCGACGCTGCCCAATGCGCCCGTCGCCTGCCTCGGCCTCGCCTTCAAGGCGAATATCGACGATTTCCGCGAAAGCCCGGCGCTGCATGTCGCCGAAGCGCTGGCGGCGCGCCACGGATCGCGCATCCGGATCGTCGAGCCCTATGCCCGCACCCTGCCCGACAGCATCGCGGAAACTGGGGCCAGCCTGATCGACATCGACACCGCGCTGGAGACTTGCCCGATCCTGATCGTGCTGGTCGATCACGACGTGTTCAAATCGGTCCCGCTGGCCGAACGCGCTGACAAGCAGGTCTATGACACGCGCGGCATCTGGCCGGACCAGCTCGCGGCGCAATCCTCCGAACCGGCGCCATGGCTCGTTGCCGTGGGCAAATAATGGCCCTTTGACTCGGCATTGCTCAGTTCGATGCGCGCGCGCGCCCCTTTTCGAAGCGACATCCGCTGAACGACCTGACTTTGGCATCGGTTCGTCGTGCGCGAAAGCTCACGCTGCATTGCAACACGGACGTAACAGTCTAAGCTTCAGTATTCCATAAAATTGATTCGCAGTGAGGGAGCTGTATGAACGTCGAAGCTATGGCATTGCGCGCGGCATCGACGTCTCGGGCGGTGGTTCGACCCAGCCATGCAAAGCTGCGGCGGCGATTCTATTTTTCTCTGCTCGCGATAGACCTGCTCTGCATATTGGGCAGCCTTTTTCTCGCCTCCTGGGTCTACGTTCCCACCCGCGCCGGCAATGAATGGCTGATCATCGCCAGCTTGCTGGTGCCGGTCTATCTTGGCGCGGCGCTGAACTCGCACGCATATTCGACGGAGATCATCGACAAACCGGCCGTGGGGGTCCGGCGCGCGGTACAATCGGTGGCGCTGGGTTTCGGCGTGATCCTGCTGGTGGCGTTCTCGACGAAGGCGAGCGCGGATTTCTCGCGCGTGATGGTCGCGATCGCTTTCTGCCTCAACATCGTGACGCTCGCCGGCACGCGCAGCCTGGCGCTGCGGCGTGCGCGCACGTTGCTGGGGGGCGACCCGTACAGCGTGGCGTTGATCGCCGATGGCGACCATGATCTCGACCCGCACGATTTCTCGCTCGTCATCCGCGCCGGATACGACATCGACCCGCAGGACGACAGTCCGATCATGTTCGACCGGCTGGCCGCGGCGCTCCGCCATATGGACCGTGTCTTGGTCGCCTGTCCGCCCGAGCGGCGCGGGCTTTGGGTGCGTGTCCTGAAAGGTGCGAACATCCGCAGCGAGCTGATCGTGCCGGAATTGGAAGGCGTCGCCCCCCTGGCGCTTGACCGGTGCGGGGAGTCGCTGACCATGGTCGTGGCGGAAGGGCCGCTCGGAAAGTTCGAGTCGGCGCTGAAGCGTGCCTTCGACCTTATGGTCTCGATCGGGGCGATCACCCTGCTGGCGCCGGTGATGATTCCCGTGGCGCTGGCCATCAAACTGACCAGCCCAGGTCCAGTATTGTTCATTCAGACCCGGATCGGCCAAGGCAACCGGCTGTTCAAAATGTACAAGTTCCGCAGCATGCGTCTTGACCAGACCGATCAGGGCGGCAATCGCTCGGCCAGCCGGGGTGACGATCGCATCACGCCGATCGGCCGTGTCATCCGTATGACCAGCATCGACGAATTGCCGCAACTGCTGAATGTGCTGAAGGGCGAGATGAGCATCGTCGGCCCCCGGCCGCATGCATTGGGCTCACGTGCCGAGGACAAATTATTCTGGGAAGTCGACGGCCGCTATTGGCACCGGCACGCCGCAAAGCCCGGCCTGACCGGCCTTGCGCAGATCCGCGGCTTTCGCGGCGCCACCGAACGCACTTCGGATCTGACCAACCGGCTTCAGGCGGATCTCGAATATCTGCACAATTGGTCGATCTGGCGCGACCTGTACATCATCCTGCAGACCGTCAGGGTGCTCGTTCACCGCAACGCGTATTGAGCCTACAGCCTAACCAGTTCGAATTCGTCGAGCCACGGCCGCCCGCCACCTTCGGCGAGTGAGCTGCGTCCCTCGATCGCCAGCCATTGCGCGCGGCAGTCGGAGGGAACCTCGAACCGCAACGCGTTGCGGCGAGCAGCTTCGCCGGCTGCGACGACGGCCCTCAGTATCTCCCGCTTCGTACCGTCGCAGCTCAGGACAATCTCGGGATTGCCGTCGGCCCTGCCATTGCCGCCCGATACGAACTTCAACTGGTAGTGCCCAGCGCCGAGCGTCAGAAACTGCCTTGCGACGGCCCCCTTTCGATCGTTGGCCGCCTCCACATGCAGGACGTTGCCGCGTGACGCCGTCTCGCCAGGCTCGATCACGCCGGCGAGATCGCCGTCCGCGACGATCTGCCAATCAAAAGGCGGATAATCGTTCGTCGCCTCAAAGCCGGGATTGCGGATCAAGCGGGCATCATGCGTCGGCACCAGCTTGCGTGCTTGATCGTACGAGCCCAGTGCGACCAACCGCTGGATCGCGCCTTGCAGACGTTCGAGCTCTAATGGATCGGACGGCCGCAGCCCAGCGGTACGAACGATATCATAGATCGTGTCCGCCGAACGGCTGGTGCCGATCAATTGAAGCAGGAAGTTCGCGCGCCAATCCGGTTTGGCAGCGAGCAACCTGATGACTTCGGCACGAATAGCGGGGTCGTCGAGTGCAGGAATGAGCACGGGCAGCAGGATCGCGGCCGATTGGCGGTTGCTTCGCAACGCCCGATCATAATGAACGAGCGCGCCCTTCACATCACCGTGCTGCACGGCGAACTCGATCAAGATCAATTGGGTTGGAAGGTCGCGCCGTGACTTGCGCTCGCTATTGACCAGCCAACGCCGCGCCCGGGCCTCATCGCCGTTGTTGAGGGCCACCGTCGCCATTGCCCGGGCGGCGACGACATTGCCGGGTTCGAGCCGCAATGCCCACAAAGCGTCGTTCTGCGCCTTGGCGAGGTTCTCGGCGGTGATCTTCCCTTGCAGCTGATAGGCAGCGCGGTGAGCAAAGGCATCGGCGTTGAGCGGCCACAGAGCCGCAGCGAGAGCGGGTGCCGAGCGTCCTGCCTGAATCGATTGAGTCGCCATGAAAGCGAGCGCCGCCCCGACCAGGCCGCCAGCCAAGAGCGACACGGACCGAATCAATCCCCTAATCACGCACCCTCTTCCAGCACAAATGCGGCATCAGGCTCGCAACGCATCGTTGCCGTAACCATAGCCATAGCCATAGCCGTAGCCGTAAGGCGTACTCTTGCTGTCGAATTTGGTCATGGCGATGCCGACCAAGTGAACATTGGCTGCCCTCAACCGATCGAGCGCCACCAAAGCGGCATTCCGATGCGTACTGCGGAACTGCATGATGAACAGGGTGCCCTCTACCTGGCTCGCGATAAGGGGCGCGTCGGCAAGGCCCATCACCGGCGGCGCGTCGAAAATCACATAGTCGAAACGCTTCTCAAGCTCGACCACCAACTGTCGAAGGCGATCGCTCGACAGGAGTTCGGCCGCGCTTGGCGGTTTCGGTCCCGCGGTCATCACGGAAAGCCGATCGAAGCCGGAGTCATGGATCAGGCTTTCGACCTGATCGTTACCCGCGAGATAGTTGCTCAGCCCCGCGGTATTGGCAACGTCGAAATAGCTCTGCAGTGACGGGGACCGCATGTCGGCATCGACGAGGACGACCTTGTACTGCGCGCGCGCAAGTACGTGGGCCAGTGCGTAACTCGTAGTCGACTTGCCTTCCGTCGGCCGCGTACTGGTGATGCACAGCGATGTCGGCAGTCCATGGGAAGTGACGAAGGACAAGTTTGTCTGCAGCGAAAGATAGGCCTCGCTGAGATAGGACTTGCGGTCGGCAATGGCGGCCAGCGCGTCCTCCTCGGTCCTCGGGATCGTGCCGACCAGCGGCACCCCGAGCAAGCGCTCCACGTCGCTCGGATCCATGATCCCCTGGTCGAGCTGTTCCGCGATGACTGCTGCGATCACACCCAACACCAGGCCGGCAGCGAGCCCCAGAAGCAGGTTGAGCAGCAAGCGCGGACTGGACGGCTTGAGCGGCAATTCGGCGAGATCGACCACCGAAATGTTATTGACGCCGACGCCGCCTGCAACGCCGATTTCCTTATACCGCTGCAAGAGCGCATCGTAGAGCTGACGGCTGGTATCGACGTCACGCTGCAAAACATTGTACTGGATGCTCCGCTGGCGGAAATCGAGAACTCCCGCCTTCAGCTGCGCCACGCGCGCCTTCAGATCCTCCTCGCGCTGAAGGCTGGCCGCGTAGGTTTCACGCAGCGAGTTGCGAACGCGGTTTTCTTCGCGCTGGATCGAGGCTTCGATCTGGTTCAGCTGAGTCCGGATCGCGCGTGCAGGCGGATAGTCTGGCTCGAACTGCACCATCAGCTTGGCATATTCCGCCGACAGTTCCGCCCGCCGCTGGCGAAGCGCGGATATGGCGTCATTCTCCAACGCCTCGGTCACCTCGCCAGCCGGCGCCCTGCTGCGACTCTGCGCCCGTAGGCGATCAGCAGTCGCACGGGCCAGTTCGGCGTTGAGCGTGACGAGATCTTCCGCGATCAGCGAACGCTCACCCAATGTCGTCTGGTTCCCGCGGGCGTCGGTCGTCGACACTCCAGGCAAGTTGACGATGCCCTCGCGGCGAGCATAGCTCACCAGCTGGCGCTCCGACTGATCGATACGGTCGCGCAACTGCGCCAGGCGCTGCTCCAGGAAGCGCCTTGCATAGGTGGTCGCATCGTACCGGCGCTCAAGCGTGACCTTGATGAAATCGGCCGCCCAGGTGTCCACGATCTTTCGGGCGAGCGCCCGGTCCGGACTAGTGTAACTGACTTCGACCAGCCGCGACAGACGCTCGGGATTGACCTTCACGTTCTGCAGAAGGACTTCGCCCGCGACGCGAAGCCGCTCCGCGCGCGTCGACCCCGCCGGCGCGATCCGGTCGCTGTTGAACCAATCGGCATCCGCCGAAGGCGAAAGCTTCAGAAATGCGACGTTGTCATACAGCCGAAGGTCCGTCGCCACGCGCTCCGCCAGCACGCGCGACTTCAGCAAGCCATATTGCGTCTGATAGAATTCCTGATCGACCGAGCTCTCACGCTGGCGCGCCCCCTCCATCTCGATGAACGAACCCGTTTCGCGCTGGATTTCGATCAATGTCGACGCCGTATATTTCGGCGTGATCAGCAGCGTTGCGATCAGGCTGATCGCAACACAGGCGACCAGTGCGCCGATGATCAACGCCTTGCGCCGCATGGCCACGGCGAAAATCTGGGTCAGGATGGGCAGTGAGGCCGTCCGCGCAGGCGCCACGATATAGCCATCATCGCGAACCGGCTGAGCATTCGGACGAGCAGTTTCCGTATAGGTCATGCTTGAATTCGCGCCTTAATTGAGAATCGCGACCAGCGGCGCGGCAAGAATGCTGCCCGCCTGCAGCAGGGCACGGAACGTGCGCTCCCCACCATCTTCGCCCACCAGCACGATGTCGTTGGCGTAGATTTCCGGATCGGCGTAGCGACCTTCCCGGATTGCCCGCAGATCGTAAAGTGCGGCCATCTTCTTTGCGCCGACCTGCCGGAAGACGACCACGAAGTTGGTGTCGGCAAATTCCGTGACACCGGATGCGCTCGCTACAGCACGCATCAACGTCATCCGGCCGCTGACCGGATAGACTCCCGGTCGGGCGACCTGGCCATCAACGGTCATCACCTGATTCACCGCATCCACCGAAACGGTGACGCTGGGATTGCGGACATAGCGCCCGCGAAGCCTGTCCTCGATCGCCCGTGCCAGTTCGCTTGACGTCTTGCCCACGGCGTCGACCTCGCCGATCAGGGGAAGAGCCAGCGTGCCGCTGGCGTCGACCTGTACTGTGCGGCCCAAATCGGGGGCGCCGTACACGTCCACCACCACGCGATCCAGCGGACCGATGACATAGGATCGCTGCTGAAGAATCAAATCCTCGCGCAGCGGTGCCGGGAGCACACCCTGTTGGACGATGGTGAGATCCGGGCGGCCGATAAGCCTGTCCTTCCGGCCGCATGCGGAGACGGAGAGAGCCACCGAGGCCATTAGAATAAGCTTTACACCAGTGCCAATCACAGAACCCTCCGCGACCGTCGCCGTAGCCGGTCAGTTCTTGCCTAACAACCCTGCGCCATCCCTGCCTGACGATTTTTGTGCACGTGCACAATGCTCGAGCACGACGCAGGCGATCAGAAAGATTACCCCCATCAACGGCGTCCGCAACGGGTAGTCGGATATCGAAGCCACCAGCGCAATGACGACGAACGCCGCGGACGCTCGCGCCAGCTGGGCGAATGCATTGGGTGGCGCCGCGAAAAGCCGCGCCAGGCGAAGTCCGAACCACCCCAGGAACAACAATGCGACCAGCGCCCCTGGCACGCCGGCTGTGATGACCAGTTCGAGCCAATCATTATGCGCCGCATTGAAGTAGGTCGGTTTCAGCAACCGGTCGGGCTCGTGCATGCGGAACAATGTGTCGAAGGATCCGAACCCGCTGCCGAACGGCAGATAGTCCCAAGCCAACCGGGTCGTGATCGAAAAGGTGGCGTAGCGCATCTCGCCACCCAGATCGCCAAGCCCGAGAAACCGTTGATAGGCGGCGAGGCGTCCGAACGCGGCCGCGATCCCGACGAGTATCGCCACGGACCCGGCGCCGCCGATCAGCAACACCGCGGCCCGGCCCTTGAACAACGCCGATCGCGACAGGATCAGAATGCTGGCCAAGCCACCGATCAGCAGCGCGACCATGCCGGATCGCGAACCCGTGGCGAACAGGACGAAGACGATCAGCGCCAGAACGAGCGACAGCGCGAAGCCCGCCCGTCTGGATGCAAATAGCGGGGAGTCGACGAACAGCACTGCGGCGAAGGGGAGCGAAGCGGCAAGCAGCACCGCCTGATGGTTGCGGTTGGCGAACAAACCGGTAGGCAAGCTTTCGCCCACGAAGCGGTAGAGATAGGCAAAGCTGCCCTCGCCACCCGAGAGCTGGACGATACCGAGCAGCGCGCTCAGGCATGCCAGCCCGACGACGATCATCGGCACGAAATGCAGCCACCGGGCAGGCAGGCGCGTGAGGAGAAGAAGCGCCGCGGCGATCGGCAACAGCGCCAGAAGGCTGTTGAGCGTTCGCATCGGAGCGATCGACAGCGGCATCCAGAGCGGGGCGATCCCGGCCAACCTGGCCGTATCGAGATAGATTTCACGTCCCGGCAGCGAAGACCAGAGCGAGGGCGGCATCGGCACCAACTGCACGAGGATGAGCGCTGCCAGGAGCCCCACGAACAACGCCGGGCGCGAGAGGTCTCGCGCCAGATCCGCGCGGGGAAACAAGAACGAGGCCGCAATGAGAAGAGCGGCAGCAGGCCGCAGCAGAAGCAGTGACGGTATGTCCGCGCGCGCCGATCCGCCGGTCAGCGCCAGCACGATCAACCCGCCGATCGCCAGCGCCCCAAGGGCGCGCACGTGCTGCAAATCGGGCACAGTCTTGTTCCGCATTCGCCTCGCCATCCATATTCGCATCGCAAGCTGGCCGGCATGAACTACCCGCCGATGTTCGTCCGCCGAGACTCCGGCTTGCGGATATGTCTGAATGGCTGACAGAAGGTTGGGCAACTGCTAGAGGCTAACCAATTGTAGCACAAGCGTCGAGGCTCCGGAATGAATGCCACTCTGGCGAGGATGGGAGAAAGCGCCCGTCCGCGCATCAGTCACAGCGACAAACCGGATCACCGCTTCGCCGACCTTGGGCTGACGGCATTCCTGGGCATCTATCTCGCCCTCCATTACGGCCTGCTCGTCGTGGCCGAGAGCTACCAGCCGTCGCTACTGGACGAAGTCACGATGCTCGCCTTGCTCCCGATGGCGCTCCTCGCGATGCGCGCGCGGCAAGCCGTCGTGACCTTTGCACTGTTCGGCGTTTATCTCGCATTCCTGATCGGCAGCGCCTTCGTGTTCGATCCAGGTGGCATCGCACAGCCAAATGCGGCACTCCTTGCGGCGCTGCTCGACGTCAAGATGGTCATCTTCATCATCGGCATGTTCGGCATCTTCCACTATGTCGAGGACAAGCAGACCGTCTTCATCCGGCTGGCACAGCTTTGCATTGCCTTCTTCCTGCTTAATGTTCCGTTTGCGCTGCGCGACTATGTCGGCGACGGCACAAGCATCAAGGGCATCCCGCTTTCGGCAAAGAGCGGCCTCATTCAGCCTCATGGATTGACCGGACACCAGGTGGAGTTCGCTTGGTGCGCCGCCGCCGGCGCGCTCGGCGCCGCCTATCTCTACAAGCGCAGACCGACTAGCCGGACGCTGGCGCTTGCCCTGCTGGGTTTGTTGTTCACGTTGCTTTCGCTTTCGCTTAAGGAGATCGCTGGTTGCGTGCTCGGCCTGTTCATCATCCTGCGGCCATCACAACAGATCGGCCGCGCCGCCAAGGTGGTGTTCGCCACCTTGTTCGGCGGACTTACTTATGCTGCGCTCTATTATTCGGGCATCTTCGCGGTGGCGTTCGAACATGTCGGCATGTTCGTCGGCGACGACGCGATCGAAACGGTACGCGCGCGCATGTTCTCGGCATCGGCGGAAATCGCGGCGTGGCGGTTTCCGCTGGGTTCGGGCGGGGGCACATTTGGAAGTGCGCCTTCCTATCGTGACGGCTACAGCAACCTCTACTTTCTCTACGGCATCTCGGCGCTCGACGGCGGCAGTCCGGCGAACCCAATGTTCCTGCAGGACGTGTTCTGGCCGAAAATCCTCGCCGAAGCGGGTATCTTCGGACTACTCGCCTATGTTGCCACCCTCCTTTACTGCGCCAAGGGGCTGCGTCTGCGAGATGCGAACCCCCAGGGCAGCCATGCGCTGATCAGCCGCTATTGCGTTGCATGGCTGGTCTTCGTTCTGTTCGTGTCGAGCGCATCCGCGGCGCTCACCAGCGAGTATCTGATACTCTTCGTCGGAATCGCCTTCGCCTATAGCCTTCACATCGCCTATGTGAACGCGCAGCACCGGACCGTCTCTGTAGAGCCGGCGCATCCGGTAGCCTATCCGCGCGGACGCCCGGCAAACCCGGCCTGACAAAGCAGCAATGACGTGAATCCTGACCGACGCAGCATTGTGGGCTTGGTGCTGGGATCGCTCGGCGCCACTTCTGTCGAGGTTCGTGCCCGGTCAGCGACCGCGGAGCCGCCCGGGGGTGGGCAGGCTCGAGCCGAACCGGGCCAAACGTTCGCATCCCGCAAAGAGGCTACCGGCGCCAGCGTTGCCGCCGGCACCGGCTGGATCCGGATCCAGGGATGGAGTCATGCCGGCGACGGCGGCGCGAATGGCTATTTCCGGGTTCCTGCCTGGCCCGGCCACGATGCTGCGTTGCGTACGGCGGATCGCTGGCTCCCCGATGGCGGTCACAGCGATGCTGACGGCGGCTGGTGGGATATGGACACGCCCGAGCGACTGCAGCAACTGGGCGATGCGAGCGACGGCTATGCCAGCGCATGGCTTCGCCTCGAATCGTTCCTTGGAGCTGAAGCGCGCTATGGCCCTGCCAATCGCGACGGCGTGCGCACCCTGCTGGGCGGGCGCGCCTGCGAGATCGAGCTTCCGCCCACGACGATCCGGATTCCCCGCCCGCTAACCTTTCCGCTACTGTTGCGCGGGCTGTACGCAACCTCGCCGGCGACGCAACTGTCACCCATGCCCGGCGCGACCGCGCGGACCTTTGGCAAGCGCGCCGCGATCAGCATCAATGGTGACGGGCGCGGCGACTGGATCGAGGCCTATCCGGGAATGCGAGCTGGGCGGATCGGTCCGCTAAGGTGGCATAACGACCTCGACATCGAGTGGTGCGGCCTCGAGATCGGCGGCCCGTTTCTGGTCGAGCGGCAGCACGGCTGGAACATGACGCAACTGGTGCGGGTGAGCGGCTCCTATGTCGATCAGGTCCGGATCGATGGTGTCACCAACCAGAGTCCGCGAGTCATGCCCGCCGGATGGGCACCAAGCGAGAGCGCGGCAATCTCATCGGCACCGATCGGTGACGGGCTGATGTGGAGCAACGTCCATAGCTCGGATCGCGACGAACAAGGCGTCGAGCATATCGCCACGCTCACCCGCGGTAACCGCGGCGGCATCAACCAGCTAGCGATCAACGGCCGCCATCATATCGTCGATTCCGACGCGCATCTCGTTCAAGGCGGGCATTTCGAGAGCGGCGGGCTGCTGGTCGAGGACAGTAACATCCTCGTCCAATCATCGATCTTCTTTCATATGCGCGCAACAGTGGTGCCCCCCATTGCGACGCGAGCACGCAATGCCGCCAGCGGCGACGTCTATCGGCTGGCGATCGAAGGCTGCACCTTCCTGCTCGTCGGCGAGCATCGCGGCTGGCGCCCGGGGACGCGGCTGGTGCCTGATATCGATCTTGCTCCCGGCGTTCGTCTAGACGTGCGCAATGCGCGGCGGTCGTTCAGTCCGGCTGGCACGACCGCCCAACGGTCCGAGATGGGCATTATCGTCGCGCGCAATGGCGCGATCGATCAGGACTGGCGCAGCAAGGCTGGAGCGGCTTCGCTCGCCGGCCGCATCGATGTGGATGGCGTGGTCCGGCTCGACCTGACGGTTTCCTGCTCCGGTCTAAGCTTCACCTTCGCACCGCGCAAGCACGCATCCGCGCGCTGGAACCGGCCAAGCGGCACCTACCGCTACCGGGAGATGAAGCTGTTCGATACCCGGCGAATGATCGGCCATTTCGACAGAAACGGTGAAATCAGCGTGTCAGCCTCGGCTGGCGCAGAAGGCCTTCTCCACGTCATCGCCCAGGTGCCCCAATGCACCAGCCGTTTCCTGCGCGCCTCACCCGGAGCGGCTGCCGGTCGATATGATCAGCTATGCGACGTGCCTTTCGTCTCACCAGGATACCCCCTGGACTTCGGGGCCCATGTAAACGGCTTTCCCTATGAGCCGTGGTTCGATGGCGCCGACCGGCTGGCTATCCCGGACTTCGCCGGATCGGTTCAGTTTCACGGTGACACGGTGACGGTCCGCGCCGCCGAAGTTTCCGCCGATCTGACCGCGCCGTTCGCCGGCGTATGGACGCGGGGCGACACGATTCTGTTCGACAGCCTGCCGATCGACAAGGCTGGACGTCGACGGCGCGGAATTCAGAAAGTGACCAAAGGCCCCGGCAACGTTGCCGGTGTGGACTGGATACCCCTCTTCGCTTGAGCCAGTGCTCAGTGCCGGAACACGGCGGCCACAATGCACGCGAGGGCAATGCAGGCGATCGTTTGCGCAACCATCGCAAAGGGCCGAAGTGAATAGCGCGCGATCCCGGCGATCATCAGGCAGGCGGTCGCGAATGCCGATGCCGCCATGACCCAGGCTGCTGCATGAATCCCGCCCTGTGGCAATGCGACCACCAACGCAATCATTGTCAGGAACAGTGTGCTGCCGAGGATCGCAATCCGCGCCGCGATCGCGTCATAGGCAATCAGTTGCACGCCATAGGCGCAGATCAGTACCCGCCCCATCACATAAGCGGCGAACGCCACCCAAAGCATGTTCAGCTCAGCATAGGCGCTGCCGTAGATATAGGTATTGGCGATCGGTCCGCCGATCATCACGCCGGCAAAGGACAGCAGCGCCAGAAGGAAAAATTCGAGATTGAACCGTCGCAGGGTGCGCGCAATTCCCGGATCTTTGCTGTGTACCTGCGCTGACAGCGAGGGGAGATAGAGGTTGGCGTGCATCACGAACAATGGCAATCCGTTCTGCACCAGCCGCGAGCCCGCAACATAGATTCCGATCGCGCGCGCATCGATGAAGTAAGCCATGACGACCACGTCGATATTGGTGATGACGTTGGTCAAAACCGCGTCCAATGCATAGAAGCGTGCGGCCCGCAGAAGCGCCCGTAACCGGCGCAGGCGCATTGCGAATCGCTGCACCATTCCCATCGCTGCAAAGCCGATCGTGGCGTGCCAGGCACCGGTCCCATAGACGATGCGGCTGAGCAGGAACGCCAGGGCGGTGTAGAACAGGTCGTTAGTCAAAATCGCGGCGGCCGCGACCGACGCGACCATCACCCCATAGGTCCACAACGTGGTGCGCAGCTCCATCACGACCCGCCGCTGGATGCGAACCTGAAGGAACAGGATATCGGCGCATGCGTGCAGCTGAAGGCCGATGACCGTCAGCATCACTGCCCACGTCTCCACGCCGGAAAAGCCGGCGAACCACACCCACAGGAAGCAGCCGATGGTGACTGGTATCGACAGCATGATCTTGGCCGCCGTGGCGGCCGCCACCAGCCGCCGCACGTCGCTCGACCGCACGCCCGCGCGGCGCATGACATAGGCGTGAAGCCCGAAATCGGAGACCAGCGACCCGATTCCCGCGATCGAGATTGCCGCGCCGATGACCCCGAAATTGTGCGGGCCGAGATAACGTGCCTGAACGAAGAACGTGAGCAGCCCCCCGCCCATGCGCACGGCCATGGTCAGCAGCATGTAGAGTTGCTGACGCCGCGCGCTGCCTCCCTCGCTGACGGATCCGCGCATCGCGGAATTCAGTCTGCCGATCATCGAGCCCCGGCGGCGAAATCGGCAACGGTCTTGAAATAATCGGCCTTCGACCATCGTTCGGCGTGCTGCGCAGCAGCTTCGGTCAGCGCAGCGGCAGCGGCAGGATCAGCGATCAGGGCTGAAACCGCCCCAGCCATCGCATCGGCATCGCCCGGCCGTATCGCCACGCCTGTCACCCCGTCGATCAGATAGCCTTCGATCCCGGTCACCGCCGTGCCCACTACTGGAACGCGCGCCGCAATCGCGTCGGCCAGACGCGCCTGGCCGGAACTCTTATTCTGCTCGCGAAGCGATACGACATAGACGGTTGCTCGGCGCAACAGCGCGTCATGCGCCTCGGCCGGCAGGTCGCAATAGATGTCGACCCGGCCGTCGGCGTTGAGCGCCTGCACATGGGCGAGGTCGCGACGCCCGCACGCGACCGACAACCGCCATCCGCCACGACGGGCAGCCTCGAACAATGTGTCCCAGTCGCACGCCGCCCGACCGGAGGCGAATACGCTGGACGGATCGTCCTTGCCGGGCGATGGAAGCTCGCTCGCCCGGCCCCAGCCCGACAATGGCCAAGGGATGAGCTTGATCCGGTCGCACGCAATGCCATATCGATCGGCGAAGCTCTCGCGCTCACGCGCCGTCATCACCTGCAGCGCGACCACCGTCGCGCGCATCGCTGGCGCAAGAATGAACCGACAGAACAACTCATAGGCAAAACGGACCGGCGCGCGCTGGCCGGCGATATCGAAATCGATGCATTCGAACAGGATGGCCGGCTTTCGCCTGGTCAGCGCATTGACGATGCAGAACAGCCGGCCATAGGTGTACCAGTTCGGCGCCACCGCGGCATAATCGCGCATTAGGTGCAGCAGCAACAGGCCGCGCAACCAGCGATTACCCAGCCAGTGCGCCGCGCGCGCTGCGCCCAGCCGCTCGCGCGCGACGGCCTCGAAGTCGTCGACGACGCCGGGCAGCTCGCGGGCATACCAGAAGTCGCAAAGAATAGGGGCTGCCACCCGGCTCACCCCGCCACTATCGCAGCCTGACGGCGCCGTGTCCGCGCGGCCAGCCAGCGCGAGACGGGCTTTTCCACCAGGCTATGAAGGATCGCCGCCATCGCCAACGAGATCATTACGCTGAACGCCACAGACAGCCAGGGCAGGACGAACCCCAGCTTCGCCAGTGCCACGGGCGCGATCGGCGCAACCATCGGATGGATGAGGTAGAGCGCGTAGGATGCGTTGCCAAAATACAGCACCCAACGCGGTATCCGCGGCGGCGCGCGCAGATCGAGCCAGACCGCCCCCGCGATGATCGCCAAGCTTGGCAAACCGTACAGGACGCTGCGCGGCACGGCCGTTGTATCGAGCGAGAACAACAGCGCGACGAAGCCCGCGATGATCAGTCCGACCGATAGCGCCGGTGGCACTGTCCATCCCTTGGCATAGCGCGCCAGAAGCATGCCGAAAAGGAATTCGAGCACGATGTCGTTGAGGTAAAATTGCAGCGCATGCGTCCGCGACGCAATCATCAGGCTGCCGACCGAACAGACCGCAAGCACCGCTGCGATAAGGACGAACGGGCGTCGCGTCGCGAACAGCGCAAACGCGAACACCGCATAGAAGAACATCTCAAAGTTGAGCGTCCATCCGACGCCGAGCAGCGGTTCGAGCGCACCGTCGGAATTGAATGCCGGGATAAACAGATAGGAGGTGACGATCGCATGGCCGCTGAGTTCGGCGTGCAGCGCTGCTGCCGGCACCAAGAGCATCGCTACGATCTTAAGCGAGGTGGCTAGCCAGTAAAGGGGCACGATACGCTCGATCCGGCGCCGGACGAAGATGCGCCAGCCCTGAGGTTCGCCAATCAACGAGCGCGAACTATGCCACATCACGAAGCCGCTGATGACGAAGAATATGTCCACGCCGCGCGCGCCTGCGGGCCAAATCGGAAACGCCGCGATCAGCCGTTCGTGCGCATAGAAGGTCGCGTGCGTAATCACGACCAGCAGCGCCGCGACGAAACGCAGCGCCTGAATCGTATCGAAGCGGGACTTGTCCGGCGCCGGCACCTGCACCGCACCATCAGCACAGGCTATCATAGAGACCTCGCATAGCCCGGTAATAGCGGTCGGGGCCGAATTGGTCCCGCACGAACTGCTGGCAGCGGCCGCCCATCGCCGCCAGCTCTTGTGCAGGCATCGCCCATAGCTCAGCCATGCGCGCAGCAAGATCCTCGGCCGAACCGGGCGTGAAGCTCCAGCCGGTCGCACCTTCCTCGATGAACTCGGGAATGCCGCCGATGCGCGAGCCGATGAGCGGCTTGCCGAAATTATAAGCCTCCAGCACGCTCATCGGGCCATTTTCATACCACTCAGATGGCAGTACGATGGCGCGTGCGCGCCGTACCGCGCCCCATAGGGCATCGCCTGATAGGAAGCCGAGCATCTCTGCCGGCGCGCCAGACGTTGCGATCACGTCGCGCACCGAGGCTTCCGACGGGCCGATCCCGGCGATGCGGACGGGCACGCCCGACGTCGCAGCAGCGCGAACCAGCGTCTCGACTCCCTTTTCAGGCGCGAGCCGCCCGAAGTACAACAGATAGTCGCCGCTGCCGTCGCTCTCGGGCGCGGGCGGCAGCGCCGCGAAATTGGGGATATGGACCAGCATCTCGGCCGGCCAGCCCCATTCGATCAGCTTGTCGCGATAGAAGTTGCTCGGCGTGACGATGCGGTCGATATGCCGGCGATACAAATCCAGCGCCTTGTGCACCGCGGATTCGGCCATGATGACCGTGCTGGCGGCCAAACTGTTCTTGATGCAGCGATGGAGCGCTACGTTCCACACGCGCCCACCCTTGCATCGCTCGCAGACGCCCGCGCCGTTCATCATCTTGTAGGCGGGACAGGCGAGCTTGAGATCGTGCGCGGTCAGCACTACCGGGATGCCGCGCCGCTTGAGCTCTATCAGTACTGAGGGCGATTGATGGTGATAGATATTGTGGACATGCGCGATGTCGACGCGGTGCGCGTCGAGCAGGCCGGCGATCTTCGCCCGCGCTTCGGCCGAATAGATGATCCGCGCCGCACCGCGCAGCTTCGCGCCGAGCCCGCGCGCGCCGGCGTAGTCGATCTCGTCCGCGAACCAGCGGCTTTGCGCGCAGGGAAGGTTCTGCGGATGATGCATGGCGTAGAACAGGTTGTTCCAGCCATGCGATTCCATCAGCGCGGCGTGGTCGAAATAGACGGCATCGGCACCGCCGCGCCGGTAGTGATACGCATTCAGCGACAGGAGCGTGGGCCGGCGGCCGCCCGCCGTGTCAGGCATTGGCCCGCGCCCGCGATGCGCCGTCGGTCGGCGCGCGGCCAGCGAAAAGTTCGATATGCTGGTCTGTCACCGCGTCCCAGCTGAACCGCTTGCGGATATCGGCCTGGGCGGCGGCGGCACGATCGCGCAATGCGACTGGATCATCGATCGCAGCTTGCAGCACGCGTGCGATATCGTCGATGTCGCCGACCCGGAAATAGGTTCCATTGTCCCGCAGGCTGAAGCGATTCTGGGGGATGTCGCTGCAGATCACCGGCGCACCGACATAGGTTGCCTCCAGGATCACCGGCGACAGCCCCTCGATCGATGAAGGTTGCACATAGGCGAAGGACTGCCTCATCAGCGCATGAATCTTCGCCCCGTAGAGGAAGCCCGGCATGACGATCCGCGGATCCAGAGTCGCGCGCACATCCCTCTCGTAGGGCGACGGGTTGGGCGAACCGCCGATCAGGACCAGCTTCTTGGCCGTCTTCAGCCGCTCGAACGCCGGCACCAGCCAATGCAGCCCCTTGTCCGGGATGAACCGCCCGACGAAGAGGAAATATTCGCCTGGCACCAGCCCCAGTTCCTCCACCACCAAAGCCGCCGCCGGATCGAGCGTGACATC
Organism: Sphingomonas sp.; assembly: GCF_036402235.1. Classification (GTDB taxonomy): domain Bacteria; phylum Pseudomonadota; class Alphaproteobacteria; order Sphingomonadales; family Sphingomonadaceae; genus Sphingomonas. Next base: position 10,286 of record NZ_DASWTG010000023.1, on the reverse strand, counting down.
GGCCCCGAACGGAATGAAGTCGTAAGTACGCGAGAAACGCTGCTCGAATTCCTCGCGCGCGAACACATTGTCGAAGATCACGGCATTATGCACCCGGCTCGTCAGGAACGAGGACAGGAACAAGTACAGCTTGGCGTACCATGGCCACTTGTCCCGCTTCCAGTCGATGCCGTCCTGGCTGAGATAAGTCTTCTTGCCGAACAGTCGCAGCACCGCCGCGAAGATCGAATTGCCGCCGTTCTGGATATGCACGACGTCCGCCCGGTTATGGCGGATGATGTCCCATGTGACCTTCGCGGAATGGAGCAGCGTGTCGAAGCCGGCCCACTTCACCGTGCGGAACGAGCGCACCTCTAACCTTGGGCGCTCAAACGGCGCGGGCTGCGCCTGATCGGGATAGAGCCGGTTATACGCGACCACCTGATGACCGCGATCGGCGAGCCGAGGCAGCAGCTCGAGCGCGAATTTATCCGCGCCCGCGCTGCCGTCCGTCGGAGGAAAACTACGAAATCCGAATGCCGCGATGCGCACGCTGCCCCCTGCGTTCCGTCGATCAATAATTGGGAGCGAAGGACTTCACGTACTCCGCGTAGTAATCACGGATATACTCCTCCAGCGACACGCGCCAGTCGCGCATCAGGTTCATGCCCCGCAGGTCAAGCTTATAGTTGACCAAACGCTCCGAAGGCGGGCGTGCCGCGAAATATTCCTTAGCAAAATAGTCGGACGACACCGACTGAAGATCGATCTCGCCGTCGATCTTGAGGATCTTGAGAAGCTCCGCCGCAACCTCGAACCGGCCGGTCTCCCCGCCGCAGACCATATTATACAGGCCGTAATGCTCGCTCCTGATCAGCGCGTGTAGATTATTCGCGAAGTCGATGGTGTAGGTCGGCGTGCCGAGCTTGTCATCGACGACCTTGATCTCCTTGGCACCCGCCTTGAGCTGCTTGAGGATCTTCGAGATGAACTTCTTGTCCTTGGCCGGACCGCCGCCCATCATCCAGCCGGCGCGGCATATATAATATTTCTCGACGCGGCGCTCGACGAGCAGCTCGCCAAGATATTTCGAACGGGCATAGACGCCGAGTGGGTTGGGCTGGTCCCAGTCATCATAGGTCAGCTGCTCGCCGTCGAAGATGCCGGCGGTCGAGATATAGACCATCGGCAGGCCGTGAGCATTGGCGATTGTCGCGGCGTTCTCGACGGCAAGGGTGTTGGTACGATAAGCATCGTCGGCGTTCCGCTCGCAATATTCCAGATCGGTGTGCGCGCCGAGATGGAACAGAATGTCGGGCTGGAACGCCTCGACCGAAGCCTTGTACTCGTCGAAGTTGCGAAAATCCGTATATTTTAGCCAATCCGCATTGAGATCGATATCGGTGCAAAGAAGTTCATGCTCCTGGCCCAGCACCTTGTGCATGGCCTCACCCAGCATACCACCACAGCCAGCAATGTAGATCTTCATTCTATGCCTCTTCATTTAGCGGTGCCCCGATGCATCCATCATGTTCAGATTTGCCCAACAAGATGCCCTGTCACGCAGTCGCCGCGGTAATATATCGAAAGTTCACGAATCTCGTTTGTGATCATCGAGGCCGCAAATGTCCTCAGCCACGCCGCATTGCAACCGGATTCGCACAGCTCGGCGCCTCCCGCCCAACCGTGGCGTCCTCTAGGTTGCGTTGATAAAAGCCCCCAATCATAGGCGAGTAGCGGCGAGATTGAGGAAGCCACTGGCGAGAGAGAGCCTTGCCGTAGCGAGGCGATGCCCCGCTGTTGTTTGAGCTTGCCGAACATGCGTTCGATGCCGACAAACCCCGCGACCGCCAGCCGCCCCTCCCAAAGTATCAAAAGTATCAGAAGCCGAGCCGTTGGGAATCCCCTTTGCCAACACCGCGAAACGCCCGCCTGTGCGTTGCACAATTCTATTCTGCCATGCTTCGATTGACCGTGCGGCACATGGCGAAGTGCCTGCGCCGAGCACGATTCAGGCTGGCCCCCTGATTTCTGCTCGTGTAGTCGGTCGGGAGTCCCCGGGGGGAACCGATGAACGATATTGAGAAGTCCGACTTCTATCAGCGTCTGATGGCGATGTGCGAAGAAGCCGTTGCGATGGAGCAGTTGGAGCGGTCGAGAGCCAATCTCGAGCGGGAGATCGCCCGGGCCCGTCAGCCCATGGGCGGCGCCGAGGTCGAATTCGCAGATTAATCCAGTTGCAGCAGAGGGCTGGGCGCACGCTGCCCGTCGCCTAGATTGCATATCCAAAGTTCAGTGGCTATCGCACCGCTCTATGTCCCTCAACCCTGTGCAGCTCATCGAACCCCGCCGATTCGGCGACAGCCGGGGCTGGTTCACCGAAGTCTACAGCGAGCCGGCCTTTGCCGCACGCGGGATCGATTGCCGTTTCGTACAGGACAATCATTCGCTATCAGTTCCGCAGTTCACGTTGCGGGGCCTTCATTTCCAGACACCGCCGCACGCGCAAGACAAGCTGGTACGTTGCGTCCGCGGCCGCATCTTCGATGTGGCGGTCGATGTGCGCCGAGAATCCCCAACCTATGGCCAGTGGGTCGGAGCCGAGCTTTCAGCCGAAAACGGGCATCAGCTGTTCATTCCGGTAGGCTTCGCGCACGGCTTCTTGACGCTCGAGGAAAATTGCGAAGTCACCTACAAATGTTCGGACACCTACGCCCCGGACAATGACGGCGGCATCCGCTGGAACGATCCTGCAATCGCGATCGCCTGGCCGGTCCCCGCCGGAGTCACGCCGGAACTGTCGGCGAAGGACCGGATCCAGCCGTTGCTTGCCGATTTCGACAGTCCTTTCCCGTATGACGGGCGCCCGCTCACACCGCTTAGCTGAAGGTCCACCTCATGCGCATTTTCGTCACCGGCGGCGCCGGGTTCATCGGCTCGGCGCTCGTTCGTCATCTCATCGAAAACACGTCTCATGAAGTGCTCAACTTCGACAAGCTGACTTATGCGGGAACGCTCACCTCGGTCGAGCGCGTCGCGAACAGCAACCGTTATCGATTTGTCCAGGGGGATATCTGCGATGCGGAGGCGGTCCGCGCCACCATCGCCGAGTTCAAACCCGATATCGTCACGCATCTTGCAGCCGAAAGCCATGTCGACCGCTCGATCGACGGACCCGGGGCATTCGTGCAGACCAACGTCGTCGGCACCTATACCATGCTCGCCGAAGCCCATGCCTACTGGCTCGGCCTCGACGACGCCCAGAAGGCGGCGTTTCGCTTCCATCATATCTCGACCGACGAGGTCTATGGATCGCTGGGCGAGACAGGGCTGTTCACCGAGGACACGCCCTACGACCCCCGCTCGCCCTATTCGGCATCCAAGGCGGGTTCGGACCATCTCGTCAGCGCGTGGGGACATACGTTCGGTCTGCCGGTGCTCATCACCAATTGCTCCAACAACTACGGCCCCTATCACTTTCCCGAAAAGCTGATTCCGTTGATCATCGTCAGGGCGCTCGCCGGCGCCGACCTGCCGGTCTACGGTAAGGGCGATCAGATCCGCGACTGGCTGTATGTCGAGGATCATGTCCGCGCACTGCAGCTCGTGTTCGAAAGGGGCACGCCCGGACGAACCTACAATGTCGGGGGAAACAACGAGAAGCAGAATCTGGAGGTCGTCCGCACCGTTTGCGGCCTGCTCGACCGGATGGAGCCGCGCGCCGACGGCAAGCCCTATGCCGACCAGATCACCTATGTCGCCGACCGTCCGGGTCACGACAAGCGCTATGCAATCGATGCGAGCCGCATCAGGGATGAACTCGGTTGGGAACCCGCCGAGACCTTCGAGACAGGGATCGAGCGCACCGTACGCTGGTATCTCGACAATCGCGATTGGTGGAAGACGATCGTCACCGAGCGACAAGCCGACCAGCGCCGCGGGCTGGCGCGCTGACATGAACCACGCGGTTCTCGTCACTGGCGGCCGTGGCCAACTCGGCGCTGAGTTGCAGCGCCTGAGCTGGCCGGAGGGCTGGGAAGTCGTCGCGACCAATGCCGAGGACCTCGATCTGCGCGACACCGCGGCGATCCAGGCCAAGGTGGCCGAGCGCCCTTGGGCGGCGGTGATCAATGGCGCGGCATATACCGCCGTCGATAAGGCGGAGAGCGACGTCGTCACCGCCTGGGCAGTCAATGCCCTGGCGCCCGCAGCCTTCGCCGAGGCGTGCGCCAGGGCAAACATCCCGCTGATCCAGGTCTCGACCGACTATGTTTTCCCAGGCCACCGGCAGGGCGCATGGGAAGCCGATGACGCGGTCGATCCGCTCAACGTCTATGGCGCGTCCAAGCTCGGCGGTGAGTTGGCGGTGCGAACCAGCGGCGCACGCTTCGCGATCGTGCGGACCGCGTGGGTAGTCAGTGCGCATGGCAACAACTTTATCAAGACGATGCTACGCGTCGGTGCCCAGAACGACACCCTGCGGGTGGTCGATGATCAGACGGGAAGCCCAACCAGCGCCGCTGATCTCGCTGCCGCGCTGGCGACGATCGCCGTGCGGTTGGCGCAGGACGACGCCGCGCCGACCGGAACCTTCCATTTCAGCAACGCCGGCCTCACCAGCTGGGCCGGCTTCGCGGCCGAGATCTTTCGCCAAGCGTCTGTGCGCGGTGGGCCGAACGCGACGGTCCAGCCGATCTCGACCGCGGAATATCCCACGCCGGCGCGGCGTCCGGCGAATTCACTGCTGTCGCACGACGCGATCCGCGCCGCCTATGGCATCTCACCCCGGCCCTGGCAGGAAGCGCTGAGCGACATTCTCGATGAACTGATCGGAGCCGACGCATGAAGGGGATCATTCTGGCCGGCGGATCCGGCACGCGACTGCATCCGGCGACACTGGCGGTGAACAAGCAATTGCTGCCGGTCTATGACAAGCCGATGATCTACTATCCGCTGTCGGTTCTCATGCTGGCGGGCATTCGTGAAGTATTGATCATTTCGAGCCCGGAGTATGTGGGCAAGTACCGCGATCTGTTCGGCGATGGCTCGGCAATCGGATTGACGATGAGCTATGCCGAGCAGCCGAGTCCGGATGGTCTTGCCCAGGCCTTCACGATCGGCGCCGATTTCATTGGAAACGACAATGTCGCGCTGGTTCTAGGCGACAATATCTTCTTCGGCGCGCATCTTGGCGATCTGCTCGACAATGCAGTGCAGCGCACGAACGGGGCGACGGTCTTCGCCTATCGCGTCGAGGATCCCGAACGCTATGGCGTGGTCGAGCTCAACGGCGATGGCCGCGCGCTCAGCCTCGAGGAGAAGCCGGCCGAACCGAAGTCCAACTTGGCGGTGACCGGTCTCTATTTCTACGATAATCGCGTGGTCGAGTTCGCCCGCAACCTCAAGCCGTCCGCCCGCGGCGAACTGGAAATCACCGACATCAATCGCCTCTACATGGAGGCGGGGAACCTCTATGTCGAGCAGATGGGTCGCGGCTATGCCTGGCTGGACACCGGCACGCATGACAGCCTGCTCGAAGCGGGGGAGTTCGTTCGCACCCTCCAGCATCGCCAGGGCATCCAGATCGCTTGCCTAGAAGAAATCGCGTATGAGAAGGGCTTCATCACGGCCGAGCAGGCGCGCGCGCGCGGCGAAGCGCTCAAGAAGACAAGCTATGGCCAAGCGATTCTAAAAGTCCTGGAACAATAGGAGTAGCCAGCCCCTGCTGGCTCGTCCCGGCCGTCCGCCGGCAGAGATATGCCTCGATGATCCGGCGTCGCCGTGCCTTACAAAACCCGCCTTCTACTGAGCTCAACACAAAAAATGGCGGTGTCCGTCGGGACACCGCCATTCTCAAATCAAAGATGCCGCAGCCTTACTGGCTATCGGGCGTATCGTCCTCGTCGACGAGCACAAGCACGCCGCCGATGACCGCGGCGACTGCGATCAGCGGAATGATGAAGCCGCCAGCGGCTTCGTTCGACTCGCCAGCTTCGGTCGAAACGCGGGCCTGGCTGCTCGACAGCGACAGCTTCGAGGCCGAATTGGCCAGCGCCGGCGCAGTTGCAAGCGAGCACGCCGCAATAGCCATCAAAGTTTTCGCGAAACGCATCTGGTCAACTCCCTTTTTCAGCACATTCTATAATCGACCGCTCGTCTATTGACGCCGGCGGTGTCGCGAGCGTTAGACCTCGATGTCTCTATCCTACGCCCTCATCGGTGGCAAGGCGTTAAAAACTCGTGTCTGCGGCCCCTGTTTGCAGCACCCAACGCCGGTCGCTTTCAAAGCCCATGGCGGTAAGCCTGCCACTCGCAAACGCGCCAGTATCAATTCCGATCCGCCAGCGCTTCTCCTCCACTTCCTCCGTGATCGAATGACCGTGGACGATGATTTTCTCCAATGCCCCGCGATGGTTGAGAAACTCGTCGCGAATCCAGCGGAGCGTGCCCGGGACTTGGTTTGCCAACGGCACGTCGGGGCGGATGCCGGCATGAACGAAGGCGAAGTCGCCGATTTCGATCAGATCCTCAAATCCGTTGAGGAAATCGATATGCGCTTGCGGGACCCGTTGGCGCAGAAGCGCGGCCAGCAAGTCATAATCGGCGGCGCGATACTCCTCTTCGGTGATGCCGTAGCTCAGCACGGTCTGCTTGCCCCCGATCCGGAGGAAGAAAGGTAACGCGCCCTTCTCGCCAGCGAGCGCCTTGAGGAATACTTCCTCATGGTTGCCGAGCAGGAAGCGCACACGGTCGGTGCGTTTCGACAGGTCGAGAAGCCGCTGCACGACCTGCGCCGAGGCCGGACCGCGATCGATCAGATCACCCAGGAAGATGACGGTGGTCACGGCCGGCATGCGGTCCGCGTCGTCACCTTCGATCCGCCCCAGAATATCGTCGAGCAAGTCCAGGCGGCCATGAATGTCGCCAACTGCGTAAATGCGCGACCCGGCCGGAACCGCGCCCGAGGGCGCGAGGGGCAGATTGCCCTTGAAGGTTGAAAGAATACGACGAAGCATAGCAGCGGGCCGTTAGCAGGTGTCGCAGCGGGCGGCTACGCTTTCGCATGCAACCCGGATCGTCCATAGCGATTCGATGATGCGCGCGTTTCGAAATTCCGCATGGTGCGCCGCGTGGTTAGCGGCGCTCGCACCAGCGCCGCAGGCCGTGGCACAGTCCGGCGATTCCACGGGCTGGGAAATGCTGCGCAGGGCGGACCTTCAACTGGCGTCGATCGGGTTCCGACTCAGCGTTGCCGCCGCGCCGCTGTGCGACCGGCTCGAGCCGGGCCTAGGCATCCAGTTTCACACGCTTGCGCAGTATATGCCGGATGCGCGGACGCAGGTTCGCGCCCATTTCCGCTTCTCCGGCCCGGTCGCGGTGGAAGGGGTCGTTCCGGATAGCCCGGCCGCTCGTGCGGGAATCGAGGCAGACGACACCGTCACCGCGATCAATGGCGTGCCCATAGCGGACGAGCCGAACGGGCCAGCTTCGACTGCCCGGCTCGCCGGATTGCACGCGCAGCTTGCCCGACTGCCGCCCGCAACGCCGATCGAATTGACGCTGAACCGGTCCGGGCGCGAACTACGGAGACGCGTCGTCCCTCTTCCCGCCTGCTTCTCGCGTTACGAATTGCGAATCGACGATGACTTCGACGCGCGCGCAAATGGCGAGCTCGTTCAAGTCACCTCAAAGTATCTGGAAGCGGTCGATGCGAACCTGCTGCCCGCCGTGATCGCACATGAGCTTTCGCACAATATTTTGCAGCACAGGGCGCGATTGTCGGCCGCGGGAGCGCAGTTCGGCATTGCTTCGGGCCTGGGCCGCAATCTCGGACTCTTCCGGCAAACCGAGATCGAAGCCGACATTCTGGCAGTCCATTTGCTCGCCCGTGCGGGGTATTCCCCGGCCCTCGCGGCGCGGTTCTGGCTTGAGGCGGGTCCCAAGCTTCTCGCCGGGAAGATGCGCAGCCGGTCGCATCCGCCGTTGCGCGACCGGGTGGCGATCGCCGCTGCCGAAGCAGCCCGATTCGAGGGCGCCGCCGCCGTCCCTCCACCCGCCTTCGTTGCAGCGCGCAACACGGCGCTGAACGGCAATTGGCAGCAGTATCTGAAACCAGTTCGTGCGCGGGAGAAACAGGAACGGAGTCCGCCAGAGAACTAAATGCTTGTCTTTTTGCTGCACTGCAATAAAGTCATCTTGAGCTGTTATAGCGCAGCTCGCCCAAACTGAGGAAGGGAGGTTCAAGATGCGTCTTGCCAAGGTTGTCATGGCCGTTGCAGCCTGTTCGCTGGCGGCCCCCGCCCTTGCGGCTTCGTCGGCGTCCAAGCTCTCCATCACCGGTGCCGCAGCCGAGCGTGCGTCGACGGTTATAGGGGAATCGAATGAAGCGGTCACCGGCTTCCTGATCCCGGCGATCGCCGTTCTCGTGATCGTCGGCGGCGTCCTGATCCTCTCGGACGACGATTCGGACAGCAACTGAATCGATCCAATTCCAAGCTTAATGACGAAACGGCGGCCGTTGGGTCGCCGTTTTCTTTTCCGGATCTGCCCCGCCAGTACGCGCTCCGAAACACGCCGAGCCGCAAGCAATGCTCGCCACGCCTGCCGGAACGTCGGCACGACCCCTAGGGGGGCGGCGGGACGGACGTGTGACAAGAATGGAGAATATCCCCGCAATGCTCTTCTACGCAATGTTCAAGGAAGCGATCGCCGACGACACCGGCCTCGCGAACACGATCCTGCACATTCATGCTGGAATGCTGATCCTGATGGCCGCGCGCATCGCCACACGCCGCTCGCTGGGAACCTTCGTGCCGTTCACTGCGGTCTTTGTCCTCGAACTGGCGAACGAGATCATCGACCGGGTGAATCACGGCAGCTGGCGGTGGGACGATACGGCCAGCGATGTCGTCAACACGCTGTTCTGGCCGTTCCTGCTCAGCCTTGCGATCCGGCTTCGACCGATGACGCCAACAGTCCCGGCTACCGCGCCCTAGGATGAGGATTCGAAAAGAAACGGGCGGGAGCAAGGCCCGCTCGTTTCTTTCTGAGCTTCAGCGCCTCGCTCAGCGACCCTGCGGCGGGCCGCCGGGGGCGCCGCCCTGCTGCATCTGCTGCTGCATCATCTGCTGCATCATCATCTGCTGGATCACGGCGGCGGGGACGAGGTTCTTCATCTCGACGTCGAAGATCAGGATATCGTCGGCCAGCTCGTGCTGCGCATTCGGATCGGCGCCATAGCCGAGGTTCGGCGGCAGCCAGAAACGATAGCGTGCGCCCTTGCGCATTAGCTTCACGCCTTCGGTGAAGCCGGGGATCATCGGCTGACCGATCTGGAACTGCATAGGCGCGCGCGGCTGGAATTCCTTGCCATCGCGCTTGATGCCGTGGATCTCGAGCTCGACGCCGTCATTGTCGGCCGCGGTCGCGCCCTCGCCGGGCTCGATCACTTTGTACTGCAGACCGCTCGCGGTGGTCTGCACCCCCGCCTGCTTCTTGTTCCAGGCGAGGAAATCCTCGTTCGAATAGGCTGCGACGGCCGCCGTGCGCGTCCCGACCCAGGCAAGCGCGACCGCGCCGGCCACCGCGAGCGCGATCCCGACCCAGAGCCAGACGAGATAGCTGCGCTTGGTCGGCGGAATCGGCACGGCGGTGACGGACGACATGGATCAGCTATCCCGGGTTGCCGCGCGCGGCGCGCGGCGGAAAGTCACAAAGGTCGCACTCCCACGCGCGCACGCGGGAGTGGCGCGGCACCTTAACGGGCGCCGTCGCGCTCCATGCGCTTGCGCTCGAGCTTGCGCGCGCGGCGGACCGCGGCGGCGCGCTCGCGGGCACGCTTCTCGCTCGGCTTCTCATAGTGACGGCGCAGCTTCATCTCGCGATAGACGCCCTCACGCTGCAGCTTCTTCTTGAGCGCCCGCAGCGCCTGGTCGACATTATTGTCGCGAACGATAATCTGCATAAAAGCCGTCTTGCCTCCTTCAAATATTGCCCCAACCGATCGGGCGGTGCCCGGCTACAAGGCCGAATCCATCGGGACCTCGATTTCGCAGGGCGCTAAACATTGTCCGCAAGCGCCCGTGGGGCGTGCGGAGGCGGCCCCTTAGCAGCGGCTTCCTTCCTTTTCAAGGCGCTGGCAATTGCCCCTCACACGACGAACCGTTGGTCTTGCGGGACGGAAACAGGAACGACCCTGACCATAGTTATCGGCGATTAACCTTCCGACCGGTATAAAGGCCCGCATGCAGAGCGAGGGGAATAATCCATTGAATCGTAGGGAAATGTTGCGTCTTGGTGCGGCCGGG
>NZ_DASWTG010000022.1:0-3797 GCF_036402235.1 Sphingomonas sp. | reverse complement strand
GCACGGGGAGGTGGCATCGCGAAGCGATGACGGAGGGGCCGCCGCGAAAGCGGCGGTAAACCTCGCAACGGGCACCGCCCTCTGCGGGGCGGCTCCTCCACCCTGCTTCGCATGGTCCCCCTCCCCGTGCCGGGGAGGAATTAGGTGTGGAGAACTCGTGCGCGCGGGTTCCGCCGCCGCTGAAGTATACATATAGTTTACTCCATGCCCCATTCCGGCTTCGTCCCCCTGCGCATCTTCTCGGCCTACACGATGCTGGAGGGCGCGATCGAGCCCAAGGCGATCGCGGCGCGGGCGCGCGAGCTGGGGTTTCCCGCGGCGGCGCTGTGCGACCGCAACGGGCTCTATGCCGCGATGTCCTATGGAGATGCCGCCAAGAAGGCAGGCGTGCAGCCGATCGTCGGCACCTTGCTGTGCGTCGCGCGGCCTGACATGCCCGACGGGGTCGAGCCGCCGCTCGACTGGCTGGCGCTCTATGCGCAGGATCAGCGCGGCTACGAGAATCTCTGTGACCTCGTCTCGCGCGCGCATCTGGAGCGGCCGATCGAGAAGGATGCGCACGTCCTGTTCTCCGACCTCGAAGGCCGCACCGACGGGGTGATCGCGCTCACCGCGGGCAGGGAAGGGGCGCTCGCCCGGCTGTTCGCCGAGGAGCAGGACAGCGCGGCTTTCGCCTATGCCGACCGGCTTCAGGCGTTGTTCGGCGACCGGCTCTATATCGAGATCGTCCGCCGCCTCGACGAGGTCGAGGGCAAGGCCGAGCCGAAGCTGCTCGATCTGGCGTATGACCGCGGCATCCCGCTCGTCGCGACCAACCCCGCCTGCTACGCCGAGCCTGATTTCCACGAGGCGCACGATGCGATGCTCTGCATCGCCGGCTCGGCCTATGTCGCGAGCGACGAGCGCCAGCGCTCGTCCCCGGACGCCTGGATGAAGCCCGCGGCCGAGATGAAGCGGCTGTTCGACGATCTGCCCGAGGCGATCGACAACACCCTCGTCGTCGCCCAGCGCTGCGCCTATGCCGCGCCCAAGCGCAAGCCGATCCTGCCCAGCCTTGCCGGCGATCTGGAGGGCGAGGCGGCGCAGCTGCGCGAGGATGCGCGCGCCGGCCTCGAGGCGCGGCTGGAAAAGGCCGGGATCACTGATCCCGAGCGCCGCCGCGAATATTTCGAGCGGCTGGCGTTCGAGACCGACATCATCATCCAGATGGGGTTCCCCGGCTATTTCCTGATCGTCGCGGACTTCATCAAATGGGCGAAGAACAACGGCATCCCGGTGGGGCCGGGCCGCGGATCGGGCGCGGGCAGCGTGGTCGCCTGGGCGCTGACCATCACCGATCTCGACCCGCTCGAGCTCGGCCTGCTGTTCGAGCGCTTCCTCAACCCCGAGCGCGTGTCGATGCCCGACTTCGACATCGACTTCTGCGAAACCCGGCGCGGCGAGGTGATCCGCTACGTGCAGCAGAAGTACGGGCGCAACCAGGTCGCGCAGATCATCACCTTCGGAACGATGAAGGCGCGCGCGGTGCTCAAGGACACCGGCCGCGTGCTCCAGATGAGCTACGGCCAGGTCGACCGGCTCGCCAAGCTCGTCCCCAACCACCCGACCGATCCCTGGACGCTGCCGCGCTCATTGAACGGCGTCAGCGAGTTCAAGGCGGAGTATGATCGCGACGAGGGGGTCAAGCACCTCATCGATCTCGCCATGCAGCTCGAAGGGCTGCCGCGCCACTCGTCCACCCACGCCGCGGGCGTGGTGATCGGCGATCGCCCGCTCGCCGAGCTGGTGCCGCTCTACCGCGATCCGCGATCGGACATGCCCGTCACCCAGTTCGACATGAAATATGTCGAGGGCGCGGGGCTGGTGAAGTTCGACTTCCTCGGCCTCAAGACGCTGTCGGTGCTGCAAAAGGCGGTCGAGCTGCTCGCCGCGCGCAACATCCAGATCGATCTGGCCGCGCTCGGCTGGGACGATCCGGCGGTGTACGAGCTGCTCCAGCGCGGCGACACGGTCGGCGTGTTCCAGCTCGAATCCGAAGGCATGCGGCGCACGCTCACCGCAGTGCGCCCGACCAATTTCGGCGACATCATCGCGCTCGTCTCGCTCTACCGCCCGGGGCCGATGGACAACATCCCGATGTTCGGCCGCCGCAAGCAAGGGCAGGAGCCGATCGAGTATCCGCACCCGCTGCTTGAAGGGATCCTGAAGGAGACCTACGGCATCTTCGTCTACCAGGAACAGGTGATGCAGGCCGCGCAGATCCTGGCGGGCTATTCGCTCGGCGGCGCCGACCTGCTGCGCCGCGCGATGGGCAAGAAGATCAAGGCCGAGATGGACGCCCAGCGCGCCTTGTTCGTCGAGGGCTGCGCCAAGGTGAACGCGATCCCGGAGGCCAAGGCCAACGAGCTGTTCGACTTGATCGACAAGTTCGCCGGCTACGGCTTCAACAAGTCGCACGCCGCCGCCTATGCGCTGCTCGCCTATCACACCGCCTGGCTCAAGGCGCATTACCCGCACGAATTCTACGCCGCCTCGATGTGCTTCGAGCTCGGCCAGGCCGAGAAGCTCGCGGTGTTCGTCGAGGACATGAAGCGGCTCGGCGTCCCGTGCCTGCCCCCTGACATCAACGCCAGCGAGGCGGAATTCTCGGTCGAGGCGGTCGATGACGGGTTCGCGGTGCGCTACGCGCTCGCGGGCCTCAAGGGTGTGGGCGAGAAGGCGATGGAGCTGCTGGTCGAGGAGCGCCACGCCAAGGGCCGTTTCCAGAGCCTCGACGATTTCGCCCGGCGCGTCGATCCGCGGCTGCTCAACAAGCGCCAGGTCGAGGCGCTGGCCGGGGCCGGGGGCTTCGACAGCATCGCCCCCGACCGGCCCGGCGTCCATGCCGCTGCCGAGACGATCCTCGCCGTGGCGCAGCGCACCCATGCCAATCGCGAGAGCGGGCAGGGCGGCCTGTTCGGCGAGGCCGAGCCGGTCGGCTCGGCGATCCAGCTCCCCAAGAGCGCACGCTGGACGCTGGGCCAGCGGATCGAGGCCGAGAAGGATTCGTTCGGCTTCTTCTTCTCCGCGCACCCGCTCGACCGCTACCAGCACCTCGCCCGGCTTCACTCGGCGCGGACCATCGTCAGCCTGAGCGAGATCGAGATCGCCGAGGGCGGCCGCGCCGGCGCAACGATCGCGGCGTTGATCGAGGATGCGCGCTGGCGCACCTCGGCGCGGGGCAATCGCTACCTGATGGCGACCCTGTCCGATGCCAGCGGGACGGTGCCCTGCACCTGCTTCGACGAGCTGACGGCAAAGGAGATGGAGGATGCTTCCCGCACCGGCGGCTGCGGCATCCTGACGCTCGAGCTGGACCGCCGCGCCGGCGAGGATTCCGCGCGGGTGACGGTACGCAAGGTCCAGCCGTTCGAGAGCATGGCCAAGGACGTCCGCCTGACGCTGCGCCTTGCGGTGAGCGACGCTACCGCGCTGCCGCTGATCGCGCGGCTGCTCGAGGGCGCGCGCGGCGGCCGGTGTGAGGTAATCCTAGACGCCCCGCTCCCGGGGGGCGGCGAGGCCGAGCTGGTGCTCGGCCGCAATTTCCGCATCGACGGCGAGCTCGCCACGCGGATCGAGGGGCTGCCCGGCGTCACCACTGCCGAACTCAAGCCCACCGAACAACCGCGCCTCGCGCTGGCGAGCTGATGCCGGGGGGCATTCGAGCGATAGATCCTCCCCCGCCAGGGGGAGGTGTCAGCGAAGCTGACGGAGGGGGAGGACGCGATAACGCCTGTCGGGAGTCCTGGCCCGCCCGG
>NZ_DASWTG010000021.1:0-9493 GCF_036402235.1 Sphingomonas sp. | reverse complement strand
ACTGCGATCTACACCGCCGGGGCCGGCCGCGGCTACACCCAGTCGATCGATCCCGATCTGAAGATGCCGACCGTGGTTCGCGCGAACCTCGGCTTCCGCACCGGGCTGAACTTCGCCGAGAGCGGCTTCCTCAGCAACTGGAACCTGAACCTCGATTATATCTATTCGGAGTTCCGGAACCCTTACACGCTGGTCGACCTCGCCCAGACGATCGACACCCGCAAGGGGCTGAACGGCTACACGATCGACGGCCGCCCGATCTATTCGTCGATCGATCTGCTCGCCGCCGGCTGCACCGGCCGTCTGGTCAACCCGGGCGCGCCGCCGGTGTACACCGGCATCACCAACGCCTGCTACAGCAACGCCCGCTTCGACGAGCTGATGCTGACCAACCAGAAGGGCTATCGCAGCCACATCGCCTCGTTCCTGCTCTCGAAGAATTTCGAGGGCGGCCTGATCGCGGAGAACGGCTCGACCTGGGTCTCGTTCGGCTATGCGTACACCAACGCGCATGACCGCCGGAACATGTACAACTCGACCGCGGGATCGAACTACGACCAGACCGCCGCGTTCGATCGTCAGAATCCGGACGCTTCGCCCGGCTTCTTCCAGAGCAAGCACAACTTCACCTTCGCGACGAATTTCAAGAACGAGTTCGTTGCGGACCTGGCGACCTCGTTCGGCTTCACCTTCGTCGCCCGCTCGGGCCGTCCGTACAGCCTGACCTGGACCGGCAATGGCGCGTTCAACAACTCGAACTCGGGTAACGACAACGCGCTGGTGTACATCCCGACGGGCGCGAACGATCCTAACATCTCGCCGCTGTCGAACGCTGCTGCGGTGGGGGATCTGGTCAAGTTCGCGAACGGCCTGGATTGCGCGAAGAAGTTCCTCGGCAAGACCGTGACGCGCAACAGCTGCACCAACGACTGGTACTTCGATCTCGACCTCACGATCTCGCAGGAGCTGCCCGGACCGGGCCGCCTCTTCGGGCGTAACGACAAGATCAAGCTCTACGGGATGTTCGACAACTTCCTGAACTTCATCGACCCGAACTGGAACGTCCAGCGCCGCCGCAACTTCTACGGCGTGCAGGACATCGCCTCGCTGGGCACCACCACGGTGAACGGCGTGGTCAGCAACGTCGATGCGCAGGGCCGTTACATCATCAACGGCTTCACCGGCGGCACCTATGCCAATGGCGCGCTGACCCCGACATCGTCGTTCATCACGGACAACCAGATCAACATGTCCTCGTCGGTCTGGCGCTTCAAGATCGGCGTCAGCTACGAGTTCTGATCCTTCGCGATCAGGCTGACAACGAAGCCGCCGCTCCGGAAACGGGGCGGCGGTTTTCGTTTTGGGAACAATCGGCTAGCGCGGCCGGCATCGCGCGCTAGTCTGCGCTCCGGGGAAATCGGGGAGCACAGTCATGAGTCCGTTCGAGCTGGTCTTTGCGGTCTATGGCCTGTTGCTCGGCCTCGCGATCGCCGAGGTGCTGGGCGGATTCTCGCGCGCGCTCAAGCTGAAGCGCGGGATCAGGCCGGTCCGGATCGGCTGGCTCACCCCGTTGCTCGGCATCGTCGTGGTCCTCGACCTGACCAGTTTCTGGCTGCTCGCCTGGGAATCGCGCGACCAGATCTCCGCGAACTATCTGACGCTGGTGTTGGTGCTGATGATCGTCGGCATCTACTATCTCGCGGCAACGCTGATCTTCCCCGACGAGCCCGAGCAATGGCCCGATTTCGACGAGTGGTACGATCGCCAGAACCGCATGGTGATCGGCGGGCTGCTCGCCGCCAATGTCGGCAGCTGGATCGGCCTGATCGCGCTCGAACTCACCACGTCGAGGCCGACACCCGAGGCCGAGCTGGTGATGAGCGATGCCGAGGTCGCCGTCCTCTGGCTCGGCTTCGCGATCCTCGTGCCGCTGATCGCGCTCCTCAAGGTCAAGTCGCGACGCTGGAACGTCGCGCTGCTGATCACGGTCGGCGCGATGCTGCTCGTGTTCGGGGTCGCGGAGGAGCTTGTCTGATGGAAAGGTGGGAGCCGGGACGACCCGACACGAAAATCGTTACGGCTGCTTCCTTCCGGACCTGACCGGGTTGGCGACGGCATCGTCCGCCCGACTCCCGCGGCGCATATGGGGGAAGCGGAGGCGCATCGCAAGAGCGCAGTGATTTGTGCCGGGAGCGGTGCTAGGCCCGCCGGCAATGCGTATCCTATTGCTGGGCGCCGGGGGATTCATCGGCCGGCACATCCTGTCTGAACTGCTCGCGAGCGGGCATGGGGTCCGCGCGGTGGCGCGCGACGTCGCGTCATTGCGCGAGATGGAGCCGGGCGCCGAATGGGTCGGACTCGACCTCTCCCGCGCAACCGAGGCCCAAAGCTGGGCGCCGCACCTTGCCGGCATCGATTGCGTGGTCAACGCCGCCGGCGTGCTGCGCGGTCCGGAGATGCACGCGGTGCACGTCGCGATGCCGCGGGCGCTGCACGCCGCGTGCAGGAAGGCGGAAGTCCGCCGCGTCATCCTCATCTCCGCGGTCAGCGCCCGGCCGGAGGTCGCGACCGATTATGCCCGGACCAAGCTGGAGGGCGAGGCGGCGCTGCGCGACTCCGGGCTGCGCTGGACGATCCTGCGCCCTTCGCTGGTCATCGCGGAGGGGAGCTATGGCGGCACCTCGCTGCTGCGCGGCCTGTCCGCTCTGCCCCTGTTCCAGCCGCTCGCGGGCGATGGCGACTTCCCCTTCTCGCCGATCCATGCCGACGATCTCGCCCGCTCGGTGCGGCTGGCGTGCGAGAATCAGTGGCTCGTCAACATGACGCTGGAGCCCGCCGGTCCCGAAACGCTGGCGCTGCGCGCGTTGATGGCGCGTTACCGCAACTGGCTGGGCTTCGGGCGGGCGCGGTTCGTCTCGATGCCGATGGCGGTGATGCGCGTGTTCGGGCGGATCGGCGACCTCGCCGGTTCGGGTCCGGTCTCGACCAATAGTCTCACACAGATGGTCGCAGGCAATGCCGCCGATGGCACGGCGTTCGCGCAAGCCGTCGGGTTCCGCCCGCGCAGCCTCGACAATGCGATGCGCGACCGTGCCGCAGGTGTACAGGACCGCTGGCATGCGCGGCTGTTCTTCCTCGCACCCGCGATCCGCTGGGGGCTGGCGCTGATGTGGCTCGTCTCCGCGCTGCTCGGCCTGTTCGCCGGCCGCGCGCAGACGCTTGAGGTGCTGGCCGCAACCGGCGCGCCGGAAACCGCCGCCTTGCCGCTGCAGATCGGTACCGCGCTGCTGGATCTGGGGATCGCCGCGCTGGTACTATGCGACACCCGCGCCCGCACCGCCACCATTGCCCAGCTTGTCGTGGTCATGGGCTACACGCTGGCGCTCACCATCGCCCTGCCCGCACTCTGGACCGATCCGCTGGGGCCGCTGCTCAAGAACCTGCCGGTCCTGCTGCTGATCCTCGTCCATGGCGCGATCGGGGATCGCCGCGGATGACCTATTTGCTGCTCAAATGGGTGCATGTCCTCAGCTCGACCGTGCTGTTCGGCTTCGGTGCGGGGACGGCCTGGTATCTGTGGTCGGCGCACCGCACGGGCGATCCGGCGACGATCGCCAGCGTCGGGCGGATGGTGGTGCGCGCCGACTGGATCTTCACCGGGTCGAGCGGCGTGATCCAGCCGATCAGCGGCCTGATGCTGCTGCACATGCTCGGCTATTCGCTCACCGAATCCTGGGTGCTGGTCAGCATCCTCCTCTACCTGATCGCCTTCGCCTGCTGGGTGCCGGTCGTCAGCCTCCAGATCCGCGCGCAGCGGCTGGCGCAGGGCGCGCTCGATGCGGGCACGCCACTCGGCGAAGACTATCGCCGCGCGATGCGGGCCTGGTTCGTGCTCGGCTGGCCGGCTTTCCTCGGTCTCACCGCGGTATTCTGGCTGATGATCGCCAAGCCGCAGCTCTGGTAGGCGTCAGCCGAACAGAAGCCCGACCAGCTCGCCGACCTTGGCGTGCGCGGCGTTGGCCTGGGCCAGCGGCAGCATCGGCGCGTCCATGTAGCAGGCGATCAGGATCGGTTTGCGCCCCGGCGGCGTGGCGATCGCGACATCGTGGACATAGCCCTCGCCGCTCGTTCCGGTCTTGTCGCCGACGCGCCACGTCTTTGGCAGCCCGGCGCGCAGCCGGTCCTTGCCGGTGGGCGAAGCCTCCATCCAGCCGGCCAGCTTTGCACGCGAATCCGGCGCCAGCGCCTCGCCCAGCAGCAGCGCGTTGAGCAGCCACAGCATCGCCTGCGGCGTGGTTGTGTCGCGCACCTCGCCGTTGCGGACATTGTTGAGCGTCGGCTCGTCACGGTCCGATCGCGTCAGCGCGTCGCCTGCCGAACGGATGAACGCGGTCAGCCCGCGCGGACCTGAAATCTGCCCGAAGACGAGGTTGGCGGCGCTGTTGTCGCTCATCACCACCGCCGCCTCGAGCAGCGCCTCGATCGACAGCGCGCCCTTGGGCAGGTTCGCCTTCACGACGGGCGCATAATCGAGCAGATCCGCCTCGCTGAACCGGATCTCGCGCGTGAGGTCGATCTCGCCGCGATCGGCCCGCGCCAGCACCGCGGCGGCAAGCGGCACCTTGAAGGTCGAGCACATCGCGAACCGCGCCTCGGCCCCGTCGAAATAGCGCCGCCCGGTGCCGCTGTCATAGACCGCTAGGCCGATGCGCCCGCCGGTCTGCTCGCGAAGCCGATCCATCCCGCTCTTCCACTGCGCCAGCGCAGCGGTAGGGAATGCGGCGAGCGCGGCGGCTCCCCCCAGAATCGAACGGCGGCTCAGCTCGCGGCGATTGGATGTCATCATCATCGTCCCTGCATATCGCGATGTTCTGAAGGCAGCCTGACCGTCAAGCCGTCGAGCTCTGGGGTCAGGACGATCTGGCACGAAAGCCGGCTGGTCCGCGTCGCGCCGACGGCAAGGTCGAGCATGTCCTCCTCCTCCTCGCTCGCGCGCGGCAGACGGCCGAAATCCTCCGCCGCAACGATGACGTGGCAGGTGGAGCAGGCCATCTGCCCCTCGCACGTGCCCTCCAGCGGCATGCCCTTCGCCTGCCCGACCTCGAGCAGCGAATAACCCGCCTCGCCCTCCGCCTCGCAGGCGAGGTCGCCATCGGGCGTCAGGAAGCGCACCCGGATCATGCCGCGAACCGTTGCTCGCGCGCCGCCGCGTCGATCCGCTCGACCGCGGCCAGCAACTCTTCCTCGGTGGTATAGCGCCCGAAGCCAAGCCGGATGCTCGACCGCGCCTCGATGTCGCTCAGCCCCATCGCCTTGAGCACATGGCTCGGCCGCCCCGAGCCGCTCGCACAGGCCGACCCGGCCGAGAAGGCGATGTCGCGCAGGTCGGACATCAGCCGCGCCACGTCCAGGCCCGGATAGCGCATGTTGAGATTGCCGGGATAGCGATCGTCCATCGACCCGTTGAGCGTCCAGCCCGATCCGCCGAGCGCCTGATACGCCTTGCGGAACAGCTGCGCGACATGCCCGCGATCGGCGCCGAAGCGCTGCTTGGCCAGCGTCGCCGCCGCGCCGAAGCCGGCGCAGAGCGCGGGCGAGAGCGTGCCCGATCGCCCGCCCGGCTCCTGCCCGCCGCCGTGCAGCAACGGCTCAATCTCGACCCCGTTGCGGATCCACAGCGCGCCGATCCCCTTGGGCCCGTGGATCTTGTGTGCCGACACCGCGACCAGATCGCACGTCTCCGGGATGATCTCGCGGCCATAGCCCTGAACCGCGTCGCACAGCAGCAGCGCGCCCGCCTGCTTGGTCAGCGCCGCCAGCTCGTCGAGCGGCTGGATCGTCCCGATCTCGTTATTGACCAGCATCACCGAGACCAGCCCCACGCCCGGCCGGATCGCCGCGCGCGCCGCCGCCAGCTCGACCAGTCCGTCGCTGCCCACGGGCAGCACCGTCACCTCGCGCCCGCGCCGCGCTTCGGCCGCGACGGTGTCGAGCACCGCCGCATGCTCGATCGCGATCGTCACGATCGGCCCGGTGCTGCCCTTGATCGCCCAGTTGAGCGCCTCGGTCGCGCCGCTGGTGAAGCTCACCGTGCCGCCCGCGGGCATCAGGTCCGCCACCGCCTCGCGCGCAGCCTCGACCGCCGCCTTGGCCTTGCGCCCGGCCGCATGCGCCGAATGCGGATTGGCAAAATCGTCGCTCAACCAGCTGCGCATCGCCTCCAGCGCTTCGGGTGCCAGCGGGGTGGTCGCCTGATAGTCGAGATAGGTCATCCTGCCTTCGCCGCTGCCCCCATTGCGATGTCGATCCAAGTGTCGGTGAACCGCCTGACCTCTTCCGCGGTGGTGCTCCAGCCCATGCTGACGCGGATGGTCCGCGCCGCCAACTCCGGCTCCACCCCGAACGCCTCCAGCACTCGGCTCTGCTTCAGCGTGCCCGAGGCGCAGGCACTCCCTGCCGACACCGCGAAGCCCTTCAAGTCGAACCGCACCAGCTGAGCTGCGGCGCTCAGGTTCGGCATCGCCAGCGCGCGGATCTCGCTCACATATTCGCCGTAACCCATCAACTGCTGCGCACCGTAGCTCTTGAGCGTGCGGAACATGTCCACCAGCGCTTCGTGCCTGTCCGTATCGGGCATCGCGACGCGCTTGGCCGCCCAGCCCTCGACCGCCGCGGCAAAGCCCAGCACCGCGGGCAGGTTCTCGGTCCCGCCGCGATAGCCGAACTCCTGCCCCCCCGACGGCTCGAGCAGCCCGAGATCGCCGACCAGCAGCGCGCCGATTCCGATCGGTCCGCCCAGCTTGTGCGCGGAGATCACCAGCATCTGGCCCCGCTTGGGGAAGCGGTTCAGCCCCCATAGCTGCGAGGCATCGCTCACCAGCACCCCGCCGCCCGCCTCGATCATCGGGGCATAGCGTTCGATCGGCTGGACCTTGCCCGTCTCCGGATTGACCCACTGGATCGCAATCACCGGCCGGTCGCCCGCGGCCAGCGCATCCTCGACTGCGTCGAAATCGACGTCCCACTCCAGATTGACCGGCAGCACCTGCGCCTCGGGCGCGGCACGCAACACCGCATCATGCTCGACCGAGGAGCGCCAGCGCATGCCGCCCTTCGCGCGCCGCATCGCCAGCGCCAGCGCCTCGCTCGCACCGCTGGTAAAGATGACATGCCCTTCCCAGCCGAGCGCCGCCTTGATCCGCTCGCGCGCCTCCTCCAGCGCCGCGCGCGCCGCCCGCCCCTCGGCATGTGGCGAGGAGGGGTTGGCCCAGCGCAACATCCCCTCGATCATCGCCTCGCGCACCTCGGGCCGCAGCGGCTGGGTGGCGGCATGGTCCAGATAGATGCGGTCGCTCAGGACGGGACTCGTTTGAAATTGCGTGAAAGGGCTTCCCGACTATATAGCCGACATCGCTTTCCGCGCCACCGCGCATCCCACTTTACAAGCAGGTAGAGCTTTGCCCGAAGTCATCATCCCCGGTCCCGAAGGCCGTCTCGAAGGGCGTTTCGCCCCCGCTCCCCGCCCCCGCGCACCGGTGGCGATGATCCTCCACCCGCACCCCAACGCCGGCGGCACGATGAACAACCGGATCGTGCAGGAGCTCTATAAGACCTTCCAGCGCCGCGGCTTCGCGACGCTGCGCTTCAACTTCCGCGGTGTGGGCAAGAGTCAGGGCGTGTTCGACAACGGCACCGGGGAGCTTTCGGACGCGGCTTCGGCACTCGACTGGGTACAGAGCTTCCATCCCGAGGCCTCGACCACCTGGATCGCCGGCTTCGGCTTCGGCGCGTGGATCGGCATGCAGCTGCTGATGCGCCGCCCGGAGATCCGCGGCTTCATCTCGATCGCGCCGCCCGCGAACATGTTCGACTTCACCTTCCTCGCCCCCTGCCCCTCCTCGGGCATCATCATCCAGGGCGAGAATGACGAGGTGGTGACCCCCGGCGCAGTGCAGAAGCTGGTCGACAAGCTGCGCACGCAGAAGCACATCACCATCCACCACGACACCATTCCCGGCGCGAACCACTTCTTCGAGCACGAGATGGACGAGCTGATGGGCAGCGTGGACCGGTATCTCGACATGCGCCTCGACCCGAACTCCCCGATCCGGTGAGGGGCGGCTTCCTGACGCGTCCCCACGTTCCGTCATCCTGAACTTGTTTCAGGATCCATGTCTCCGCAGGCGACTGAGCCGCTGGTGGCACGATGGATGCTGAAACAAGTTCAGCATGACGGTTGAGAACAGGATGGAGTCCGAAGCCCCCACACCCCCCTATCCTTCCGCCCTTCCCCGACGCATGATGCCGCCATGAAGCAATCGACCGCGATCAAGATCGCCACCGGCGTCGCCGCCGCCGCAATCGGCGGGCTGTTCCTCTATTCGCGCGCGACGCGCCCGCCGGTGATCAACCCCAACGTGCCGCAGCCCGAAAAGCCGGTCGACCTCGCCCGCTATGCCGGCAAATGGTTCGAGCTCGCGCGGCACGAGAACCGCTTCCAGAAGGGCCTCGACGCGGTGACCGCCGAATATACGCTGGAGAAGGACGGCAAGCTCCGCATCCTCAACAGCGGCATTCGCGCGGGCGAGAAGGAACGCGACGTCGCCGAGGGCCACGCCATCGTCGCGGACGAGGAGACCAACGCCAAGCTCAAACTCTCCTTCTTCGGCCCGCTCTACACCGGTGACTATTGGGTGCTCGATCGGGGCGACGACTATGATTGGTCGATCGTCGGCGAGCCGAGCGGACGATACCTCTGGGTGCTGAGCCGCGACCCGCACCCCGCGCCCGAAACCCTGCAGATGCTGCGCGAGCGGGTCGAGGCGTTGGGCTATGACCGCTGGGCGCTGCGCATCACGCGGCAGGACTGACCCGGTGGAGCGGGTCGACGTCACGGTGACCGGCGGCTGCCAATGCGGCGCAGTCCGCTACCGCGCAACCGCGATGCTCGACAATGCGCACCTGTGCCATTGCCGCATGTGCCAGAAGGCGGTGGGCAACCTCTTCGCCGCCCTGGTCGCCGCACCCGACGACGCGCTGACATGGACTCGCGGCACCCCTGCCGCCTTTCGCAGCTCCGAGCATGTCGACCGCGGCTTCTGCGCCGACTGCGGCACGCCGCTCTATTACCGCAACCTCAAGGGCAGCCGAACGAACCTGACGATCGGCTCGCTCGACGATCCGGCCGCCTTCCCGCCGAAAACGCAGATGGGCAGCGAGGCGCGGATGCCGTGGTTCGGCGGCCTCCCGTCGCTCGAGGATATCGGAACGACCGAGGCGCAGGATGCGGCATGGGCCGCGGCGATCGCGGCGAGCAGCCGCCAGGCGCCGGATCGAGACTGAACTTCTACTCCTACCTTCCGTCACCCTGAACTTGTTTCAGGGTCCAACCTTCCCCAGGCGGCTGAGCCACTGGTGGCACGCCGTCATCCCGGCCTTGTGCCGGGATCCACCGGGAGGCGAGTGACGGACAGGAGGTTCGATCGTGCTGCTT
>NZ_DASWTG010000020.1:7500-92849 GCF_036402235.1 Sphingomonas sp. | reverse complement strand
CTGCCGCTCCGGCGCCGAGCTGTGGGCCGCCTGAGACGATGCCGCTGGCGATGCCGGGCCCGAAGATGCCGAGGCCGAGCAGGCACAAGGCGCCGAGTACGATCGCCATGGCATCCTCGATCGTCGGCTGCGCGCTGCCGATCGCGTCAGTGAATTCGGAGAAGAGCGTCGAACCGATGCCGACGATGACGGCGAGTACCAGCACCTTGACGCCGGAAGAGACGACATTGCCGAGCACCCGCTCGGCCATGAAGGCGGTCTTGCCGAACAGCCCGAACGGAATGAGCACGAAGCCGCACAGGACGGTGAGCTTGAACTCGATCAGCGTGACGAACAGCTGCACGGCCAGCACGAAGAAGGCGAGCAGCACGATCACCCAGGCGAACAGCAGCACGACGATCTGGATGAAGTTCTCGAAGAAGCTGATGTAGCCCATCAGCCCCGAGATCGACTCGAGGATGGGCCTGCCTGCATCGAGGCCGACCTGCGCGACGCGTCCCGGCTGGAGCAGCTCGGCGGCGGTGAAGCCGGTGCCCGAGGCCTTGAGCCCCAGGCCAGCGAAGCTCTCGAAGACGATGCGCGCCAGCGCGTTCCAGTTGCCGATGATATAGGCGAAGATGCCGACGAAGAGCGTCTTCTTGATCAGCCGGGCGATGATGTCGTCGCCTTCGCCGAGCGTCCAGAACAAGGCGGCCAGCGTGACGTCGATGACGATCAGCGTGGTCGCGATGAACGCGACCTCGCCATGGAGCAGCCCGAACCCGGAATCGATGTAGCGGGTGAAGACCTCGAGGAAACGGTCGATGACGCCGGTGCCGCCCATGCTCAATGCTCCTGTGGCTGCGCAGCTGCCGGGCCCGTGTCGGGAGCCGGGGCTGATGGGGCGACCTGGTCCATTACCGGCGATGAGGCGGGCTCGGCCGGTCGCGCACGGTCGAGCCCGAGGAAGCGCCGGCGGTTCTCCGCCCAGGCGGCGAGGCAGTCGCGGTCGCTGCCCGCGGCCTCGCCTGCCTGCTGGCAGCGCCGCAGGCGGGCCTCGAGCGGATCGGCCGGCGCCACGGTCTCTGGCCGGGACCGTGCGGCCTCGGTCGGCTGCGACGTGCCGCGCAGCGCGCGCGCTGCCATGGCGACCGCGACGCCGAGACATGCGAATGCGCCGATGCGCGCCGGGAGCCGGATGTTCATCGCCCGCGCGCCTCAGTCGTGGAACATCTTGGCCGGGGTCGACCGGTAACCGGACCCCGGCGCGAGGAAGCGGCGAAGCTGCTCGCGCGCCTGGTCCTGCGCGGCCGCCCGCTGCGCCGCCTCCAGTGACTGGGCGCGGCCCTGCGCGGCCACGAGCGCGGTCAGGTCGGCAAGCTGGCGCGCCTGGAGCGCGAGCAACTGGTTGCCGGCCTGCGCGGCCTGCAGCGCGCCCGAGGCCGACTGGCTCGACCCGACCAGCCGATCCATGACATCGCGCGAGCCTTCGATATTGCCGACCACACCGGCCTGGACCTTGAGCGCGTCCTCGAAAGCGGCGACGGTGTCTTCCCAGCGGGCGCGGGCATTCGCGACCAGCGCCTTGTCGCTCGCCGACAGATTGTCGGGCCGGTAGCGGCCAGCGAACGCCTGGTCGATCGATTGGACCGAATAGGCGATGCGCTGCGCGTTGCTCAGCAATTGCTGGGTCTGCCGAACCTGGGACTGGAGTTCGGCGAGCGAGGAGAAGGGCAGCGACGCGAGGTTCTTCGCGTCGTTGATCAGCCCCTCCGCCTCGTTTTGCAGCGACCGGATCTGGTTGTTGATCTGCTGGAGCGTTCGCGCCGCGGTCAGCACGTTCTGCGAATAGTTGCTGGGATCGTAGACGATGCCGCCGAGCTGGGCGTGGGCCGGGGTGGCGGCAAAGGCGATGAGCAGGGCCGAAGCGCCGGAAAGCGTAAGGCGGCGGAGGGAAGATGTACGCATGACAATCACTCCTGGTTCGTGAGGGGGAGAAGATCCGCGGCCCAGTCGAGGCCGCGGGCGCGCAGCCACGCAGGCGCGAAGCCGGCGCGGCCATGGGCCTCGACAAGTTCTGCGATGCGGCGCTGGTCGGTGCGCGACGAGGCGGCCGTGAAGGCGAGCGTGACTTCGCCCAGCCCGAGGTCGAACAGGCGGTTGCCGCGGCGCGACTGGCAATAATAGTCGCGCTTGGGGGTCGCCCGGGCGAGGATCTCGATCTGGCGCTCGTTCAGTCCGAAGCGCCGGTAGATCGCCGCGATCTGCGGCTCGAAGGCGCGCTCATTGGGGAGGAAGATCCGCGTCGGGCAGCTCTCGACGATCGCCGGGGCGATGGCGGAGCTCTCGATATCGGCAAGGCTCTGGGTGGCGAACACCACGCTCGCATTCTTCTTGCGCAGCGTCTTGAGCCATTCGCGCAACTGGGCGGCGAATGCCGGGCTGTCGAGGACGAGCCAGCCCTCGTCGATGACGATCAGGGTCGGCGCGCCGTCGAGATGCGCCTCGATGCGGTGGAACAGATAGGAGAGCACGGCGGGCGCGGCGGCGCTGCCGACAAGGCCCTCGGTCTCGAATGCCTGGACCCGGGCTTGCCCGAGCTGCTCGGTTTCGGCGTCGAGCAGCTGGCCGTGCGGCCCACCGACGCAATAGGGACCGAGCGCCTGTTTGAGCGGCTGCGACTGGAGCAGCACCGACAGGCCGGTCAGGGTGCGTTCTGCGACCGGCGCGGAGGCCAGCGAGCCGAGCGCCGCCCAGAGATGCTCCTTGGCCTGGGGATCGACGACGACCCCTTCGGCGGCGAGGATTGCGGCCAGCCATTCGGCGGCCCAGCTGCGCTCGGCGATGTCATGGATCCGTGCGAGCGGCTGCAGCCGCACGCCCTCGGCGGCATCGTCCTCCGGCGAAGCGCCAAGGTCCTGCCAGTCGCCCCCCATGGCGAGCGCGGCGGCACGGATCGAGCCTCCGAAATCGAACGCAAAGATCTGGGCATTGTCGTAGCGGCGGAACTGCATCGCCATCAGCGCGAGCAGCACCGACTTGCCGGCGCCGGTGGGCCCGACGATCAGCGTATGACCGACATCGCCGACGTGGAGCGCGAAGTGGAAGGGCGTCGAGCCTTCGGTGCGCGCGAAGAAGAGCGGCGGCGCACCGAAATGCTCGTCGCGCGCCGGCCCCGCCCAGACGGCGGACAGCGGCACCATGTGCGCGAGGTTAAGCGTCGAGATCGGCGGCTGGCGGACATTGGCGTAGACATGCCCCGGCAAGCTGCCGAGCCATGCCTCGACCGCGTTCATGCCCTCGGTGATGACCGTGAAGTCGCGGCCCTGGATGACCTTCTCGACCAGCCGGAGCTTTTCGGCCGCGATCCCGGAGTCGGCATCCCAGACGCTGACGGTGGCGGTCACATAGGCCTGCCCGACAAGATCGCTGCCGAGCTCCTGCAGCGCCAGATCGGCATCGGCAGCCTTGTTGGCGGCATCGCTGTCGACCAGTACCGACGCCTCGTTGGTCATCACCTCCTTCAGGATCGCCGCAATGGACTTGCGCTTGGCGAACCATTGGCGGCGGATGCGCCCGAGCAGCCGGGTCGCATCGGTCTTGTCGAGCATGATCGCGCGGGTGACCCAGCGATAGGGAAAGGCCAGCCTATTGAGGTCGTCGAGCAGCCCGGGAAAGGTCGCGCTCGGAAAGCCGATCACGGTCAGCGTGCGCATATGCTGACTTCCCAGGCGCGGCTCGAGCCCGCCGACCAGCGGCTGGTCCGCCAGCAGGACGTCGAGATGCATCGGTGTCTCGGGCACGCGCACGCGCTGGCGCCGGGTCGAGACGGTCGAATGGAGATAGGTGAGCGTCTCGCCGTCATCGAGCCAGCGCGCCTCGGGCACGAACCCTTCGAGCAGCTGGAGCAGGCGCGCGCTGCGGTCGGCGAAACCGGCGAGCAGCTCGCGAGCGTCGACACCCGACCGCGAGCGCCCTTCAAAGAGCCAGCCTTCGGCGCGCGCCGCGTCTTCGGCCGGCGGCATCCATTGCAGCGTGAGGAAGTAGGCGCTTTCGTAATGCGCTCCTTCCTCGGCGAACTGCGCGCTGCGCTCCCGGTCGACCAGCGCGGAGGCCGGGTCGGGGAACGTGCTCGCCGGATAATCGTGCGCCGGCACGCGCTGCGCTTCGACGAAGATCGCCCAGCCCGAGCCGAGGCGGCGCAGCGCGCTGTTGAGCCGCCCGGCGGTCGCCACGAGCTCGGCGGGGGTCGCCGAATCCAGGTCGGGGCCCCGGATCGCGGCGGTCCGCTGGAACGAGCCGTCCTTGTTGAGGACGATGCCGGGCGCGACCAGTGCCGCCCAGGGCAGGAAGTCGGCGAGCGCGGCGCCGCGCTGGCGATATTCGCGGAGCGACATCATCGCGGCCTCACGCGCGAAGCCAGGCAGGATAGCGCACGTGGCGCCGCCCGACCTCGAGGAACTGCGCGTCGCGGCGTGCCGCCCAGACCGCGGCGGCATGGCCGACCGCCCAGAGGAGCAGCCCGACCAGCCAGAGCCGCAAGCCGAGGCCGACAGCACCGGCGAGCGTGCCGTTGACGATCGCGACGGAGCGGGGGGCGCCGCCGAGCAGGATCTGCTCCGTCAGCGCGCGGTGGACGGGCGCGAGATAGCCGGGAATGGCGGCGCCAGGATCGAGCGTCTCCATCAGACCAGCGCCCCGCCGCCGAAGCTGAAGAAGCTGAGGAAGAAGGAGCTGGCGGCAAAGGCGATGCTCAGCCCGAACACGATCTGGATGAGCCGGCGGAAGCCTCCCGAGGTTTCGCCAAAGGCAAGGGTCAGCCCGGTGACGATGATGATGATCACCGCGATGATCTTGGCGACCGGACCTTCAATGCTCTCCAGGATCGACTGGAGCGGGCTCTCCCA
Source organism: Sphingomonas sp. (assembly GCF_036402235.1). Lineage (GTDB taxonomy): Bacteria > Pseudomonadota > Alphaproteobacteria > Sphingomonadales > Sphingomonadaceae > Sphingomonas. The sequence continues at coordinate 87,963 of NZ_DASWTG010000020.1, read as the reverse complement.
GGGCATGGACGAGCCCGAGGCGTGCGCCGGACCGGCGGCGAGCGCGAGGATCGCGCAGGTTGCGAAGGCTGCCGCGCGGACGCGGACGGGGACAAGCGAGCCGTTCATTGGATTTCTCCGTTGCTGAGGGAGTGGAGTCGGTATTCGCCGGAGGCATCGAGTCCCTCGACGCGAGCGAGCTCGGACAGCCGGCGGCCGGTGCCATCGCGGACCAGGACGGCGATCATGCCGATGGTCTCGGCGATCAGCGGCCGGGGCACCGTGGTGACGGCTTCCTGAATCAGCTGCTCGAGGCGGCGCAGCGCGCCAAGCGCCGTGCCGGCGTGGATCGTGCCGAAGCCGCCGGGATGGCCGGTGCCCCAAGCCTTGAGCAGATCGAGCGCCTCGGCGCCGCGGACCTCGCCGATCGGAATGCGGTCGGGACGGAGCCGCAGCGAGGAGCGGACCAGGTCGGAGAGCGTGGCGACGCCATCCTTGGTCCGCATCGCGACGAGATTGGGCGCGGTGCATTGAAGCTCGCGGGTGTCCTCGATGAGCACGATGCGGTCGCTGGTCCCGGCGATCTCGGCGAGCAGCGCATTGGTGAGGGTGGTCTTGCCGGTGCCGGTTCCGCCCGCGACGAGGATATTCTCGCGGCCGGCTATCGCCTTGCGCAACGCCGCCCGCTGCAGACGCGTGATGATGCCCGACGCGACATAATCGTCGAGCGTGAACACCGCGACGGCAGGCTTGCGGATGGCAAAGGCGGGCGCCGCGACGACGGGTGGCAACAGGCCCTCGAAGCGCTCGCCGGTCTCCGGCAGTTCGGCCGAGACGCGCGGTGCGCGGGCATGGACTTCGCTGCCGACATGATGCGCGACCAGGCGGATGATGCGTTCGCCGTCCGCTGCCGCAACCCCAATGCCCGTGTCGGCCAGGCCGCTGCCGAGGCGATCGATCCACAGCCGCCCGTCCGGATTGAGCATGATCTCGACAATCTCGGGATCGTCGAGCCAGGCCGCGATCGCGGACCCGAGTGCGGTCCGCAGCATCTTCGCGCCGCGGCGCGAGGCTTCAGTACGAGACGGCGCTGCGCTCACTTGGAAGACCCTGTTTCGCGGCCGATGCAAGATTGCGCCGGCGACAGGGGTGACTAAGGAGGCGCGAAAATCGGCAAGCGCAACAGCTACTTGCTCGCGGCGTAGCGTGGCGATGAAGAAGAAGGAGACGGCGAGGTGCCGCTCCCGCTCCGAAGCGCACCAACCCAAAGATTCCGGCTCGCGGCGACGATTCGAGGCGAATCACTTAGGCCCGATTGTCCCGCTTCGGAATCGCACAGCGCGAGCCAGCAACGCCGCAGGGCAGGATGGTCACCAGCGTGGCTGTGCCGCGCCGTGAACGGGATCAGTGACGGAGCGAACTATTGCGTGGGCGCGCGTTCGATCATGTCGATCACGGCGCAGCGGGGCACGTGATCGCCGGTGCAGCGATCGATAGTCGAGGCGAGCAGTCCTTCGAGCCGGGCAAGGTCGGCCATCTTGCTCCGCACGGTCTCGAGATGTCGCGAGGCGATGTCCCGAACCTCGTCGCAACAGGCGTTCGTGGGGCCGCCAAGGGTGAGGATTCCGCGCACTTCCTCGGGCGTGAAGCCGAGTTCGCGCGCGCGGCGGATAAAGCTGAGCGCGCGCAGATGGTCGTCGTCGTAGATGCGGTGACCGCCTTCGGTGCGAGGCGGCGAGGCAATGAGCCGTACCTTCTCGAAATAGCGGATCGTCTCGATATTCACCCCGGTCCTGCGGGAGAGCTGCCCGATCGTGAAGCGGCCCATCAATTTTCCCTTGATCCTGTAGTTGCTACAGGTTGCATACCGGCCGGAATCGAACCGGAGAAGCGATTTGTCCAGCGAACACGATATCCGCCCGAGCATTGCTCAGGGTTCGGGGCCCCCGGCGCGTGCGGATCGGGGCGCGGCGGCGCTCGGCACCGTCGCGAGCATCGGCGCGCTGTTCTCGGCGGCTGCCTGCTGCGTCGTGCCGCTTGCGCTCGCCGCTATCGGGGTGAGTTCGGCCGGGCTTGCGTCGGTGGTGCCGTTCCACTGGCCGCTGACGATCGCAGCTTTGGTCGTCGTCGCGGTCGGCTGGTTCTTCTATCTTCGCAGGCGCCGGGCGTGCGCGCGCGACGCCAGCTGCACGGTGCCACCGCCGGCAAGGAGCACCTTCATCCTGCTGAGCCTGGCCACGCTCTTCGTGACCATTTCGGCGTGCTGGCCCCTGATCGAGGGGCCGCTTATGCGCGCGCTTGGAGGTCAGTGATGGAATTGCGCTCGACGCTCACCTGCCCAAAGTGCGGAGGCGTCTCCACGGAGACTATGCCGACGAACGCCTGCCAGTTCTTCTACGACTGCACGCATTGCGGCGAAGTGCTTCGTCCCTTGTCCGGCGATTGCTGCGTGTTTTGCTCCTACGCGGACGTGCCATGTCCGCCGATCCAGGAGGCCCGGGCCAACGGTACGCCTGGCTGTTGTCCGACGAACTGACAAACCGCCGTGCGATGGCCGGCAAAAGCCATGCTTTGATGCTCAAACGGATAAGGGACCTATATCACGAAGGGCGCGGAAGGGATGTTCGGGACCTTCAGGCGTCCAAGGACCGCGTCGGTGACAACAAGGTTGATGCCGGTCGCGGTGAAAGGGTTGCCAGCTTCATAAATCGCGAAGAAGGCTCCGCGCAGCGCCGGGTCGCTGCGGCTTTGCCGCGGCAACCCTGAGCGAATGAAGCGCATCGCGCAGCCGGCCAGAATGTCTGCCGCCTGCAAACAGCTTTCGTCGGCAGCAGCGGCGAACGTCATCTTGACGTTACCACGCAGCTGATAGTCGGCGAATGGCATGACAGGCATCGCATTCTCGGCGGCAAGCTTCTCGAGCATCGTCTTTCCGTCGCCCAACACCTTGCCATACTGAAGCTGGATGTCGTGAACGAGGGTCAGCCCGTCCAACCCCTGCCTGCGGGACTGATTTATGCGGGCGTAGATGTTGGTCAGGCACGTTAGGTTCGGCAGCATCCAGACCTTCTTGCCCGTGACGCTCATGTCCGGGATGGGCAGGAACGTATCGACCTCGGCATCCTTGAGCCGGGCGTGATCGCGCGCATACATTGTGAGCACCTGCAGCGTGCGCGCGTGGTCCTCATCCGACCGATCGAGCGCACCCCAGAGCAGGTTCAGGACTTCCATCACATCGGCAAGGGACTCCGAGCGGCAGGCGCCGAGATAGGCAAGCAGGACCGGGTCGAACTCGGGCGCGCTCAGAAATTCGGCGAACAGGCTCCTGCTCTCCTGGTCCACATCGCCAAGACCGTATCGGCCGCAGAGCAGGTTATTGACGGCGTGGATCGCGATGAAGAGGCGCTTCTCCACAATCTCAACGAAGATGGCCGCGTCATCGGCCACCAGCCATTCCATGAGATCGGAGACGAAGGCCGGGAGTTTTGCACCGAGCGAACTGGATTTGAGTTCACCGGTCCCACACCGGTGCTTGGCACGAAGGCGCTCGAGTTCGGCAGCCAGTCCGGTTTCATCACTTGTGCCGATACAGCTGAGCGCGAAAACCGGCTGCCCGGCAAAGTCGAGCACATTCGAGGAAGCAAGATCACCGCCATGACCGCTCTCGTCGAGGAAATAGCGCTGCATGGATCCTCGCGAGGGTGTGCAAACAGTCTGCCAGAACCGTTCGCGAAGGGCCATAGATGGCGCGATGCGCATCGGATGACGCGAGGCTGATCTCAGTGACTGGCGAGAATGCAGACCTCAAGCGGATCAACGCGCGGCAGTTTGATCTCTTCGCGCTCTCGCTCGAGTACGGTCCGAACTTCGGCGACCGCGAAATCTACGATGCCTACAAGACGGCGAAATCCGAGGCCGTTGGCGCGATTCTGATCGACCCTGCGACCTGGAGCTTTTCGACCCTGACCCTGAGGCGGCGTGTGGACCACCGATGGGTGCAGATCGAGGAGCACGGCGGCTTCGCAAGCCCGGACCTAGCCTTGGCGCATCTGCGGAAGAGCTTTCGGATCGGAGACCCGCCCGAGCCGCTTCCGGCGGGCGCCCGGAGGCGGCGCCCGCTTTGTGAGATAGGCCCTTCCGGCGCCTCGCCCGAGTTCGAGCTTCTGTCCTCCACGCTGGATCATCTCCCCGCGTTGATGGCGGTGGGCGAATGCTACCTGGCGTTGCCAAACCCGGACCCGAATTTCGTCAGCGACTTCCAGACGAACAACTTCGCCTCACGACTGTTCGAGCTCTACCTGCTGGCGTGCTTCCGGGAGCAGGGTATTCGGGTGCGGCAGGACCATGTGTCCCCGGACTTCGAGATCGAGCTGGACGGCGCCAACTGCTGGATCGAGGCCGTGACCGCCAATTCCGCCGAGCCGCGATCGGGTGGCATCGGCCCATGGGTGCACGCGCCGGAAGATCGGGAGGAGCGGTTGACGGGCGATACCGCCGAGCGCTTCGCCAAGACGCTTCGGGGAAAGCTCCAGCGCAACTATGAGCAGATGGCGCACGTACGTGGCCAGCCATTCGCGATCGCCATCGCGGACTTCCACGAGTCCGGCTCAATGGTCTGGAGCCGCGAAGCGCTGCCAACCTACCTGTATGGCTTCAAGGCCTATGTGGAAGGCGAAGGTGCCGATCGCCGTGCCGCAGGCGCGTCGATTTCGCATCTGACGGGAAAGAACCGAATACCGGCAGGGCTCTTTCGCGATCCGGCCAATGCCCATCTGTCGGGCGTGTTGTTCAGTAATGCCGCCACCCTGTCCAAGTTCAACCGGATGGGGTTCCTCGCCGGCTGGCAACCGCCCGGCCTCGACATGGTTCGGCAGGGGATTCTGTTCGATCGGACGCCCGGTGCGGTCGACGCGATCCCGTTCGCCTTGTCAATCTCCAGCCCAGACTATGAAGCGCTATGGCCGTTTGGCGAAGCGTGGTGTCAGGAGCTCGAGTTCTTTCACAATCCGCTCGCCAGCAATCCCATTCCGTTCGACCTCATCCCCGGCGCGACCCATTGGTTCGAGCAGGACGGCGAGATCCAATGCAACACGATCTGGGAGAACACCGTTCTTGCGTCGGTGACGGACCTCGGGGCCAGCAAGCGCCGGTAGGGTTCTTCAGTCGTGGCTCGCGCCCGGTCGGGGTCCGACATCTTCTACGATCTCGTTCTTCAGCCTCGGCCCGAATTCCATCCGGCGGTTCAGCGTCTCGATAAAGCGCTCCCATCGCTCCTTGCCCATCGCCTGCGCCGCCGGAAGCGCCGTGTCGGGCAGAGGTGGATTGTTGACGAGCCAGAAGCGCACGAACAGCGCCAGCGTCTCGTTGGTCAGCTCGACATGCCAGGCGAGCTTTTCCGCCTGCCGCGACAGCCGGTCCAGCCGCCGGCTCAGCACGGCCTCAAGATGCTCGGCGCTGTCGCCGGAGAGGAAGGAGGCAAGCGCGGTCTCGACCACGAGCGCCTGGGTGACGCGCTTGCGGGCGGCATAATCGGCCAACTCGGAAGACAGCGCCGGCGGCAATCGGAAGGTGTGCTTGATGCGCAGGCCGGTCACAGGACGATCCCGTCGCCGGGGTCGAGTGATGCCTGGCGGGCGTTGCCCCGCATCCGGTCCTGCAGACGTCTGGCGGCGGCCGCATCGTCGCCAGCACTGTCATCGAACTCGAATTCTCCGGCTGGTGGCACGGAGCGAGGCACAATCTCCTGCTCTTCGGGCAATTCGGGTTCGCGGCGGACACCGCCATTTGCCGGATCGCCGTTTTCGTCGACGTCCTCGACGGGCGCGTGGGAGCCCGCTAGTATCGGCAAGTCCGTCCAGTCATTGGCCCGGTGTTTCGACGGCGGCGTCGCCGCCGGCGGCTCCCCGATGCGCGAGGCTAGTCGGCGATCGCGATAGTATCGGACCTTTCGTGCGCGGATCGGATGCACGCCGGCAACCATCACGATCTCGTCGTCGGGCGGCAGCTGCATGATCTCGCCAGGCGTGAGCAGCGCGCGGGCGGTTTCGGTGCGCGATACCATCAGATGGCCGAGCCATGGCGAAAGCCGATGTCCGGCATAGTTCTTCATCGCCCGCATCTCGGTCGCGGTGCCGAGCGCGTCGGAGATCCGCTTGGCGGTGCGCTCGTCATTGGTCGCGAAGCTCACGCGGACATGGCAGTTGTCTAGGATCGCATTGTTGGCGCCATAGGCCTTCTCGATCTGGTTCAAGGACTGGGCGATGAGGAACGCCTTGAGGCCATAGCCGGCCATGAACGCGAGCGCGGACTCGAAGAAGTCGAGACGGCCGAGCGCGGGAAACTCGTCGAGCATCAGCAGCACCCGGTGCCGCCTGGCTGCGGGCCGCAATTCCTCGGTAAGGCGCCTGCCGATCTGATTGAGCAGCAGCCGGATCAGCGGCTTGGTCCGGCTGATGTCGGACGGCGGCACCACCAGGTACAACGTTACCGGATGCTCGGCATCGACCAAGTCGGCGATCCGCCAGCTGGAATTGCTCGTCACCTTCGCCACCACGGGATCGCGATAAAGCCCCAGGAAAGACATGGCGGTCGAGAGCACGCCCGACCGCTCATTTTCGGACTTGTTGAGCAGCTCGCGCGCGGCCGAGGCGACGACCGGATGGACGCCGGCTTCGCCCAGATGCCGGGTCGACATCATGGCTGCCAGGGTCGCCTCGATCGGCCGCCGCGGATCGGAGAGGAAGGCGGCGACTCCGGCGAGCGTCTTGTCGGGCTCGGCATAGAGGACGTGGAGGATCGCGCCGACCAGCAGCGCATGGCTTGTTTTCTCCCAGTGGTTGCGCCGCTCGAGCGACCCTTCCGGGTCGACCAGCACATCGGCGACATTTTGCACGTCGCGCACCTCCCATTCGCCGCGGCGCACCTCGAGCAGCGGATTATAGGCAGCCGAGGCCGCATTGGTCGGGTCGAACAGCAATACCTTGCCGACCCGCGCGCGGAAGCCGGCAGTCAGCGTCCAGTTCTCGCCCTTGATGTCGTGGACGATCGCCGAGCCTGCCCAGGTCAGCAGCGACGGGATGACGAGGCCGACGCCCTTGCCCGAGCGGGTCGGCGCGAAGCAGAGGATGTGCTCGGGACCATCGTGGCGAAGATAGTCGCCACGCAATTGGCCCAGCACGACGCCGTCCTGCCCGAGCAGCCCCGCGGCAGCGACTTCGCTTGGGGAAGCCCAGCGCGCCGATCCGTAGGTTTCGGCCACCTTCAGCTCGCGGGCGCGCCAGACCGACATCGCGATCGCGACCACGACCGCGGCGATCCCGCCCGAGGCGGCGATGAACGCGCCGCGGGTGAAGATCTCGGGCGCATAGGCGTCGTAGCTGAACCACCACCAGAAGAAGGCCGGCGGCGGGTAGAGGGGATAGTCGCGCACGAAGAACCAGGGCGGCCCGAGCGCGGCCTGATAGCCGAGCGCATGCGCTGTCCACTGGGTCGCGCCCCAGACCGTGCCGAGCACGATCAGCAGCACGATCGTCACCTGGCCCCACAGGATCCGGGTGGATTGCATGGTCCGTCTCCTAAATGCCCAGGCCGCGGCCGCGGCCGATGGTCCAGTCGACGCCGCCGGGGGTCAGCGTGCCGGCGACCGTGCTCCCAAGCTGGCGATCGAGTGCCGGCCGCCAGGGCACGAGCTGGAAGCCGAGCCCGTCGTCGATCATCGCAAAGCGGCCGGAGGCGAGTGTCACCCGCTCGCGATAGGTGCCGGCGATCCGCGATCCCGGCTGCGCCTCATGGGCGACGAGCCCGGTCCGCTCGGCGATGCGCGCCGCCGCTTCTCGCAGGTCCGCCGAGCGGAGGGTCTCGATGAGGTTGGGCGCAAGGACGATGCGCCCGGCGCGACGCGTGGCGAGCCCCTCACCGACCAGATGCTCCTTGCGGGCCGCGATCGCGTCGCGAACCTCGCCGCCGAATCCCTGATCGGCGAGGCCGGACTGCCCGCCGAGCATTTGTCGGTCGAGCCAGGTGGCGCCGCGTGCCCGAACCTGTCGATCCAGCGGCAGATCGCTCCGCACCGCGAGCACCGATCGGTCGGCGCCGCGCGCGTCCCGCCATTGCCGCAGCTCGACGATCGCGCCGGGGCTCGCGTCGCCGGTCAGCTCGAGATCGGCGAAGCGGAGATGATGGTGGCGGCCATCGACCCCGTCGACGATGGCATAAGCAGTACCGGCGAGTTCGTCGTGCAGCCCGCGCGCGACAAGGCGGCCGACGACCGGCTCGGATGCGTGCGAACCATGGATCGCCAGCCCGCTTTCCTGAATGGCATGGCCGGCGTCGCGCATCGCGCGGTGCATCGTCCTGATGATGTCGCCACGATCGCCGAGCTCGCGGAGGGTCTGCTCCAGCGCGGGCTTCAGAATCCAGCAAGCCGGCCCTGCAGGCGTCGCCAGCCCGAGCCGCTCGAGCGTCTGCGCGCGGCCGGTCAGCAGCAGGTCGCGCCGGCCGGGCGCGGCACCCGCTTGGTGCCGCAGGTCGACCGCGCCATCACTGTCGGCGCGTGCGACGAGACCGCGGTCGAGGCTGGTCCATCGCTCGGGCTCGACTTCGCGCGCCAGCGACTGGTCGATCTCGCGGGCGGAGCGCGGACCCAGTTCGAGGGTGGCACGAGCCTCGGCGCGATCGCGAAGCCCGTGCGCGATATAGCCGCGATCGATCACCAGATCGGTCCCGTCGGCCGCGACCCCGCGGACCAGGACATGGACGTGCGGATTGTCGGTATTCCAATGATCGACCGCGACCCAATCGAGACGCGTGCCGAGGTCACGCGCGGCGTCGTCCATCAGCTCGCGCGTGAACGCCCTGAGATCGGCGAGCTCGGCGCCGTCCTCGGGCGAGACGATGAAGCGGAAGTGGTGGCGATCATCGCCGCAGCGTGTCGCAAACGCATTGCCGTCAGCCTGATCCGAGCGCGCATCGAACAGCGAGGCGTCGCGCCCGTCGCGAGTGACGCCGTCGCGCTCGAGATAGGCGATATGGCGGGCGAGCGGCGCGGCGCGGAAGCGGGCGCCGTGATGGCGCACGATCCGGGCCTTGATCACGACGCGTCGCGAAGCAGCCGAGCGCCGCCCGGTCAGCGCGGCGGCGCGACCGCGGCCAAGCCGCCCGGTGCCGCCGCTGCCTCCTGGTCCGCGCCGTGCGAACCCCGCGCGCGCCGCGGCGCGCCGAACCTGGGCCGCAAGGCCCTGCGCCCGGAGCTTGCCCGAGCCGCGGCTTCGGCCCTTGCCGGGCCGGACGCGGAACGAGTCATCGCCCCGGGTCACCGACCCGCTCCGCATGCGGGAGCCAGCGCCGGGTGCGTTGAAATCGTTGGGGAAATTCGGGAGGGCGACGGCAGGGCACCTGCGGCGACGGCGCAAATTCGCCAGTCGCCACAACCATTTGCCCGCCGACGGACGGCGGCGCTTTTATCTCGCCATCGCCCCTTTCCTCCCCAAACCAGCCAATCTGCCCCAATCGGGAGACCCCGGCGCCGGGGCAATGACGCGCGAAGCCAAGTCATTGCCGAGCGCCGGTCCGGGCAACGAAGATCGCGTCCCCCGGCGATCGCGACGGTCGCGCGTCGCGCTTGTCGATCGGCGCGGCAGGCGGTGCTGGCGGCGCGTCGCCGACCGTTCTGAGCGCCGCATCCGCACGTCCCACGAACAATTCGCCGCGCATCCACGCATCGGGATCGGGTGTAACGGGCGGCGAAACGGGCACGTTGCCGAGCGGCGCCGACGATAGTCTGGCGACATAAGCGAGCGTCTCCGCAGGCAGTCGCCGTGCGCCCCGGCGATACGCTTCGTAGCGGCCGGGACCTGCATTATAGGCGGCAAGGAAGCCCGGATCGCCGTAGCGATCGAGCAGTTCGCGCAGATAGGCGGTGCCGGCGGTGATGTTATCGCAAGGGTCGAACGGATCGGCGCCCAGCGCATAGCGAAGGCGCAGCTCCGCCCAGGTGTCGGGCATCAACTGCATCAGTCCCATCGCGCCTTTTGGCGACACCGCGCGCACCATGAAATTGCTTTCGGCCGCGATCACCGAGTGGATCAGGCCCTCGGGAATCGCGAAGCGAGCGGAGGTGCGCGCGATCGCTTCGGCGAGCGGCACGGCCGGCCCGCAACGCGCAGCGAGGGGCCGGGACTGCGCAGCCGCGTCGTTCGCGAACCCGCCCGCGACGACGGCGCAGGCGACCGCCAGGCTGCAGGCCAGCGCGCGCCGCATCACGCTTCGCTGCTGTCGCGGCGGCGCTGGGGGCGCTGCCAGAAGAGCAAATGCGGCTGCCCTTCGATGCCTGGACGAAAGAGATTGGCACGGATCGGGCGCGGGAATTGCGGATCGTCGATGACGACCGCGACGTAGGCGCCGGCGCGTTCGCCGGTGCGCTTCCATGCCGCGCCGACCTCGGGTCCGTCGGCATCCTCATCGGCATGGACCCGGTAGTCGGGCGCGTTCCTGCTCTCACTCGGCGTCGCGGGAACAAGGGTCAATGCCACATCGATTCCGAGCGTCACCAGCCGCCCGGAAAAGCCGTCGCCGCGCACATGAAATTCACCGATCTTGATCATCTCGAAGGTCCTTTCGTCTCCGGATTGGGAGCGGGCTGCCCGCTGATCCGCGCAGCTTCGGGACCCTCGCCGGCGGTGCCGGGGAGCCACAAAGGCGTCAGGATCGCGGTGATCGAGCGGGCGGCGACTGGCCCGAAATAGCGCCCGTCGAAGCTGCTGGCGGACGCGGGATTGAGGAGCAGGACTTCGCCATCCTGCAGCGTCCAGCAGCCGGACCAGACCGGCAAGGGGCGGCCGTTGCGGTCATGCGAGCGCGCCTCGGCGACCGGCGTCCCGTCGATCGAGACGCGCGCACCGAAGCGGCAGACCGTCTGTCCCGCGGTTGCCGCGACATGCTTCAGCATGGGCACGCCGGGCGGCAAATAGCCCCGTTCGGCCATCAGCCGGGCAACCGCCGCAGGCGCATGCACGGCGACAAGATCGCCGCGGCGCACGCCGGCCGGCGAGCGCGCCGCGTAGAGCCCAATGGGCACGCTGGCGCTCGCGTTCCAGACGAGGCGGGGCGCGGGGCGGACGAGCGCCGGCGCGACGACGGCGCCAATGGCGCAATAGCCGGCGACGAGGATCGTGAAGCGCTTCATGCGCCGAGCTCCCGGCGCAGCAGCCAGGCGCAATGACGGTCGCGCGAATAGGCGCGGGGGCGATGACCGGCGATCAGGCGGTTGTGCGCGTGGCGCCAATAATCGTGCGACACCGCGGCCGGATCGATGCCGAGATCCTCGACGGCATCGATCGTCGCGAGGCCGGCGCGCACGCGCGGCCAGCCGCCGAGATGCAGCAGCAACTCGCCGCCCGGCGTGACGCACGGCAGCGTCGAATAGCCCTCGCCCGGGGCGACCGCGCGCACGATGTCGAGCCGCGACTGGACCGTACCGTAATCGTTCGAGGCCCAGCGCACGAAGGCGAAGACGCTGTTCGCCGCGAACGTCAGCAGGCGGCGCCGACGATCCAGAACCTGGTCGAGGATAGGCGTCCCGAAGCGGATCCAGCGCTCGGTTGCCTGCTCGATCCAGGTCAGTTCGACCGTGGTTGTCCCCGTCGCGGGACAGCGTTGTACCGATGCGGGGACAACGCCGCGCGCGGCAGCAAGGCCGGAGCCGCCGCTCATCGCCGCACCGCGCCCTTGCGCTCGAGCAAGGCGGGATCGATCGGCTTGGCCGGATGCACGGTGCCCACGCCACGATCCGAAGTCGAGCGGCGAACGCCCTGCTCGGCCCAGCTGACCAGATCCTCGACGGCATAGACGACCCGGGCGCCAAGCTTGCGGTAGACCGGGCCGGTGCCATAGCAGCGATGCTTCTCGAGCGTGCGCGCGGAGAGGCCGAGCAGCAATGCGGCATCGGGCGTGCGCAGCAGACGCTGGGCTGGTTCTGCGGTCATCGAGGCTCTCCGGGCGATGGCCCGGCAAGCGCGGCGGGCCCGTTCCAATCACGGGCTTGGAATGGCGGGCGAAGGCGGGGCGAAGGGAGCGGTCGAACCGGCTCCCTCGATTATGTCGCCCTCAGGGTTTGAGCAGGTCGCGATAGCCGCCGGCGGCGAGATGCCGCGCCTCGGCGAGCAGGCGCTGGACGCGCCGCCGCTCGCCCGTCGCCTTCCATGCGGTCGCGTCGGTTCCGGCGAGCCAGGGATAGACGATCCCGGTGCCGATCTCGCGGTTGCCTGCACCCGCAAGCGACGCATCGAGGACGCGCAGGAGCAGCGCCAATCGCTGGTGCTGAAGCACGCTGGGGCGAAGCGCCGCGGCGGGCTCGGCAACCGCCAGCCCTGCGATCATGCGCCGCGCCGCATCGCACGCGGCGGCGCGAAGCGCATCGCCGAGCGGCGGCAGGAGGATCGCCAAGCGAGCATCAGGCTCGGGCGCAAACAGGCGCAAACGGTGCCGCACGCCGTCGCGATCGACGACGATATTGCGCGCTTGAGCGTCGCCGAATTCCGCGCAGGGCCGCAGGTCGGGAAGCGGCGCGGCGCCTGAAAGGTGCGGCGCCGGCACGAGCGAGACGATCTGCGAGGCCGCCTCCGCGCGCCAGATCGCGGGCGTCGCGCGCACCAGACGCGCGGGATCGAAGAATGCGCAGAGGCCCCATCGATGCGCTTCGTCCAGCGATTCCGCGCTCGTTCCCGTTGCACCCAGCCGTGCCCGGGCAGCGCGATAGGCCGCATTCCGCCGCAGGAACTCCTGCGCGAAATCGGCGCGATCGTGCTTCGCGACGCCGGCGGATTGCGCCGGTAAAGGCGGGCGGATGGCGACGGCAAGCGCTCCGGGCCGGGACAATTCCCGGCCTGAGGCTCGCCAGCCGCGAGGCAGTCTCGAAGACCCGAACTCGCCGCACCCTTGTCCGCTCGAGGGGACAGCCAGCCAATCAAAGCAAGCATGCGAAAGGCGCCCCGCCGGTCGGCGGGGCGCCTTGGTTCGGATCAGTCGTTGCTGCCGCGGCGCGGGCGCGACCAGATCAGGCTGTGGGTGTCGCCGCCTTCGTCGGCGAAGAGGTTGGCGTAGATGGGAGCGGTGAAGCTGGGATCGTCGAGCTTGACCGCGAGATAGTCCCGCTGCTCGGCGGAGGTCTTCGCCCAGGCGGCACCGATCTCCGCGCGGCCGACATAGACCCGGTGGGTGGGCGCGTTCTCGTTCGGGCGATTGTCTTCCGGAACGATCCGGACGCCCTTGGCCTGGACGCTGAGAGTCACGATCGAGCCCTGGAATTCCTCGCCGACCTTCTTGAAGCTGCCGATGTTCGCCATGTTCCTATCCTTCGATTTCTCGAGCCGCCCGATGCGGTCCCGATGGCGTCGAAAGGCCGGTTGCGATGCCGCCGCAGCGTCAGCCCGCAGCGAAGCGGAGGACTGCGAAGCGAAGTTTCTTGCCTCGCGAGGAATGGGCGCCAGCCCAGGGGAAGAAACTTCAAGCGCAGCAGTTGCGGCAAGGCATTCGAGGCGCAGCCGTCATCCGGCCAGACCGCCATGTACCGAGACCCCGGGGCGGCTCGGATCAAAGGACGGACCGGCGACCGATCAGCGTGAAGGCAACGAGGTGATCAGGCGATCCGACCGATCAGTGCCATGCCGGGCACGCCGCACCCGGATATCGCCACCGGGAAATGCGCTGCCTCGTCGATCCCGGCGCGGGACCCGGGACGCGAGCTACAACCACCGAAAGCAGCGTCAACTTCGCGTCTGCCGATCTCTCAGCATCCGCTTCCTGGCACCGCCGCCCGAACGGGAAGCGGAAGCCCGCCCCAGCGTGAACGCGCATGCATCCGGCCGAATCCCTACCCGAACCCGGTGCGCCGCCGATCGCGGAGCGCCGCCAGGCGCGTCCGATCGGCGCCGCCAACCGTCGCAGGCGGGCAGCCGCCGCGCAGCGGCCAACAAACAGGCACTCTCGCCAAAGGCCGGTCGGCAGGGCGGCGTGCGCGCGGGCCTGTGGGCCAGCCGCCGCCCTGACCCCCGGCCGTGCGAGTGTGCGACGCGGCAAACCAGGGCGCGCGACCTCTGGCGGCGCCGCAGGCGGCGCCAGTGTGCGCACCGCTGATCCCCGCGTTCCGCTTCATCATCAGCGTTTCCCCGATGTCGCCTGTGAGATTGCCAATCCCGGTGCGCTAGACGATGCCAGATCTGATCTGAGAACTCGTGGCACCCAGGCGTGTTGACCACACCCGCGCCGCCCGGTCACTTCGTCAAGAAGGCGGACCCTCGCGGAGGCGCACAGCGGCGAAGCTGCTCCGCGCGCGATCAGCGCGCGAAGGGATCATATTCGCGGACGATGGACGCAGGATCGCCATCATATTCCTCGGCCTCGGCGACGCCGAAATCGCGACCTTCGGTTTGGAACACCACGACGATCTTCATGAGCGTATGGGCGAGGCTCCAAGCGTTCTTCTGAGCGAGGATGAGCGGCATTTCGAAGCTCCTGTCCGGGAGCGGGGACCGCCCCCGCTCGACAGGCGCCCGAAGTGTTCGGCGCACGGCCGCAATCACCGCGCAGGTGCAGCCAAGCGGCCGCACGCGAAGCGTAAGCGGACCCTTTACGGGTTGATGGCGTCAGGCCGTGCGCTGGACCAAGGAAGTGCCTCCAAGAGCGGGGTGGGTCGCGATCAGGACGGTCCGAAGTTTCAGCTAAGCCCGATGTCCGGTTGTCGACGGACTGATGCTCTGAAGCCGATCGCGCAATTCTCACGTGTAACGTAAGTTGGTCCCCAAGAGCCGGATCGTGCTGAGTACGGGGGACGATCCGCGAGTTCGCGAGGCCAGATGCCAAAACGGATCATTTCGACCTCACGCGTGACGCAAAAGCTTTGTCCAGGTTGAACAACTCGCTAGGAATTCACCGAGGGGAGGATGCCATGCACGCGACTGAGCTCGAGCATGCCGCTATGTGGGGCCGATGAATTCGCTAGGTCTGCGCCTGATTGCGCAAATTATGAATTGGACTGACGACGGCGTGGCAACGGCCGAGTACAACTGGCTAAGGCTGATGGCCTCGACGAAATATGACGGCTACAGCGATTTTCGAGCCGGATCCCGTTTCATCGAAAATCTAGCTATCTGGCTGAAGCAGTTTGATGTGAACGATCGCCAGACGGCTTATGATTTTATCAAGCATCGGCTCGTCTATATTTCCAATGCCGAGCTCTACCGTGCGATTGAGGCCTTCTATCCAGAAACAGTGACTCCGCACCTGCGGCGTCTCGCGGCCCAGCAGGCGAGCATTCAGCCCCACGAAGTCTGGGGGAGCAGCGACGGAGTGGCCGCCTTCAAGCGGATTCGACGACGCTCGCTCTTTATCGGCATGAGCGACGGCAGTCGCATCGACATCATGCGGCGCGCGAACAGCGGCCGCATCACCCAAGAGCAGGTTGTGCCCATGATGAACATCGGCACCGAGAAATGGCTCGATCTTGCCAAGAAGATCAAGGAAACCAACGCGGGCGACGAGCTGTTCGAGCATGTCTATCTGATCGACGATTTCACCGCATCAGGCACAACTTTCATTCGCTACAAGGGCGGCGAGTGGAAGGGCAAGTTACAGAAATTCAACGACATGCTGATTGGGGCGCGCAAGGCAGTCGAGGAACTGGGCAAGACCTTCCCAATCGTCGAAAATTACGCTCTGCACATTCACCATTATGTTTCGACCACCCAAGCGCACGAAGCCCTTAAGGAACGCACAGAACAAGCAAATCGCGAGTGGGCGGGGCGCACGTTCGGTTCGATCGAAGTGACCCAAGGGACGTTGCTGCCCGCCTCACTCAAGCTCGCTCCGGGGCGCGACGACGCTATCATCGCGCTGTGCGAGAAATATTATAATCACGATCTCTATCTGCGGCTTGTGGAGCACGCTGGAGAGGCGGAGCAGACCGACCTGAAGATGGGCTATGCAAACTGCGCCTTACCGCTCATCCTTGAGCACAACACGCCCAATAACAGTATTCCGCTGCTTTGGGCGGAAACGACCAATGAAAACGGGCATGCCATGCAGCCGTTATTCCGCCGGCGTGATAGGCACGGCTAACCATGGCAAACCCGTTCCTCCGCCGCGCCACAGAATATATCCGTGATGACACCGCATTTTTGGAAATCGTGAGCCCGGCGCCGCTCACCACCTTCCTTGCCGATCATCCGCGCAAGGCCGACATCTTCGACCTGCCCATCCGTATCGTCGGCGCGCCAGGCAGCGGTAAGACAATGCTGGCTATGCTTGCCGAATTTCGGCTGGTCGAGACGATCCTGCGCGATCCCAGCAACGAGACGAATAAGCAGCTCAGCGTCGCACTGGCCGGGGCGGGATTTTTGGACGATGGAAAGCCTGGGGTCGCGGCGGTCCGCATCCCGATGGAGTCGGAATATCGCGACTTCTGGGAACTGCCTTACGAAGATAGCGTCAAGACCAAGCTCGCCCTCTGGCTGGTCCAGGCGCGCACCATGTTAGCTTTGCTGCGCGGCCTCACCAATGACGGCCATCGGCGGCTCGAGGACATTCGCTTCATCGCTCGCGACGCTTCGGAGGCCCAGCTCGAGCAGATCGGCGGATTGACCGCGGCTGGCATCCGTGACCGTGCGCTCGAAGTGCAGCGGGCCATCTATTCGATCGGGGCAAGTCTTCTGCCGCCCGACATCGACAAATTGCCGAAGGCCGCGACCGATCCTTATCAGCCCTTCGAGTGTATTCAGGAGATCGACATTCCGTGGATGGGGCAGCGCCTGACTGTCAAGCCGCTCGCCATTCTCGACGACGTTCACGCACTCCATCCTGATCAGTTCGAACAGATCTTCACCGCGCTCGCCAGGCGGGAGATCAGGTTCGGACGTTGGCTGATGATGCGGCTCGACGCGCTAAGCCCCAACGCCGTGTTCCGGTCAGCACACAGCGTGGCCACACATAATCTCAAGCCGGATCGCGACTATGTCGACATCTTCATGCAGGGCGGTGAGAGCCGCGACAAGGAACGCCGCCGCTTCCGCGACATGGCTGCCGATATGGCAGATCGCTACCTCCCGCGTGTCACCGCTTTTCGGAATCGCAACTTGCCGCCGTTCCGCAGGCTCGTTCCCGACGAACCGCCGCGTCTGTCGGAGGCGAAGTTGCGCGAACTCGAGGCTCTCTTGGAGCGCGACCAGCGGCGCTTCGACGTCACGCCTGCGCGCCGCACCTCGATTGAGGGCTTGGTCACCTCTTATCTCGCCGGTACGCAATCGGGCGACCGCGAGCGCGAAGTTGGGCTAGCCATGGTCCGCGTCCTGATGGCGCGCTACGCCAATCGAGTGTCGGACCAGCAGGTGTCGCTATTCGAGGACTTCGATCCTGAACCGCGGACTCCGCTCAAGGCGAACGCGGCCGTCGCCGAGGCTGCCCGGCTGCACCTTCAGGCATTGAGCGGGCGTGCCTTCCACTATGGGTTCGAGACGCTGTGCGACGCCAGCAACGAAAACGCCGAACTGTTCCTCCAGCTTTCCGGTGCATTGGTTGCTCGGATGGAAACCCAGGCGATCCGGGGAAGGACGCTGACGTTGCCGGCAGCAGCGCAACAGGATGTGTTGCGCGACAAAGCGGTCGAGATCATGGATGGATGGGCCTTTCCGTTCGCACGCCATGTCCGAGCGATGGTCGACGGCATCGCGGCAGATTGTCGCGAAGTTTCCTTGCTGCCGCACGCACGTCTCGGCGCCGGCGCGAACGCGGTCGGCGTCTTAGAGGAAGAGATGGGCAAACTCCTTCTTTCGAACGACGAACTTGCTCTCATCCTGAAATATGCCGTCGCTCACGGCGCAATCGAGGTCACCCGCGACTATGGCCAGGGTAGCAAGAACTGGTGTCTCATCGAGCTCAGCGGCGTCGTTGCCCTTTCGCATGGGCTGACGTTGCGCCGAGGCGGCTTTCTCGAGCGCGACATCACTTATCTGCGCGAGAAGGGAGCGTAGATGGCGCACGACCACTGGGAAAATTGCGTCGCCCATTTCGATGCACAGGTGGATGTTTTCGCCGCGGAATATTTCGGGCGGCCGGACGTTCATTGCGTGCTGGTCGCAGCCGCTGGCTTCGATCCTCGCTCGCTCGGCATCGCGACGCTGCTCGCGGGGCATCTCGGTGACCGGCTCTCCGGCCTGTTCGTCCGCGAGGAGCGCGGCACGCCCGAGGCAAGCCTGGTTACGGCGGCCGACCAGAATGCGGAGCAGCTGAGAGCGCTGGTGCCAGGCTGCGAGATTGCTTCGGTAGACATCTTCGGCGACGACAATGCCCCGATCGCCGGCGCGCGCGTCGCTTCGGTAATACGCAGTCACAGCATCCCCGCTGAAACCACCGACATCGTGCTCGACATGACTGCGCTGTCGATCGGGGTCGCCTTTCCCGCTGCGCGCCTCCTGCTCGACTATTGCGAGAGCCGCGGCATCGCGTTCCACATCATGATCGCGTCTAATCCCGAGCTTGACGATGCCATCGCGAGCGAGCCTGGTGATCGCCCAATAGCGGTTCGCGGTTTCGCCGGAGTAGATCAGAGCGACGCGACACTCGATATCGCGCGCATCTGGGTGCCACAGCTTGCCAAGGGCCGCGCGGCTGCGCTCACCGATATTGGCCGCTCGATCCGCGGCACGTACAAAATTTGTCCGGTGGTGCCGTTCCCGGCGCGCGACCCGCGGCGAGCCGACGCGCTGATTGCCGAATATGAGAGCCAGCTCGTCGATGAGTGGCAGGTCGACCCGCGCGATCTCGTCTATGTCTCTGAATCCAACCCTTTGGACTGCTATCGAACCTTGAGCACCCTTGCCAGACGCTATTCGGATGCCGTCGACCAGATATTCGTGCCGTCCATCATCCTCTCACCCATCGGCAGTCGCGTGATGGCAGCCGGAGCGCTCATGGCAGCGATCGAGCATGACCTGCCGGTCCAATATATTGAGACGGTGCGCTATGATTTCGATCCGGCGAAGCCTACCGTGGTGGCGACCGCCGAGATGCGCGTTCACCTGCTGCTATCCGGGCCTGCCTATAGTGAGCTTGGCGCCGCAGCGGGCGCCGCGCCGGAAATCACTGCGCCTGTGAGCGATCCGCCGGCATGAGCCGGTTCGCCGAAAAGCTCGACACGCTGCTGCTCACCGCGCAGTTGGTCGCGGATACGGATGTAGCTGCTTTGGCCGAGGCGCTGCGCGCAGGCAGGCGCCGGCCGACAGTGGCGATCGGGTCGGGCGGCTCAGCGATCGCCGCGCATTTTTTCGCGCGGTGCCGCGAAACGCTGTTCGAAGCCGCGACCGAGGTCGCGACCCCAGCCGAGTTCGTGCTCGCCAATAACGATCTCGGTCAAAGCGACGTCTGGCTGTTCAGCGCCGGCGCCGACAACGCCGACAGCATCGCCAGCGTGATCGCCGCCCGGGCCCGTGGTGCTGCGCATATTCGTTTGCTGACGCGTAATCCCGCGGGCGTCGCGGCTGGTGCGTTGGCTGGCAATCCAGGCAACATGGTGGTCAACATTCCCGTCGCCGAAGCGAAGGACGGTTTTCTGGCTACCCATTCGCTGGTCGGCTCGGTCCTCGCGTTGTTGTTCGCGAGTGACTTGGTAACGGTCGATCCTTGGGGAGATGAGCTCCGTGCTGCCGTGATGGAACGCCTGCGGGAGCGGGTGCATCCATCGACTCGGGAGGCCGTGCGGGCGCGATTCTCGGACGTCCGAAGCGACGATCTGCTGCTGCTGATTGCCGATCCTCAGTTGCGCGCTGTCGCCGAGCTGATCGAAACTTCTGTCTGGGAGGCCGCGCTATGCCCGGTCCAGCGCACCGACATTCGTAACTTTGCCCACGGTCGCCACACTTGGCTACATCATCGCGAGGAGCGTACCGTCGTCCTGGCACTAATTAGCGAAGATGGGCGCGATATTTGGGCGCGTATGGAGCCTTTGCTGCCGGCGGCACTGCGTCCTCAACTCTTCGATTTCGGCAATGCGGGGCGTCTACGCACCGCAATCGGGATTGTCGAAGGCCTAGTGATAGTCGAAGCGATCGGGACAGCAACCGGCATCGACCCGGGAAAACCAGGCATCGGCGATTTTGGACGGGGCCTGTATGAGGAGGACGGTTTGCTCGCGCTAGCGCAGCAGTTCGGGCCAGCGGTCCGGCACAAGCGCGCGGCCGCGCTTGAGCGCGATACCTTGAGCGATGATCATAGTTGTGTCCGGACTGTCGGCGCGGCGCGGCGTAATGCGCTTACACAGGCCTGCGTCGGAGCACTTATTTTCGACTATGACGGTACGATCATTTCTGACGACGAGCGCTTCGGACAGCCGCGCAGCGCGATCGTTGATGAATTAATGCGCTTGGATGAGCTCGGCGTGCGCATCGCGATAGCCACCGGGCGCGGTGGATCGGGCGGCAAGGCGCTGCGGGCCGTGCTTCCGCCGAAAATGCATGAGCGCATCCTCGTCGGCTACTATAACGGCGCCTATATCCAGCCGCTCAGCGTCGACATCGAGGTGGAGCGACCGGCCTCCGATCCAGACCTTGCGGAAACCTTCGCTTGGCTCGAATCGCATCCCGAACTATTCACCGGAGCATTCGGGGGGCGGTTCAGCGACGTGCAGATTTCGATCAAGCTCGACAATATCGCTGATCCTGCAGCCTTCCCTGCCGCTTTGGGGGAAAGCCCGTGCATCGCTTCAGGCGCCGTCCGGTTCAAGCGCTCCGGCCACAGCCTCGATTTCTTCGCGGCAGGCACCAGCAAACTGACGGTCGTCGAGCGCGTGCGGCAGTCGCTGCCGGAGGAGGCCGCGACCGTGTGCGTGGGCGACAGCGGCGGGCGCGATGGTAATGACAATGAGTTGCTCTCGCACGCTCATGGGATCAGCGTCGGCACTGTCTGCGACCGCCACGATGGCTGCTGGACGCTGTTCGGCAAGACGCTCACCGGCCCCGAGGCCTTGCTCCGCCTGCTCCAAGCCTTGAAACGTGATAGTGACGGATGCGTTCGTATGGATGTGCCTTCACTGGGACTCGACAGCTTTGCCGAAATGAGTACAAATAGAGAACATGATGATCCCGCGGCCTGACACGATAGACGTCGTCGGCACCGGCTTCACGGTGCTTGATCGGCTGTACGCCGATGGGGATTTCACCGCCGAGGCGCTTGGCGGCTCGTGTGGCAATGTGCTTGTGTCGCTCGCCATGCTGCACCGGCAGGTTGCGCCGGTGCTGGCGCTAGGGCTCGATGAGATTGGAGAGCAGCTTTTCACTGAGTTTGAAATCGCAGGTGCCGATACCCGCTACATCCATCGACATCCCGGTCGCCGCTCTCCGGTTCTGCGCCAAGAACTCGACACCCATTCTGGCCAGCATAGCTTCAGCTTTACCTGCCGTGATACGTTCGAGGAATTTCCGCGCTATCAACCGATCGGGCACGAGGAACTTCAATCAGCGATGGCAGCGTTGGAGAATTGCGCACTATTTTACACCGATCGTCTCTCGCCGGCGATCCTCGATGCTATGGCACAGGCTTATCAGGGCGGTGCGATTATCTATTTCGAACCGTCCGACATTGATCATACGCTGTTTGAGGAAGCGCTCGCGATTACCAGCGTGCTCAAATATTCCTCGGATCGCCTCGGCCCTGAGCTCGACGAACTAGTCGCCGCCAGCGCCGCAATCGCGATCGTTACCTATGGCGCAGATGGTCTAGAGTTGCGGCATGGCTATGAGCGGATTTGGAGCGCGGCCTATCCCGCCGAGCGGGTGACTGACACCTGCGGGTCAGGTGATATGGTGAGCGTCGGTCTGATCGATTGGCTCCTGGCCCGCACTGGGCCGCGACTATCGGGCCTCGGCATCCATGATCTGATGGGCGGCGTAGTTGCTGGCCAGCGGCTTGCCGCGGAAAATTGCGCCTTCGCTGGTGCGCGAGGCGTGTTTCAGCAGCGCGACGCCGCCTATGTCCGTTCCATTCTGGCGCACGCGCGCCACACCTTTCCGGCTTAAGCCGCCGCCGCCACCGGCGTCTCCGCGCGTAGCTCGGCGCGCAGCTCCATCAGCAGCACGCCGAGCATATTCTTGCCGACCCCGTTGACCTCACCCCACAAGCGATTGACCTCATTGTCGACTGTCGCGCTCTCGACTAGACGTGCGTCACCGGTCGAAAGCAAGAGATTGCGCAGGTCGGGATGCTGCTGGAACTTGGCACGAAGGACCCCGCGCATCCGGTCGAACTTGCCCGTAGACCAACCCGGCGCGACATCCCAGTAATAGAGGCCGTGTGCAGCCATCGCGAGCAGGGCCGGAGACGGTGCGCTCATCAGCCAATCGCGCACCGCCTTCTTGCGCGGTTTCCCTGCCTGGTAGGCGTGCTCACTCGTGGCGAAGCGCTCGCCCTCAAATTCGATTTCGCGACGATAGAGGTTGCTGAACGCGCCATAGGGCTTCTCGCTGGCTCGATAGAAGCGGATCTCATCTGCCATCACGCACCCTCTTGCAAATCTGCATAATTAGCTACATGCAAATCCGCATGAAGGCAACGGAAAACGAAATTTCGGTGCTACGCGAAAAAATCGTCGCCGCGCGCGCCGAGTGTGTGCTCACGGACACGCAGATCGGCGCTTTAGTCGGGGTTCATGCAAGTCAGGTCGGTCGCATTACGCGGGGTGAGTTCCGCCGAATCAGCGAAAGCGTTGTGCAAATCTGCAAGGTTCTGGGGCTGGAGATGGACGCTGCCGCATTTGAGGCGAGCGCCGAGACAGCGGCTTGGGCAAAGCTGCAGGCAAGTTTGCGAGGGCTGTGGGATAGGACTCCCGAAGGCGCCGACAAAATCGTGCGAGTCCTCGACACGATCGGCGCACTTCGCGAGCGATAGCAGGTCGCTGTCGCTCGTTCGATTTCGGCTAAAGATGGGGTCAATGAACACCATCTCGACGGAGGCTGCTCGCCACGCGCACGGCCATTGTGGATCATGATGCATGATGGGCGAATGTGCTCGTGCTACCGCTCACGAACGTTGTCTTCGGGATAGCTGAGCCGCCGACATTAGGGCGCTTAACCGCCGCCACTCAGGCTAACATGAGCGACGTCAATCAGGATGTGCGTTGGATTTCAGCTCCGCGAGCCGCTCGATACAAAGTTGCTCGACCACGCTTCGAAGGTCCGTAACCGCCGAGGCCAGCGCATCTAAATCGTCGATACTAACCTCATAGCTGGGCGAGTAGCGCGCCTCGACGTAAGCCCGCTTGAGGAGTTCAAATCGCCGGCGGTCGGCGCGGGTCGCTCGCGGCCAAGGCTCGATTAGCCTGGGCTCTTTGTCCTCTGCGAGAGACCGAAGGAATTTGATGTTGTGAGATCGCGGGAAGTACAAAGTGTGGACGAGAAGGAAGCACGCATACGCTGTCTCGGTGGCCTGATGCAGGTTGAACACCGACTTGTTGCGCCAATCCCGGCCATCTCCTTGCTGCAAGGAAAGGCGGGCGAGCTTTTCCCAGTTGGCCGCTGAATCCCGCTCAGCCTCGTAGTACTCCGATGCCATCCGGTAGGCATCGGTTGGCCTCAGCGGCTTGGGCGATGCTAACGGGTGACAAGGCAGCTCGTAGAGCACCACCCCGTCACGCACGATGTCGACCCAGAAATACTCTCCGCGCTGGAGCGCCTTGTTCACCTCATCGAGGGTGTGGACGATGATGTTTACCGGCCGCTGCACGGCGGGATCACGCTGAATCTTGTCCTCGGCGATGTACCAGTAGCCGGCGACGTCAGTCAGGTCCTCGTGGCTGACGATCACCAGCAGGTCGAAGTCGGACTGATAGCCATTCTCCGGCTCGTCGACCCAGTCGTTTCGCGCATAGCTGCCGAACAGGATGATCTTGAGGATCCTGCCGTTCTTCTTCCACGGCTTGGTGGCCGTCGAGATGGCTTCGGCGAACTCGTCCATCAGCGTCTGGCGCACGCGCGCCAGTTCGGCCTGCTGGGCTTCGGGGAGATGGTCGAGATCGACACGCATGGTCAAAGCCTAGCGGGCGGCGCGGCCATGCTCAACGCGCCTGATCATAATCGGCCAAATGCCGGATCGCTTGTGCCATGTGGTCCTCAACCTGATGCACGGTCAGGCAGAGCCTTTCGGCGATCTGGCAGTAATCAAGCGCTTCGAACCGGGCGAGTTCGAACACGCGGCGGTCCGCCTCGGGCATGCAGTCGAGGGCGCGGCGCAGGCGCATCAGTTCAGGTGTCATGATCGATCTCCGTGTCGTGCCGGCCGGGAGCGGGCGGCAGGACCAAGCCGGACCCGCGCGACGAGCCGAACCGCACGGCAGGCCGGAACGCAGTGGAGGACGCGGCAGCATGCCGCGTTGCGGTTCGGCGGCGCGGGTCCACAGGCGGTCCCGCCCGCTCACGCGCCGGGATCGGCGGCAGCGATCAGCGCCGTCGCCGGTCGATGACAGCGATTCCAGCTGCTCGGGCCTTGTCGAACAAATTGTCCTGGATGCCGCCGCCCGGGAAGATGATGATGCCGCGCGGCATGATCGACAGCACCTTGTCGTTGCGCTTGAACGGGGCGGCAGCCCGGCTGTGCTTGGTGAAGTCAGGAGCGAAGGGAACCTGGGGGATGCCGCGCTGCGCGGCCCAGAGTGCCGCGATGCGCTCGGCGCCGGTGCGCGACGCGCCGTGCAGCAGCACCATCTGCGGATTGCGGGCGTGGACCTCGTCGAGGATGCGCCAGATCTCGCGGTGGTCTTCGTAGTCGGCACCACCGCTGACATAGATGCGCTCGCCGGGCGGCAGGAGCAACTTAGCATCGGTCCAGCGGCGGCCGTTCACGAATTCGCGGCTCTCGATCACCGCGGCGGTCATCGCACGGCGGTTGAGCATCGAGCCCGAGCGGGGCAGCCAGGCCTTGCGGAAATAGTGGCGGAACTGCTCGGCAAAGGCTTCGCGGAACGCTTCCATGGCGTCGCGGCGCTCGACCATGGTGCGTCCTTCGGCGATCAGCGTCTCGAGCTCGACCGACTTGACCTCGCTGCCGTCCTGCTCGCGCTGGAGGCGGCGCTGCGCCTGCTCGTTGGCGTCCAGCTCGCGCTCGACCCGCTCGCCCGCGCGATGGAAGACGTTGGTGAAGCCCCAGAGCAAATCCTCCATGTCGGGCTCGAGCCTGGTGTCGGCGAGGCAGGCGACCATTGCATCGAAGCTGTCGGCAGCGGCGGCCTCGACCAGGCGTCCTTCGGGCAAAGGCCGCGGATCGAGCTCGTCGTCAAAGGGCCTGCGTCCATAGAGCTCGAGTTCCTGGAGCATGTCGGCCAGCGGCGATTGCTCGGGCACGTCGTCGGTTCGATCGAGGGTCATGGGTCGTCTCCGCTTGTCGACCGCGCACTCGCGGCCTTCACGGCGACACGAGGCGGCGGGCGGCGCGGGCGCGCACCTCCAGTGAAGCGTCCGGCGCCGCAGCGCCGGGGAGGCCGGAGCAAAAGCGGAGGACGGCGAAGCCCGGCTATTTTGGCTCGCGATGCAAAGCGGGCGCTCAAGCCCGCGGCGGAAAATAGCCGGGAGCAGCCGTTGCGCGCCCGCGCCGCTTGCCGACCCGTCGCCCTCTCGGAAGGCCAATGCGCGGACTCCGGCTGCGAAGGCTGGCCCTGGCGACGAGGTCGAGACGACTGCGCCATCAAAGGAACGCGGCACAATCCTCGGTCCGTAACTGGGGACGCAGCCGTTCTGCGAGCTTCCCGGTTCCGGATGCGCACAGGTCGGCATTGAAGTCGTCGAGCACCGAAGCCAGCGGCAGGAGCTCGATGCCTGCCGCAGTGGCCCGCGTCTCGAGCGCGCCAAAGGCGGCGCGGCCGGCGCCATCCTCTTCGCGTGCGACATAGAGACGGCGCAAAGGCGGGGGAAAGCGGATCGCGGCGAGGTGCGCGGCCGACAGGGCGGCGATCATCGGCACGCGCGGCATCGCCATGCGCAGCGACAGGACAGTCTCGATGCCTTCGCCGGCGACCATGACCGGGCCCGCGGCACCAAAGCGGACACCATGCCCAAGCAACTCGCCCATGGCGCGGCGCGGGACCGCCACCGGCGCCTTGCCGCGGCCGCTGCCGTCGAGCCAGGTGCGGTGGACGCCCATGATCGCGCCGTCGACGTCCGTGACGGCAGCGATGAGCGCGGGCATGGCTGCAGGCGTGGGTGCGACATCGTCGCGGTCGGGGCGGTACCAGCACGCGGCATGAAAGCGCAGCCACCGCTCGGTTCGGACGCCGGTGATACCTCGGGAGAACAGGTAGCGCTCGGCGAGCGTCGCCCCGATCGGGCGCGACGCGGCAAACAGCCGCCGCGCCGCGCGCGGCGAACCGATCGGCGCGGGCGCGCCATCAACGATTTGCGGAACCTCAGTCGCGGGCAATGCAAGAAAGCGGCGTGCCTCGTCGAGCGCGTCGGCGAGACGGCTATGTCCGCAGTTGAGCGCCAGCAGGTCGAGCAGGTCGCCATGCCCACCGGTCGCGGCATCGGTCCATTTGCCGGCGGCGCCGCGGCCATGGTCGGGACCCTTCAGGCGCACATAAAGGCTGCGCCCGGCCGAGCCCAGCGCGTCGCCCACGATCCAGTAGCGGCCCTCGCGACGACCGGCAGGGAGGTAGTGGCGGCACGCGGCTTCGGCATTGCGCGCGAGCCGGCGTGAGAGATCCGACGCTGCCGACATCACTGGCCTCCCGGAAAAGAAAATGGGGCCCGCGCTGTGGCGGACCCCGAGGTGGCAGTGCTTCATTCGGCGGCGATGGCGAACGGCGCATCCGCGTCTGCATCCGGCTCCGCCGGGTCGGGTGCGAGCGAAGCCGCACCGTCGTTCGCCATGGGCGGCGCATCCGGCGCGTCGGGTTCGAGCGGTGCCGGCGTGCGCAGGGGCTCGGCGAGCCAGCCGCTGCCGTCCAGCACGGTCTCGGCCTCGCGCGCCATGTCGGGCTTTTTGAGGCCGGCGAGCCGCGCCGAGACCTCGGCGCCCTTCGCCTCCTCGACCGCCGAGAGGATGCGCGCCTTGGTCACCCGGCCGAGATAATTGTCGACCGTCGCCGTCCAGCCTGCCGCCACCGGGTCGAGCCCGGATGCCCGCGCCAGGACATGCGAATGGGCGATGCGGCCCGCGACCGTGCGCGCCGACACCCGATTCTCATTGTAGCGGCTGGCCGGCTCCCACACCGCATTGATGCCGAACGAGGCGCAATGGGCGAACAGAGCGGCCTGCTCATCGGCGCTGAACGCCGCGAGAGTCTCCCAGAGCTGTTCGGGGTCGTCGGGAAGCCGATCGGACCAGACCTGATGGCGCTGTTCGATCGCCTGCGCCGACAGGCTGTCGCCGAGCCCGGGCGCCTGGATGCCAAGGCTCCCGCCGCGCACCGAGATCTCGACGCAGCTTTCGGTGCCGGCATAGCGGTAGAAGCCATCGAGCACGAGCGCGTGGAGCACGGCGGCGAACGCCACCCCGGGGCTGAGCGCGACGGCGTTGCGCAGCGCCAGCGTGCGCCAGGTCGTGAGTTCGGTCACCAGCCGGTCGGGAAGCGGCTTGCCCGGGTCCTCCTGTTCTTCCTCGCCCTCGCCCGCGTCCGGAGCCGTCAGCTCACCGCCACCGCCCATCGCCGCCTCATCGGCGTCGGCGCGCTCGGCCAAGGCATCCGGGTCCGGCACTTCGTCGTCGACGATCTCCAGGCCGGGCTCGTCCTCGGGGCGGACATAGCCGCGGTCGATGTCGAGGCCGCCCATCCGGTCGATGCTGACGAACACGCCCGCGCGCGCCACTTCCTCGGGATCATAGGCCAGCGGGCGTTCGACGATCGCGGCGATCTCCTCGTCGATCGCGGTCACACGCGCGTCGATCTCGTCAGGGATCTCGGGCTTGCCCGACCAGTCGTTCTCGAGCTGCTCGGCTTCGCGGCGCAGCGCCTCGAGCCGGGCTTCCTGTTCGTCGGTGAGCGGCGGCTGCTCGCCTTCGAGCATGCGCATGCCCGCATCGGCGTCACACGGAAACTCGACCGCGACGGCGATCCACTTCCAGCCCTCACCGGCGATGCGATCCGCCTCGGCCTTGAGCTTCTCGTCGACAAGGGCGTCGAGCAGGGCGACGTCCTGGACCCAGCCGCCGTCATCGGCCTCGAACAGGTCGCGCAGCACGTAGCCGCCGGCGGCCTGGTAGGCGTCGAGGCCGATGAAGCGGACGCGCTTGTCCGATGCGCGCACCGTTTCCTCGGTGAGCTTGTGGCGGATCATCCAGGGTTGCTTGTTGTGGCTCGACTGGAGCAACTCCCAGACCTGCTCCTGGCGCGCATGGTCCTCGGACACCGAGAAGGCCATGAGCTGCTCGAGCGTCATGCCGTCCTCGGCATAGATGTCGTGGAGCCGCGGCGAGACCGAGGCGAGGCGGAGACGCTGCCTGACCACCGCGGGCGTGGTCATGAAGGTCGCGGCGATCGTCTCGACATCGGTGCCCTGGCCGGCGAGCTGCTGCATCGCGCGAAACTGGTCGAGCGGGTGGAGCGCTTCGCGGTGGGTGTTCTCGGCGAGCGAATCCTCCTCGGCCGAGATCTCGTCATCCTCGCGCACGATGCACGGCACCGGCACCGTGCGCGACAGTCGCTTCGCCTTGACGAGCTGCTGCAGCGCCCGAAAGCGGCGGCCGCCCGCCGGCACTTCGAACTTGCCGGTCTCGGCGCCAGATTCGTCGCGCTGGGCGCGGACGGTCAGGCTCTGGAGCAGCCCACGCCGGGCGATGTCGGCGGCGAGCGCGTCGATCGAGACGCCCGCCTTTACGCGCCGGACATTGGACTGGCTGAGCACCAGCTGGTTGAAGGGAATGTCGCGCGAGGCACTGAGCGCGATCTTGGTCGGCTTGGTCATGGGTCTTCTCCATGACGGGCGGCCGGGAGCCTCTCTCTCGACCCTCAACCCCGTCATGGTGACGGCGCAGCCCTCTCCCTTTGATGGGGGAGGACCGCGCCGGACCTAGGGACAGGGGTTGCGGACGTCAGGCGGCATCCGCGAGCAGCTTCGCCGCCTTGCCCTCGAGCTCGAGCCGCGCGTCCTGATGGGGTTTGTCCCGCGCGACCGCGGTGATGCCCTGGACGAAGTCGAAGATGGACGCGGGCGGATGCCCCTCCTCGTCGAGCACCGTGGCGATGATCCTGCCGGTCTCCGCTTTGGAGAAGCCGCGCTTGCGCAGGAAGTCCTGCCGGTCCTCGTCGCTGCGTGCGACCACCCGCTGCCGCGCGGCCATGATGCCCGACATGAAGGGCGCAGGCGAAGAGTTGGCGAAAGTCTCGAGCGCCGGCGCCGCTTCATGCGCGAAGCGGTTGGCGGCGAACTTCGAGTGGCGGATGCTGATCTCCTCGAAGCCTTCGGCGCCCCAGATGTTGCGGTTCATGCAGACGGCGCGGAGATAGAAGCTCGCCATGCCGAGGGTCTTCGAGCCGACCTCGCTGTTCCAGCAGTAGAAGCCGCGGAAGTAGAGGTCGGGATCGCCGTTGGGCAGCTTGCCGGCCTCGATCGGGTGCGTGTCATCGACCAGGAACAGGAAGACGTCGCGGTCGCTCGCATAGAGCGTGGTCGTGTCCTTCGTCACTTCGACGAACGGGTTGTGGGTCATGGTCGACCAATCGAGCATGCCCGGTACCTTCCAGCGCGTGTCGCCGGTGCCATTGCCCGCGATCCGCATCACGGCCGCGACCAGCTCGTGATCCCAGATCCTGCCATAATCGGGACCTGTCACGGCGCGCAGCTCGGTGCGCCCTTCCTCGGTCTCGAGCGTCTTGATGAGCTCGCCGCGATGGGTCAGCAGGCCGTGCTGCAAGTTGATGCCCGAGAGCGGTGCGGGCAGCTGGCGCAGATAGCCGGACGGCGCGCCGACCAGGCCGCAGAGCTGGCCGAACGACCAATGGGTCGGCGCGACCGGAGCGTCACGGCCGGGCAGCAGAAGCGCCAGCCGCTCGGGATCGTCGCGGCTCGCCTCTACCCGAACCTCGCGGGTCTCGACCGTCCGGGTCGAGGCGCGCCGGGCTCGCGCCTCGACCGCCGCGTGAAGCTCGGTGAGCGACAGGAAGCGCTCGTCGTCGGGCCGCGAGAACCATTCGGACGAGACGCGGCCGATGCGCTGCCCGCGCGAGATATCGACCTTGTAGGCACCCGAAGCGGCACGGGCGGCGGGAGCGGGGTCGTGATCGATGATGGTTGCCATGGGGATTCTCCGCGACGGGCGCCGGAAGACTCTCTCTCGGCCCTGACCCGTCACAGCCGGCACGGCCCCTCTCTCCCTCTTCAGGCGGGGCGTTGCGGGGCGCGGCCCTGCAGAAGGGGTACGGCAAGACCCTGGCTTGCCGTCAGGGGAAAGCCTTCCCCTCCTGACCGGCGCAGGGTGGGAACCGACGCGAATCTCGTTGATTCTTTGCCAAGAGGAGAGAAGAAATGAGCGACGACACCAGCCTGCGCGCGCCCCAGGACGCTTCCCGCATCGCCATGGGTGAGGATTATGAGGTGCGCTACTGGACGAACAAGTTCGGGGTGAGCCGCGAACGGTTGCAGGAAGCGGTCAATGCAGCCGGCAACGGCGCGGCTGCCGTAGAGGCGTTTCTCAAGCGGCAGCAGGTTAGCTGATTGGGTTGATCGAAAGCTCGCTCGCGGCGCGGTCGGGATCCCGTCCTCGACCCTCACGCCAACCGACCCAGCAATAATACCAGCGTGGGGGAGCCTGCGGTTGCGCCTTGTTGTCGGCTTTCAACGCCGCGGGGTTGTAGGCCTGCTCCGACCCTTCGCCTCGGCATCTTTGCGCCGGGTATCTCGGACAATGGCGCAATCGGGATCGTGGGCGGGGGCGTACTCGCCACAAACGTCGCACCTGAAATCGTCTTTTCCCATAATTGCTCCTCCTCTGGCGAAATGTCGGAGCCCCGGTTCGGTCCTATAGCAGTCTAGTCGGCGTCTCGTCAGATCGATACTATGCCTTCTCGGCATGTCGAGCTATGATCATCAAATGCCACAGCCGGCGGACTTTTACCGAAATCTCTCCTGGTGAGTGATCCCGTGGTGCTCGTGTCCAACGCGAGCATGCCGGGCCATGCGGCATCCATCCGCGACTTGTTCGACGGCGCCGAGGACATCAAAATCGCCGTGGCGTTCCTGAAGCGGCGAGGTGCCGACTTCATTGTTCCGATTCTTGGAAAGCAGCTGAGAGCTGGCGCGAACGTCGAGGTTTTCGTCGGGACCGACTTCTTTCACACCGATCCTTGCGCGCTTGAGGAGCTGCTAACTCTCAAACAACGGCACACGGCATGTATGATACGCGTCGCCGACCGGGCACCCGCCACCTTTCATCCCAAGATCTTTGCGGCACGGGCAGGAGCGACTTGTCGTAGCCTCATTGGCTCAGCAAACATGACGGGCGGCGCGCTGGACAAAAATGAAGAGCTATCGCTCTGCGTGACGCATGCCCTCGATGATACCATTGGCAAGAGCATTGAGGCCACCTTCGAGCGATACCGCAAATGGTCCCGGCTGCAGGAGCTGGATCCGCTCCTGCTTCAGCAATATTCGTCCGATCACGCGATCGATAAGCGCGAGCGGGACAAGTACGAGAAAGCGCGGGACGCCGCACTGCCGGCTGGTATTGATTTGCGGGTGATTTCCGATTGGCACCGTCTCTATCTCGCAAATCCCAAGGCGATGTCTGATCTAGCCGCTCGAAGGCGATCGCGAGCGAAGGCTCTCAGGCTACAAAGGGCGATCGCCGCTCTGAGCGATGGTCCGACAACGCAAAGAGCCAAGGCGCAGCTTCGTGACGGCCTTGGGGACCTGATGGGTAGTTCCGGTGGCGCGCATCTCTGGGGGTCCGCCAATATTCCGCGACAGGGCAGCAAGGCCTTGGAGCATGAAAAGGAGATGATTCGCTTCTTCGAGCTGGCGCGGTCGATGAGTCATCGGCCGGCGCAGGAGGGCTATGATGCGATCAGAAGGGCGGGCGATCTGATCCCCGGCGTAGGCCTCAACATGGCGACCGAGATGCTCTGCACCTTCGCCCCGACGCGGTACGCCATCTACAACGGCAATACCGTCGGAGCCCTGAGGGCGCTTGGCATAGAGACGGCCCGGTACGCCCAATTTCATGCCATCGGGCCTGCGCGATACGCGCAAATCTGTGAGACGATACGGGCGCTCGGCACCCGCATCGGGACGACCGACCTGTCTGAGGCAGACGCGTTTCTGAACTGGATCTACTTCGAGGTGAAGGCAGGAAGGCTCCAAGCGAAGCGCGCTTAGCTCAGTTCAGATATGGTCGGCTGTCACTTCCTTTTCGACGCGCGCGGCCAATTGCCGATGCCTGTCAGCGCCTGGTTGGCGTTCATGGTGGTCATGAGTTCCATCTCGCCTCCCAGTGCCAGTGGCTCGCCTGGAATACGGCGCAGCAACTCGATCATGTCGCCTCCAGGCATTGTTGGGGTGCGAGAGAGGATGAGGGTGAAGAAATAGCCGTTGATCATCACCATCCGGGTGCTGACGTGCTGGTAGCCGTTAACATTGGGGACGATGAGGGGACCGGAGCGGGCCGCCTGAGGATAAATTTTCCTGGCGGGTCGTCCGTCGGCAAACGCGAGCATCCCTGGGCCCACCAGAGAGACGAAGACGTTCACATAAAGCGGGCTGCTGTCGCCCTCCGCTAGAAGGATGGGGCGGTATCGTGTGAAAAGCTCGGCGTCTTCGTGCCCTTGCGCCCGCGCCGAGTTGAAGGCGATCTTGATCAGCCACCGCGTCAGCTTGCCGTATTCGAACTGAAAACGGACAGGCGTAAGATGTTCTGGGAAGTGTCTGAAGTTGCTGTCCCAGAGTTCGCAGGCGTAATTATCTAGCGTTCCGAGAGGACCATTGTTGCACGGGCCACAGACGTCCCTGACGATCAGGTCGCCCTCAAAGGTGCGGCCGGCTTTCGCAGAATATTTCAGGCCGAAGTTGCCGCGCCGAAGAAACGCATTGGGCCAGATGTGTTCACGCGTCAGGGGACGCGGTAATCCGCAATAGGCGCATTCCTTAGACATGGTTTTGCAGGGGTATCGCTTCCCGCGAATCGAAAGCAAATTATGGATACCGCTCGCGAGGCGCATCGAGGTGTTGCAACCTGAACGCGTCGCCGGAACCGTGGAGAAACTCGGCATCCGCTCAATGGAAGTCGTGGCTGCGTACTTTGATCAAATCCTCGGGATCGGCGCCGTTCGGAAAAGGTGGCGAATAGAGGTCGCGCGGCTTCCAGCCCGGATCGCCGCGGTCGGGGCTGCCGGCATGGGTCGCGCCATCGCCGCGGCCGAAGGGCACGGGCATATCCATCCGTCCGATCGAGCGCAGCATCTCGTCGCGGGGCACGACGCGATCGACGATGACATGGATGACCTGGCCCTCCTTCTGGAGCCGCCCGCGCAAGCTTACCATCGAGGCCGACATCACCGCGCGGCGCTGCTTCTCGAACCGGTCGGGCCAAAGGATGCCGTTGGCGACGCCGGTCTCGTCCTCGATGGTGATAAACAGCACGCCCCGCGCCGAGCCCGGGCGCTGGCGGACGAGGATCACGCCGGCGACCTCGACATGGCGCCCGTCGCGGATCGAGGCGAGATCGCCGCAGCGCACGACCTTTTCGGCGGCGAGCTGCTCGCGCAGGAAGGACAACGGATGCGCGCGCAGCGACAGCTGCAGCGAGCGATAATCCTCGACCACTTCGCGGCCGTCGGTGAGCGGCTGGAGCGTGACGCGCGGCTCGAGCCCCTCGGGCGAGAAGCCGCCTTCTCGGGCATCGGCCGCGGCGAACAGCGGCAGCGGTGCTTCGCCGAGGCCCTTGACCTTCCACAGGCCTTGGCGGCGATCCTCCGCGATGCAATGGAACGCGTCGGCCTCGGCGAGCCGTTCGATCGCGGCGCGGGGCACGCCGGCGCGGCGCCACACCTCCTCGACGCTTTCATAAGCCGCATCGCCCCGCGCCACCGCGATCGCCGCGCCATGGACGTTGGCGAGCCCGCGCACCTGACGAAAGCCGAGCCGCACCGCGAGATGGCGGCCGCCCGGCGTCGGCGCCTCGAGCGTGCAATCCCAATGGCTATGGTTGATCGAGACCGGCCGCACCTCGATGCCGTGCGCTTGCGCATCGCGAACGATCTGGGCGGGCGCATAGAAGCCCATCGGCTGGGCGTTGAGCAAAGCCGCGCAGAAGATGTCGGGATGATGATGCTTCATCCAGCACGAGGCATAAGCGATCTTGGCGAAGGAAGCGGCGTGGCTCTCCGGAAAGCCGTAGGAGCCGAATCCCTCGATCTGCTTGAAGGTGCGCTCGGCAAATTCCTGCGGATAGCCGCGCGCGACCATGCCCCCGACGAGCTTGTCGTAGAAATGGCTGACGCCGCCGGTCAGCTTGAAGGTCGCCATGGCGCGCCGGAGCTGATCGGCCTCGGCGGGCGTGAAGCCCGCGCCGACGATCGCGACCTTCATCGCCTGCTCCTGAAAGAGCGGCACGCCCAGCGTCTTCTCGAGCACGGCGCGCAGCTCGGGCCGGGGATATTCGGGCTTCTCCTTGCCCTCGCGGCGGCGGAGATAGGGATGGACCATGTCGCCCTGGATCGGCCCGGGCCGGACGATCGCGACCTCGATGACGAGGTCGTAGAAGCGGGTGGGCTTCATGCGCGGGAGCATCGACATCTGCGCGCGCGATTCGATCTGGAAGACCCCGAGCGTGTCGGCCTTCTGGATCATCTTGTAGACTTCAGGATCGTCGTCCTGGAGGTCGGCCATCCCGACCTTCACGCCCTTGTGCACCTCGAGGAGGTTGAAGGCGCGGTTCATGCAGCCGAGCATGCCCAAGCCCAGCACATCGACCTTCATGAAGCGGAGCGCGTCGATATCGTCCTTGTCCCATTCGATGATCTGCCGATCCTCCATCCGCGCGGGCTCGATCGGCACGAGATCGTCCAAGCGGTCCTGGGTCAGCACGAAGCCACCGGGATGCTGCGAGAGGTGGCGCGGGGTGCCGATCAATTGGCGCGCGAGGCGCAAGGTCAACTTGAGGCGATGGTCGTTTGAATTGAGATTGAGGCTCGCGATCTGCTCGTCCGAGATGCCGTCCATCGACCACCCCCAGACGAGGCCGGTCAGCATCTTGGTCAGGTCGCGCGGCAGCCCGAGCGCCTTGCCGACCTCGGCGACCGCGCCGCGGGTGCGGTAGCGCGTCACCACTGCGGTCAGCGCGGAGCGGTGGCGGCCATAGGTTTCGTAGATCCACTGGATGATCTCCTCGCGGCGCTCATGCTCGAAATCGACATCGATGTCGGGCGGCTCCTTGCGCTCGCCGGAGACGAAGCGCTCGAACAGCAATTCGTGCTGGATCGGATCGATCGAAGTGATGCCGAGCAGGAAGCAGACGCAACTGTTCGCCGCCGAGCCGCGCCCCTGGCAAAGGATGCCGCGACGGCGGCTCTCGTCGACGATCGAGCGGACGGTGAGGAAATAGGGCGCGTAACCGAGCTCGCCGATCAGTTTGAGCTCATGGGCGATCTGGTCGGCATAGGCTGAAGGCACGCCCTCCGGGAACTTCGCCGCGGCGGCCTCATGGGTCAGGAGGGTCAGCGCCTCCTGCGCGCTCTTGCCCGCCATCACCTGCTCATAGGGATATTGATAGCGGATCTCGCCGAGGTCGAAGGCGCACATGAAGGCGATGTCGGCGCTCGCCGCAATCGCATCGGGGAAGGCGGCGAAACGGCGCTGCATCTCGGCCGGGGCTTTGAGATGCCGGTCCATGAAGCGCTCGCGCCGGAAGCCGAGCGCATCGACCGTGGTCCGCTCGCGAATCGCGGTCACCACGTCCTGGAGCGGGCGCGCCTCGGGGGTGTGATAGAGGATGTCGCCGGTCGCGACCGCGCGCACGCCCATCTCGCGGGCGAGCGCATCGAGCGCATGGAGCCGCTCGAACTCGTCGGGGCGGCGGCGCAGCGACAGCGCGCAATGAGCGCGCGTGCCGAACAACGCGGCCAGTTCCAGCAAATGGCCGCGCGTGACCGTGTCGGCGAGGTCCGGCAGCAGGATCGCGACCAGCCCCTCGGCATGATCGGCAACGTCGCTCCAGTCGAGGATGCAGAAGCCCTTGCCGCCGCGCGCCTTGCCGCGCGACAGCAGCCGAGTGAGCCGCGACCAGGCCTGCCGGTCCGTCGGATAGAGCAAGAGGGCGCGCCCGTCAGTCAGGTCGACGCGCGCGCCGGGGATCATTCGCACGCCGGTCGCTTTCTGCCCGTCCCAGCCGCGCACCACGCCGGCGACGCTGCCCCAGTCGCATAGCCCGAGTGCGCGATGGCCCTGCAGCTGCGCGGCGGCGAACAGTTCCTCGGGCGAGGAGGCGCCCCGCAGGAAGGAGAAATGGCTGGTCACCTGCAGTTCGACATAGGTAGTCATCAGCCGAAGAACCCGTGCAGATACCAGCTGAGATCGCCGGTCTCGGGCACGACCCCGTCGCCGCGGCGGAACACCCAGAAACGCTGCCCGCCCTCGACTTCGACCCGAAAATAGTCGCGCACCGCCCAGAGCTCGCGATCGGTCCGCCACCATTCGCCATGGATGCGCTCGGGCCCGTCGCCGGCGGTGACCGCATAATGCTTGCCGCGCCAGGTGAAGCGGCGCGGCGGATGGTCGGGAAGCAGAGCCACGACATGGCTGAGTTGTTCGGGGCGCCGGAGCAGCCGGACCGGGCGCTTCCAGGCTGGCCAGCCCGACGCGGCGGCAAGGGGGCCGGCGCGCCGCACGGCGCGCTCGGGCACATCGCTTTGCTCGAGGGTGAGGCGGAACACCGCCTGCTCCCCGGCGCGCCCGGCAAGCTGGTCGATCGCGGGGGCGAGATCCGGCGCATCGCCGCTTTCCGGCAGCAGCGTGTCGCCAAGACGCGCACCGAGCGGTTCGCTGTGTGGGACGGTCAGGTGCATCGCCTCGATGCCGAGCCCCGGATCGATGCGATCGAGCTTCAGGCCGAACATGCGCACGAGATGCTTCGCGTCGCGCGTGGCGCGCGATGCGCCGATCGCAATGCGCTGGTCGGCGCCGTCGACGCGGACGGCGGTCAGCACGACGCTGCGAACCCCGAGTCCCCGCTGCTGGAGGACCAGCACCAGGTCGTCGACCAGATCGGCGATCACCCGCGCGATCGCTTCGGCGGTTCCGATCGGCTCGAGCAGCCGGCGCGTGACTTCGGGCGCCTCGAACGGGATCAGCGCGACGATCGGCTCGGCCGCGCGCCCGAGCGCCTGGTCGAGCCGCTCAACGGCGGCGAGGCCGAGGCGGCGTGCCAGAGGCCCCCGCGGCATCGGATAGAGGTCGCCGATACGTTCGAGCCCGAACCGCGCCGCGGCAGCGAGCGCGTCGGGCTGGAGACGAAGCCCCGCGACCGGCAGCTGGGCCAGGGCCGAAGCCTCGGTGGAGGGCGGCAGGACCGTGATCGGCGCGCCGCCATAGCGGGCGAGTGCATGGGCGGTGCCGGGCGTTCCGGCGATGGCGATCGCGCCCGAAAAGCCCAGCCGCGCGAGAAAGCGCAGCACATGATGGCAAAACCGCGCTTCCCCGCCGAAGAGGTGACTGGCCCCGGTCATGTCGAGCCAGATGCCGTCACTGCCGGACAGGCTGGCGGTCGGGGTCCAGTGGGCGACGGCATGGAGCGCGAGACGATCGAGCCATTCGCGGTCGGCCAAAGGATCGGCGTCCTGAATATCGAGATCGCCGACCAATGCACGAGCGTGGGCGGCGGCCATGCCGGGGGCGAGGCCAAGCCCCAGCGCGACCGGGCAGGCGGCGGTCACCATCTCGCGCTGTCCGACTCGTTCGATCAGCACCGTCGGATGGCCCCATAAGGGCATCGCGACCGGTGCGCGTGCAGCACCGGCCGGTCCTCCTTCGTCCGGCCGCATCGCGCGAAACGGCGGATCGGCGGCCTCTGATCGCCGGCCGAGCACGCGCATGGGCGGTCGCTGATGCGCGGGAAGGCGTGCGATTTGCTCCTCGATATCGGCGCCTTTGGCGGCGCCGTCGTGCGCCCAGCGTGCGCCGGGACGCCAGCCGCCGCCGCGCGGCACCGAACAGGCACCCGGGTCATCGTCGATAGGCGGCAGGATCGGCGCCGGGGACCAGGCGCGCTCAGGCGGCGCGGCTGGTCGCTGCAACCGGCGCAGTCGCTCGATCGCGAGCTGCGGCAGGTAGAGCGAGGCGACCCGTGTCATCGCATGCCTCGAGAGTGAGAGAGAAGGGATTGCTGCCACGCTGGCGGACGAGTTCGACCGACCAGCGGCCTCGGCCGACGCCGGGATAAGCGAGCCGGGCCGAGGGCGCGCAGCCGATGCGCCAGCGCGTGCAGGCGGCCGAGGGCTTTTCCAGCGGGTCGCGCGCAGCCCTGGCCCAGCGGCGCAGCAGTAGCATCGGGGTGTGGCCGTCGGCGGCAGCAAGCTGGAGCCGGCGCGTTGCGGTCTGGTCGGCGGCTTTCACTTCGGCGACGACCGCGGCGAAGCTGCCAAGGCGCAGACAGTCTTCAGCGAGCGCAAGCGCCATCGTCTCGTCCCGCGCCTCCAGATAGAGGAGCTTTGAAGGCGGGATGCCTGCCTGCTCGAGGCCCGGCGCGTACAGGTCGAACCGGGTCAGCGCCCAGGCGATCGATGCCGCCGGCGAATCGGCGAAGCGCGCTGCGATTCCCGCGACGAACAAGGTTGCGGCCGCGTCGTCCCCCAGGGTCGGTGATGCCGCGGCTATCTCGTGGAGCCCGCCGCTATCGATCCCGCCATGGGCAAGCCTTGAGTCGAGCGGCGCGATCCCGAACGGCAACGAGCGCGCGTCGCTTGTCTCAGGGGCGGCGATACGCGCCTTCAGCTCGGCAAGCAGGCGCGCGCGATCGGTCTCGGTAAAGGCAGCTTCGGTTGGCATAAGGGAATAACGACTCGTTCGTTCCTATTATGTTCCGCTTCGGCGGGCGTTTCGTCAAGGTGTCGGATGGCCCTCACCGCGGGTCGTCAGACCAGATCGAGACCGCCCCGCGTTGCAAAGGCGGACGCGGACCCCCATCTTTCCGACATTGACCGTCGATCCTTGGGCCCGGTCAGCTGAGAGACCAACCGCGCTCCCGCCTGCCGGGAGCGCACAATGTCCGAAGCCAAATTCCGTGAGCTGCTCGAACGTACCGAGGTCATGAAGGCCCGCGCCGAAGCCGCATTGGAACGCACGGCAAAACTGCTGGGGCAATCATGGCGCCGCATCAAGCAAGACGGAAATGATCCACAGCGCTGAGCTTCTCTGGATGACTGATTCGGGTACCCGCGCCGGCGTTCAGCGCTCTAGTCGGCTGAGCGTGGCGGTGTCGCGCTCGCCACCGAACCAACGGTCGAGCGCTGCGGCGAGCAGCGGCGTTGGCCGCGCGGTCTCGAACAATGTCAGCGACGAGCGGAACTTCATCGCGTCGACCGCTCCGAAGACCGCGACGGGATCGCTGATGTCGAGATCCTGAAGCGCCCCGACACATTCGAGAT
Source organism: Sphingomonas sp. (assembly GCF_036402235.1). Lineage (GTDB taxonomy): Bacteria > Pseudomonadota > Alphaproteobacteria > Sphingomonadales > Sphingomonadaceae > Sphingomonas. Next base: position 48,392 of record NZ_DASWTG010000020.1, on the reverse strand, counting down.
AGCGGGGCCCGAGCACGGGGTGACCCAGATAGGCCTGCGCCTCGTTCAACGAGCGGATACCGAAGAAACGTGCCGTCTCGCTGCGCCCGAGACCGGCGAGCTGGGGGAAGATGAACCACATCCAGTGCGAACGCTTGGCGCCGCGCCGCATCTCGGCGAGCGCGGTCGCATAGATCGGCTCCTGGGCCTCCACGAAGCGCTCGAGGGAGAGATCATCGGCCATGGTCACAGCAGCGCTGCCTGCGCAGGCGCGGGCGGAAAGACGCGCAGTACCTCCAGACTTCCCTTTGGCAGGGCAACCAGCACGTCGTCGGCGGGAACCCGTGGGTCGAGCCACGCCGCCCAGCGATCGCGTGGAAGCGGCACGATCTGTCGGGAATGGTAGGGCGCCACATCCTCCCCGGGCTCGATCGTGAGCATGGTGAAGGCCTCGCCGACCGAACTTTCCCTCCAGATGCCGGCGATGCAGAACCAGCGATGGCCGGCGAGCGTGAACAGCCATTTGTCCTGGCGCTTTTGCTTGGGGTCCTCGGGCTTGGTAAACTCGTAGAAGCCGTCGGCCAGGATCAGGCAGCGATTTGAGCCGAACTGCCGACCCTCCGCGCGGAAATTGTAGACCGGCTTGCCGCCCGGCCCCGGCCAACTCCAGCGCCGGTTGACGAGCTCAGCGCCGCTCGCGGAACTGCGGACGATCGGCGCCACATCTGTGATCTTTATGTCTTCGCGGGCCGAGACATTCGGTGTGCCCTCGGGCAGGTCGATCTTGATCTTGAGGTCGTCGAAGTCCTCCATGATCGAGGCGATGTCGACCTCGAGCCGGTAGTCATTGCACATCGACATACTCCGATTTGCGCTGCGTGTTCGTTCGCATTATGTTCTCACCATGAAAGCGAGTCCCTTCGAGTCGGAAGCGCCTCTCGGCAGCCGTCGCGCCATCATCCGGCGAAACCCGGACAACGTGCAAGAGATCGAGATGATCGAGGCGGCGTGGGGCGTGCATCTCGGTGAGGACGGCGCAAAGCCGTTCAAGTTCCTCCGCTCGGAGGGGAAGCAATTCCGGACCCACCGTTGCCTCGTCCCAGCGAGCGAGTTCCAGGTCAAGAATGGCGACCGGCGGTTCCGCGTGACGCTCGAGGACGGCAACTTCTTTTATCTCGCCGGCATGTGGCAGCCGCCGGTCGGGGACCAGCCGACGAGCTTCGCGATCGTCACGATCGAGGCCAATCCGGACGTGTTCTTCTACCAGGAGCGGCAGGGCGCGGTGCTGCTGCGCCGCCAGAACATGGCGTGGCTCGACCTTAGCGTACCGCAGGACGAACTGCTCGTGGCGCTGCCCCCGCGCAGCTTCGCGATCGAGGAGATCCCCCCGCGTCAGCCTGAGCTCCGGCAGGCAGAGCTGGCATTCTGAAGGATCCGGCATGATTCCGTTTCAACCGCAGATCGCTACGGTCACGCTGATCGCTAGCCCGATGGAGCGCCTCAACGCCGTGACGATCAGTGCTGCGCAGCTTCAAGGCGCGCTGGAGCGCTTGGCGTTGCTCCGCGGTGATCTCCGTGACAAGCCGGTAGCCCAGGCGCTGGCGCTTCAGGCGTTCGCCGCAGAGGAGGCTTCCGCCGAGCATGACGCCGCGGCTGCGCTGCATGCCCGTATCGTGGCGCTCGCCAGGTGGACGGCCGCCCACGATCCCCACCGCCAGTCCGATGCAGAAGCCGTGATCGAGGCGGCCTCGCGCTTTCCCCTCAGCGAGAGCGATGACGGGGTGATATTCGAGCCCGGCGGCTTCCAGGAGATGATCCTGTTTATCGAGGAACTGCCTTGGTGAGCGACGCGCCCTCGCCGCGAGCGTAGCCCGGGCTCGATAGGCTCCATTGTTTATACGCCATCTGTGGCGTATCGCAGCGGCAATGCCGCTCCTCCGTTCCAAGCCAGCATGGATGCCGCTTCTGGTCGGCTTGTTCGCCTTGGCTCAGATCATGTCGGCATGCGGTGTTGCCGCCGCCCCCGCCCCGATGCCGATGCAAGGCGTGCAAGCTGCAGCTTCGATGGACTGCCATGACGCGCCGCCAGCAAGGCCGGCAGACGACAGGGCACCGCATCAGAATCATCAGGTCGTCTGCGCCACCGGCTGCGTCGTAGTGCCGTCAGCGGCCACGCCAGGCGCATCCGGCGCGCCTGATCGCGAAAGCACGCACGAGGCCGGAGCCAAGCGGCTCGTCGGCTGGGAGGGGCGCCCGGCACCGCCTCCGCCTCGAGAGATGGTCGCCTGAAACGACCAAGCTCAATCAAGAGGATTACATCACATGAAGACGTTCAAGTTCGTTGCCGCGGCGTTCGCGCTCACCCTCTCCACATCCGCGTTCGCTGCGGCCGACTGCTGCAAGGCCGGCGCGGAATGCTGCAAGGAAGGGAAGGACTGCTGCAAGGAGAAGGACGGGAAGAAGTCCTGCTGCTGCGACGATATGAAGAAGGGCGGCGATCATGCCGGCCACGACATGTCGGGCGCGCCGAAGAAGTAAGCAGGGGAAGGGGAGCGCGAGGCGCTCCAGTTCTTGTTTCAATGACGCGCGAAGACGCGTCGGCCACCCGGCCCGAACGCCACCACTTCGAAATGGTCGGCCTTCATCCCGGGCATCTCCATCCCCGGCGAACCCATCGGCATCCCTGCGACCGCGAGGCCGCTCACGCCTTTCGGCCGGGTTGCCAGGGCGCGCTTCATGTCTGCGATCGGCACATGTCCCTCGAAGGTCATGCCGTCGATGATCGCGGTATGGCAGGACGCGAGATCCGCAGGCACGCGTCGCTGCTTCATGAATGCCTGGCGCTTCGCGTCATCGACGATGCGCACCGCTCGGCCGAACTGCGCCTTCACCTGCTGCGCCCATTTCTCGCAGCACGGGCAGCCTGGATCGCGGTGCATCAGCACCGGGTCGGCAGCGATCGCCGCAGCGGGCACGGGGAAAGCGAAGGCGGCGATGATCAGGCGAAGACGGTTCATGGGCATGTCCTGACGGTTCGCCCCTCCGCCCGCAAGCCGGACGGAGAGGCATTGAGGGTCACTGGGCGCGCTTGCCGTGGCTGCGCAGCCACGCCTGAAGCTCGCCGATCTCGCGGTTCTGGTCCGTGATTGTCGTCGACGCCATCTGGCGCACCTTGGGATCGCGAGATTCGCGAAGGACGATCTGGGACGTCTCGACGCCGCCGCGGTGGTGCTCAATCATCTTGCGCACCCAGGTCTCGGTCGCATCCGCACCCGCCGCGCCCATCATGCGCTCGTGCATCTTCATCTCGGCGGGCCCGTATGGATTGGAAGCCGTGGGCTTCATCATCTTCGCGTGGGCCGAATGGTCCTGCTGCTGGGCCGTCGCGGCGGTCGCCATGACGCCGACGGCGACGGCGGTGAGAACCTTGTTCATGGTCAAGCTCCTTGGTGATCGCCTCCGCCACGGTCTTGATACGCAGTCATTGCCGCCATCCCTCGCCGCAGTCGTCAAAACCACGTCCTGACGCCCGCCACGAAGCTGAACCCGCCGGTGCCCTCGCCACGTGCCCGGCTGAACCGCGCCGTGTCGCCGAACTGGCGTTCCCATGATACGCCGACATAGGGCGCGAACTCGCGCTTGATCTCGTAGCGCAGGCGCAGCCCGGCCTCGGCGTCGGTCAGTCCCGAGCCCAACCCGCTGAGCGGCACGTCCTGCGCCGAGAGGTTGAACTCGACGCGCGGCTGCAGCACCAGCCGCTGGGTGATGCGCTGATCGTAATAGCCTTCGAGCCGGCCGAATACGTCGCCCTTGTCGGACAGGAACAGCGCACCCTCGACATCGAACCAGTATGGCGCGAGGCCTTCGAACCCGATCGCGGCATAGGTGCGGTCCGGGCCGGGCGCGAAGTCCTGGCGCACACCGGCCTGTAGGTTGAAATAGGGTCCGACGGCGCGGCTATAGAGCGCCTGGACCTCGCCTTCCGCATCCTCGCGGAAGGTGCCCTCGCCCTCGCTCTTGATGGTCAGGCGGTTTATGTCGCCGCCATACCAGAACTCGCCGTCCCACCTGTAGCCGTCACGCCCGTTTCGGAACTGCACCTCCGCAAGGTTCAGCATGAGCTGGGAGAAGGACATGCCGCCATGCTCCCGATGCATGGCCATGCGCGCGGGGGTCATGGCCTCGCGGCCCCAGACCCGGTCGGCATAGTTCGCCGCAGGCGCCGCGGGCGCAGGTGCGTTCCCGGAGGGCAGCGCTGTACCCCCCGTGGCCATCGACGCCGGGGTGCCGGCCGGCGTGGATGCCTTCGGCGTGCAGTGACCCATGGCGGCATGCTCGGGTGGACAGTCCGGATCGTTCACGGCTGCCGCTGCGGATGTAGCCGCCGGCGGGGGCACGACGGATTGCGCGGCAGGAGCCGAGGTTTTGGGCGCGCAGTGCCCCATAGCCGCATGTTCGGGCGGGCACGACGGGTCGACGGGTGCGGCTACCGGTGCCGCAGCCGCGCTTGGCACCGGGACCGAACGCGTCGGGGTCTTCGCCGCAGGCTTCGGCTTCGGCTTCGGCTTGGCCGCAGGCTTAAGCTTTGCCGCCTTCGGCTTCGGCGCTGCCTTGGGCGTCGCCGCCTTCGGCTTGGCGGCCGCGGGCATCGTGCAGTGGCCCATCGCCGCGTGCTCCGGTGTGCACTGGCTGGCGGAAGCGAGGAGGATGGCGCCGAGGAAGAGGCTCATTTCGTGTCTCCCTCGCGCGGCCGGACCGACACGACCTGCATCATTCCGGCGTGCATGTGGTAGAGCATGTGGCAGTGAAACGCCCAGTCACCGACCGCGTCGGTGGTGACGTCGAACGTCGCGGTCCCCCCGGGTTGCACCTGGATCGTGTGCTTGCGCGGCGCGAACTCGCCATGGCCCGTGACGAGCTCGAAAAAATGTCCGTGCAGGTGGATCGGGTGACCCATCATGGTGTCGTTGACCAGGGTGATGCGCACCCGCTCGTCCTTGAGGAACGGGATGGGCTTGTTCACTTCGCTCAGCTTCTCGCCATCGAACGCCCACATGTAGCGTTCCATGTTGCCGGTGAGATGGATGCGCATCGCGCGATCCGGTGCACGCACGTCGGGATTGCGGTCGACCGCCATGAGATCGGTGTAGACCAGCACCTTGTGGCTGACGTCATCAAGGCCTTGGCCGGGTTCGCCCATCCGGTCGACGGGCATCGGCGAGATCGTCTGCACGGTGGGCGTCTTCTTGACTTCGGGTGCCACCGAGAAGTCCCGCATCGAATGGTTCATGCCGCCCGACCCGTGGTCCATGCCCGCCTGCTGCACGCCGGCTGCGCCATCGCTGGCAGCCGGCGTGCAGTGACCCATGGCGGCGTGTTCTGGTGGACAGGCGGCCGGTGCCGACGCGGCCGGCTTGGCATGGCCCATGGCGGCGTGGTCCGTGCCCGCCATCGACCCGCCGGAACCGTGATCCATGCCGCCCATGCCCATGTCCTTCATGTCGGCGAGCGGACGACGGCGAAGCGGCGGGACGGCGGCCGCCATCCCCTCGCGCGGCGCGAGGGTCGCGCGCGCCATACCCGACCTGTCGACGCTCTCGCCTACGATCGTGTAGGCGCGCTCGTCTGACGGCTGGACGATCACGTCGTATGTCTCGGCGACCGCGATCTGCATCTCGTCGACGGCGACCGGCCGAACCGGCAGGCCATCCGCCTGGACGACGGTCATCTTGAGGCCGGGGATGCGGAAATTGAACGTCGTCATGGCCGAGGCATTGATGATCCGCAGGCGCAGGCGCTCGCCCGGGCGGAACAGGCCGGTCCAGTTGTCACGCGGGCCATGGCCGTTGACGAGGTAGGTGTAGGTGCTGCCGGTCACATCGGAGACGTCGGTGGGGTCCATCCGCATGGCGCCCCATTCCAGCCGTTGCTTGGCGGACTGGTCCTTACCGGCGAGCAGGCCGGCCAGCGTCTGCTTCTGGTAGTTGAAGTAGCCGCCCTGCTGCTTGAGCTTCTTGAAGATGATGTGGGGGTGCATCTGACTGTGGTCGGACAGCACGATCACATGCTCGCGGTCGGATTGGATCGGATCGACGCCCTTCGGGTCGATGACGATCGGGCCATAGTGTCCGAGCTGCTCCTGCAACCCCGAATGGCTGTGATACCAATAGGTGCCGGACTGCACGATCGGGAACTCATAGGTGAACGTGGTGCGCGGCTTGATGCCGGGGAAGCTGATGCCGGGCACGCCGTCCATGTGGAACGGCAAGATCAGACCGTGCCAGTGGATCGAACTGTCCTCGTCGAGGGCGTTCTCGACATGTAGGCGAACATTCTGGCCCTCACGCAGGCGGATTAGCGGTGCGGGGACGGTACCGTTGATGCCGATGGCGTGGCTCTCCCGCCCATCGATGGTCATCATCTGATGCGCGATCCGCAGGGTGATGTCCTCACCCGACACGCTCGGCAGCGGCTTCACGATGCCGGCCGATGTCTGCTGCGCCCAGGCGGGCATCCACGCGGTGATCGCGAGGCCGCCGCCGGTGAGCGCTGCGCCGCGCAGAAGCCTGCGACGGTCGATGGGAGCGGTCATGTGTATTCGTCTTCCGGATTGGAGGAGCTTGTCCCCGGTTATACGCCGCGACGCGGGGTACCCCTCGCCGCACGAGAACAGATGGGGTTTGACACGGTGTCAGGGTCAAGCCCTGGGCGGATGTATTTCGAACGAGCCGCAGCCGCGCCGTTCGTTCAGCCAAGAAGTTCGGCAAGTCGGATGCGGGCACGGCGGATGCGCGTCTCAACCGCCTTCTCGCTGATCGAGAGAATGCCTGCCGCTTCGGCCTGACTGAGGCCGTCGATCGAGCAGAGAACCAGCGGCTCGCGCTGCGATGCGGGTAGTGCGGCAATTGCCCGGCTGAGGCGGGTCAGTTCGGCCCGGTCGGCCACCTCGGTATCCTGCAGTGGGCGATCGTCGGCATGAATGTCGGCGATGTCCTCGACGGGCGTGTGCAGCCCGAACAGCCGCCTCACGGCGCGTCGGCGTCCCCAGTCGCGGCACTTGTTGATCGCGATGCGGGCCAGCCAAGCGGCCATGGGCCGGTCGCGGTCGAAGCGCTCGAGCGCCGCGTGCGCCGAGATGAAGGTCTCCTGCACGAGGTCGAGCGCCTCATCTGCATCGGCCACGCTGGCGCGGATCAGCCGGTAGAGCCGCTGGCGATGTCGGCGCATGATTTCGGCGAACGCGTCGTCGTCCCCCGCGACCGATCGGCCGGCAAGGTCGCCGTCGCTAAGCAGACTTAGGTCCGGCTTCACCGCGCGTCGGCGGTAAGCGACTTCGTCACCGCGCGGTCGAAGGCGGCCCGCTGCTCGGGCCGAAGGATCTGCCGCATCGCGAAGACGTGGGCGAGCGTCTCCTTCTGCAACTCGCCCATCGCGCGGTGCGAGGCGTCCACCGCCGCGGCGACTCGCGGTCCATTCCCGTGCTCCGCCTCGATCGCCTCGGCGAGGCGGGCATTGTCCGCGCGAAGTTCCGCTTCGAGCGCTCGCCGCCGCCCGGCGAACTGCTGCTCGAGCTGTTCCAGACGCGCTTCCTGTCCGTTGTCCAGGTTCAGCTCGTGATGGAGCAGGGCGTGCAGTTCGGATTGCTGCGGCGCATGCGACGGGATGAGGACGCGCCCGACGAACACCCCGGCGATGGCTGCCAGGAAGGCGATGAAGGCGACCAGCGCGGTCCAGCGCGCGCGCGTCACCGGTCGGCCAGCAGGAGCGTGGAAGGCGCTAACGGATTGGCGATGCCGAACGGGTCCAGCGGAGCGGCGGCCGCCGGGGTCGACAGCGGCCCGGCGGATGCCGTCCCCAGCGCAATCGCGCCCACCGCCGCCAGCGCGGTCGCGCCGAGGCCCGTGCCGACGCTGGTGCGATTGGCACGGATGCCGTTAAACACGGAGGCGTCGATGGTCGCGAGGCCGGGATGTTCGTCAATGTCCGCCAAGCGCGCGAGCGCCTGATCCAGGTCGGTGTTCATGCTGGTACTCCATCTGCCCTTGTTCATTACGCACGATGTTCCTCCGCCCCTCGCACCGGCGCAAGACGTGGGGAACGGATGCGGGTTCGATGGGTTGGCGAGGGTTGCCCGGCAGCGATGCGTATCTCCGGAACAGCCGCATGGTGCGGCCGATGGAGAATCCGAATGCACATGGGGAAGTTCCTGATCGCCGCGGCAGCCACCGCGCTCGTCGCGTCGCCGGCGTTGGCTCACCCGAAGCTCGTCTCAGCCACGCCCGGCCCGAACGCCACCGTGTCTTCGCCTGCCAAGGTGCAGCTGAACTTCTCCGAAAGGCTGCTGCCGAAGTTTTCCGGGGCCGAGGTGACGATGACCGGCATGCCAGGCATGGCGTCGCATCCGCCGATGAAGGTGACCGCCACGGTCAAGATTGCCGCTGACGGCAAGACGTTGGTCGTCGCCTTCGCCAAGCCCTTGGCCAAAGGCACCTATCGGCTCGACTGGCATGTGGTCTCGTCGGACACGCACCGCGTGAAGGGCGGCTACGCCTTCAAGGTGGCCTGACATGGACTGGGCCGGCATCGGCATCCGGTTCGCGCTCTATCTGGACCTGATGCTGGCGACTGGCCTTGCTGTCTTCGCGATCGCCAATTCACGCGCAGCTGCGGGGCTGACGGTCCGCACATTGGTGGTCGTGTTGGGCCTGCTCGGATTGCTGTTGTCGGTGTGCGGCCTTCTCCTCCTCGCCGCCGGCATGCTCGGACTGTCTGTGGCCGAAGTCGATGTCGAGACGCTGCAGATGGTGCTCTCCGGCACCTCTGTCGGGGCGGCATGGACCATGCGGATGGCTGCACTGGTCGTCGCGACAGGGGCTGCGTTCCTGATCGGACGCGCGTCCGGTGCACTGCCGGTATGCGCATCAGCCCTGGTGATTGCGGTGGCGACGCTCGCCTGGAGCGGGCACGGCGCGATGAACGAGGGGACCGCCGGCTGGCTGCACCTCGTTGCGGACATCGCGCACTTGCTGGCGGCGGCAATGTGGACCGGCGCGCTATTCGCGCTCGTGCTGCTCGTCGCCCGTCCTGTCCAGCGTGTGGACGCCGCCCATCTCGAGCTCACCCAGGGTGCCCTGCATGGGTTCGCGACCATGGGGACGATCATCGTCGCGGTGATCGTGGTGACCGGGCTGGCGAACATCTTGCTTGTGGTAGGGCCCGCCGCTTTTCCGCCGCTTCCGTTCACGCTTTATGGTCAGTTGCTCCTGGCCAAGCTGGCGCTGTTCGTCGTCATGCTCGCGCTCGCTGCCGCCAACCGCTTCCGGCTGACGCCTACGCTGTCGGTCGCGATGGCCGACGGCGACCACCGGCGCGCCATGGCTGCGCTGCGCCGCAGCCTTGCGGTCGAGACCGGGTGCGCGGTCGCGATCCTCGCGCTGGTCGCCTGGCTCGGCACGCTTGAGCCGACCGGCGGCTGACTCGCGCCGCAAATCGCCTCTTGACCCTGACATGGTGTCAGACCCCAGATGATGGTCCGTTGGAGGAATGCGATGACGAATCAGCACGAACACGGCGGGAATCACGGCTGCTGCGAAGGCGGCGCTACCCGAGAAGCCACGGGCGCCCTTGTAACCGATCCGGTCTGCGGCATGCGTGTCGATCCGACGAGCACGCCGCACCACGCGCATCACTTCGGTGAGGAGCATCATTTCTGCAGCGCTGGCTGTCGGACCAAGTTCCTGAACGATCCCGATCGCTACCTCGCTCCTGCCGCGGACACGTCCGGGTCGGGCGGATGCTGCGGCAGCCGTTCGAAGGATTCAGGCACTTCAGCCGGCGCCCATGAACATAATCACCATCACCATGCCGGCGGCGCGGGCACGGTGATCGACCCGGTCTGCGGCATGACGGTCGATCCAGTGACGACGGCGCACCACGCGGAGCATGGCGGTCAGGAATACCACTTCTGCTCGGCCAGCTGCCGCACGAAGTTCGTCGCCGATCCCGGCATCTACACCGGGGAGAAGGCTCGACCCGAGCCCAAGGCCTCGCCCGGCGCGATCTGGACCTGTCCGATGCATCCAGAGATTCGGCAGGAAGGCCCGGGTACCTGCCCGATCTGCGGCATGGCGCTCGAGCCGGAGGAGCCGAGCCTCGACGATGGGCCCAATCCCGAACTGTTGGACTTCACTCGTCGCACCTGGGTCGCGGGCGCGCTGACTGTCCCGTTGCTCGCGATATCGATGGTCGCCGAGATGATCGGCGTGCACTTCGTGCCGCCCGCCTGGAACCCATGGGTGCAACTGGCCCTGACCGCGCCCATCGTTCTCTGGGCAGGGTGGCCCTTCTTTGAACGCGGTTGGATGTCGCTGCGGACGCGCCACCTCAACATGTTCACGCTGGTGTCGATCGGTGTCGGCGCAGCCTTTCTCTACAGCCTGGTCGCGACGGTCGCGCCTGGCCTGTTTCCGCCGACGTTCCGCATGCACGGCACGGTCCCGGTCTACTATGAGGCGGCGGGCGTCGTCGTCACGCTCGTGCTGCTCGGCCAGGTTCTGGAGCTCCGCGCCCGCGCCGCGACCGGGCAGGCGATCCGCGCGCTGATGAATCTCGCGCCCAAGACTGCGCGACGCATCCTCGCCGATGGACGCGAAGAGGAGGTTGATCTCGCCGATGTCCGCGCAGGCGACAACCTGCGGGTTCGTCCCGGCGAGGCGATCCCAGTCGACGGGGACGTCGCGGAGGGCCGTTCGTCGGTGGACGAGTCGATGCTCACCGGCGAACCCGCTCCCATTCTGAAGGAGACAGGGGCCGCGCTCACCGGCGGCACCGTGAATGGCACGGGCAGCCTGGTGATGACCGCGCGTGCGGTCGGATCGGACACGGTGCTCGCACGCATCGTCAAGATGGTGGCAGAGGCACAGCGGAGCCGGGCGCCGATCCAGGCGGTGGCGGACAGGATCTCGGGCTGGTTCGTGCCCCTGGTTGTCGCCGTCGCGTTGGCGACGTTCGTGGTCTGGAACCTGGTCGGCCCGGAGCCACGTTTCGGCCACGCGCTTCTCAACGCTATAGCCGTCCTGATCATCGCATGTCCCTGTGCGCTGGGGCTCGCGACGCCAATGTCGATCATGGTCGGCACCGGGCGCGGTGCGCATGCGGGCATTCTCATCAAGAACGCCGAGGCGCTTCAGGGGCTGGAGAAGGTCGATACGCTCGTGATCGATAAGACAGGCACTCTGACAGAAGGTAAGCCGAAGCTAGTCGGCATCGAAACGGCCGGGAGCTTTGCCGAAAATGAGCTGCTAGCGCTTGTTGCCGCAGTGGAATCCCGTTCGGAGCACCCGCTTGCGCATGCGATCGTAGCAGCGGCGGAAGAGCGCGGCCTTGCGCTCGTCTCTCCTGAAGGTTTCGACTCCATTACGGGCGCTGGCGTGTCCGCGATGGTAGCCGGGAGGAGGGTGGCAGTCGGCAATGCGTCGATGATGCAGAACGCCGGTGCTGATTCCGGTCCATTGGAGACACTGGCGAAGCGGCATCGCACGGTGGGCGCAGGTGTCATGCTCGTGGCGATCGACGGCCATCCGGCCGGCATGCTGGTGGTGGCCGATCCTGTGAAGCCTTCAGCCGCCGAGGCCATTGCGGAGCTGAAGCGTGATGGTTTGCGGATCGTGATGCTCACGGGCGACGGGCAGGGCACTGCCGAGGCGGTGGCGCGCCAGATCGGCGGCATCGATGAGGTGCGGGCTGACCTGAAGCCGGAGGACAAGGCGCGCATCGTCGCTGAGCTCAAGGCGAAGGGTGCGCGCGTGGCGATGGCGGGCGACGGCATCAACGATGCACCTGCCCTCGCCGCCGCGGACGTGGGCATCGCCATGGGCACCGGGACAGATGTGGCGATCGAGAGTGCGGGCATGACGCTCACCAAGGGGGACCTCGCCGCGATGGTTCGTGCGCGCCGGCTCGCCAGAGCGACCATGCGGAACATCCGCCAGAACCTGCTCTTCTCCTTCCTGTTCAACGGTATTGGCGTGCCGATCGCAGCGGGTGTGCTCTATCCCGTCGCCGGCATCCTGCTGTCGCCGATGCTGGCCGGAGCAGCTATGGCTCTCTCCTCGTTCGCCGTGGTGACGAACGCGCTGAGGTTGAACGCGGTGCGCCTATGAATATCGGCCAGGCTTCGGACGCGAGCGGGGTCTCCCAGCGGATGATCCGGCACTATGAGAAGATCGGCGTGATCCCGGCGCCGCCGCGTCGGGACAGCGGCTATCGCGACTATTCAGACGCGGATGTTTCCCGCCTGCGCTTTGTGGCTCATGCCCGCGACCTGGGGTTTCCGATCGAAGAGATTCGTGCGCTGCTCGGGCTATGGGCGGACAAAGGTCGCTCGAGTGCGGACGTAAAGGCATTGGCGACCGCACGGGCCGAGGAGCTTGGCCGCAAGGCTCAGGCGCTGGAGGAGATGCGGGCAACGCTGCTGGACCTAGCGAAGCGATGCCACGGAGACGAGCGGCCCGAATGTCCGATCATCGAGCGGCTGGCCACCTGATCCTTGATGTCGAGGAACACCCGGTGAGCGCGGCTCTTTGTCACCGGGTCTCCAGGCCGCCCAATATATTTACAATGTGGTCGTTCCAGGCATCCAGGGCCGCTCGCTTCTCCGGCTTCCAGTCGTGCCTCTGGTAGATCGCGGCCACCCCGGAACGTGAGGCGCCAACATGATTGAGGACGGCCTCCGTGACCTCGAAGCGGACGCCCAGCCGTTGAAAGCCGGTTGCCAGCGTCCTGCGCAGGTCGTGCAGGCGCCACGGCGCCACTGGATCGCCGCCGTCCGCGGCGATCAGTTTGTCGAGCCTGGTCTTGCCCTTGTGGTAAGCGGTGAATGCGGCTCCCGCCGATGTGGGGAAGACCCGGCCGCGCCTTGGCCAGGTCTCGCCTCGCGCGACTTGATCAAGCTCATTGACCGCCAGATCGTTGAGCGGGACCGTGGTTGGCTCGCCATTCTTGGTGCGACTGCCGGAGAGACGCATCTCGCGCTGGTCGCGGTTCAGCTCTTCCCAATGCAATCCGGCAATTTCCTCCCGCCGCTGCCCGGTGGCGATCAGAAGCCGGACGATAGGACCGAAGCAGCGATGCGTCTTAGGCGCCTGCGTCCACACACGGCCGAGTTCCTGATCGCTCAGCCACCGCTCGCGCGGCTTGACAGGCGGCGGGGTCTCCATCCCCTCCATGGGGCCAGACGCGATGTCGCCGCGGCTCATCGCCCATTTGAACAGCCGCCGCATGACCGCAAACACGTTCCGCCGGTTCCCGACCTGCTCTTCAGGCATACGATCGAGCACGGCCACGATGTCCACCCGCGTGATCGTCGGAAGGGGCTTGTCGCGCAGCACGGGTTTGACGTGGAGCGCCAGCGAGCGTTTCACGAGCAGCTTCCAGCCCTTTCCCTTGCAAGAGCTGGCGAAGCGATCCGCATAATTGGAGAAGGCGAGATCGACGGCTTCCCGGCGGCGCTGCTTGTCGGACTCCACAGGGTCGACGCCCTGCGCCACTAATATCAGCATCCGCACAGCTTCGTCGCGGGCCATCGCTGGTGTCCACGGTGAGCCGTGGCCCCCGATCGTGTAGCGCCGGCTTTTCGCCTCCCGGCCGCCCAACCGGTACTGGACGACGTAAGACGCGGACCCATGGGCCGTCGTCTTGACCCCGAACCCCTTCAGATCCTCGTCCCAAAGGAAGCCCGCGACGCTGTTCGCCAAGAGCGCATCGATGGTCCGCTTGGTGATCCTGCCGGTTGCCATTGCGATACCTTATGTACCACGAAAATAAGCACCGGGTAAGCACCAGAACGGAAACCGCCGGATACTATCGGCGGCGATCGGCGGATTAAGCTACTGATTTTACCAGAACAAAAATTCTAAGTGTATTAGTTAAATACGACGGAAAATGAAGTACCACACCTCGTGCCCCTGCCGCCGCGCCTTGCGCTCGTAGCGGGTCTCGGGCCAGTCGCCGGGCCGGGTGAGGAAGTCCTTCGCTTCCCTGGCCTGCCACTCGAAGTCGCGGCGCTGGTTCATCACCATCATCGCCCAGCGGCAATAGGTCGGGTCGTCGGTCCCCAGCCGGAACTCGCATCCCGGCTTGAGCTTGGCCGCGATCAGGTCGAGCGGGCCGTGATTGACCATGCGCCGCTTGGCGTGGCGGGCCTTCCGCCACGGATCGGGATGCAGCAGATAGACGCGGTCGAGGCTCGCGTCGGGCAGCCGCTCGACCACGTCGAGCGCGTCGCCCATGTACAGCCGCACATTGCCGAGATCGCCGTCGCGGATATGCCCCAGCGCGCCGACCACGCCGTTGAGGAACGGCTCGCAGCCGATGAATCCATGGTCCGGGCGCATCGCCGCCTGCCCGGCCAGATGCTCGCCCGCGCCAAAGCCGATCTCGAGCTCGAGCGGGCGGTCGTCGCCGAACAGCAATGTCGAATCGAGCGCCCCCGTCTCCGGTACGGCGACCTGGGGCAGCATCTCCTCGACCAGCGACGCCTGGCCAACGCGCAGCTTGTGGCCCTTCGCCCGGCCATAGAGGCGGCGGATCTTCGCGGGATCGTTCATGGCGTGCGGCCCTAGCCGCGGACGTGGCGAATGGGAACCGTCGCGGCTATTTCATCTGAGACGGGTCGATCTTGATCTCGCGCTTGCCCCAGGTGGCGATGCGCGAAACCGCTTTGGTCTTGAGGATCTCGCTGAGCTGGGCGGGCGGCGGCAGCCGGTCGCGCGCGGCATAGTTGACCGTCTCGCCCGCCAGCACGATGCTCACCGCCCAGCTCGGCTTGCGGTTGCCGGCGACCAGCCCGCTCATGCCCGGACGCACCCAGACGGCGTGGCCCGAATCGGAAAGTGCGGCGAGATAGCTGTTGTCCGTGCCGGCCGGCCGATAGATCGGAACCGGGCTCTTCACGGTTCTGTCCCGGCACCACGCGACAGGCTTGCGGTCCGCCGTCCCGGTCAGAGACGCAAGCAACGCATCCCCCAGCATCGATGCGCCTTCCTGCGGCGCGGGCTTCGATGCGCCGTCGATCCTGAGCGGCGTGGCGCAATCCTCGATCCGCGCTGCGGCCGGCACATCCGCTGCGGTTGCCGGCCAGCCAAGGCCGGCGATCATCGCATCGAGCCGCCGGACCAGCGACGCGGCCTCGTGCGTGGTCGAGGAATAGCGGAACTTCACCAGCCAGTCGCCGACCGGAACGAGCGCGAGCGCGGTGCTGCGCACCGCGCTG
This sequence comes from Sphingomonas sp., assembly GCF_036402235.1. Lineage (GTDB taxonomy): Bacteria > Pseudomonadota > Alphaproteobacteria > Sphingomonadales > Sphingomonadaceae > Sphingomonas. Next base: position 33,142 of record NZ_DASWTG010000020.1, on the reverse strand, counting down.
TCCGATACGGTCCACGCCGCGCGCATCCCGCTCGCCACGCTCCGGCCCGGCAGTGCGAAGGCGACCGGCAGGTCGATATCGGTCATCCGCTGGAATGCGGGGCGGTCGCTGATCGGCCGCACCGCCTGCTCGAACCACACCGCCGGGACACCGCTGGTCACGCGATAGATATAGACCGACAGCTCCTCGCGCTCCGCATCCTTATAGGTGAACAGCACGTCGAGCTGCGGAGCGACATATTCGCGCGCACCGGTGCGCTGCAGATCGGCCAGCCGTTCGGGCAGGGTGATCCCGCTGTTCGCATGGGTGAAGGGCCTGGTCGTATCGGTCGCCAGTGGCGCGGGCCCGGTCTGCGCGAGCGCGGGTGCGGCACTCGCAAGCAGCATTGCGGCGATCAGTCGAGCGGCCATTTCAGTCTCTCCCGGGTCCGGCCGAGGGTGATCGTGCGCGCGGGCGAGCGCAAGCGGCTTTTGCGCCTCAGCTCAGCCGCTCGAAGGCGATCTGCCGCGCGCGTGGATCGGCGCGGGTCAGCCGCACGTCGAGCGCGTCGCCGGGCGTCAGCCCCGACGCATCGACTCGTGCGGTCACCGGGAGGTCGCGCAGCTGGATCGACGCGCCGCGCTCGCCGATGTCGGTGACGATCGCGCCCAGCGTCGCGCCCTCGCTGCCCGCCAGCATCACCGCTTCCGCCATGTCGATCACCGCGCGATCGATCTGCCCGGCCCGTGCATCGGCGCGCGCCATCACCTTGGGCAGCTTGGCGAAGGCGTCGGTGACATGCTCGGGCACCGGCTTGCCGTGCGCCACCGCCAGCGCCGCCTGCACCACATAGCGGTCTGCCAGCCGCCGCAGCGGCGCGGTGGCATGGGCATAGGGCGCGGCGACCGCGGCGTGCCAGGGTGTCTCGCCCGAGCGGAACGGCTGATAGCCCGCGCCGTTGCCCGCGCGCCGGATCGCCAGCATCAGCGCGGCGTCACGCGGATTGGCCGGATCCAGCGTCCGCTCGAACTGGGTCAGCGTCGCGCGTTCGGGCCATTCGATGCCGAACGCGCGCGCGGTGTGCCGCAGCCGCCGCACCGCATGCTCGCTCGGCTCGGCCATCACCCGGAACAGCCCGGTGCCGTGCGCGATCAGCGCGTCCGCCACCGCCATGTTGCAGGCGAGCGAGAGCGCGGCGTTGCGGTCCTCGGACGGATGGCGGGTGCGGAAGGCGAGGGTCAGCCTGCCGTCCGGTCCTTCGCTCACCTCCTGCTCGGGCGGGTCGACGCGCGCGGCGCCGCGCGCGGCCTCGGCCGCGATGATCCGCGCCGACAGTTCGGCAAGGCCGGCCGGCAGGTCCTCGTCACGCACGCTGGCATAGGCGAGCTTGGCGCGGCTGCGGATCACCGCGCGCGTCGCCGCGTCGAGCCGGACCGCACCGTCCGGGGCCACGCGCACGCTGAACACCACCGCCGGTCGCGGCCCGTCGGGCAGCAGGCTCGCCGCGCCTTCGGCCAGAACCGGAGGATAGAGCGCGGCCTTGCCGTCGGGCAGGTACAATGTCTCGCCGCGCGCCCATGCCTCGGCATTGATCGGCCCGCCTTCGTCCACGAACCAGGCGACGTCGGCGATGGCATAATGGAGGATCAGGTCGCTTCCCGCCGCCTCGATGCAGAATGCCTGGTCGAGGTCGGTGGCGCTGGCCGGATCGAGCGTCACGAAGGCCTCGCCGGTCCAGTCCTGATGCGCGGTCGGCGCCCGTCCGGCGACGGTCCGGGCCGCCGCCAGCACCGCGGGCGGGAATTCGCGGGGCACCTGAAACTCGGTCCGGATCGCGGCAAGCTCGCGGGCAAGCGCATGAGCGGGATCGCGGATCGTCTTCATGCGGGGAAGCTAGCGACACCTTGCCCCGTTGCACAGTGCGAACGCGGCGATATCGTGCCGCCGGACAAAGATCGAGGGAACGGCATGCGATACGGACTGGCAGCGATTGCGATGACGCTTGCGGTGCCCGCGATGGCGCAGCAGGGCGACATTGCCCTTGCCGAACTTCCGCCATTGTCGATCAAGGTCGGCGAGAAGAGCATCGACGAACTTCAGGCGATGCTCGCGCGGGGCGAGCTCAGCAGCGAGCGCCTGACCGAGGCCTATCTCGAACGGATCCGCAGGCTCGACCGCGCCGGCCCGAAGCTGCGCAGCGTGATCGCGCTCAACCCGCAGGCGATCGAGCAGGCGCGCAGGGCCGATCGCGACCGGCGGCTGCGCATCGCGCGCGGACCGCTGTTCGGCATCCCGGTGCTGGTGAAGGACAATATCGACACCGCCGAGAATGCGACGACCGCGGGCAGCCTCGCGCTTCGGGACAATTTCACGAAGCGTGACGCGCCGCTCGTCGCCCGGCTGCGCGCGGCGGGCGCGATCATCCTCGGCAAGACCAACCTGTCCGAATGGGCGAACATCCGCGACACCAATTCGATGAGCGGCTGGAGCGCGGTTGGCGGGCTCGTCCGCAATCCCTATGCGCTCGACCGCAGCGCGTGCGGATCGTCGAGCGGGACCGGCGCGGCGATCGCCGCCAGCCTCGCCGCGGCGGGCGTGGGGACCGAGACCGACGGATCGATCACCTGCCCGTCGTCGATGAACGGGCTGGTCGGCCTCAAGCCCACGCTCGGCGCGATCAGCCGCACCCAGGTCGTGCCGATCAGCGCCAGCCAGGACACCGCCGGGCCGATGGCGCGCAGCGTCAGGGACGCGGCGGCGCTGTTCGCCGGCATGATCGGCAGCGACCCCGCGGACACTGCGACGGCGGAGGCGGACACGCGCCGTGCCGCGCTGACACCCGACTGGGCGAAGGCGAGCCTCAAGGGCGTGCGCCTCGGCGTGGTCCGTCCGCAGATGCGCGCGCGCCTGGCAGCGCAATTTGACGCGCAGCTCGCCGTGCTGCGCGCGGCCGGCGCGGAGCTGGTCGAGGTCAAGCTGACCGCGCCCGAGGGGCTGAGCAAGGCCGAGTTCCGGCTGTTCCAGCTCGAGCTCAAGAGCGGTCTCGCCGCCTATCTCGCTACCACGCCCGCCACGGTGAAGGTGCGCACGATCGGCGACGTGATCGCCTTCAACAAGGCGTCGCCGGCGGAGCTCGCCTATTTCGGGCAGGACATCTTTGAAACGACCGACAAGACCGCCGGAACCGGCGATCCGGCCTATGCCCAGCTGCGCGACGACAACCGGCGGCGCGCGGCCGAGGCGATCGATACGGTGCTCGCGAGCGCGCGGGTCGCGGCGATCGTGTCGCCCAGCACCGGCCCGGCCTGGCTGTCCGATCCGGTGCATGGCGATCAGTCCAGCGGCCCCAGCGCCAGCCAGCTGCCCGCGGTGTCGGGCTATCCACATCTGACGGTCCCGATGGGGCTGGTAGGCGGCCTTCCGGTCGGCCTGTCCTTCATCGGCCCGAAATGGAGCGACGGGCGGCTGCTCGAGCTGGGCTACGCCTATGAGCGGGCGTCGCGGGCACGGGTGAAGCCCGAATTTCGCGCGACGGTCGATGCGGGTGCGGGAATCGAGGGGGTGCGTTGAGGCGGGGCGCTTGTCCGCGGGATGCTAACCCTCCCTACTCCGAGCTACACCCCATTTCCAGAAGCAGCGCCACGAACCGAGAATCTTCGCGGACAGGGTCGAAATCTTTGTCGCCTGCCACCTTCCCGCAATCGAATCCGCTGCGATGAGAGCTCCATCGGCGTAAATTTGCAATTGCAGGGTCGATATCGGCCTGCCGCGCATATGCCGATGCCAGCATGTACAAAGCCTTCTCGACCTGTTTCTGGATTACGGTTTGCGTGCTTTCCCCGAAACGATTTATCGCATCCTCAAATGCCGCAATACTGGCACTGGTGCTCCCCATCGCACGGAGCCGTAGGCCTTTGTTGACCATCGCCAGAGCGGACTGTTCGAGTAGATCCGGCTCAGTATTGTGCTCGAAGCGATTGATTATCTGATCATTCGCCGCCACTGCCTCCGCGTTCTTTCCCAGCAGGCCGAGCCGCACACTCCGGTTGACCATTGCCTTGGCGACCGGCACCAACAGGGCGAGGTCCTCCTCGCCTTCAAAGCGACGAACAAGTTCGTCATACACCGAGATTGCTTCGGCGGATTTGCCAAGTACGCCTAACCGATAGCCCTTGCTCAGCATCGCATTGGCGACTTGACGGCGTAGTGCCGGATCATCGCGATTATCGAACCGTTCGATCATCGCGTCATACAGCGCAATTGCTTCCTCGGACTTCCCCAGATGACCGAGGGCAATGCCCTTGTTGTACATGGCGCTGGCAAGTCTCCGTTCGTCGTCTTGGGGTTCCACGGCTTCCGAATATGTTGCGATCAGCTTGTCGAGCTCGGCTATGGCGTCGTCATAGTTGCCGAATTCGTCCAGCGCATAGGCAAGGTTGAAGCGAGCCTTGCGCACTGCGGCGAGATCGTGCCCGTAGAGATAGAGCAGAGCCTGCGCATGCTCGCGCATGGCGGGCCAATCTCCCGCAAGCCGGCTTGTATCGATCAGCGCCTTGAGGTCTTCGATCGACCGCTCGCTAGCTGGTTTCTGCGATGCCTCGATCGTTCGTCGCTCATCGGGTGGTTGCGGTGGTTCTCCCGACTTCATTCCGTCAAGGATACTGCGCGCTTCGGATCCTGTTTCCTTTATGACCTCAAGATGCTTGGTCGCTTCTGTTCCATGCGTCTTGATGGCTTCCAGATGCTGTGTCGCTTCGCTTACAATTCGCTCGATATTCGATTTTTCCTCGGCGATTTCCTTCCGCGCAGCTTCCCGTGCGCCTGCTGCGGTATTCAGCGCGAAGAAGACGATCACGACGGTAATCAGAATGCCGAACGCTGCGATCAGGATTTCCAGTCGGCTATGGCTCGCATCTTCGAGTTGGGAGCGCGCTTCGCGAATGGCTTCCTTGTTCGCCAATTCGGCCTCGCGGCGGTCAGCAAGGGCCTCGCGTTGATCGACGGCAGTTCTGCGTGCTTCCAGTTCGGCAGCGACATTGACTGCGCTACCCGTGGCGTTGCTGTTTGCAGACGCGGACGATGCTGCGGTCACTGCCAGCATTAGCAGGCTTAGGAACAGGCAAGCACGGCGCATCGATATCTCCCCCAGGCACAATCTGTCGCGTCTTGCGGGCGGGATCAACGGCGGACTCGATCCGCTTGAAATGTAGGATTTCGCCTGCTTGGCTCGCCGCTGCTCTTTGACAGAGGAAGTCTGAAATCGGCCATGGCCTCGCGCACGCGCGGCAGTGTGACTTTTGGGGCTTTTCGCGTGCCGTTCGCGGATGCCCGGCAACGAAAAAGGCGGCGATCCTGTCGGGACCGCCGCCTTCCTTGTCCGTTTACCGGAGGATAGGGATTAGGCCAGCGCGGCCTTGAGATCCTCGACCAGGTCAGTCTTTTCCCACGGGAAGAAGTCGCCCTCGGCCTTGCGGCCGAAATGGCCGTACGCCGCGGTCTTCTGGTAGATCGGCTTGTTGAGGCCGAGATGCGTGCGGATGCCGCGCGGGGTCAGGCCGCCGAGCTTCTCGATCTTGCCGATCGCCTGCTCGATCTTGTCGTCGCCGACGGTGCCGGTGCCGTGCGTGTCGACATAAAGCGACAGCGGCTTGCTGACGCCGATCGCATAGGCGAGCTGGATCGTGCAGCGCTGGGCGAGGCCGGCTGCGACGATGTTCTTGGCGAGGTAGCGGGTGATGTACGCCGCCGAGCGGTCGACCTTGGTCGGATCCTTGCCGCTGAACGCGCCGCCGCCATGCGGGCTGGCGCCGCCATAGGTGTCGACGATGATCTTGCGGCCGGTGAGGCCGGCGTCGCCGTCCGGCCCGCCGATCTCGAAGCTGCCGGTCGGGTTGATGTGATATTCGGTCGCGTCGCTCAGCAGCTCGGCCGGAATCACGCTCGCCACCACCGACTTCACATAGGCGTGCAGCTCGGCTTCCTTCTCGCCCTGGTCATAGCCCGGGGCGTGCTGGGTCGAGACGACGATCGCGGTCGCCGCGACCGGCTTGCTGCCCTCGTAGCGCAGCGTGACCTGGCTCTTGGCGTCGGGCTCCAGGAACGGCGCCTTGCCCGAATGGCGGTCGGCGGCCATCTGCGCGAGGATCTTGTGGCTGTAGTCGAGCGTCGCCGGCATCAGATCGGGCGTGTCGTCGGCGGCATAGCCGAACATGATGCCCTGGTCGCCCGCGCCCTCGTCCTTGTTGCCGCTGGCGTCCACGCCCTGCGCGATGTGCGCCGACTGCGGGTGCAGGTTGTTCTCGAAGCGCAGCGTCTCCCAGTGGAAGCCCGACTGCTCATAGCCGATCCGCTTCACCGTCTCGCGCACGGTCCGCTCGACCTCCTCGGGAACGCCCGGAGCCCAATTGCCGGCCTCGTCCATGATGCCCTTGCCACGGATCTCGCCGGCCAGCACGACAAGCTGGGTGGTGGTCAGCGTCTCGCAGGCGATGCGCGCCTCGGGGTCCTTGGACAGGAACAGGTCGACGATCGCGTCGGAGATCTGGTCGGCGACCTTGTCGGGGTGACCCTCGGAAACCGATTCGGACGTGAAGAGATAGCTGGAACGCATGATTTTCCTCGTGATGCTCAGGCCGTTGCCATGCCCGATTTGAAAAGCAGATGATATAAAGCTTTTGTTATATGTGGCCCACTAGCGGGCGAAGCGCGGGATGGCAATCGCACAGAGCAGCAGCAGCCCTGCGACGAGCCACGCGGTCCAGTTGCCGAGCCGGGCGAACAGGGTAGGAGGCAGCGCGGCGGGCATCGGCGCCTCGATCGCCTTGGCCTCACCCATTCCGGCGGATGCGACGATCCGGCCATGCGCGTCGATGATCGCGGAGATGCCGGTGGGGGTCGACCGCAGGATCGGCAGCCCCTCCTCGATCGCGCGCATCCGCGCCTGCGCCAGATGCTGCGGCGGGCCCCAGGCTCCGAACCACGCGTCGTTGGAGGGGTTGAACAGGATCGCCGGACGGTTGTTCGGGTCGACCGTCTGCCCCGAGAAGATGATCTCGTAGCAGATCTGCATGCCGACCTTGCCGAAGCCCGGAACGTCCAGCGTCTGCGGCCCCGGCCCCGGCGCATAATCGACATCGCCCATCACCAGCCGCGACAGGCCGAGCGGCTGGAGGATCGAGCGCATCGGCAGATACTCGCCATAGGGCACCAGATGCGCCTTGTCGTAGCGGCCGCGGATGGTGCCGGCCGCGTCGATCGCGAACACCGAGTTGCTCGCCGCATCGAGTTGCTTGTCGCTGCCGAACAGCAGCCCGGTGCCGCCGATCAGCGCGACATCCTTCGGCCCCAGCGTCATCGCGATCCGCTCGCGCACCGCGCGCGGATCGTTGCGGCTGTACCATTCGGGCGGATAGCCGTCCTCGATCCAGTAATCGACAGTGCCTTCGGGCCATGCGATCAGGCGCGGGACCGGACCGCCGGGCAGGATCGTCGCGGTATCGTTGGAGAGGCGCGTCAGCTCGCGCATCGCCTTTTCGGCATAGGTGCCGGCGACTACCGTTTCCTGCCCGATATTGGGCTGAAGGACCCGGACGAGCGGCGCTCCGGCCGGCGGCGGGGTGATGGCGGGGTGGAGCAATATGGCGGCGGCGCTTGCGATCACCACTGCGGCGACCAGTGGCCGGTAGCTGCGCAACGTCGCAAGATAGAGCGTTCCGGCGGCCACGACGGTGAGGCCCGACAGGGCGTAGGTGCCGGTCCAGTTGGCGATCTGCGCCACGCCGGGCAGGGGCAGCCAGATCACCCCCAGCGGATTCCACGGATAGCCGGTGAAAAGCACTCCGCGCAGATATTCGGTGACGATCCAAGCCGCGCCGGCGACCAGCACGAAGGGAAGGCCGGGCTTGCGCAGCGTCCCAAGGCGTCCGAACCGCCACGCCAGCCCCAGTGCGATCGCCGGATAGACCGCGAGGTAGAGCGCGAGCAGCACCACCGCGAAATAGCCCAGCACCGGCGGCATCTTGTCCTGATAGGTGAAGGCGTGCTGGATCCAGTTGTTGCCGACGGTGAAATGGCCAAGGCCGAACAGCCAGCCGCGCAGCAGCGCCTGCCCTAGCGTCGGCGCCTCGAGCGTCAGCCGCAACAGCGCGGCGATACAGAGAAGGCCAACCACCCACCAATCGAGCGGGGCGAAAGCTGTGGCGGAGGCGGCGCCCGCAACGAGCGCGATCAGGCGGGGACGAGGCAAAGGCATCGCGCCACGCTATCGGGCCAGACCGTGACAGATACAAGCATGCGGCGTATTAGTGCGCCATTACAGTTGAGGAACCCGCATGGCCGAACCCGTCATCGTCGACATCCCGCACAAGCTTGGCCGTGAGGGCGCGCGCGCGCGGCTGGCTGGAGGGGTGGGCAAGATCGCCAACATGTTCCCGGGCGGCGGCACCGTGCAGGAAAGCTGGCAGGGCGATACGCTCCACTTCACCGTGACCGCGATGGGACAGAGCGTCGCGAGCCGGCTTGAGGTGTTCGACGACCGCGTCCATGCCGAGGTCGACTTGCCGCCGATGCTGGCGCTGTTCGCGGGCAAGATCCGCGAGAAGCTGCAGAAGGAAGCGCCCAAGCTGCTCGAGTGACGGCGACGAGGAGACGCCCGATGACCCGATTGCTGACCGCATTGCCGCTCGTGCTCATCGCCGCCTGCTCGGACGATCCGCCCAAGGCGCCCGCCGGGACCGAGGTGACGTCCAATGGTGCGATCTCCGCGCCGGCCCCGACGGTGACGGCCAGCAACCTGCCCTCGGCCAGCGGCCCGGGAACCGCCTTCGGGCTGACCACGAAGCAGATCGAGGACGCCGATCTGGTCGATACCGGCGGCCACGATCTGGGCGACATCCACCGCGTCGAGACCGATGCCTCAGGCAATATCGAGGCGGTGATCGTCGAGATCGGCGATACCGATCCCGACCGCTTCGTCCGCCTGCCGCTCACCCGCCTGACCGCCATTGCCGATGGCGACGACTGGAACCTGCGCGCCGCGACCAGCCGCGCCGAGCTTATCGCCCTGCCGCAGGTGGAGCGCTAGGCGCGGTTACGGGCCTGGGCGCAGCGCCCGGCGCGCTCACCCGCCAGATCACGTTGCCGACATCGTCTGCGACCAGCAGCGCGCCGGTCTTGTCCGCGGTCACGCCCACCGGCCGGCCCATCGCCTTGCCGTCGGCATCAAGGAAGCCGGTGAGGACATCGACCGGCCTGGCGCCCGGCGCGGGCAGCCCGCGCGCGGCGAAGGGGACGAACACCACCTTGTACCCGCTTGCCGGCACCCGGTTCCACGAGCCGTGCAGGCTGACGAACGCGCCGCTGACGTATTGCGGGCCGAGCTGAAGGTCCTGCGCGAAGGTGAGGCCTAGCGGCGCGGTGTGGGCGCCCAGCGCGTAATCGGGCCGCGCGGTATATTCGCGCAGGTCCGGGCGGCCGGGGCTCACGCGCTTGTCCTCATAGCCACCCCAATAATGCCAGGGCCAGCCATAGAAGCTGCCGAAATCGACCTGGGTCAGATAGTCGGGCGGCATGTCCGAGCCCATCATGTCGCGCTCGTTGACGACGGCCCAGAGCCGCTTGGTATCGGGGTGGAACGCCATCCCGACCGGGTTGCGCAGGCCCGAGGCGAAGATGGTCGCGCGCTTCGTCCGCGGATCGACCGCGAGGATGGCCGCGCGGTTCTTCTCGACCTCGATTCCCTCGTCGGCGATGTTCGTCTTCGATCCGACGCCGACATAGATGGTGTTGCCGTCCTCGCTGGCGAGGACGCTGCGCGTCCAGTGGCCGCCGCCGGGCAGGTCGACCACCTTCTCGCCCTTCGACGTGATCTTGGTCTCGCCGACCTTGAAGGGGAAGCGGATCAGCGCGTTGTGGTTGCCGACGTAGAGCGTCTCCCCCACCAGCGCCATGCCGAAGGGCGATTCGAGGCCATTGCCCGCGTCGAGCAGGGTCGAACGCGCCTCCGCCACGCCGTCGCCATCGGCGTCGCGCAACAGGGTGATGCGGTTGGCCGAGGGGACGCCGGCGCCGGCCCGGCCCATCAGCCATTTCATCACCTTGTTGGTGATGCCGTCATCCGGGCGCGGCGGCGAATTGCTCTCGGCCACCAGCACGTCGCCATTGGGCAGCCGGTAGAGCCAGCGCGGGTGATCGAGGCCGGTGGCGAAAGCGCTGACCGCAAGCCCGGCGGCGGCGCTGGGCCTGGCGCCCTGCGGCCAGCCGACCGCATCGGCGATCTTGACCGTCGGGATGGTCTGGTTGCGCGGATTGCTGAGCTGGGGACGTTGCCCGGTCACGGCATTGGCGTCGAACCGCGCCACATCGGGGCGGCTGAACCACCAATAAAGTGCGCCGCAGCCGACCACCACGATGCCGAGGAAGAGCAGGATCTTGCGCAAGCGGGTCATTCTTCGGGCTCCTCGCGTTGCTGGGGCGGGTGGAGGCGGACGCGGCGGACACGGGTCGCATCGGCCTCCAGCACCTCCAGCGTCCAGCCGCTGGGGTGGGGCAGGCATTCGCCGGCCTCGGGCACATGCCCGGCCAGCACGAAGGCGAGGCCGCCCAGCGTCTCGATATCCTCCTCGACCTCGCCCAGCCGCGGATCGATCGCCGCGGCGACGTCCTCGAGCTCGGCGCGGGCGTCGGCGTCCCAGCCGCCATCGTCCAACGGCACGAACAGCGCCTCGGGCGCGTCGTCATGCTCGTCGTCGATCTCGCCGACAATCTCCTCGACCAGATCCTCGATCGTGATCAAGCCCTCGGTGCCCGAATATTCGTCGAGCACGATGGCGAGGTGCGTTCTGCTGGCCTGCATCTGCGCGAGCAGGTCGAGCGTGCCCATCGATTGCGGCACATAGAGCGGCTGGCGCATCAGGCCGGTGATCTTGGCCGGCGGGCCGGCGCCGGCGGCGAGGTTCGCGAACACGTCCTTGATGTGGATCATGCCGATCACGCGATCGAGCTTCTCGCGATAGACCGGCAGGCGGCTGTGGCCCGCCTCGGCGAAGAGCTGGACCAGCTCGGCGAAGCTGGTCTTCTCCTCGACCGCGATGATATCCGCGCGAGGGACGCCAACGTCTCCAGCGTCGCGCTCGCCGAAATGGAGGAGGTTGCGCAGCATCTTGCGCTCGAGCGGGGAGAGGTCGCCCTTCTTGGCGGGCTTGCCCTCGCCGTCTTCCTCGACCTCGTCGATCGCATCCTCGATGCGCTCGCGCAGCGTCTCTTCATTCTCTTCGCCGAACAGCAGGGTGCGCAGGCCGCGCCATATTCCGCCCTCGCTGCTACTGTCTCCGTTCCCGTTGCTACTGGAACCGTCCGCCATTTCCCGGGTCAATCCTCGCGTACCAGATAGGGGTCGGGGATCCCCAGCGTTTCGAGCGCGGCGCGCTCCATCGACTCCATCGCCTCGGCTTCGGAATCCCCCTGATGGTCATAGCCTAGCAAATGCAGCACCCCATGGACAATGAGGTGCGTGGCATGCTGCTCGACCGTGAAGCCCTTTTCCTCCGCTTCCGCCGCGCAGACGCCATGCGCGAGCACGATATCGCCCAGGATCACCTCGCCGTCGTCGCTGTTCTGGGTGAGTGCCTCGATCAGGTCGGGCTCGATCATCGGGAAGGAGAGGACGTTGGTCGGCTTGTCCTTCCCGCGATACTGGGCGTTGAGCTGATGCACCTCCGAGTCGTCGGTGAGGCGCACGGCGATCTCGATCACCGCATCGGCTTCGACAAGGTCACCGAACGGCGTCTGGCCGACCGCTGCGGCGGCGGCCTGTGCGCCGATCGCGTCCCAGTCGAGGTCAGGCCAGCCGCTTTCGCGCTGGACGGCGACATCAAGCATCGCCGCCCTCCTGACCCGTTCGCCCTGAGCTTGTCGAAGGGCTGACTTTCCCCTTCCCCGTCGTCGAGGGAAAGAACGGCGCTTCGACAAGCTCAGCGCGAGCGGAGGTCTTGTGGCGTCCGCTAGGCATCCTCGCAGCCTTCGCCTTCGTACGCATCGACGATGCGGCCGACGATCGGGTGGCGCACGACGTCGCCGATGCCGAAGCGGATCATCGCCAGCCCCTCGATCCCCTCGAGCTTGCTCACCGCGTCGTTGAGGCCGGAGGCCGAGGGGCCGCCGGGCAGGTCGGTCTGCTTGGGATCGCCGCACACCACCATGCGGCTGTTCTGGCCGAAGCGGGTGAGGAACATCTTCATCTGCATCGGCGTGGTGTTCTGCGCCTCGTCGAGGATGACGAAGGCGTCGGCGAGCGTGCGGCCGCGCATGAAGGCGATCGGCGCGATCTCGATCTCGCCGCTCGCGATGCGCCGCTCGACCTGCTCGGCGGGCAGGCAGTCGTAGAGCGCGTCGTAGAGCGGGCGCAGATAGGGATCGACCTTGTCCTTCATGTCGCCGGGCAGGAAGCCTAGGCGCTCGCCCGCCTCCACCGCGGGGCGTGACAGGATCAGGCGCTTGACCGATCCGGTGATGAGCTGCGCGACCGCCTGCGCGACCGCCAAATAGGTCTTGCCGGTGCCCGCCGGCCCGAGCGCGAAGATGATGTCGTTCGACACCAGCGCGCGCATGTACGCGGTCTGCGTCATCGAGCGCGGGACGATCGTCTTGTTGCGCGTGCGGATCATGATGGGCGGGGCGGCGCCCTCGTCATTCTCGGCGCGGATGATGCCGGTGAAGGTCGGCTCGCTCGACATCGCGATCACCGCGTCGATCAGGCCGGTGTCGATATCCTCGCCGCGGATCACGCGGCTGTGCAGCTCGACCAGCACCTCGCGCGCGTGTGCGACGGCTTCGGCGCTGCCCTCGATCACCACGCGCTGGCCGCGGGCATGGATGTACACGCCCAGCCGCTCCTCGAGCGCGAGGATATTGCTGTCATACTCCCCGAAGAGCTGCGGGAGCAGCTGCGGCCGGTCGAACGTCACCTCGACGCGCGAGCGCTGGCCCTGCTGGGCGGGGACGGGTTTGCGGCTCATGCGGTCCTTTCGAGTGGTGAAACGTCACAAAGGTCATGCCCGCTTCGCGCGGGAGCATGACGGCCAGTTGACGAAGTTGACAGATTCGCGCGTGTCAGGCGGCCATCGGGAGCCAAACCGGGATATAGCGCGGAGGTTCCGTTACGCATGTCGTGCGTCGGACGATGGCAGAGCTGTACGGTGTAGGACAGGGGAAAGTGACCCGCGGGCGCTTTGGCCCGCGGGTGACGCAAGCGCGCAACAGTCAGAGCGGCAGGAGCGCGCGGCCGCTCACAGCCTGGAAGAACACGCCGAGCGTGAGTGCTGCATAGAGCGCGCTGGCGCCGAGCACCGTGGCCCAGCGAATGCGCGCCGAGGCCCCTGCGACCGCGGCAGCGAGCAGCGGGATCGCCTGCTCGGCATGGATGCCGAAGAAATGCGCGACGCGCAGGTCGCCGCCCAGGCGGTTCCAGCCGAACAGTGGCACGCTGCCGCCGACCTGCCCGACCGCGTGGCCGGTCTGCGAGCTCATATAGCCGCCCATCCACCCGCCCAGCACAAAGGTGAGGACAAGGCCAATCGCCACCGCGGCGACGAAGCTGCGCTGAAGGCCGGGTGCGGGCCGCCGGGCGATCTCCCAGGCGAGCGGGAGCGTGGTCGCGGTGAGGATCACAGCGCCGAGGCCCATCAGCGCGTACATCGTCGCGTGGAACGGCGTGCCCGTGTTGAAGTGCGATTCGAGCCCCTGTGCCGCCTGGAAGACGATATAAACGAGCTCGAAGCTGCCGCTGGCGATCAGCGCTGCGGCGGTGCCGCGCATCAGCAGGCTGTTCCGCCGCTCGGGCCGGACATAGCCCATGAACCAGGCGGCGGTGAGCGCGAACACGCCGACCGAGACGAAGAACTTCGCCGGTTTGACCCAGATGCCGACGCCGCTCGCCAGCGTGCGCGGATCGACCAGCTGGAGCACGGTCGCGACGGCGCCGAGCGCCAGCGTGACGAGCCCGTAGCGCGTGAGCAGGCGGTGGCGGCGGCCGAATTCCGCCAGCAGCCGCGCCGGGCGCGGGGGAGTGAGGGCGAGCGCGGTCATTGTGCGGCCTCCTGGTTGGCGAGCGTGGCACGCGCGGCGAGATAGAGAAGCAGCCCGGCCGGGCCGAGCAGGAAGGTGAGCGGCAGGCACGGCAGCACGATCAGCGGCGAGATGCCGCGGCCAGCCGCGTCGCGGCTGATCCACGCGCCGATGAACAGGTCGAACGCGAGGTAATGGAGCCAGCCCGCGGTGAGCGCGGCGTCGTCGGCGAACAGCGCGCGGACCTGCGCGATCGAGCCGAAGCCGCCCGCCTCGAACCCGGCGCGGCCTTGCCAGATCAGCAGGACGTAGCCGATGGCGAGGATCGCCGGGATGACGAATTGCGCGGCGGGGAAGACGTAGGCGCGCGCCGGTTTGACGAACAGGGCGGCCAGCAGAGCCAGCCAGCCGAGCATGGCGAGATTGCCGCCGAGACCGAAGATGGTGGATGGATCGAGCATGTTGCGCCTCCTATCTGAACACCGTATAGATTGCGTATGAACGACGGTCTGAACAGTGTCAAGATAACTGCTGGGGAAGGCGCGCGCGCCTATCATCACGGCGCCTTGCGCGAGGCGCTGATCGACGCCGCCGAATCGATCCTGGAGGAGCGCGGGGTCGAGGGGTTCTCGCTGCGCGAGGCGGCGCGGCGCGCGGGGGTCTCGCCCGCAGCGCCGGGGCATCATTTCGGCGATGCGCGCGGGCTGCTGACGGCGGTGGCGACGCGCGCGTTCCGCGATTTCGGCGATGCGCTCGAGGCCGGCGATGTCGGCACGCACCGGAGTGAGCGGCTGCGCGGGCTGGGCATGGCCTATGTCCGCTTCGCGCTCGCCAACCGCGCACGCTTCCAGCTGATGTGGCGCAAGGCGCTGCTCGACCGCGACGACGCCGGTTTCTGCGCGGCGGGCGACCGGGCGTTCGACATCCTTGATCGCGTCGCGCGCGGCGGGGATGCGGACGAAGGGCCGGATTTGACGGCTCTATCCCCCTCGATCGCCGCTTGGTCGATCGTCCATGGCTTTGTCGAACTGGCGCTGAGCGGCGCGTTCGGGACCGGGCCGGAAGAGCTGGAGGCGGCGACCGAGCAGCTGCTGCCGCGCGTGCTCGATCACCTGGTGGTGGCTGACTAGACTCGCCCCGACTGGCTCATCCGCCACATCAGTGCGTCGAGCCAGCGATCGGGCAGCCAGCGGGCCAGGAAGAGGAAGATGGGCGCCCCGCCGCCGGTGGCGTAGCGAATGCGCGGGCGGAGCGCGGCGGCCGCCCTGGCGATCGTATTCGCCACGACCTCCGGCGGCGAGGCGAGGCTGGAGCCTTCGACGCTGCCCAGCAGCGCGGCGTGCTTGAGCGCCCAGGGGGCATAGTCGCTCTTGCCCGAGCGCTGGACCAAGCTCTGTGCGGCTATGCCCTGCCATTCGGTGCGGATCGCGCCCGGCTCGATGATGACCACGCGGATGCCGAACGGACGAAGCTCCATGCGCAGGCAGTCGCTGAGGCCCTCCACCGCGAACTTGGTGGCGTGGTACCAGGCGCCGAACGGCTCGCCCGCCTTGCCGCCGATTGAGGTGACGTTGACGATCGTGCCCGATCGCTGCGCGCGCATCAGCGGCGCGGCCAGCTGGCACAGCCGCGCGAGGCCGACCAGATTGACTTCAATCTGCCGCCGCGCCTCCTCCATCGGCACGTCCTCGAGCGCGCCATAGCTGCCATAGCCGGCATTGTTGACGAGCAGGTCGAGCCGGCCCGCGGCTGTGCGGACCGTCTCGGCCGCGGCGACGATCGAGGCGTCGTCGGTCAGGTCGAGATAGACGGGCGTGGCACCGAGCGCGCGGAGCGGTTCCATCCGGTCGAGGCGGCGAGCGGCGGCATAGACCGTCCAGCCATCCGCGATCAGGCGCTTGGCGGTGGCTTCGCCGATCCCGGCCGAGGCTCCGGTTACGAGGGCAATTTTGGGCATGCGGCACTCCAATTGATCTGTGGAGCCTGACCATATAAGTGTGGACCATAGTCCATGGTCAAGAGTGTGCGATGCTGATTTCCGAATTCGCCCGGCGCGCCGGGCTGAGCGTCGACACCGTGCGCTTCTACATCCGCAAGGGGCTGCTCGCGCCCGGGACCGGCCTCAAGGGCGGGTCCAACCCTTATCAGCTCTTTGCCGAAGAGCATCTGGAGGTGGCGCGCGCGATCCGCATGGCGCAGGGGCTGGGCTTCACGCTGCGCGAGATTGCGACGCTGGCGGCGGAGTATCAGGCCGGCATGACCACCGAGCGCAGCCTCGAGCTGATGCGGATGCAGCTTGGGCGGCTCGAGGAGAAGGCGGCGCAGCTTGGCGCGATGATCGACTATACCCGCGCCAAGGTGGCGTGGCTGGAAAGCGACCAGAAGGGCGCTGAGCCCCTGCTCGGCGACTATGAGGGGTGCCGGATGGAAGCGGGCATGGGCTCTGGGCAGGTCGATTGAACCCTGCCGGAATCAAATCCGTGACCTAGTGCGGATTCAGGTGAAGCATGCTGTAGGTTTGCATCAAGCCCCAACCCGTCACCCCGGCCTGTGCCGGGGTCCACCGAGTTATACCGGATGAGCAGGAGGCTTGTGGTCAGCGCGTGCGGCGGAGTGGGACCCCGGCACAAGGCCGGGGGGACGGTTAATAGGGGAAATGGGGTGTTAGGCGGCGGCCTTCACCTTTGTGACGCCCGCCAGCGAGTTCGGCCCGGCCTGGACGATCTCGACCTCGACCAGATCGCCGATCTGCGCGTCGGTCAACAGATGGACCGATTGCAGCCAGGGCGACTTGCCGAGCATCTGGCCCGGCAGCTTGCCCTTGCGTTCGATCAGCACCGTGCAGCTTCTACCGACTGTCGCGGCGTTGAACGCGGCCTGATCGCGGTTCAAGGCCGCCTGGAGGCGCTGGAGGCGGTCGTCCATAACCTCGGCGGGCACCGCGCCATCCATCTCGGCGGCGGGGGTGCCGGGGCGGGGCGAGTATTTGAAGCTGAAGCACTGCGCATAGCCGACCGCATCGACCAGGCTCAGCGTGTCGGCGAACTCGGCCTCGGTCTCGCCGGGGAAGCCGACGATGAAGTCGCCCGACAGCGCGATATCGGGCCGCGCCGCGCGGACGCGATCGAGGATGCGCAGGTAGGAATCGCGCGTATGCGAGCGGTTCATGGCTTTGAGGATGCGGTCGTTGCCCGCCTGCACGGGCAAGTGGAGGAACGGCATCAGCTTCTCCACCTCGGCATGGGCGCGGATCAGGCCGTCGCGCATGTCGTTGGGGTGGCTGGTGGTGTAGCGGATGCGGTGCAGGCCCTCGATCCTGTCGAGCGCGCGGATCAGGCCGTGCAGGCCGGTGCCCGCATCATCGTCCCATGCGTTGACGTTCTGACCCAGCAGGGTGATCTCGCGTGCGCCGGCATCGACCAGCGACTTGGCCTCGTCGACGATCGCCGCGAACGGACGGCTGACCTCGGCGCCGCGGGTGTAGGGAACGACGCAATAGGTGCAGAACTTGTCGCATCCTTCCTGCACCGTGAGGAAGGCGGAGGGGCCGGTCTTCCGGCGCGCGGGAAGGACGCCGAACTTGCTGGCGACCGGCATATCGGTATCGACCGCACGCGCGCCGGAGGCAGCCTGTGCGACCAGCGCGGGGAGGTTGTGATAGGCCTGCGGGCCGACCACCACATCGACCTTGGCGCGGCGGATGATCTCCTCGCCCTCGGCCTGCGCGACGCAGCCGGCGACGGCGATCATCGGATCCTGCCCGTGCTTGCGCAGCCGGCCAATGTCCGAGAACACCTTCTCGGTCGCCTTCTCGCGAATGTGGCAGGTGTTGAGCACGACCAGGTCGGCGCTCTCGGCGTCCGCGGCGGCGGTCATGCCCTGCGCAGCCATCAACTCGGCCATGCGCTCGCCGTCATAGACGTTCATCTGGCAGCCGAAGGATTTGACGTGATAGGTTTTGGGGGTGAGCTTCATGGGCGGGGCTATAGTCGAAGCAGGACGATTGGGGGAGGGGTGGGATTTTTTGGTTCACGCGAAGGCGCTAAGACGCGAAGAAGGTTAGGAATAAGGTTTTTCGCGCAGAGACGCAGAAAGCGCAGAGGCGGCATACTCTATGCGCGTTCTATGCGCGCGTAGCGCCCTACAACTCAACCGTTGCGGCAAGCGTCGCCGTTGGAGCGGTGCAAGCCGCTAACGCGGCAAATCCACCTCTCTGCGCTCTCTGCGCCTCTGCGCGAAAAGACCTTCTTCTCTTCGCGTCTTCGCGCCTTAGCGTGAACAATCTTTCCTTCTTCCCCCCACCCCAATAGATAGCCCGCCCAAATGGCACGGATCGAGACCCCCAAGCGCGTGCGCGGCACGCAGGATATCTTCGGCGAGGAGCAGCGCCGCTTCGCGCGCGTCGTCGAGGCGTTCGAGCATGTGCGGCGGCTCTATTGCTTCCAGCAGGTGCAGGTGCCGGTGTTCGAGGCGACGGGCGTGTTCGCGCGCAGCATGGGCGAGACGTCGGACGTGGTGTCGAAGGAGATGTACACCTTCCCCGATCGCGGCGACGACCTGCTGACGCTGCGGCCCGAGTTCACCGCGGGGATCTGCCGCGCCTACATCACCGAAGGGTGGCAGCAATATGCGCCGCTCAAGCTGACCACGCACGGGCCGGTCTTCCGCTACGAGCGGCCGCAAAAGGGCAGGTATCGCCAGTTCCACCAGATCGACGCCGAGATCATCGGTGCGGCCGAGCCGGCGGCGGACGTCGAGCTGCTGACGCTGGCCGACCAGCTGCTGCGCGAGCTGGGGATCAGCGAGGGCGTGACGCTCCAGCTCAACACGCTGGGCGATGCCGAGACGCGCGACGCCTGGCGCGCGGCGTTGATCGAGCATTTCCAGAGCCACCGCGCCGACCTGTCCGAGGACAGCCTGACGCGGCTGGAGAAGAACCCGCTGCGCATCCTCGATTCCAAGGACCCGCGCGATCGTCCGGCGGCGGATTCGGCACCGGACATCGACGCGTTCCTGACGGCGGAAGCCAGGGACTTCTTCGACGCGGTGACGGGCGGGCTGGACGCGGCGGGGGTCGCCTGGACCCGCAATGCGCGGCTGGTGCGCGGACTCGACTATTACCGCCACACCGCGTTCGAGTTCGTCACCGACCGGCTCGGCGCACAGGGCACGGTGCTGGCGGGCGGGCGCTATGATGGGCTGATCGGGAACCTCGGTGGACCCGAGACCCCGGGCGTGGGCTGGGCCGCGGGGATCGAACGGTTGGGGATGCTGGCCGATGCGCCGGAGGATGAGTTCCCGCTAGTTGCTATTATACCCAGCAATGATGATGCGGAGGCTTTGGCCAATGCGTCGGCAGCGGAGCTCCGACGCGCCGGAATTGCGACGCAGACCGCGTTTCGCGGTAACTTGAAGAAGCGGATGCAGCGGGCAGACGCCGCAAAGGCCTGGTTCGCGCTCATCGTCAATGCTGACGGGCTGGCGCTCAAGAACCTCGGGACTGGCGAGCAAGAGCCAATAACTTTCGAGGACCTGGCCGAGCGAACTGGCGTCCGGATTATCGAGGAAAGCGGCAGGCAGCAGGGGTATTTGTCGGAAGACGATGATCTGCCAGAGGGCTTCGACGGCGAATGACCACCATCTCGCCCGACAAGATCGCCGCGATCGAGGCGCGGCGCGATGAGCTGCAGGCGATGATGGCGACCGGCGATCTGCCGTCGGACCGCTTCGTCGCGGTCTCCAAGGAATATGCCGAGCTTGAGCCGGTCGCGGCGGCGGCGGGCGCGGTGCGGCGGTTGCGCGAAGAAGCCGCGAGCCTCGTCGAGATGAGCCGCGACGGCGATCCCGAGCTGCGCGCGATGGCAGCTGAGGAACTGCACGCCAATGAGGAAGCGCTGGCCAAGGCTGAGCACCGTCTCGCGCTGGCGTTGCTGCCGCGCGACGTGGCGGACGAGCGTGCGGCGATGCTCGAAATTCGCGCGGGTACCGGCGGGGACGAGGCGGCGCTGTTCGCGGGCGACCTGCTTCGCATGTACACCCGTTATGCCGAGCGGCAGGGGTGGAAGGTGGAGATGATCTCCGCCAGCACGTCGGAAGCCGGGGGCTTCAAGGAAGTCGTTGCCAGCGTCGCGGGCAGGGGCGTGTTCGCCAAATTGAAGTTCGAGAGCGGCGTGCATCGCGTGCAGCGCGTGCCGGTGACCGAAAGCGGCGGGCGCATCCATACGTCCGCGGCGACGGTGGCGGTGCTGCCCGAGGCGGAAGAGGTCGATATCGAAATCCGGAGCGAGGATCTGCGCGTCGATATCTACCGCTCGTCGGGCGCGGGCGGGCAGCACGTCAACACCACCGATTCGGCGATCCGGCTAACGCACATCCCGACCGGGCTGGTGGTGATCCAGCAGGACCAGCGCAGCCAGCACAAGAATCGCGACAAGGCGATGCAGGTGCTGCGCACGCGGCTTTACGAGCTGGAGCGCGAGCGGCTGGCGAGCGAGCGATCGGGCGCGCGCAAGTCGATGGTCGGGTCCGGCGACCGCTCGGAGCGGATCCGCACCTATAATTTCCCGCAGGGGCGGGTGACCGATCACCGCATCAACCTGACCCTCCACCGCCTGCCCGAAATCCTCGAGGGCGAGATGGACGAGCTCATCGGGGCGCTGGTCGCCGAGGATGAGGCGGAGCGGCTGGCGGCGCTCGATTCGTGACCGTCCGTGCGGCGATCGCCGATGCCGCCACACGGGTCACTTCGGAGACGCCGCGGCTCGATGCCGAGCTGCTGATGGCGCATGCGCTGGGCGTGTCGCGCCAGGCGATGCTGCTCAAGCATCTGGGCGACCCGGCTCCGGAGGGCTTCGCGGCGCTGGTGGAGCGGCGGATCGCGCATGAGCCGGTGGCCTACATCACCGGCAGCCGGGGCTTCTGGACGATCGAGTTGGCGGTCGGCCCCGGCGTGCTGGTGCCGCGCGCGGACAGCGAGACGCTGATCGAGGCGGCGGTGGCATATTTCGCGGGGACCGAAGGGCCGAAGCGCGCGCTCGATCTCGGCACCGGGCCGGGCACGCTGCTGCTGGCGGCGCTGGCCGAATGGCCCGAGGCGAGCGGGGTGGGGGTCGATGCCTCCGAAACCGCGCTCGGCTATGCGCGGGACAATGCGGCGCGGCTGGGCATGGCGGATCGCGTGGAGCTGCGCGCGGGCGACTGGGCCAGCGGCATCGACGGCCGGTTCGACCTGATCCTGTGCAACCCGCCCTATATCGGCACCGGCGAGGAGCTGGGGCCGGAGGTGCGCGCGCATGAGCCGACCGCGGCGCTGTTTGCGGGCGTGGATGGTCTCGACGACTATCGCCGCATCGTACCCGATCTGCCGCGCCTGCTCGCGCCGGGCGGGATCGCGGTGCTGGAGATCGGCTGGACGCAAGGCGCGGCGGTGTCGGCGCTGGTGCGTGAGGCAGGGCTGACCCCGGCGGTGCGCAAGGATCTGGGCGGGCGCGACCGCGTGGTCACCGCAAGTTGAACTATCGCGACCAGATACCAATATAGTGCTTGGAGATTGGTGCCCCACCGGCTAAGGATGGCCGCGGGGATGGCACCTTCAACCTAAATCGTTGAAATGGCACGCTGACCCAATCCAAGGCATGTGCGCTGCTGAATGTCCGGCAGCCGTGCGGGGCGCCGCTCCGGCCCGTGGTGTACCACGGACAGGCGCGGCGGCGGGGCCAACACGCATCCGGGATCGCTGTGATCGATGGCGGATTGAGTTAAGGACAGGACACACAGACGTTGATGAACAATCGTCAGGCGAACAGCGGCCGCCGGCGCGGCCGTGGTGGCCAGCGCCAGCAGGGCGGCAATCCCAACCAGGGCAACGGCAACCGCATCGACAACCGCGCCCGGGGCAACGCCGCGCAGCTTCTTGAGAAGTACAAGAACCTCGCGCGCGACGCCCAGATGGCGGGCGACCGGGTCAACACCGAATATTACCTCCAGTTCGCCGATCACTATTTCCGCGTTCTCGCCGAGAGCCGCTCGCGCTTTGAGGAGCAGGATCGCCAGCGCCGCAATCGCGACGATTTCGACGGCGACGAGGATGACTATGAGGACGGCGTCGAAGGCGTCCGCGCCAATGAGGGCGACGCCGGCGACGAGGGCCAGGAGCGTGAAGGCCGCGATCGCGGCGACCGCTTCGAGCGCCGCGACCGTGAAGGGCGCCGCGACCGTGACCAGCGCGAGGGGCGCCGCGAGCGCAACGACCGCAATGAGCGTCGTGATCGGCAGCCCGAGAGCGAAGCCGTCGAGGCCGCTGCGCCCGTCGCCGCCAACGAGGACGACGAGGCGCCGCGAGCGGAGCAGCCGCGCCGCCGCGGGCGTCCCCGGCGCGAGGAGAGCGAGGATGCGGGCGACGCCGCCGGCATCGCCGCGATCCTCCCCCCGGCACTGGGCGTCGAGGGCGAAGTGGTGACGGAGGCCAAGCCGCGCCGCCGCCGCGTGAAGAAGGACGAGGAACCCGCCGCGGCGGAGTGATCCTGCGACCTGCGCAAGAAATACAGGCCGGTCCGTAGCTTACGGGCCGGCCTTTTTCTTGGGCGCCCGCTTTGCCGGTTGACTTCGATCGCGCCGTGGCGATGCTGGCGCGGCATATCGGGTGGGGAGAGTGCGATGCGGCGTCTGACCTTGGCTCTGGCTGCGGCAGGAGCCGCGCTTCCCGGCATCGCGATCGCGCAGACCGCCCCGGCGCCCAACGCTCAGGGCGATGTCTCGGTCACCATCTACAACAACAATCTCGCGCTGGTGCAGGACAAGCGCGAGCTGCGCCTGCCCGCGGGCAAATCAAAGCAGGACTTCCCCGACGTCTCGGCGCAAATCCGGCCCGAGACGGTTACCCTCGCCGCGCCCGGCGCGACGATCGTCGAGCAGAATTTCGACTTCGACCTGCTCACCCCCGAAGCGCTGATGGAGAAGGCGGTCGGCCAGAACGTCACCGTCGTGCGCGGCGGCCAGAGCCTGCCGGCCAAAGTGCTCGCCTATAATGAAGGCGCGGTGGTCGAGATCGGCGGGCGGATCGAGGTGCTGGGGAAGGACGACCGGGTGGTCTTCCCGGCGCTTCCGCCGTCCCTGCGCGCGCGCCCGACCCTGTCGGTGACGCTGGACGCCGATGCCGCGGGGCCGCGGCCGGCGACCCTCTCCTACCTGACCTTCGGCATGGGCTGGAAATCGGACTATGTCGCGCTGTTCGACGAGAAGGCGGGCAAGATCGACGTCCAGGGCTGGCTGACGCTGACCAACAACAGCGGCACCACCTACAACAATGCCAACACGCTGCTCGTGGCAGGCGGCGGCGGGCAGCGCGGCGCGGGATCGACGATGGTGCCGGGCACCGAGACCGCGGGGCGCGAGCGGATCGGCGACTTCTATGTCTATCCGATCCCCGGCCGCGTCACGATCGCGCAGCGCCAGCAGAAGCAGGTGAGCTTCCTCGACGTCGCGAGTGCGCCGGCGGCCAAGGCCTATGCCTATCGCAACCCCTGGCTCGGGCGGCAGGATCAGCCGCGCAGCGTCGATACGGTGCTTCGCTTCTCCTCGTCCAAGGAAGGCGGCCTCGGCGATGCGCTGCCCGCGGGCACGGTGCGCATCTATATGCGCGATGCGCGGGGTGCCCCGCAGTTCATCGGTGAGAACAATATCGGCCACACCCCGATGGGCTCGCGCATCGCGATCAAGACCGGCGAGGCGTTCGACGTGAAGGTCAAGGCGGTGGTGCAGACGCGCACGCGGGTGAGCGACAGCAAGTGGCGGACCACGATGGTCTATACTCTCACCAACGCGCGGCCCGAGGCGGCGGTGGTCGAGCTGTCGCAAGGCGGGCTCGACAGCTGGTGGAAGGATACCCGCATCCTTGAGGAGACCCAGCCGAGCGAGCGCGTCAACGCCGACGAGGCGCTGTGGAAGGTGAGCGTGCCCGCCAATGGCGAGGCGAGCCTCACCGTCACCTTTGAAACCCGGTACTGAGAGCGGACCGGTGCGGGATAGCCGCACATTCATCCTGTACGTGCTCGTCGCGATCGCCGGCGCGGGGGGCGCGCGGGCGCAGGTGCAGACCTCCGCTGCGCCCGATGCGGTCGCGGTCACCGTCTATCGCGCGCCCGACCGCGGCGCCGAGCAGAAGATCGATCTCGGCTGGCTCGGCGGCTATGCGCTGGTCACCGAAACGCGGACGATCACCATTCCAGCCGGACGCGCGGTGATCCGGTTCGAGGGGGTCGCCTCCGGCATCCTGCCCGAGAGCGCGATCGTCACGGGGCTGCCCGCCGGGGTGCGCGAGAAGAATCTCGACGGCGAGCTGCTGTCGGCGGCCAGCCTCTACAGCCGCGGCTATGCCCGTCCGGTGACGCTGCGCCGTACGCGCGAGGGCAAGACCGTCGAGGAGCGCGCGGTCATCCGCTCGGGGCCGGAGGGATCGGCGATCGTCGAGACCGCGCGTGGGATCGAGGTGCTCAACTGCGGCCCGACCGAGGATGCGATTAGCTATGACGGCGTGCCCGCCGGACTGTCGGCGCGGCCGACCCTGTCGGTCGAGACCGAATCGCCGCAGGGCGGGACCGCGACGGTCACGCTCTCCTATCTCGCCTGGGGGTTCGACTGGCAGGCCAATTATGTCGCGACGCTGCAGGAGGGCGGGGCAGCGGCGGACCTGTTCGCCTGGGTCACGCTGGCGAGCACCGACATGACCAGCTTCGCCGATGCGCAGACGATGGTGGTGGCAGGCAAGGTCAACCGCACCACGAGGCGGACGTCCAATCCCTATGAATCGCCCGATCACTTCGAGTTCCGCTGCTACATCAAGGATCGGATCGTGGCGGCGGATGCCGCCGGTTTCGCGCCGGCACCGCCCGCACCGCCGCCGCCGCCGGCTCCGATGATGGCGGCAGAGGCGATCGTGGTCACCGGATCGCGCATGCGCCGTGTGGAGCAGGAGGATCTTGGCGACCTCAAGGCCTATCGCGTGCCCGAGCCGACCACGGTCGCGGCCAGATCGCAGAAGCAGGTTGCGCTGATGGGCAAGGACGCGGTTCCGGTGAGCATCGTCTATGAGAGCAAGGTCTATACTCCTGCGGTCGAGCCGCCGCTGATCCTGGTTCGGGCCCTGAACAAGGCCGACAAGGGCTTGGGGCTGCCGCTTCCGGCGGGGCCGGTCGCGCTGTTCGAGCGCCAAGGGCAGCGCGCGCTGTTAATTGGCGAATCCTCGACTGACGACAAGGCGGTCGGTGAGGAGGTCGAGGTGAAGTTCCCCGTCGCCGCCAATGTGACGGTCGAGGCGCGGGACGTGAGGAAGAAGGGGCGGGTGCGCACCGCCGAGCTGATCGTCCGCAACGCCAATCCGTTCGCGATCCGCTATGAGGCGGACTTCAACCTCAATGGGGAGGTCAAGGCTTCGGCCCGGCTGGTGGCGAAGAACGGGCGCAAGCTGTGGGCGGTGACGGTGCCGGCAAATGGCAGCGCGACGCTGAACTACCGTGAGATCGCGCCGCGCTAGACCTGATGATCCCGGTCGGTCGCGTCGCGCGAGCGCTCGTCGTGGCCGGTGCCCGAACTCATGAAAATGAGG
>NZ_DASWTG010000020.1:0-2500 GCF_036402235.1 Sphingomonas sp. | reverse complement strand
TTTGACCCGACGATTTCCGAATGGGGAAACCCACCTATCCCGATTATTCTTACGATGGCTCGCCATTGTTAGAGTAATCGAGAAACAGGTATCACTTAGCTGAATAAAATAGGCTTCGTGAAGCGAACCCGGAGAACTGAAACATCTCAGTACCCGGAGGAAAAGACATCAACCGAGATTCCGTTAGTAGTGGCGAGCGAACGCGGACCAGGCCAGTGCCTTCTTTTCAACTAGCAGAACAGTCTGGAAAGGCTGACCATAGCGGGTGACAGTCCCGTATGCGAAAGTGATGAAGAAGGACTCGAGTAGGGCGGGGCACGTGAAACCCTGTCTGAACATGGGGGGACCACCCTCCAAGCCTAAATACTCGTACATGACCGATAGCGAACTAGTACCGTGAGGGAAAGGTGAAAAGCACCCCGATGAGGGGAGTGAAACAGTACCTGAAACCGAACGCCTACAAGCAGTGGGAGCATCTTTAGGGTGTGACCGCGTACCTCTTGCATAATGGGTCTGTGACTTAGTGTATCAAGCAAGCTTAAGCCGTTAGGTGTAGGCGCAGCGAAAGCGAGTCTGAATAGGGCGATTGAGTTTGATGCATTAGACCCGAAACCCGGCGATCTAGGCATGACCAGGTTGAAGGTGGGGTAACACTCACTGGAGGACCGAACCGTTTAATGTTGAAAAATTATCGGATGAGTTGTGTTTAGGGGTGAAAGGCCAATCAAGCCGGGAAATAGCTGGTTCTCCGCGAAATCTATTGAGGTAGAGCCTTGGACGAATACCCTAGGGGGTAGAGCACTGGATGGTTGCGGGCGGCGCGAGCTGTACCAATACTAACCAAACTCCGAATACCTAGGAGTACTATCCAGGAGACAGACGGCGGGTGCTAAGGTCCGTCGTCAAAAGGGAAACAGCCCTGACCTACAGCTAAGGTCCCCAAGTCATCACTAAGTGGGAAAGCATGTGGGAATCCCAAAACAGCCAGGAGGTTGGCTTAGAAGCAGCCATCCTTTAAAGAAAGCGTAACAGCTCACTGGTCTAAACAAGGGTTCCTGCGGCGAAAATGTAACGGGGCTAAAGTGATGCACCGAAGCTTAGGGTGTGCAGTTTACTGCACGCGGTAGCGGAGCGTTCCGTAAGCCTGCGAAGCGGAAGGGTAACCGACCGTGGAGGTATCGGAAGTGCGAATGCAGACATGAGTAGCGATAAAGAGGGTGAGATGCCCTCTCGCCGAAAGACCAAGGGTTCCTGCTTAAAGCTAATCTGAGCAGGGTGAGCCGGCCCCTAAGACGAGCCCGAAGGGGGTAGTCGATGGGAACCACGTTAATATTCGTGGGCCTGGTGGTAGTGACGGATCACGTGTGTTGTATGTCCTTATCGGATTGGACATGCTTCGAAGTGGTTCCAGGAAATAGCTCCACCGTATAGACCGTACCCGAAACCGACACAGGTGGTCAGGTAGAGTATACCAAGGCGCTTGAGAGAAGTGTCCTGAAGGAACTCGGCAAATTGCCTCCGTACCTTCGGAAGAAGGAGGCCCTGGCTTTGCGCAAGCAGAGTCAGGGGGCACAGGCCAGGGGGTAGCGACTGTTTAGCAAAAACACAGGGCTCTGCTAAGTCGGCTTCAAGACGACGTATAGGGCCTGACGCCTGCCCGGTGCCTGAAGGTTAAGTGGAGGGGTGCAAGCTCCGAAACGAAGCCCAGGTAAACGGCGGCCGTAACTATAACGGTCCTAAGGTAGCGAAATTCCTTGTCGGGTAAGTTCCGACCTGCACGAATGGCGTAACGACTTCCCCACTGTCTCCAGGACATGCTCAGCGAAATTGAATTCTCCGTGAAGATGCGGAGTACCCGCGGTTAGACGGAAAGACCCCGTGCACCTTTACTGCAGCTTCAGAGTGGCATTAGGAATTAATTGTGTAGCATAGGTGGGAGGCTTTGAAGCACTGGCGCCAGCTGGTGTGGAGCCTACGGTGAAATACCACCCTGTTGATTTCTGATGTCTAACCTCGAACCGTTATCCGGTTCAGGGACCCTCTGTGGCGGGTAGTTTGACTGGGGCGGTCGCCTCCTAAAGAGTAACGGAGGCGTGCGAAGGTTGGCTCAGATCGGTTGGAAACCGATCGTTAGAGTGCAATGGCATAAGCCAGCCTGACTGCGAGACTGACGAGTCGAGCAGAGACGAAAGTCGGTCATAGTGATCCGGTGGTCCCTCGTGGAAGGGCCATCGCTCAACGGATAAAAGGTACGCCGGGGATAACAGGCTGATGATTCCCAAGAGCTCATATCGACGGAATCGTTTGGCACCTCGATGTCGGCTCATCACATCCTGGGGCTGGAGCAGGTCCCAAGGGTTTGGCTGTTCGCCAATTAAAGTGGTACGTGAGCTGGGTTCAGAACGTCGCGAGACAGTTTGGTCCCTATCTGCCGTGGGCGTCGAAATTTGAGAGGAGTTGACCCTAGTACGAGAGGACCGGGTTGAACATACCTCTGGTG
>NZ_DASWTG010000019.1:0-197596 GCF_036402235.1 Sphingomonas sp. | reverse complement strand
CCGCCGCCTGCGCGGCGGCCCCTCCGTCAGCGCTACGCGCTGCCACCTCCCCCGGTGGGGGAGGAGTTTCATCGTCTCGGCTCCAGGCGGTTCAACCCGCGCAGGTATGGCTTGAGCGCCTCGGGCACCGCGACCGAGCCGTCCTCCTGCTGGTAATTTTCCAGCACCGCGACCAGCGTGCGGCCGACCGCGAGGCCCGAGCCGTTGAGCGTGTGGACGAAGGCGGGCTTGCCGTCGGCATTGCGGTAGCGCGCGTTCATGCGGCGCGCCTGGAAGTCGCCACAGGTCGAGCAGGAGGAGATCTCGCGATAACGGCCCTGGCCGGGGAGCCAGACTTCGAGGTCGTAGGTGCGCGCGGCGGAGAAGCCCATGTCGCCCGCGCAGAGCTTCATGCGGCGGAAGGGCAGGCCCAGCGCAGTGAGGATGCCCTCGGCGCAGGCGGTCATGCGCTCGTGCTCGCTCTCCGATTCCTCGGGGATGACGATCGAGACCATCTCGACCTTGTCGAACTGATGCTGGCGGATATAGCCGCGCGTGTCGCGGCCCGCGGCGCCGGCCTCCGAGCGGAAGCAGGGCGTGAGCGCGGTGAAGCGCAACGGCAGCGCGTCGGCAGAGAGGATCTGCTCGCGGACGATGTTGGTGAGGCTGACCTCCGCGGTCGGGATCAGCCAGCGGCCATCGGTGGTCTGGAAGCTGTCCTCGGCGAATTTGGGCAGCTGGCCGGTGCCGTACATCGCATCCGGGCGGACGAGGATCGGCGGGTTCACTTCCTCATAGCCGTGCTCGCCGGTCAGCGTATCGAGCATGAACTGGCCGAGCGCGCGGGCGAGCTTTGCGGCATGGCCGCGGACCAGCGTGAAGCGCGCGCCGGCGAGCGATGCGCCGGTCTCGAAATCGAGGCCGAGCGCGGGCCCGAAGGCGTCGTGCTCGCGCGGCTCGAAGGCGAAGACGGGCGGGGTGCCGACGGTGTGGACGAGCTGGTTGTCGTTCTCGTCCGCGCCGTCGGGAACGTCGGCGGCGGGGAGGTTGGGGATGGCGGAAAGCGCGTCCTTCAATGCCTCGTCGGCCGCGCCCTGGGAAAGGGTGAGCGTCTCGAGCTCTTCCTTTAGGCCGGCGACCTGCGCCATCAGCGCCTGGGCGCGATCCTCGTCCTTCGCCGCCTTGGCCTGGCCGACCTGCTTCGACAGATCGTTGCGGCGGCCCTGCACCTCCTGCTGGCGCGTGGTGAGCGAGCGGCGTGCCTCGTCGAGCGCGACGAGCATATCGGCTAGCGGCTCGGCACCGCGGCGGGCGAGCGCGGCGTCGAAGGCTTCGGGGTTTTCGCGGATCAGGCGGATGTCATGCATGGGCGCAGGCTATGGCGGCGGGTTGTATCCGGCGCAACCCGGCGCGCGCGGCGTGCGTTCATCCGGCAACAATCGAGGAGAATAAAGATGCAGGTCCCGCACAACGCCTTTGTCGTGGTCGCAGACGGCCGCAAGATGCTGTTCCTGAGGAACGAGGGCGACGCGACTCACCCCAATCTGCAGGTCGAGCGCAAGCGCGTGCAGCAGAATCCGGCCGATCACGAGCAGGCGACGGATCTGGCGGGCGGTGCCTCATCCACGCGCACGCCGGGCGCGAACTGGGCGTCGGGCGGGAATTTCGAGAATGCCGACTTCCATCAGCTGGAGGAGGACCGGTTCGCGGCGGATACGGCCGAGCTGCTCAACAAGCGCGCGCTCAACAATGATTTCGAATCGCTGATCGTCGTGGCACCGCCCAGCACGCTGGGCGAGCTGCGGAAACATTACCACAAGGAGGTTGAGAATCGACTGGCGGGCGAGATCGACAAGGATCTCACCCGCCATACGATACCCGAAATCGAGCAGGCGTTGATCGCGGCCGAGTAACTAGGCCGCTTCGGCGTCCTTCGCCTTGCGGTTCTGGAAGCGCTTGCGCGCGACGAGGGCCGCGGCGGCGGCGCCGAACAGCAGCACCATCGGCGGTGCCGGGACCGGATCGGGGCCGCCCGACGAGCCGGTGCTCCCGCTCGACGTGCTGCTCGAGGTCGAGGTGCTGGTCGACGAGGTGCTGCTCCAGCCGCTCGACGTGCTCCAGCCGCTCGAGGTCGAGGACGAGACGTCGCCCGACGAGCTGGCCGAGGTCGAGGTGGAGGTCGAGACGTTGCCGCTCGACGAGGACGAGACGTCACCCGACGACGACGCCGAGGTCGACGAGCCGCCCGAGGCCGAGCTGGTCGAGGAGCCGCCGGTCGACGAGGTGCTGGTGCTCGACACGCCGCCGGTCGAGGTCGAGGTGGACGAGCCGCCCGAGCCGCCCGAGGCCGACGAGGTCGAGCCGCCGGAGGTGCTGGTCGAGCCGCCCGAGGAGGACGAGGTCGACGAGATCACGATCCCGCCGCTGCTGCCCGAACCACCCGAGCCGCCGAAGAAGCCGCCGGCGAAGAAGCCGCCCGCAAATCCGCCACCGAAGCCGCCGCCGCCGACTGCGGCACCACCGCCGCCACCGCCGCCGCCACCGCCGACAGCGGGCATTTCCGCATAGACGGGCGGGGGAAGGGGGATGGGTGCGCCCTGCGCGGTGACGGTGAGCACCTGGGGCTGGCACTGCGCGGTGGTGGTGACGGTGCGCCGCACGATCCGCTTGCGGACCGGGCGCTTGACCACCCGCTTGGTGATCACGCGCTTTGCCACGACCGGTTGCTTCGACATGTAGGACCGCTCAGCGCGGGATTCGGCGACATGCACCGCGCCGCCGCCAATCACGGCGCCGCCGCACGCACATGCGCACAATTTAGCCAAGGCCATCCGAACCGACATGATCGTTCTCTCTATTTCCCCGGAGACTGCGCCGATGCTGCAGACGCAGCGCCCGTGCAGGCTCTTGCATGGAAAGTGCAGAACAAACCATTAAGTGCAATCGCGTTAACTATAGTTTCAGAGGCTGCCGGTCGATTTTCTGTGGGGACGGCGATCGCCGAATGGTTAATGTGCCGGGACGAGACAGAAGCTGGGGCGTCGGGCATTTATGCTTGACGGATATGGTTAATATGAACTGCCGAATTCGCGCCGTTCAGGCCCATGCAATTTTCCGCACCGCAAGAACGGTTTGGCGCGAAAATCTGTGGATTCGGACGCTTGTGGAGCCGGGCGCACCTGCCTATAGCGCCGACGGGCAAAAGTCGGATTTGGACGGCATCGCCGTCGCGAATCCGGTGTGGAGAGTGGCATGGCGACCGTTTACGAGCACCGCGACGACCCCGAGAAAGCGCCGCCGGCTGCCAATGATCTGCCGGACGGCTATCGTCCAAGCCCCGACGAACCCTTCATGAATCCGCGGCAGCTGCAGTATTTCCGCGAGAAGCTGCTGGCATGGAAGGATGCGATCCATCGCGAGGCGGCGGGCACGCTCTCGCAGCTTCAGGTCGATTCGCTGCGCGAGGCTGACCTGACCGATCGCGCCTCGAGCGAGACCGACTGGTCGATCGAGCTGCGCACCCGCGACCGGCAGCGCAAGCTGATCGCCAAGATCGATGCGGCGCTGCGCCGAATCGAGGACGGCGAGTATGGCTATTGCGAAGTCTCGGGCGAGCCGATCAGCCTGGGCCGGCTGGAGGCGCGCCCGATCGCGACGATGACCGTGGAAGCGCAGGAACGTCACGAGCGCAACGAGAAGGTCTCGCGCGACGAATAGCCCGAAAATGGATGCGGATACCCATTACGATTAACGTTTTCGATAGCGGTTGCTGGTGTAATTGGCCCCGGTAGCGAGCTTGAAGCACGGAAGATGGACCAGTTTCCGCCCGATCCCATGAACGCGAGCCCGGCTGATGATCCGTCGAGCCAGCGCACTGCGGCGCGCGACAGCTTGTTGCTGTCCGCGCAGCTGCGCGTCACCGGTGCGCCGGAGACGACGGTGCGCGTGCGCAACCTGTCGGCCGGCGGGCTGATGGCGGAATATGCGCAGCCGGTGCCGATCGGAACGCCGGTCGAGATCGACGTGCGTGGCGTGGGCTGGGTCAGCGGCCGCATCGCCTGGTCGGCGGAGGGCCGGGTGGGTATCGCGTTCGACAGCGAGATCGATCCGATGGCGGCGCGCAAGCCGGTCGGGAGCGGCACGCATACCCCGCGCTATGCCAAGGCGACCGAGAGCGCACCGCGTCCCGCGCGCCCGCTGTTTCGACGGTGAGCTTGGTCCGCCGGCTCCAGGCAGGCGGATCGAGCGATACGGCGTCACCCCGGCAGTCAGCCAGGGCGACACCGCAACACGCCTCAGATGAGCGTGATTTCTTCCTTTACCCTAAGCTTCTGGCGCTTCAGTTCGGCGATGATCATCTGATCGGGCATGGGCCGCTGCGACTCGGCGCTGATCTTGCGATCGAGAGTCGCGTGCTTGGCTTCAAGTGCCGAGAGATGCGCGTTCTGCATGGAAGCTATCCTCCTGCTCCGGTGGTTGCGAGGATCAAGGAGTAAATCATGATTCGCGGCGCTTGTCGCCCCTTGCGAATCGCGGCATCGACAGGGCAACGGCGATCTGCGACGGGCCGACAGGGCGCTGGCTTCCGGGGGGTGCGTAAAGAGATGGAAGACAATGAGATTCTGCGCCGGCTGGAACTGCTCCGGATCGAGCATCGTGACCTGGACGCGGCGATCGAGGCATTGTCGGGCGGCAATGCGCCGGACCAGCTTCAGATTGCGCGACTCAAGAAGCGCAAGCTGCGGCTGCGCGACGAGATCGCGATGCTCGAGGACCGGCTGATCCCCGACATCATCGCGTGAGCGGGTTATGAACAACGCATCGCTTTGGGACATGGGATTGCAACGATTGGCTATTTCGCTGCGGAACCCTTTGTGTCAGCGTTGCCTGCGATGAACAAGGGCGGCGCCACATCGCGAATCCACCGGCGGCTGATCGATTCGCTTTATACCGAGGCGATGGTGCTGGCGGACGAGGCGCGCGCCTATTTCGACGAGATGGGGCGTGGCGAGCGCGATACGCTCGACGCGATGACGCGGGTCGTCTTTTCGTGCGAGTCGCTCAAGGTGACGACGCGGCTGATGCACGTCATCGCGTGGCTGCTGACCCAGCGCGCGGTGGACACCGGAGAGATTCCGCTGGGGGATGCGCTGCACCCCTCGCGACGGCTGGGAACGGCGCCCGAGACCGACGCGGCCTCGTTCGACGCGATGCCGCTGGCGGCGCAAGGGCTGATCGCGGCGAGCCAGGATCTTTATCGCCGGGTCGCGCGGATCGATCTGACGCAAAGCGACGAGGCGCCGGTGCCGGTCAGCCCCGCGCGGCGGATGCTCGACCGGCTCGCCCACGCGTTCTAGGAATCAGGCGTTCCAGCCGCCTTCGGACAGGCCGGAAATGCGCGCACGGGCGGCGCGATATTCGCGATCGAGCCGATCGACGAATTCCGCCACAGCGGTCACCGCATGGACCGCGCCGATTCCCTGGCCCGAGCCCCAGATGTCGCGCCACGCCTTCGCCTTCTGGTTGCCGCCGGAGCCGAAGTTCATCTTGCTCGGGTCGCTCTCGGGCAGGTTGTCGGGATCGAGTCCCGCGCCGACGATCGAGGCGCGCAGATAGTTGCCGTGCACGCCAGTGAAGAGATTGGTGTAGATGATGTCGGAGGCCGAGCTGTCGACGATTCCGGCCTTGTAGGCCGCTTCGGCATTGGCCTCGACGGTCGCGATGAACGGCGAGCCGATATAGGCGAGATCGGCGCCCATCGCCTGCGCGGCGAGCACGGCGCCGCCATTGGCGATCGCACCGGAGAGAATGACCGGCCCGTCGAACCAGGCGCGCGTCTCCTGCACGAAGGCGAAAGGGCTGAGCTGGCCGGCATGGCCGCCCGCGCCGGCGCAGACGAGGATCAGACCGTCGGCACCCTTTTCCACCGCCTTGTGCGCGAACCGGTCGTTGATCACGTCGTGCAGCGTGATGCCGCCCCAGCCATGCACGGCCTGGTTCACCGCCTCCTGCGCGCCGAGCGACGTGATGACGATCGGCACCTGCCACTTGGCGCAGGTGGCGAGATCCGCCTCTAGCCGGTCGTTCGAGCGATGAACGATCTGGTTGACCGCGAAGGGCGCGGCGGGGCGGCCGGGATTGTCGCGGTTCCACGCCGCCAGCTCCTCAGTGATCTGGTGGAGCCATTCGTCGAGCTGG
This sequence comes from Sphingomonas sp., assembly GCF_036402235.1. GTDB lineage: Bacteria > Pseudomonadota > Alphaproteobacteria > Sphingomonadales > Sphingomonadaceae > Sphingomonas. The sequence goes on along the minus strand of NZ_DASWTG010000019.1, from coordinate 191,419 downwards.
CTCTGCGGCCGCGCGTTGAGCGCGGGGAAGGAGCCGACGATTCCCGCCTTGCACTGGGCGATGACCAACTCGGGGCCGGAGACGATGAAGAGCGGCGAGCCGATGACGGGCAGGCGCAGGCGATCGAACAGAGCAGGTAGGGCCATTTGCGTTTCATACCCGAACTGAATTTGCTGTCCAGCGGGCGCGGCAAGGTGCGGCTGGGCCGCATACCCGCTTTTTGAAAGTGCTAGTCGATGCGGGTCAGCCCGGCGCGGAAGCGGCGCTGGCGGTCGGCATAGCCATGCGCTGAGATCAGCAAGGCCGCGCGTGCCGTAGCGTCGAGCTCGCGCACGGCGCGGGCGGGGGTGCCGACGATCAGGCTGCCCGGCGGAAACTCCTTCCCCTCGGTCACCAGCGCGCCGGCGCCGATCAGGCAATCGTCGCCGATCACCGCGTGGTTGAGGACGATGGCGCCCATGCCGACCAGCACGCGATTGCCCAGGGTACAGCCATGCAGGATCGCATGATGGCCGATCGTGCAGTCAACGCCGATGGTGAGCGGGGCGCCGGGGTCGGAGTGGAGCATCGCTCCCTCCTGCACGTTGCTGCGCGCGCCCACGACGATCGGGGTATTGTCCGCGCGAATCACCGCGCCGAACCACAGGCTCGCGCCCTCGGCCAGCCGCGCGTCGCCGATCACGTCGGCGCTAGGCGCGACCCACGCGTCGGGGTGGATCGACGGCGCCATACCTTCAAATGCATAGACGGCCATCGCGCGCTCCTTCGTCCCCGGCGTAATTTGTTCGCAGGCGGAACGTCCCGCCGTTTCAACCGTATATCCGCATGACTCGGCACTGCCGAGCCGGATTGCGGGAGACGGCAGATGATCAATCTAATCGTACTTCTCATCGTAGGCGGTGTGCTGGGCTGGCTTGCCAGCATCGTGATGCGCACCGACGCCCAGCAAGGCATCTTTCTGAACGTCGTGGTCGGGATCGTCGGCGCATTGCTGGCCGGCCTGCTCATTTCGCCGCTGATCGGCGGCGGGACGATCACGCAGGGCTCGTTCAGCCTGAGCTCGTTGCTGGTTTCGTTCCTGGGCGCAGTTGTCCTGCTGGCCATCGTGAACCTGGTGCGGCGCGGTTCGGTGCGCTGACCCGGGCGAATCCTTCCCAAGCACCTGGGCGGCCTCGGCCGCCCATTCTTTGTGTGCGTCAGCGAAGCGCCAGATTGGGAAGGTCGGGGATGTGGACGCCGAGCACGAGCGCCAGCGCGACCCCGCCCAGCAGCACCGCGAGCGTCGAGGACATCGAGAACAGGGCCCAGCCGACGGCGGTGACCATCGCCGGATTGGGACGGGCAAGGCGGCGGTTCTGCTCCGCCGACATCAGGACGAAGGCCGTCAGCAGCCCGTAGAGAAAAACAGTAAACTCGATCATCGCCAGGTTCCGCCCCCGAATCCTGTCGAGGATTACCGGCAAGTGGTTAACGCTTCAATTTCGGCCCGTCGCATCAATGCTGCGTTGCAGCGTGAATGTGCGCGGCTCCGCGAAGTTGAAAGGTCATTCAGGTTCGCTTGACCGCCCATACGTCGCGCGACTATCGCCCAGCCAAACGCACGCAGGAGAGAATCGCCGCGATGAAGAAGCTCTATCCCAGTGCCGAGGCCGCGCTCGAGGGCCTGCTTCACGATGGCATGATGCTGTGCGCCGGCGGGTTCGGCCTGTGCGGGATCCCCGAGCGGCTGATCGACGCGATCCAGGCATCGGGCGTCAAGGAGCTGACGATCGCTTCCAACAATGCCGGGATCGACAATGAGGGCCTCGGCAAGCTGCTGCGCAGCCGTCAGGTCAGGAAGATGATCTCCTCCTATGTCGGCGAGAACAAGGAGTTCGAGCGGCAGTATCTGGCGGGCGAGCTGGAAGTGGAATTCTGCCCGCAGGGCACGCTGGCCGAGCGCTGCCGCGCGGGCGGGGCGGGCATCCCCGGCTTCTACACCAAGACCGGCGTCGGCACGAAGGTGGCCGAGGGCAAGGAAGTGAAGCTGTTCGACGGCGAGGAATATATCCTCGAGCGCGGCATCCGCGCGGACCTGGCGATCATCAAGGGATGGAAGGCGGACGAGGCGGGTAACCTGATCTTCCGCAAGACCGCGCGCAACTTCAACCAGCCGATGGCTACCGCGGCGAATATCTGCGTCGCCGAGGTCGAGGAAGTGGTGCCGGTGGGCAGCCTCGATCCTGACGCGATCCACCTGCCGGGCATCTATGTGAAGCGGATGATCGTCGGCGCACCCTACGACAAGAAGATCGAGTTCCGGACGACGCGGACGCGGGAAGCGGCGTGAACGGGCTTCGCGCCGCGGCTGCGCTGACCTTGCTGTCGGCGATGACGGGCGGCTGCGTGGCAGCGGCGCTCCCGGTCGCGGTTGGCGGGCTGATGGCGAAGGACCAGCTTGGCGGACGGGACAAACGGAACCCGGTGAAGGGGGAGACCGCGAGCTCCGCGCGGGCGATGCCCAGCACGCAGGCAGGACGGGTGGCTGTCGCCGCAATCGAGGAACGCGCAGTGATCCAGACCGGGATGACGGCACTTCCGCCGCCCGCCGGTGTTCCCGGTTCGGGTGAGGCGGCGGCCTATAGCCTGCAAGCCTACCAAGCCCTGTGGAACCACCTGGCCGCGCAGGCCGAACGGCGCCGCCGCGGCGAGGCGCTGCAGTCGGTGGTGCTGATGCCGGGGACGACGCTCGACGCGCCGCGCTATGCGAGCTGCGAGAGCAAGCCGCTCGCGGTGGTGTTCGACGTGGATGAAAGCGCGGAGAAGGCGGCTGATCCCGACGCGCCATGGCGGCGCTGGAAGGGCGACGGGACCGATGCGGTGACCGCAACGCCCGGGGCGGTGGAAGGGGTGGATGCTGCGCGGCGTGAAGGCGTGGCGGTGATCTTCACCAGTCGCCGCTCGCCTGAAAGCGCATCCGGCGTCACCGGATTGCTCAGCCAGCTGGGCTTCGGGCGGTTCGAGCCGGGCCGCACGCTGATCCTGAGCGGCGGCGCAGAAACCGCAAAGAGCGACGAGCAGGTGCGTCAGGTGATCGCCGCCGGCTATTGTGTCATTGCGCTGGTCGGTGACTCGCTCAACGACTTCAGCAGCCAGTTCGAGGCGGCGGGCGATGCCGGAAAGCGCCAGACCGCGGCGACCGAAACGATGGTTGCGCCGCTATGGGGCGCAGGCTGGTTCATCCTGCCCAACCCGGTGCGCAGCGGCGCGGCGCCCCAACCCCAATGATCCCCGACGGAGAGAGATGATGCCCTGGACCCGTGACGAAATGGCCGCCCGCGCCGCCAAGGAGCTGCGCGACGGCTTCTACGTGAACCTGGGCATCGGGATCCCGACGCTGGTCGCGAACCACATCCCCGAAGGCGTCGAGGTGACGCTGCAGTCGGAGAACGGGATGCTCGGCATCGGCCCGTTCCCGTACGAGGGGGAGGAGGATCCCGACCTGATCAACGCGGGCAAGCAGACGATCAGCGAGCTGCCCCAGTCGGTCTATTTCAGCAGCGCGGACAGCTTCGCGATGATCCGCGGTGGGCATATCGACCTGACCGTGCTGGGCGCGATGGAGGTCGCGCAAAATGGCGACATCGCCAACTGGATGATCCCGGGCAAGATGATCAAGGGCATGGGCGGGGCGATGGACCTGGTCGCGGGGGTCAAGAAGATCATCGTGGTGATGGAGCACAACGCCAAGGACGGCAGCGCCAAGTTCATCCCCGAATGCACGCTGCCGCTGACCGGCAAGAATGTCGTCGACATGATCGTGACCGACCTGGCTGTGTTCCAGCGGGCCGATCATGATTCACCGTTCAGGCTGATCGAGCTGGCGCCGGGCGTGACCGAGGAAGAGGTCGCGGCCAAGACCACGGCGACGTATGAGGTGGCGCTCGCCGCCGCCTGAGTGCGACGGGTTTCCAGTGGTGACGATCGTTGCCCACATGAACTTGGGCGACTTCAGGAAATGATAGCGCTGCCACAACGCAAGCAAGGCGATGTGGGGGAGCGCGATACGGGCGCTGGGCGTCATCCTGGGGTTGGGCACGGGCTGTCGCCGGTGGTTGCGGCTGCACAGGAGGCGTCGGTGCCACGCGCCGCGCCTGCCGACGCGAAGGCGCGCGCCGTTAACCTGATCGCGCGGATGACGCCGAAGCTTCCGCAGTGATCCATTCGCGGAATGCGACGATCTTTCCGCTGCGTTGGCGCGCCGCGGGGTAGGCTAGCCAGAAGGCGCGGCCATCGGTCGCGGCGTGCGGATGCGCGCGGACCAGCCGCCCCTCGGCGATGTCGGCGGCGAACAGGATCGGCGAGCCGATCGCGACGCCGTGCCCTGCGACCGCCGCAGCGATGTCGAGATACTCGGCGGAGAAGGTCGTGCCGAAGCGATCCGTTACGGGACCGGTGGCATGGCCGAGATCCCGATACCAGATCTCCCACCAGTCGGGGCGGCCGAGCAGCGGCACGCGGAGCTGGATCGCCGGATCATCGAGCCCGCGAACGGCATCGGCTAGCCTCGGCGCGCACAGGGGCGTGAATAGGCTGGGAAAGAGCGGCACGGCATTCAGGCCCGGCCAGCTGCCGTGCCCGTTGCGGATCGCGATGTCATACCCCCCGCCAGCAAGATCGCGCAGGTCGGGTGACAGGTCGAGCTCGACCCGCAGGTCCGGGTGGAGCGCGCGGAAACGCCCGAGACGCGGCGCGAGCCAGGCGGTTCCGAGCGAGGGCAGCGCGGTAATGCGCAGCCGGGTCTGATCAGCATCGATCGCGCGCGCAAATCCGGCGCGCAGCGTGGTGAATGCGGACAGGGCATCGGCAGCCAGAAGCGCGCCCGCGGGGGTCAGCTCGACGCGCTGCGCATACCGCTGGAACAGGTCGATCCCAAGCTCCCGCTCGAGCTGACGGACATGATAGCTGACCGCGGCGGCCGTGGTGTGCAGCTCACGCGCAGCAGGTGCGAAGCCGCCCAGCCGGGCCGCCGCTTCGAAGGCGCGGATCGCGATGAGCGATGGAAGGCCGGTCGTTGCCACAAATCAGGCCCGATACTTTTCGAGAAGTTCGGAATGCATACCCTAAGTTTCCTTAAGGGTAAGGTACAATCTTTCGAGTCCCGCGAGGTTCCGGAAAACCGCACAGTCCAGCGTCTTTCTGGAGGGCTGGTACATGCAGAATGTCCTGAATCGGCGTGTGATGCTGGCGGGGCTGGCCAGCAGCGGCTTCCTGCCGGCCGCAGCCCGGGGAGCGGTTCATGCTGCGGATCGGCGCGGCGATTGGGCCTGGCTGGAAGGCAATTGGAAGGTCGAGCACCGCCGGCTGCGGCGCCGTTTGGTGCAGGACAGTCATTGGGATCGCTTCACCGGAACCAGCGCCGTGTGGATGACGCTGGGCGGATTGGGTACGATCGACGACAATCTGCTGCGCCTGCCCGGCGGCGATTACCGCGCGGTCGGAATCCGCGCCTATGATCCGGCTGCCGATCGCTGGTCGATCTGGTGGCTCGACGGGCGCAACCCGACGCGGATCGATCCGCCGGTGACCGGTCGGCTCGAGGGCGACACCGGCACTTTCACCGGTTCGGACCGGTTCGAGGGGCGCCCGATCGACGTGCGCTTTCACTGGCAGGGGATCCACGGGTCGCGCCCGCACTGGCAGCAATCCTTCTCGCCCGACGGCGGCGCGAGCTGGGAGATGAACTGGGAGAATTTCTTCACCCGCACCAGGAAGATACCGGCGCCGCTGCCGTTGCTACCCGAGAGCGATCCCGGCCGAGCGCCCGATGATTGGCGTTTCCTCGCGGGGCGCTGGACGGTGCGCCACCGCAAGCTGCGCAAGCGACTGGCGGGAAGCCGCGACTGGGACGAGTTCGGCGGGACGTTCGTCAACTGGCCGACCCTGGGCGGTAACGGCAATGTCGGCGACAATCTGATGGAGGCGCCCACTGGCGACATTCGGGGCGTGGGGTTCCGGGCGTGGGATCCGGCGACGCGCGAATGGTTGAGCTGGTGGCTCGACGGGCGCGATCCGGGACGGATCGGTGCGCCGCTTCGCGGCAGGTTCGTGGATGGGATCGGGACCTATCTGTCCGACGACACGCACGAGGGGCGCCCGGTCAAGACCCGCGTCACCTGGTCGCGTATCACCGGCCGCACGGCGCGGTGGGAGCAGGCCTTCTCCGTCGATGGCGGGGCGAGCTGGGAGGTCAACTGGACCTCCGATTTCACGAGGGTGGCGTGATGGACCGGCGTGTGGTGATGCAGAGCGCCGCGCTGGTGCTTGCGGGGTTCGGCGCGCGCGGTGCCGAGGCGGTTGAGGATACGCCTTTGCCCCCCGGAACCGCCTCCCGGGGCGATTTCGACTATTTCCTCGGCAGCTGGCGGGTCGAGCACCGCCGGCTGCGCAAGCGGCTGGCGGGGAGCGATGACTGGGAGGAATTTGCCGGCCGCACGCATTGCCAACAGTTGTTCGACGGGTTGGTCAATCTCAATGAGAGCATCTCGTATCGCGGCGGGCGCACCCATTATGGGATGGGCCTGCGTGCGCTGGATGAACGCGGCGAGCGCTGGGTCGATTGGTATCTCGCCGGAAGCGACCTCAGCCGGATCGACCCGCCGCTCTACGGCCGTTTCGCCGGTGGCGTCGGCACCTTCTACGCGCGTGAGACCTTTGAGAAACGGCCTGTGCTGGTGCGCGGCCGGTTCTTTTCGGTGAACCGCGACGAGGCGCGCTGGGAACAGGCATTCTCGACCGACGAGGGGGTGAGCTGGGAGACCAACTGGGTGATGCGCTACCTTCGCACCGCCCCAGTTGCTCCCAACTGACGCATCAGGCGGCCTTGCGCCGCTCCGCCATCTCCTCGTTGAGCATCTCGGCTAGCAGGAAGGCCAGCTCCAGGCTCTGGCCCGCGTTGAGGCGGGGGTCGCAATGGGTGTGGTAGCGATCGGCGAGATCATGCTCGCCAATGTCGATCATGCCGCCGGTGCATTCGGTCACGTTCTGGCCGGTCATCTCGGCATGGATGCCGCCGGCATAGGTGCCCTCGGCGCGGTGCACGGCGAAGAAGCCGCGGACCTCGGCCAGGATGCGCTCGAACGGGCGCGTCTTGTAGCCGTTTGCAGCCTTGACGACGTTGCCGTGCATCGGGTCGCAGCTCCACACCACCGGATGCCCCTCGCGCTTCACCGCGCGGACGAGCTTGGGCAGGCCATCCTCGATCTTGTCATGCCCATAGCGCGTGATGAGCGTGAGGCGACCCGGCGTGCGCGCCGGGTTCAGCGTATCGAGCAGGCGCAGCAACGCGTCCGGCTCGAGGCTGGGTCCGCACTTCATCCCGATCGGATTGCCGATGCCGCGCAGGAACTCGACATGCGCCGAACCCTCGAACCGGGTGCGGTCGCCGATCCACAGCATGTGTGCGCTGGTGTCGTACCAGTCGCCGGTGAGGCTGTCCTGCCGGGTCAGCGCCTGCTCATAGGGGAGCAGCAGCGCCTCGTGGCTGGTGTAGAAATCGGTGCCCTTGAGCTGGGGGACGCTGTCGGCGTCGATCCCGCATGCTTGCATGAAGTCCAGTGCCTCGCCGATCCGGTCGGCGACGTCGGCGAACTTGGCGCTCCACGGGCTCTTGCCCATGAAATCGAGCGTCCATTTGTGGACCTGGTGCAGGTTTGCATAGCCGCCGCTGGCGAAGGCGCGCAGCAGGTTGAGCGTCGCGGCGGACTGGCTGTAGCCCTGGATCATCCGCTGCGGATCGGGTATGCGCGCTTCCGGCGTGAAGGCGATGTCGTTGACATTGTCGCCGCGGTAGCTCGGCAGCTCGACCCCATCGATCGTCTCGGTATCGGCTGAGCGCGGCTTGGCGAACTGGCCGGCCATGCGGCCGACCTTCACCGTCGGCAGCTTCGACGCGAAGGTCAGCACCACCGCCATCTGAAGGATCACGCGGAACGTGTCGCGGATGTTGTTGGGGTGAAACTCGGCGAAGCTCTCGGCGCAGTCGCCGCCCTGCAGCAGGAAGGCCTCGCCGCGCGCGACCTTCGCCAGCTCCTGGGTCAGCGCACGCGCCTCACCCGCGAAGACGAGCGGAGGGAAGCTCGCGAGCTGGGTCGTCGCGGCGTCGAGCGCAGCGGCATCGGGGTAAATCGGGAGCTGGCGCGCTTCGGCCGACTTCCAGCTGTCGGGGGTCCATCCCATGTCCTGCTCCAGGTTGCGGACATGGACGTACCAGTCCTGATGATGCGCGATGCCGTTGGCGGCGATCTGATTGAGCACGGCGGGCGAGGCGCGCTTGCCATCCTCTTCCCAGCCCTGAACGGTGGAACCGGGCGTGTCGAACCACGCGCCGAAGGCGGCGCGGGAAAGGGAGCGTTCCTCACGGAAGCGGCGGATCTTGGAACCGGCTAGAGTCGTCATGATGCCGCCGCCTTACCCCTGGCGGGTAAATGGGTGCAAGGGTAAAATTCACCCCGGGTGGGTAAATCCATGCTTTATGCGCGCTGGCGGTTCAGCCGGCCTTAATGCTGCCCCGTGCGATACCTATATCTGGACCGGGCGCGCCGCCTGACGGGAGTTGTGTAGTGATCCGAATGCTGATGCTGGCGGCGATCGCCGCGACCCCCGCGCTGGCGCAGGAGGCCGAGGACGGCAACGAGCCGCCCCAGCGCGTGCGCAGCGTGCTCCTGTATGGCGATGACCAGTGCCCCAAGCCCGCGAGCGAGGACGAGGTGGTCATCTGCTCGAAGGTTGGGGAATCGCCCTATCGCATCCCCAAATCGCTGCGAAAGAGCAAGTTCTCGCCCGACAGCGTGAGCTGGACGCGGCGCGCCGAGGTGGTGGACGAGGTGAACCGCCAGGTTCTCCCCGGAAGCTGCTCGCCGATCGGCAGCTATGGGCATACCGGCTGCACGATGCAGATGCTGCAGAACTGGCGCGCGGATCGCGCGGCGCGGAAGGCCGAGGAAGCAGCGATCCCCGGCGGGGAAGAGTAGGGGTTACTGCCCGAAGCCGGGTTCGGAGGCGCGCGCGACGGCTTCGCGGGCGGCGGCGAATAGCGCGCCCGCCTTGGCCTCGCACTCGCGCTGCTCATAGGCCGGATCGCTGTCGGCAACGATGCCTGCGCCCGCGGTGACGTGCATCGTCCCGTCCTTCACGATCGCAGTGCGCAGGACGATGCAGCTGTCCATCGACCCGTCGGGCGAGAAATAGCCGACGCCGCCGGCATAAGGGCCGCGCTGGTCGCGCTCGAGCTCGGCGATGATCTCGCAGGCGCGAACCTTCGGCGCGCCGCTGACCGTCCCGGCGGGGAAGCCTGCGAACAGCGCGTCGAGCGCATCGGCATCCGGGCGCAGCTTGCCGACCACGTTCGACACGATGTGCATGACGTGGCTGTAGAATTCGACGGTGTAGCTGTCGGTGACCTTGACCGTTCCCGCTTCCGCCACGCGGCCGGTGTCGTTGCGGCCGAGGTCGAGCAGCATGAGATGCTCGGCGCGTTCCTTGGGATCGGCGAGCAGGCTCAAGCGGTTGACTTCGTCCTCTTCCGCGGTCTTTCCACGCGGACGCGTGCCGGCGATCGGGCGGATCGTCACCTGCTCGTCGCGGACGCGGACGAGGATCTCGGGGCTGGAGCCGGTGAGCGCGAAGCCGGGCAGGTCGAGGAAATAGAGGAACGGCGAAGGGTTCACCCGGCGCAGCGCGCGATAGAGCTCGATCGGCGGCAAGGCGAAGGGCGCGGTGAAGCGCTGCGCGAGCACGACCTGAAAGATGTCGCCGGCGGTGATATAGTCCTTCGCGCGCGCGACCATCGCGGCATAGTCGGCCGCGGGAATGGTCGGCTCGGCCGCGATTTCGACGGCATCGGCGGCGAACTTGGGCGGCAGCGGCGACGACGCGAGGCGCGCGGCAGTGGCGTCGATCCGCTCCGCGGCTGCGGTGAGCAGGGCTTCGGGATCGCGCCCGGCATCGGGCCAGACCGGGCCGACGAGGAACAGCGCATCCGCCAGCCGATCGAAGATCAGGATCACCGTCGGCCGCACGAAGATCATGTCGGGCAGGCCGAGCGCGTCGTTGGCAGCGCGGGGCAGCTTCTCGACCAGCCCGATCGTCTCATAGCCGAAATAGCCGACGAGGCAGGCGAGGGCGCGCGGCAGCTCCGCGGGCACGTCCATGCGGCAGCCCTGGACGAGCGCGCGGAACGCGTCGAGCGTCGGCTGGCCGGCGGGGGCGAAGGCGGTGCGGTCGGTGAGCCAGTCGGCGTTGATCTCCGCCTGCTGGCCATGGGCGCGGAAGACGAGATCGGGGGCAAGGCCGATCAGGCTGTGGCGGCCGCGCACTGCGCCGCCCTCGACCGATTCGAGCAGGAAGTCACCGCGGCCCGGCTCGATCAGCTTGAGCGCCGCCGCCACCGGCGTGTCGGTGTCGGCAAGCTGCCGCCGCCAGACCAGCGCGGGCCGGCCTGCGCCAAGCGCCGCGCGGGCGGCCTCGAGACCCTCGATACCGGGCGTCACGGCGATCAGTTGCCGCCGGTCGACTGGCCGCCGAGCTGCGCCTTGAGCCGCGCGATCGCCGCATCGTCGCGCTTGACGCCGACGGCCTTGCGCGCGGCCGCGACGAACTGCTCGAGATACTCGGCGCCGACCACCTGCGTGAGCCCGGCGCGGGTCTGCGCGACCAGTGCCTTGTCGTTGCTGGCATCGCCCGGCTGGATCGCATCGAGCCACACGACCCAATAGCCGCCGCCTTGGGGCGCTTCGGTCATCTTGGCCTTCCTGGCCGCCATGCTGAACATCAGCCGCACCGGCGGTGGGATCTGCATCCCGGCTCGAGCGAGATCGCCGCGCGCCGCGTCGAGCGGCTGGAGCGGGGGCAGCGCAAGGCCGGTCTTCTTCATCGCATCGGCGATCGGCGTGCCCTTGTTGACGTCGGCGAGCACCGCCATCGCCACCTTGCGTGCGGCCTGAAGCTGGCGATCGCGGATGAAGCCTGCGGCGGCCGCCTCGCGAACCTCCGCCAGCGGGCGCGGCGCGGCGGCGATCACGCGATCGGTCTTGACCAGCGCGAAGCTGCCGTCCTGGCCCAGCGGCACCAGCTGCGGATCGTCGCTGGCCTGCATCGCGAAGCCGGCCTGGGCGATCTGCGCCAGCACGGGATCGGGCGGAGTGGGGGTCGCGGCTGCGGCGGACTCCTGCGTGCGGCCGTCGCCGAACAGCGGCGGGGAGACCTCGGCCTTGAGCTTGGCGTCGGCCACCGCTTCGTCGAACGTGGCGTTGCCGGCGATCGCGCTGTCGATGCGGCCGCGCAGGCCGTTGAGCGCTTCGGCTTCCTTGCGCTGGGTCACCGCGGCCGCGATCTCGCCACGGACCTGATCGAGCGTCTTGCCGGCGACCTGCTCGATCTTCTCGACGCGGACGATGTGCCAGCCGAGCGGCGAGCGCAGCGGGCCGACCACGCCGCCCTGCGCCGCGGCAAAGGCGGCATCGGCGATCTGCGGGCTGCTGGCGCGGGCGAAGCTTTCCTTCTGCGCGTCGGCGATGGTCGAAGGCTGGAGGCCCGCGCCCTGCGCCGCGGCGGCCATGGTCGCGCCGCCCTTGATCTTGGCGGCGAGCGCGTTGGCGGCGCTCTGATCCGCGACGATCACCTGCACGAGCGTGCGCCTGGTGCTGGGGGCATATTTCGCGGCGTCCTGCTTGTAGGCCGCGGCGATCTCCGCCTCGGTTGCCTTGGCGCTTTCCGCGAACTGGTCGGGGCGGACGACCGCATAGCGGATCACCCGGCGCTCGGGCAGCGTGAAGCGGGCGAGGTTGCGGTTGTAGAAGGCCGTCAGCTCCGCATCGGTCGGCGCGGCGCCGGGGGCGATCGCGCTGATCGGGACATAGCCGACCGAGCCCTTGCGCCGCTCGAGCAGCTGCGAGGCATAGGGCAGCGCGAGCTGGTTGGAGACATAGGTCGCGCCGCGGACGACGCCGACCGCGGGGCTCGCGACCCAGCGGGCGAGCGTGCCCTGGCGGATATCGGCGCGGATCTGGTCGGCGGTCAGCCGCTGCTGCTGCAGGAACTGATCGAACGCACGCTGGCTGAACTGACCGGTCAGCGGGTCCGCGAACTCGCGCGCGCCGGCGATCTCGCCGTCGATCGCCGCCTTCGACACCGCCATGCCGTGCTCGTCGGCATATTCCTCGAGCACGGTGCGGTTGACGATATCGTCGAGCACCTGATCATAGCCGCCCAGCGCGACGAACTGAGCCATGTCGAGCGCCGGCTGCTGCTGGCGGGCGCGGGCGAGCGCGTCGTCGAGCCGCGAGCGGACCTCCGCCTCGGTCACCTTGCGGCCGCCCACCTCGACCAGCGCACCGCCCGAGGTGCCGCCCCCGCCGCCAAGATTGGTGATGTCGCCCAGCGCGAAGGCAATGGCGATCACCACCAGCAGCAGCAGGGCGATAACCTTGCCGACGGTCGAGAACAGGATGCTGCGGAGAAAGGTGAGCATGGAGACCCGATCAAAAGTGAAGGAGCGTGCTTTAGGGGGGCGATGCGCCGCCATCAAGCTTGTGAAGCGTGTGGACGGTGCTTAGGGGCTTTGTCCGAAAGTGGACAAGAGAGGGAACGGGATGCGGCGCAAGCTGGTGGCGGGGAACTGGAAGATGCACGGCCTGATCGCCGCGCTGCCCGAGATCGAGGGAATCGCGCAGGCGGCGGCGAAGCATCCGGGCATCGACGTGGCGCTGTGCCTGCCCGCGACGCTGATCGCCCCGGCGGTGACGGTGGCCGCGCGCATGCCGGTCGGCGGGCAGGATTGCCATGCCGCGGATCAGGGCGCGCATACCGGCTGCATCTCCGCCGCGATGCTGGCCGAGGCTGGCGCGGCGTTGACCATCGTCGGCCATAGCGAGCGGCGCGCGGACCAGGGCGAGACCGACGCCGATGTGAAGGGCAAGGCCGAGGCGGCGCACCGGCACGGGCTGCGCGCGATCCTGTGCGTCGGCGAGACGCTGGACCAGCGCGACGCCGGGCAGGCCGAGGCGGTGGTGACCGCGCAGCTCGCCGGTTCGATGCCCGACGGCGCGGCGGCGGACTGGCTGGCGATCGCGTACGAGCCGGTCTGGGCGATCGGCACCGGGCGCACGCCCACCGAGGCCGATGTGGCGGCGATGCACGGGGCGATCAGGGGGAAGCTCAGCGAGCTGCTGGGGGCCGAGACCGCGGGGGCGATGCGGGTGCTGTACGGCGGGTCGGTCAATGGCGGCAACGCGGCGGCGCTGCTGGGATGCGCCGACGTGGACGGCGCGCTGGTCGGCGGAGCGAGCCTGACGGCGGCGAAGTTCGTACCGATCGTGGAGGCGGCGGCGGGGCTTTAGCCGGTTCCCGCGAAGTTGACGAAGTTACGCGGAACGCGATTCATTCTGTCAACCTGGTGCCCGTTTCGGAGGCTGCGCCCGCGCGGAGAGAACGGCCATGGCGAGGCGCATGTCGGGCCGGCGGATCGCGCCGATCTGACGGCCCCTATAGTAGCGCGGGACGGTGATGCCGTTCATCGCGCGGTCCATCGCCTGCCCGAAAACGCGATCGTAGCCGAGCTGGAGCGCCATGTCCCATGCGGCGGCAAAGCTCGCCGCATCGGGGCGCTCGCGCAGGGCATAGGCGGACTGGCGGCTCATCCCGACCGCCTTGGCGGCGCGCTGGACGGTGCCCGCAAGCGCGAGCGCGATGATGAAGTCACGCTGCCGCCGCGGCGTCCAGCCGTCACGGCGATTGGAAGCGCTGGGGACGGGCGTGAAGGCGAGAAGCTCGGCTTCGTCCGTGGCGAGCAGGGTGGGTGAGTCGTCCATCCACCAGCTTATGCGCATGGATGGGGCGTGTAGGAAAGTTGTTTTTGTTCCTGATGTGTTCCAGATGGATTTTGGTTCACGCGAAGGCGCTAAGACGCGAAGAAGAAAAAGAAGGTGGTTCGCGCAGAGGCGCGGAGGACGCGGAGATGCTGGTCTTCTGCGCGAAGCGCTTGCTCCAGCTGGGCGTGGATGCTTGCCGCAGCGACTGAGGAGGAGTGCCGCTGGCGCGGCGGGTGCTGTTCTCTGCGCCTCTGCGCGAAAAACCTTCTTTGTGCCTTAGCGCCTTCGCGTGAACCAAAACCTTTTAGGCAGGCCGCGGCTGATCGGTCTCGCGGAGCAGCCAGGCGCGGGCATGGGCTTCGTCCTTGCGCTCGTACACCTCGTAATGGACGCCGGGGATGATCGCGCTCTCGATCCGGCTGGCGGCGCGCACCCACTCCGCGTCCGCCACGATCGCGACGCGATCGACCGCGCGGATCAGGCGGATGAGCAGGGGAAGGTGCTTCATCTCCTCGGCGATGGCGGAGAGCGCAATCGAGGGCGAGCCGCGGACATCGGCGAGGATGTCGAGCTGCGGGGTCTGGTCGAGGATGGTTTCGAGCCGGGCGAGCGCGGGCGCGACGTCGGCGGCGGTGAAATGGCCTTCCGCCACGATGGCGATGGCGCGGGGGGAGAGGGGGATGAAGGTTAGCACGATTGCCTTGTAATCTCACTCATCGCTTTTGGAGTTTTCCATTTGCTGCCTGTAAAACTCTTCTCGCGCTGCACGCTCCACCGACGTGAAGATGTCAGCTTGCAAATTGCGATGCCCGTTGGCGATTTTACTGAAATCTTCCTGAAGTTTCTTCACATGGTCGGCGACTTTGATGAGCGGGTCTCCTGATCCCAAGCGGCTCACATTCTTATAATCTGTCATATTCAGGCTGTAACGATAGGATTCCTTTTCTTCGGTCGGTGAACGCTTCCACGAGATGGAAACCTCGTAGGCGAGATCAAGAAGCGGATACATCCTGCCGACCCAACTCGACAGTCGCTGACCTGGTTTTAGCAGGCTGATTTGCTCAAAAGGCGTTTTGGGCGTTTCTCGCTTATTCTCGTGATCGACCACTAGTGGCGGGTCGAATGTAACTTCGACATCAAAGGCGGTGGCGTTGCCAGTGTTCACAATATGCAAATCGGCATGCATCATCGACCACTGGTTGGGTTCGATCGTCGCTACAATCTGCGGTTGAGATTGCGCGTTGGCCATCCGCTGCGTTTCGACAGCTAGGATTTTGGTCACTCGCCAGAGAAAAATCGTCGCAATTGCTGTGACGAAGGCCCCTAGTACAGAGGCGATAGCAAGGGCGTTTTGCATATTGGATGGCCTGATGCAGCGGCTGTTGTGACCTCCTTACGCCGCCCGCAAATCGCGCAACGGCAGCTCCGACGTCTCCAGTGACGTCAAATCCAGCCGCTTCGAAGCATGGTCGATGTCGATCCCCACGATCCCGCCTTCGGCGTCGAAATCCACATTCACCTGATCGCTGATCGCGCGGGTTTCGGCGCTGTCGGCACTCGACAGCTCGATATAGAGGCTGTCGGTTTCGGGGTAGTAATGGAGCTTCACGCGCCGGTCTCCTTGAAGTCGCGGTCGAAAAAGGCGTTGTGCACGGTCTCGCCGTCTTCGAGGGTTACGACACGCAACATATAGCGTTTGCCGCCGTCGGTCTCAACTTCGCCCCAGAAGCGGATGCGGCCGTCTTCCTGATCGGTGCGGCGAGGATGGCGGCAATCCATTCGGTGCGCAGGTAAGGGCGTTTGCGCAGGACCTGCTCTGAAAAATAGCGCGTGGTCTTCAACTTCTGCCCTCACCCCGGCCCTCTCCCGATGGGAGAGGGAGATCAGCCGATACTCACAAAGCTATCCATCACCCGCTTCCGCCCGGCCTGTTCGAACTCGATCTCAAGCTTGTTGCCTTCGATCTCGACGATTTCGCCATAGCCGAATTTCTGGTGGAAGACGCGCATGCCGAGTGACAGGTCGTCGCGGCCCTTGTTCCCTAAACTCACCGCGCTGGCGCGGCTTTCGACCACGCGCTTGGGGGCGGTGGTGAAGCTCGACGAGGGCGCGGCGGCGCGTTGCCAGCCGGGGCCTCGGCCGGTGCCGCGGCCGACGTTCGCGAACGGGTCGGCGTGCTCGCTCCAGTTGGCGCGCCATAGGCTGGCGCCGCCGGTCATGGTCGATTCCTCCTCGACATGGGCCTTGGGCAGCTCGCCGACGAAGCGGCTGGGGATCGAGCTGGTCCACTGGCCGTAGATGCGGCGGTTGGCGGCGTGGAGGATGGTGGCCAGGCGGCGGGCGCGGGTGATCGCGACGTATGCGAGGCGGCGTTCCTCCTCCAGCGCGGCGAGGCCGCCTTCGTCGAGCGCGCGCTGCGACGGGAACAGGCCCTCCTCCCAGCCGGCGAGGAAGACGGTATCGAACTCCAGCCCCTTGGCGGCGTGGATGGTCATGATCGTGACCTTGGGCTCGTCGGCCGCGGCGTCATTGTCCATGACGAGGGAGACGTGTTCGAGGAAGGCGCCGAGGGTCTCGTATTCCTCCATCGCGCGGACGAGTTCGGAGAGGTTCTCGAGGCGGCCGGCGGCCTCGGCGGTGCGGTCCGCCTGCCACATCGCGGTGTAGCCGGATTCGTCGAGGATGATCTGGGCGAGCTCGGTGTGGGGGATTCCCCCCGGCTGCGCCGGGACCCCTCCACCGTCCTGCGGACGGTCCCCCTCCCCGAGCGAGCTCGGGGAGGAATAGGCCAGGTCGCGCCAGCGAGCGACGTCGGCGACGAAATTGCCGAGGGCGCGGCGGGCCTGAGGGGTCAGCTCGTCGGTGTCGAGGATGCGGGCGGCGGCCATCAGGAGGGGGATGCCCTCGGCCCTTGCGAGCTGGTGGATCCTGGCGATCGCCTTGTCGCCGAGGCCGCGCTTGGGGACGTTGACGATTCGCTCGAAGGCGAGGTCGTCGGCGCCCTGGTGGACGAGGCGGAGATAGGCGAGCGCGTCGCGGATCTCGGCGCGCTCGTAGAAGCGGAAGCCGCCGACGATGCGATAGGGCAGGCCGGTGGCGATGAAGCGGTCCTCGAACTCGCGCGTCTGGTGCTGGGCGCGGACGAGGATGGCGAAATCGTCGAGGCTCTTGCCCTCGCGGATCTGGGCGGACTCGATCTCCTCGCCAACGCGGCGCGCCTCTTCGGGGCCGTCCCACACGCCGACGACCCTGACCTTCTCGCCCGTGTCCATCTCGGTCCACAATTCCTTGCCGAGGCGGCCGCCATTGTTGGCGATGACTCCGCTGGCGGCGGCGAGGATGTGCGGGGTGGAGCGGTAATTCTGCTCGAGCCGGATCACCTTGGCGCCGGGGAAGTCCTTCTCGAACTTCAGGATGTTCTCGACCTGCGCGCCGCGCCACGAATAGATCGACTGGTCATCGTCGCCGACGCAGCAGATGTTCTTGCGCGCCTGCGCGAGCAGGCGGAGCCAGAGATACTGGACGCTGTTGGTATCCTGATACTCGTCGACCATGATGTAGCGGAAGCGCTGCTGATAGTGTTCGAGCACGTCGCGGTGGGTGCGCAGGATGGTCAGCATGTGCAGGAGGAGGTCGCCGAAGTCGCAGGCGTTGAGGGTGCGCAGGCGGTCCTGATACTGCTGGTAGAGCGACTGGCCGCGGCCGTTGGCGAACGCCTCGGACTCGCCGGCGTCGAGCATGTCGGGGGTGAGGCCCTTGTTCTTCCACTGATCGATCAGCCCGCCGAGCTGGCGCGCGGGCCAGCGCTTCTCGTCGAGGTCGTTGGCCTGGATGAGCTGTTTCAGGAGGCGCAGCTGGTCGTCGGTGTCGAGGATGGTGAAGTTGGACTGGAGGCCGACCAGCTCGGCGTGGCGGCGCAGCATTTTCGCGCCGATCGCGTGGAAGGTGCCGAGCCAGGGCATCCCCTCGACCGCGTCGCCGACGAGATTGCGGACACGCTCGCGCATCTCGCGCGCGGCCTTGTTGGTGAAGGTGACCGACAGGATCTCCGACGGATAGGCGCGGCGGGTCCACAGGAGATGGGCGAGGCGCGCGGTGAGCGCAGCGGTCTTGCCCGTGCCCGCGCCGGCGAGGACGAGGACGGGGCCGTCGACGGTGAGCACGGCTTCGCGCTGCGGCGGGTTGAGCCCGCGCAGATAGGGCGGATCGTCGGGCAGCTCAGGGTTCTGGGGCACGGGTAGGGACATCGGTGAACAGGTAGGGAACGCGGCGAGTCGGGGCAAGCTGCATTGCATGGGCGTGCGGCTTGGGGCAGAGGGGCGGCATGTGGGACAAGATCAAAGGCCGCTTCAACGCGCGGCGCCTGTTGCTGATCGCCGCGCTGGCGGGTGTGGCGCTCTATGTGGGCTGGCGCTCCGGCGGGTTCGAGCAGCAGCCCGAGCAGAAGCCGTGCGTGGCGGGCCGCAACGAGATCAAGGACGACAAGGGGCAGGTGGTGCAGGTGACGCGCACCACCTGTGTCGAGGACAAGAGCAAGTAACGCCGGACCCGCCCGGCCGGGCCGCCGGGTGAAGGGAACGGCAAGGCGGGGAGTGATGGATGGACGCTGACCGGGCACGGCAACGCCGCGCGCTTTGGGCGAGCTTCGTGGGGACGGGAATCGAGTTCTACGATTTCTATATCTACGCGACCGCCGCGGCTTTGGTGTTCGGCAAGCTGTTCTTCATCGGGAGCGAGGCGGAGACGCAGCTCTGGGCGTATCTGACGCTGTCGATCGCCTTCTTCGCGCGGCCCGTGGGCGCCGCGGTGTTCGGCCATTATGGCGACCGCATCGGGCGCAAGGCGACGCTGGTCGCCTCGCTGCTGACGATGGGGCTTTCGACCACGCTGGTGGCGTTCCTGCCGACCTATGAGATGGCCGGGTGGATCGCGCCGGCGGCGCTGTGCGTGCTGCGCTTCGGGCAGGGCTTCGGCCTGGGCGGGGAGTGGGGCGGGGCGGCGCTGCTGGCGGTGGAGAATGCGCCGCCGGGCTGGCGCGCGCGCTTCGGCAGCGCGCCGCAGATGGGTGCGCCCGCGGGGTTCATCGCCGCCAACGGGCTGTTCCTGCTGCTCGGCGTGATGATGACGCCCGCGCAGTTCGCCGGCTGGGGCTGGCGCATCCCCTTCATCCTCTCCGCGGCGCTGGTCGCGGTCGGGCTGTGGGTGCGGCTGAAGCTGGGCGAGACGCCCGAATTCAAGGCGGCGCTGGCCGAGGCGCCCCCGCCCAAGGTGCCGCTGGGCGAGGTGGTGACGCGGCATGGCGGGGCGCTGCTGGGCGGGACGATCGGCGCGGTGGCGTGCTTCGCGACCTATTATGTCGCCACCGCATTCCTGCTCGGCTGGGGGACCAAGTCGCTCGGCTATTCGATGCGGGATTTCCTGGGGTGCCAGCTGGTCGCGATCCTGTTCATGGCCGGGGGCATCTATCTTGCCGCATGGATGGCGGATGCGAAGTTCGACCCGCGCCGCGTGCTGGCGGGCGGGTGCGTGCTGGTCGCCGCGAGCGGGTTCGTGATGGCGCCGCTGATGGCCGGCGGCTTGGCCGGGGTGTTCGTATTCCTGTCGCTGCTGCTGTTCGCGATGGGATTCGTCTATGGGCCGCTGGGTGCGTGGCTGACCGACCTGTTCCCGCCGCGCGTGCGCTACACCGGCGCGTCTATGACCTTCAACATCGCCGGGGTGATCGGCGGCGGGCTGACCCCGTTCTTCGCGCAGAAGCTGGCGCTCAAGGGCGGGCTGACACCGGTCGGCTGGTATCTGAGCGCGGCGGCGGTGTTGAGCCTGGTGGCGCTGTTGCTGTTGCGCGGGCGGCGCGAGGCCGCCTAGCGGCGGCGGTTCGCCAGGACGATGCCGTCGAGCCAGCGGTCGGCGCTGGCGGGGCCGTCACGCAGCATGCGGCGGCGATATTCGGCCTTGTTGCGCGACCAGGCGGCCTGACGCTCGGCAAGGGTGACGCGGGCGGACTGCTGGCCCTGCCGGTGCTTCTGCTGCGCGCGTTGGCGCTGGCGCTGCTGGTGCTTGCGCAGATTGTCCCAGCGCTGGGCATCGAGCGTGGGGTTGAGCCATTGCGCCGCAGCGGGGGCAGGCGGGCTGGCGAACAGCATGACGGCTACCCCGATCGCGAGAAGCTTGCCTGTGGTCATCGTGTTCCTCCGCCGTTCCCCGGCGAGAATGACGCGGCGTGCGAATTGGTTCCACCAATGCGGTCGAAGCGCGGCTTACGGGTAAAGCTGGCGGGCGTGGAGCAGGCGGAGAATACGAACACGATCCTCGAACACGCGGTAGACGAGAATATAATTGGGATGGACGATCAACTCGCGCGTGTCGGCGAGCCGCCCGGGGTCGGTAGGCAAGCGGTAGCGTCAGCGCGTTTTCGGCGCCTTCGCGAATCCGTATCTGGAGTCGAAGCGCAGCGGCAAGATTGCGCTCGGCGATAAATTCGAAGATGTCGCGCAAGTCGCGCCGCGCGTCAGCGGCCCAGACGAGCTTGCGTTGCACGGTGCTTTTCGATGATCGCGTCGATCTCCGCCATCACCTGGTCGTGAGGCGTGTCGGGTTCGGTCGAGGCAAGCGCAGCCTCCACCTGAGCGCGAAACCACTTGTCATGGGCTTCCGCTTCCTCCTCGGTGTCGAATTCCGAGTAGATGGGGTCGAGCTTCCCCATGTGTGGAAATATGCGCCGCTAGCCCGCCGCGCGCAAGATCGTGAGCTTCGCCTTGCCGTGGACGCGTTCGGCGTCGATCTCAAAGCCCGCGACCTCGACCGCTTCATTCTTCGCGGTCTCGATGCTGATCCAGGTGGCGGGGCCGGTCCAGCCGAGGCGGGCGAGCTTGTCGAGCGCGACCGATCCCGCGCCGGTGCCATAGGGCGGGTCCATCAGGATCAGATCCATCGGTTTCGGCGCCGGGCCGAGCGCGAGGACCGAGGTGGCGCGGATGTCGGCGCGCACGCCCAGCCTTTCGGCATTGGCGCGGAGGGCGTCGAGCGCGGCACGGTCCTGCTCGACGAACAGGCACGAGGCGGCGCCACGCGAGAGTGCCTCGAACCCCAAGGCGCCCGAGCCGGCGAAGAGATCGGCGACGGCGAGATCCTCGAAGCTGCCGACGCGGCTCAGGAGCATCGAGAACAGCGCCTCACGCGTGCGATCGGCGGTGGGGCGGGTGGCGTCGCCTTTCGGCGCAGCGAGCGGGCGGCCGCGCCACTGACCGGCGATGATCCTCATTTGCGCGGCCCCCGCTTGCCCGGCGGG
The DNA here is from genome assembly GCF_036402235.1 of Sphingomonas sp. GTDB lineage: Bacteria > Pseudomonadota > Alphaproteobacteria > Sphingomonadales > Sphingomonadaceae > Sphingomonas. The sequence continues at coordinate 170,284 of NZ_DASWTG010000019.1, read as the reverse complement.
CGGGGGCGGCGATCGCCGGAGCGATAGCGGCGCTTGGGACGGTCGAGCAGCGGGCCGGCGTCGTCGTCCACGCGCGGGCGGGCGGGTTTGGGCTTGGCGGGTTTTGGCGCGGTGACGCTGCGGGGATCGGCTTCGCGCTTCGATTCGGCGGCTGTGCGCTGGCGCCGGCGCTGGCCTACGCCGAACTTTTCCAGTCCGGTGGGACGGGGCTTCTCAGGCGCCGCGCCTCCGCCTGACCGTTTCGCTTGCCTCGGGCCCCCTCCACCACGCGGCTTCGCCGCGCGGTCCCCCTCCCCGTTCCGGGGAGGATTTGTAGCAACCGCCCTGCGGCGTTCAGCACGGTTCGGGGCGGTGTCAGGCATTGGAGCAGTTTCGGCCGGGGTTTCCGCCTTCACCGCCTTGACCTTGCTCGACAGCTGCAGGTTCGACGCGACCTTGCCGCCGCCGGGGCCGGCGAGTGCGTTGCGGAACAGGATCAGATCGTGCTGGCGCACCTCGTCGATCGCGCCCGCCGGCATGTCGCCGAGATGGAAGGGGCCGTAGCGGGTGCGGATCAGGCGGCTGACCTTGAGCCCGAGATGCTCGAGCACGCGGCGCACCTCGCGGTTCTTGCCCTCGGTCAGGGTGAGCTCGATCCACACATTGGCGCCGGTGCGGCGTTCGAGATTGGCGTCGATCGAGCCGTAGCGCACCCCCTCGATCTCGATACCGAGCATGAGGTCTTCGAGCTGCGCCTGGCTGACCTCGCCATAGGCGCGGGCGCGGTAGCTGCGCTCGACCCCGGTGGCGGGGAGCTCGAGCTGGCGCTTGAGCTCGCCATCGGTGGTCATCAGCAGGAGGCCCTCGGTCGCGAGGTCGAGCCGGCCGACGGGCATCAGGCGGGGCAGGCCCCTGGGCAGCTTGCTGTAGATGGTCGGGCGGCCTGCGGGATCGCGCTCGGTGGTGAGCAGGCCTGACGGCTTGTGGAAGCGGAACAGGCGCGCGGGCGCGGGAGCTGCCACCGGATTGCCGTCGACCGTCACGCCGCGCAGCGAGGGGAGGACGGTGGCGGGGGTCGTCAGCGTTGCGCCGTCGATCGCGACCCGCCCCTCGGCGATCATCCGCTCGACCTCACGGCGCGACGCGATTCCGGCACGGGCGAGCAGCTTTGCGATGCGTTCCCCCTCTCGGGGCGCGTCCTGGGATGATGGCGGGGACATTCGCGGCGCGATACAGCGGGTTGGCGTCTGGCGCAAAATTCTTGTGCGGCCGGAGCCGCGAACCGGCCTAGCGCGTTCTGGCGGCGTAACATTGTGGGTGGGTCATGTTGTTCGGGAAGAAGAACCGGCGGGTCACACGGCTGCTGATCGTCGAGGACGAGCCGCTGGTCGCGTTCGACATCGAGCATTTCCTGACCGAGGAGGGCTTCACGGTGGTCGCCACCACCGATTCGGTGGGCGAGGCGATCGGGCATATCGGGAGCCGCAAGGCGATCGACCTGGTGCTGGTCGATCTGGGCCTGCGCGACGGCGACGGCAGCGCGGTGGCCCATGCGGCACAGGCAAAAGGCCTGCCGGCGCTGATCGTGACCGGGCGGCGGCCCGACGCGGTGGAGGCGATCGGCCTTGGCTGCCTGTTCAAGCCCTATCCGCAGCGAGACCTGCTGCGTGCGATCGCGATCGTCGAGGCGCTGCTCGACGGCAAAGCCCCGCGCCGCGTGCCGGCGAGCCTGAAGCTCTTCCAGTCCGTCGCCTGAAGGGCTTTGCATCGCCGTTTTTGCCGCTAGGGTCGCGCGATTGCCGGACAAAGGGGCGGGGATGCAGCGGACGGAAGAGAAGAGCGGTTTCGGTTATGTGATCGCTCAGCTTGGGCTGGTGGCGGCGCTGGCGTCGCTGCTGCTGCCGTGGATGTCCGCGACGCTGGTCGGCGCTTCACCGGTGATCGGCCGCGGGATCGACATCGCGAGGGGCGTCACGGGGCCGGGTATCAGTCTCGCGCCGTCCATGACCTTCAACATCGCGCTGATGGTGGTGCTGATCACGCTTGGGGCGAGCCTGATCTGGCGGCAGCGCGGCGGGGCGTCGATGCTGGTCGCCGGGAGCGTGGTCGGGTTGGCGCTGATCCTGATTGCCGCGCTCTACACCATCTATGCGCCGCCCAAGGCACTGCGCGAGGCGGGCGCGGTGTTCGCGCCTTCATTCGGGCTGTTCGCCGGCGCAGGCGCGCTGATCGTGGCGTTCTTCGCGGCGCGTGCGGTTGCACCGGCGAACTGGCGCGACGAACTGCCCGAGGCGGTGCGCCCCTATTTCGAGACCGCGCCGCTCGCCGCGCTGGCGCTCGGCATCTCGTCGGGCTTTCCCTATGCGATGATCGGCGCGACGCTGACCTCGCGGCTGGCGCAGCAGGGGATCGACAAGTCGACGATCACAGCCTTCACGCTGGCGATCCTGGTGTATAACCTCAAATGGATCTGGGCGTGGATCGTCGATGGCGTGCACATCCCGCTGCTCGGCAGGCTGGGGCAGCGCGTATCGTGGCTGATCGTCTCCGCGGTGCTGGTCGCGGCGGCGGTGGTCAATCTGGCGCTCACCCCGCCTGATCCGAACAATATCGCTCCGATCATCACTGCCGCGATCCTGGTCGGCGTGGCGGGCGCGACCTATGACATCGTGATCGACGGCTTCCGAATCGAGATCCTGGAGCCGCGCCAGCTCGGCGTCGGATCGGGCATGTCGCAATATGGCTGGCGCATCGGGTCGGCGAGCGCGGGCGCGCTGGCGCTGGTGATCGCGGCGCGGATGGGCTGGGAAGCCGCCTATATGGCGTGCGCGCTGTTCGTGCTGCCCGCGGTGATCGCCGGCATCGTCGTCGGCGAGCCGGCGCGGCACCGCGAGGCGGCGCAGCGCAAGGGTATCCGGCAGGTCGCGAGGTCGATCTGGGGGCCGTTCCAGCAGTTCTTCACGCGTGAGGGCGCGCTGATCGTGCTGCTCTTCATCCTCGTCCACAAGCTGGGTGACACGCTGAGCCAGTTGACCGTGAGGCTGCTGTTCGACGACCTTGGCTTCAGCAACGATGAGATCGCCTTTTACGATGTCGGGCTCGGCTTCTTCGCGCTGATGATCGGCATCTTCGTCGGCGGCATCCTCTATGTCCGCATGGGGATGAAGCGGTCGGTGCTGCTGAGCCTGGTGCTGATGGCGATCTCCAACCTCTCCTTCGCGGGGCTGGCGGCGATCGGCCATTCGAACCTGGTGATGGCGGCGGCGATGTGCTTCGAGAACTTCGCGAGCGGCATCGGCGGGGTGGTGCTGGTGGCGTATTTCTCGGCGCTCACCGACCTGCGCTACACAGCGGCGCAATATGCGCTGATCTCTGCTGCCGCGAGCATCGTCGGGCGGTTCATCACCGGCACCAGCGCGGGATCGCTGATCGAGGCGATGGGCTATGTGAACTTCTATCTGCTCACCGGGGCGGTGGCGGTGCCGGGGATCGTCATCTTCTGGTGGATGATGCGCACCGGTCTCGTCGACCGGTCGATCGGCAATGCCGGGACCGAGGGCGAGGGCGGCGCCCGGGCCGATGCGGAACCCGAAGCGGCACGATGATCGTCTGGCTCGCCATCCTTGCGGTGCAGGTGACCTGCGTGGTGCATCTGGTGAAGACCGGGCGCAATCCGCTGTGGCTGACGGCGCTGATCTTCCTGCCGATGGTCGGCGCGATCGCCTATTTCATCGTCGAGATCCTGCCCGGATTGCAGGGCAACCGGCATGTGCGGACGGTGCGCGCCAAGGCGACCGCGGCGCTCGACCCCGAGCGCGAGCTGCGCGCGGCGCGCGACGCGCTGGAGCTGACCGATACGGTGGCGAACCGGGTGCGGCTGGGCGACGCGGCGGGCGAGCTCGGCCGGTGGAGCGAGGCCGAAGCGGCCTATCGCGAGGCGCTGGCCCGGGCGCCCGACGATGCGCGGACACAGGCCAAGCTGGCGCGCACGATCTTCGAGCAGGGGCATGCCGGCGAGGCGCTGGGGCTGCTCGACGGGCTGGAACCGCCCGCGGGGCAGGGCGAGCGCGACCGGCAGACGCTGTTGCGCGCGCGGATGCTGGAGCATCTGGGCCGCAACGAGGAGGCGCTGGCGCTCTACGGCGATGTCGTCACCAGGCTGCCGGGCGAGGAGGCGCGGTGCCGCTATGCCGCGCTGCTTCTGGCCGAGGGCTGGGAGAACAAGGCGCGCAAGCAGCTGGAGGAGGTCGAAGCGCGCGCCAAGCGGCTCGACCGGCAGCAGCGCGCGGCGGAGGCCGAGATGTACCGCTGGGCCGCCGAGACGCTGACGCGGCTGCGCGCGAAGGACGCAGCCTAGGCTTCTAGGCTTCGAGCGGCAGGCCGAGATCGGCGAAGGCGTTGGCGAGCGCGTGCGCGGTGGCGAGGACGCCGTCGGCCTGACGCACGCCGAGCAGGTCGGCGAGCAACAGATGCGCGCGCGCCGGATCGTGGGGCGCGCGGGCGATGCTCTCGAGCGTCGCGCTCTCGGCCGCGGTCATGCGTGCGCAGCACCAGGGCGCGATCTGGATCGGGCCGGCGGAGGCGGTGGACATCTCTGCCATCAGCGAGCGCAGCAGGACCAGCGGACGGCGGAAGTCGCGGCCGAACGCGGTGACGAAGGCGTGCGCCGCGGCAGCGTCGTGAAGGCCGCCCGCGCCCATCTGGCGGATGCCGAACAACAGCAGCCGCGCGCCGGGATCCTCCGGCTGGAGGCGGGGCAGGGCGTGGCCGAGCGTTGCGATTGCGGTCATGCGGCGGACTCCGGATTCGATTCGTCCGGCTATCCTGACAGACTGTTATTGATAGTCAATCGCAATAAGAGTCAGTCGGGGAGCTCGTCGTTCGCGCGGAGCACCTCGCCTGCGAGGTAGAGCGAGCCGAGGATGAGGATGAGCGGTGGCGAACCGTTCGAGCCGAGAGCCGCGGCGATGCGGCGCAGTGCCGACTCAGGGTTCTGGGCGGTGGCGGTTGCCGGAATACCGAGCCTGCGTGCGGCTTGGGCGAGATCGGCTGGCGCGTGATGGGCGTGGCCGGGGACGGGGATCGCGGTAAGCGAGGCGGCGAGCGGCGCGAAGGGCGCGAGCAGGCCGGCGGCGTCCTTGTTGGCGAGCATGCCGAGGACGAGGTGGATATCGCGGCCCTGCGCCACCTGTTCCAGCGCAGCGCTGACGGAGTGCGCGGCCGCCTCGTTATGGCCGCCGTCGAGCCAGAGCTGGCCTCCGGGCGGGAGCAGATCGAGCAGCGGGCCGGGAGAGAGGCGCTGCATGCGTGCGGGCCAGCGGGCGGCGGTGGCGGCGGCCGCGAGCGCGGCGGACGGTATTGCCAGGCGCTGCTGGTGACGCAGCGCGGCGAGGGCGAGCGCGAGATTGCCTGGCTGGTGCGGCCCGGCCAGCGCCGGGAGCGGGGTTTCGACGGTGCCGTTGGCGTCGCGATAGAGGAGGCGGTCGCTCGCGACTTGGTAATCCCAGGCATGGCCGCATGTCAGGACGGGTGCGTCCGCTGCGCCCGCGACCTCGGCGATGCGTTCGGTGACGGATGCGGAATAGGCCATCGTGACCAGCGGGACGCCGGGCTTGGCGATCCCGGCCTTCTCCCCCGCGATGATTTCGGCGGTGTCGCCGAGGAACGCCTGATGATCGATGCCGAGCTGGGCGATCGCACAGGCGGCAGGGGCGGGAATGACGTTGGTGGCGTCGAGGCGGCCGCCCAAGCCGACCTCGACGATGCAGGCATCGGCAGGCGTGCGCGCGAAGGCGAGGAAGGCGGCGGCGGTCGTCACCTCGAAGAAGCTGGCGCCGATATCGCCGCCGGCGTCGAGAACTTCCTCGAGCAGCGTGGCGAGAGCGTCGTCGTCGATCAGGTTACCGGCGAGGCGGATCCGCTCGTTGAAGCGGACGAGGTGCGGGCTGGAATAGACGTGCGCGGTGAGGCCCGCGGCCTCGATCGCGGCGCGCAGGAAGGCGCAGGTCGAGCCCTTGCCGTTGGTGCCGGCGACGTGGAGCACGGGCGGAAGGGCAAGGTGCGGGTTGCCGATGCGATCGAGCAGTGCTGTGATGCGGCCGAGGCCGAGAATGTCGGCGCCCGGGCCGAGCGCCCAGAGGCGATCGAGCTGGCGCTGGACGGCAGGGTGGGATGAGGTGGCGTGGTCGGGCATTGGCGAGTGGCTCTAAAGCCCCTCCCCTTTAGGGGAGGGGTTGGGGTGGGGGCGTCGTCGCGAAGCCCGGCCAGCGGTCGGGAAGGGAGCTCAACTTTGCAAGGATCGTTTGAAGGACGCCTTCCAGATTCTCCCGAACCTCGGCGTTCGAGAAACGGAGCGTCGTGAAGCCGGATCGGAGGAAGTAGATATCCCGCGCTTCGTCACTTTCGGGGGAATGGGTGTCTCCATCCAATTCAATGATCAACCCTTTGGATGGGCAGAAGAAGTCGACGATATAGGGCGCGAACTTCGCTTGCCGACGAAATTTGTAGCCGCCGAGTTGTGAGTTGGAAAGGTGACGCCAAAGGCGGATTTCCCATTCGGTGGGGTTGCGACGCAGCTGCCTGGCGAATTCGGATAGCTCGCGTTCGGTTGCCATGTCGCCCCCACCCCAACCCCTCCCCTGAAGGGGAGGGGCTTTTATGCCGCCGCCTTATCCCCGCCGACCAGCAGCCCGATCAGCTGGCTGAGCTTCTCGCGCAGCTCCTTGCGGTGGACGACCATGTCGATCAGGCCGTGGTCGAGATAATATTCCGACGTCTGGAAATCGTCGGGCAGCTTCTCGCGGATCGTGTTCTCGATCACGCGGCGGCCGGTGAAGGCGAGGGTGGCCTTGGGCTCGGCAATCTGGACGTCGCCCAGCATCGCATAGGCCGCCATCACGCCGCCCGAGGTGGGATCGGTGAGCACGACGATATAAGGCAGGCCGGCGTCGTGAAGCATCTGGATCGCGACGGTGCTGCGCGGCATCTGCATGAGCGACAGGATACCCTCCTGCATGCGCGCGCCGCCCGAGGCGGTGAAGACGATGTAGGGCGCCTTCGCGGCGATCGCGGCCTCGACACCGGCGATGAACGCTTCGCCCACCGCCTGGCCCATCGATCCGCCCATGAAGGCGAAGTCCTGCACGCCTATCACTGCGCGCTGGCCGTCGATCGTGCCGCTCGCGTTGAGGAAGGCATCCTGCTCGCCGGTGCTGGCACGCGCGGCCTTTATGCGGGCGGGATAGGGCTTCTGGTCGCGGAACTTGAGCGGATCCTCGGTCACCTTCGGGCTGGGGAGGATGGTGTAGCCCGGGTCGAACAGCTGCTCGAACCGCGCCTTGCCGCCGATCCGCTCGTGATGGTCGCAGATCGGGCAGACCGACATGTTCTCCTGCAGCTCGCGGGTGAAGACCATCTGCCCGCAGCCCTTGCACTTGTGCCAGAGATTGTCGGGCGTCTCCGCCTTGTTCGGGACGACGAACGACAGCGCGTTGCGGACGCGGGTGAGCCAGCTCATGCGGGTTCCTTTCGAGCGGCCTTGAGGGCTTCGCTAAGGGATTGGATATAGGTGCGGACCGCGGCGGGCGCATCGGCGCCGTTGGCCGCGATCAGATCGATGATCGCCGAGCCGACCACCACGCCGTCGGCGACGCGGCCGATCGCGGCAGCCTGCTCGGGCGTGCGGACGCCGAAGCCCACCGCGACGGGCAGGTCGGTGGCGGCCTTGAGCTTCGCGACCGCGGCCTCGATGCTGTCCTGCGCGGCCTGCTGCAGCCCGGTGATCCCGGCGACCGAGACGTAATAGAGGAAACCGCTGGCGCCGCTCAGCACCGCGGGCAGGCGGGCGGCATCGGTCGTAGGGGTCGCGAGGCGGATCGTGGCGATACCGTGCGCGGCGAAGGGCGCGATCTCATCGGCCTCCTCAGGCGGGATGTCGACGATGATCGTGCCATCGACGCCCGCTTCCGCCGCCCGCTGCGCGAAGGCTTCGGGCGTCGGGCGGGTCATGGTGTTGGCATAGCCCATCAGCACCAGCGGCACTTCCGGATGGCGCCGGCGGAAGGCAGCGGCGATGGCAAGGACGTCCGCGGTGCGCGTGCCCGCGGCGAGGCTGCGCAGGTTGGCGGCCTGGATCGCCGGGCCATCGGCCATCGGATCGGTGAAGGGCATGCCGAGCTCGATCACATCGGCGCCGCCGGAAACGAGCGCGTCGAGGATCGCGGCGGTATCGCCGTCCCCCGCGGTGACGAAGGTGACGAGCGCGGCGCGGTGCTGCGCGGCGGCAGCGGCGAAGGCGGAGGTGAGGCGGGTCATCGCGCCAACTCCGTCATCCCCGCGAAGGCTGGGGTCTTGTGCCGCTGGGCGCGCGCCTGTGGATAGAGACCCCAGCTTTCGCTGGGGTGACGGGATATGTCGGGATTGCGGTTGAGGCTCATATCTCCGCCCCCATCGCCTGGGCGACGGTGTAGATATCCTTGTCGCCGCGGCCGGAGACGTTGACGAGGATGATCTGATCCGCGTTCATTTCCCGTGCCTTGGTCTCCAATGCTGCCAGCGCGTGCGAGCTTTCGAGCGCCGGGATGATGCCTTCGAGCTTGCAGCAGAGCTGGAAGGCGTCGAGCGCCTGGGTATCGGTGATCGGAAGGTACTCGACCCGGCCGCTTTCGTGCAGCCAGCTATGCTCGGGGCCGATGCCGGGATAGTCGAGGCCGGCGGAGATCGAGTGCGCCTCGGTGATCTGGCCGTCCTCATCCTGCAGCAGATAGGTCTTGTTGCCGTGGAGGATGCCGGGCGCGCCGCCGGTGAGGCTGGCGGCATGCTCGCTGGTGTCGATGCCCTTGCCCGCGGCCTCGACGCCGACCATCGCGACGTCCGGATCGTCGAGGAAGGGGTGGAACAGGCCGATCGCATTGCTGCCCCCGCCGACTGCGGCGATCAGCAGGTCGGGCAGGCGGCCCTCGGTCTCGAGCATCTGCGCCCGGCTCTCGGTGCCGATCACGCTCTGGAAGTCGCGCACCAGCTCGGGGTACGGATGCGGGCCGGCGGCGGTGCCGATGATGTAGAAGGTGTCGTGCACGGTCGCGACCCAGTCGCGCAGCGCCTCGTTCATCGCATCCTTGAGGCTCTGCGAGCCACTGGTGACGGGGCGGACCTCGGCGCCGAGCAGCTTCATGCGGAACACATTGGGCTGCTGGCGCTCGATGTCCTTGGCGCCCATGAAGATCGTGCAGGGCAGGCCGAAGCGCGCGCAGACGGTGGCGGTGGCGACGCCGTGCTGGCCCGCGCCAGTTTCGGCGATGATCCGCTTCTTGCCCATGCGGATGGCGAGCAGGATCTGGCCGATGCAGTTGTTGATCTTGTGTGCGCCGGTGTGGTTCAGCTCCTCGCGCTTGAAGTAGATCTTCGCGCCGCCGTAGTGCTGCGTGAGGCGTTCGGCGAAATAGAGCGGGCTGGGGCGGCCGACATAATGCTTCATCAGCCCGTCGAACTCGGCCTGGAATGCCGGATCCGCCTTGGCCGCGCGGTACTCGCGCTCGAGATCGAGGATCAGCGGCATCAGCGTCTCGGCGACGTAGCGGCCGCCGAACTGGCCGAAATGCCCGCGCTCGTCGGGCTGGTTACGCAGGGAGTTGGGCGCGTTCATCGTGAGGGGCGTTTAGGCGCGACTTGGCTTATCTCCAAGCCCCCTTCGCCCTGAGCTTGTCGAAGGGCCATTCCCGCGATGTCGGCCGAAGAAGAACAATGCTTCGACAACCCCGGATCAGGTCCGGGGACGAACGGATCAGAGGGACTCGACCGTCTTTAGAAACGCGGCGATCTTTGATGCGTCCTTGACGCCGGGCGCGGATTCGACGCCGGAGGAGACATCGACCAGCCGGGCGCCGGTGATGCCGACCGCTTCGGCGACATTGGCGGGATCGAGGCCACCTGACAGCGCCCAGGGCAGCGGATGGACGAAGCCCTGGAGCAAGGTCCAGTCGAAGCGCATCCCCATGCCGCCGGGGAGCTTCGCGTCCTCGGGCACCTTGGCGTCGTAGAGCAGGCGCTGGACCGCACCGCGGAAGCCGTTGGCGGCATCGAGATCGGCCCGGGTCTTGACCGCGACCGCGGCCCAGACCGGCAGGCGGGTGCGCGCGCCGATCGCGGCGGCGCGCTCGGGCGTGACGCGGTGGAGCTGGATCGCATCGAGCCGCGCGGCGCGGATCGCAGACTCGAGCAGCGTATCCTCGGGATCGACGAACACGCCGACCTTGCCGGTCTGGGCGGGCACACGCGCCGAGAGCGCGGCGGCCTGATCGAAGGTCACATGGCGCGGAGAGGGCGGGAAGAAGACGAAGCCGACATGACTGGCGCCACCGGCCACGGCCGTGTCGAGCGTCGCGGCGGTGGAAAGGCCGCAGATCTTGGCAGTGACCGGCATCGCCGCCGTCAATCGGGCGGACGCGGTGATTCGGCAAGCGGAAGTTGCGTCAGGCCGCGAGCGGCTTGACCAGAACCACCATCGACAGGGGTGGATCGAGCCGGACCGGGAAGGGCCGGGTCTCGCCGGATGGCGCGTAGCCGTGTCGGACGTACCAGGCGATCAGCTCGGCACGGCGGTCGATCACGGTCATCTCGATGCGAGCGGCGGCGAAGGTATCGCGTGCGGTAGCCTCGGCGGCGGCGACCAGCTGCTTGCCGATGCCGCCCGCCTGAAGCTGCGGATCGACGCAGAGCAGGCCGAGATAGGCGAGGCCGCCGCCGCGGCTCGAAACGTTGACGCAGCCGAGGATCGTGTCGCCGTCGAGGGCGACCAGCAGGCGACTGTCGCCATCGAGCAACGAGCGCAGCGTTTCGAGGTCGGTGCGCTCGCCGGTGACGAGATCGGCTTCGTGAGTCCAGCCCGCGCGGGCGCTGTCGCCGCGATAGGCGCGCTCGACGACAGGATGGAGGGGAGCGAGATCGGCTTCGGTTGCCGGTCGGATGATCGCCATTGTGCCTAGAGCGTCGCCTCGATCTCGCGCGCGGCGAGATCGGGGTCTTCGGCCTGGGTGATCGGGCGGCCGATGACGAGGATCGAGGCGCCGGCGTCGAGCGCCGCGCGCGGAGTGACGATTCGCTTCTGGTCGCCCGAACTGCCGTTGGCGGGGCGCACGCCGGGAATGACGAAGAAGCCGTCCTTCCATGCATCGTGCGCGGCCTTCACTTCCTCGCCCGAGCAGACGATGCCGTCGACGCCTGCCGACTTGGCCAGCTCGGCGAGGCGGACGACCTGCTCGTGCGGATCGGGGGAAAGGCCGATCGAGGTGAGATCGCTGGCGTCGAGGCTGGTGAGCATCGTCACCGCGACTACCTTCGTCCCCATGGGCGCGGCCGCCTTGGCATCCTCGAGCATCGCGCGGCCGCCGGCGGCGTGGACGGTGATGATCGCGGGCTCGAGCGGGCGCAGCGCCTGCACCGCCTTGCCGACCGTATTGGGAATATCGTGGAACTTCAGGTCGAGAAAGATCGGCAGGCCGATATCGGCCATTTCGTGCACGCCCTGCCGGCCATTCGCCATGAAGAATTCCAGGCCGAGCTTGATCCCGCCGACATGGTGGCGGACGCGCTTGGCGATGGTCTTGGCGCGCTCGAGGTCGGGGGTGTCGAGCGCGACATAGATGGGGCTGCTCATGGCGTCACCAGCGGCGGCGCGGAGGGCGTTTCGGGCGGATCGGGCTGGATCGGCATCGCGGGAGCGGGGGCGGTCGCGTGGAGGTTGCGCATCTCCTCGACCGTGCGCTCGAGCATCGCGATCCGCTGACGGCTGCGCCAGCGCACGGTGTGGTAGAGCAGCAGCATCGGCAGGAAGCCGACGAGGAACACGACGAACAGCAGGAAGGGCAGGTTCACGTCGGCGACGAGATTGCTCCACAGCTGAATCTCGACCGGATGCCAGTTGGTGACCGCGAAGGCCGCGATGAGGCCCAGGATCAGGAACCAGAACAATGCCTTCAGAAACTGCATCCGCGCGAATGATCCTTTGTCGTTTCGGGTAGCTTTAGGACGGGCGGGCCGGATTGGCCAGCCTCAGCCGATCTCCGCGCGGAGCTGGGAGAAGAGGGTCGGGATCGCCATGAGACGCGCCTCCTCTTCGTCGAGGATAGCGTGGAAGATCGTCCGCTTGATGGTGTCGAGACGGCCGGGTCCAAGCGTCGCATTGGCGGGGAGGGTGGAGAGAAGGATGTCCACAAGGCGTTCGGCGCCGTGGAGGCGTCCCCAGAGGTAATCATTCTCCCTGTAAGCGCGGCTGAAGAAGGCGCCGAAATTGTTGAACTGCGTGCCCTTGAGCGTGGCGCGCGCACCGCCCTTGCGGATCGAGGTGGCGTCGTCCGGCGAGATGCGATCGACGCGGATAGGGTCGAACTCGTTGAGGCCCTCGCCCTGGAGGAGGGGCAGCGTCGCGATGTCGAAGAAGGGGAAGCCGAGATAGGCGAGCAGCATCGGCCGCCGCATATCCTTCGACAGCGCGCTGAGGCCAGCGGAGAGCCGGGCGTCGGTCTCGTGATCGAGCGTGCGCAGGTCCATGCGCGCGGCAAGACTATCGAGCAGCGCGCCGGCATCGAGATCGGCGGCGCGGATCGCCTCGCGCAGGCCGAGAAAGGGATCGGCGCGCTGACATTCGAGATAGCCGGCGAGCGATTCGTAGATCGCCTCGCGCATCGGCGTGAGCTCGGCATTCTCATGCTCCTGGTCGAGCTCGGTCATCCGCCGCGCGAGCAGGCGCAGGCGGCGGATGCGGAAGCCGAGATCGTGCGCGCGGAGCAGGTCGAGCGTCGCGGGGCTGGCCGAGCCGGGATGGCTGGTGCCGAAATCGTCGGCGCCGCGCCGGACGATCTCAGCGCCGATCGCGTCGCGGATGCGCCGCCAGCGGTCGGGGCCGGGCTGGTCGCCGATCTGGTGGAGATGCGTGGCAATGCGGTCCGCCACGCCCTCGACCTTGAGCATGCCATAGGCGGCGTGACCGTAGCCCGCCTTGGCGGCGGCCGAGACCTGCGCGCGGCTGCGCCAGGCGGACAGGCGCTTGGGCGTCGGATAGTCGAGGAACAGCGTGTAGCCGAACAGCGATTCGACCTGCGCCTCGACTTCGGCGCGGATGCGCTCGACGATCGCCAGCATCCGCTCGATCCGCGCCGAGCGCAGCCCGATCGCCTCCAGATTGTCGCGGATCGGCTGCTGGCGCGGCAGTTCGGACAACGCGCCGATGATCGTCTGGAAAAAGCCGGGATTGTCCGGTGCCTCGCTGTAGAAGCCGAGGCGGTGGCCGGGCGTCGGATCGATGAACACGAAGCGGCGGTCGATCTGGCGCCGCGCGGGCCGCTCCTTGAGCGCGTCGATCGCCGGGCGGAAAGGCGCGTTGGCGAGGACCGATCCGTCGATCAGCGTCGCCTTGTCCGCGGCGCCCGCGGCGTACTGGCGCGGCAGGACATGTTCGAGGAACGCCTCGCGCCCCGGCCAGTCCATGCCGCGCGCGGCGAGGACGGCGTCGAGCTCGCCCACCGTCGCGGGCGGGAAGGCGCCGGGGAAGCTGGAGGTAGCGCGCGCGGCGAAGGCGAGCTCGGCGGGATGGGCGAAGGGTGCGGCGGCGTCGCCATGATCGCTGAACGAGAAGACCAGGCGATGCTCGGTCTCGACCACTTCGGGCGGGGAGTTGAGCTTGAGCCGCTCGGGGTGGCCGCGGAAATCGGTGACGGTGACGAACAGGTCGAGCGGCTGCCCCGCCGGAAGCAGGCGCGGACCGGCGGGCGCCTTCGCCATCGCGTCGAGCGCGTCGAGCATCATGTCGAGCAGTTCCTTGCCGCCGAAGGGCGGTTCGAACCAGCGCGAGCGCACGAACTTCTCGAGCTTGGCGCGAACCTCTTCGCGCGCGCCGGGCTCGACGGTCTCGTCCACGGTGGAGCCCTCGCGGGTGAGCATCCAGGCAATCGGGATCGCCCAGACCTTGGCGAGGCGGTGCGAGGGACCCTGCTCCGGGTTGAGCAATGCCTCGACATCGGCGACCTTGAGCCACAGATCGGTGAGCGGATCGAGCGACTGGCCGGTCGCCGCGGCCTGCGCCAGGAACACGCCGTTGATCCCGCCTGCGCTGGCGCCCGCGACGATATCGACCATCGCGCGCAGATGGATGCCGGTGCTCTCGCCGATCTCGTCGAGCAGGGCGTGGTAGACCGCCTCGCTGCCGGTGCCCGGCGCATCGCCGTCGCGATGCGCGCGGCTGGCGCGGGCGAGGTGCCACACCTCCTTGGTGATGCCGTGCATGTAGACGGCGAGGCTGATCCCGCCATAGCAGACCAGCGCCAGCCGCAGCTCCCGTTCGCGCACCCCGTTCAATTCATTTGCGCTCCAGCGAGGCCCAGACGGGCAGGTGATCCGATGCGGTGCGCGATGCCGGGCTTTCGTGCACGCCGCAATCGGCGACCGAGAGTCCGGGGGAGACCATGATCCGGTCGAGCCGCGCGACCGGGCGGCGGGCGTGGAAGGAACGGCCGGTCTCGGCAAAGGCGAAGTGGCGCGCGAAATCCTTGAGGCAGCCCGACTGGGCGGTCCAGTCGTTGAGATCGCCCATCATCACCGTGGGCATCTTGCGCTCGCTGCTGTCGAGATGGGCGAGGATGGCGTGCGCCTGCCGCCGCCGCCACAGGCCGGACAGGTCGAGATGCATGCCGACCACGCGCAGCGCCTCGCCATGGATGCGCAGGTCGGCCATCACCGCGCCGCGCGGCTCCAGCGCAGGAAGATGGATGATTTCGCAATCGAGGATCTGCGCGTCCTTGCGCACCAGGATGGCGTTGCCGTGCCAACCCATGCTGCCGCTGCGCACGCCGAACTGCACCGCCTTCCACGGGCTGTGCTCGTCGAGCATGTGCGGGGTGATCACGCCCTGTTTCGTGCCGAAGCGGCGGTCGGCCTCTTGCAGCGTGATGACGTCGGCATCGATCTCGCGCAGCACCTCGAGCGTGCGCTCGGGGCGGCGGCGCCGGTCGGTCCCGATCGACTTGCGCATGTTGTAGCTGGCGACCTTCAGCATCGATCCTGTTTGGAGGGTGGGGAGGGCAAGGGCAAGAGATTGGGTTCGCGGAAGTTCAATCCTCCCCCGCCAGGGGGAGGTGTCAGCTGAAAGCTGACGGAGGGGGCGGATGCCAGTACGGGCGTTGGGGTTTCCTCCCCCTCCGACGCCTTCGGCGCCACCTCCCCCTGGCGGGGGAGGATTGGGATGCGGCCTCAGCGCCCGCCAGCCTCCAGCAACCGCCGCGGGGCGACCAGTTCCCAGCTGATCGCGACGCGATCGGCGACGCGGTCCCAATCGATGTCCGGGCGGTCGAGATGCATGCCGATCCAGCCCGACGGGCCGAAATAGGGCGGGCGGTAATAGAGGTCCGGCTCCAGCTCGATCAGCATCGCCTGCTCCTCCGGCCCGCTGGTCTTGACGATCGCGGCGGTGATGTCGTCGCCATGATGATGGTGCCAGAAATAGGCGAACATCTTGCCCTTGGTGATGAAAAAGGCGGGCATGCCGTGGGAGAGCTTCTCGTCCGCCTCGGGCAGGGCGAGCGCGGCGGCGCGGAGCTTGTGGAGCGCCGCTGCCGCCTGAGGGGTCATCTGCCGAGCCATTCCGCGACAATGCGGGGATAAAGGCGATGTTCCTCGGCGAGCACGCGTTCGGCGAGGGTGTCGGGGGTATCGCCGGGGAGAATCGGCACTTCGGCCTGACCCAGCACCTCGCCGCCATCGAGCTCCTCGGTCACGATATGCACCGAGCAGCCGCCGTGACTGTCGCCCGCTTCGATCGCTCGCGCGTGGGTGTCGAGGCCCTTGTATTTGGGGAGCAGCGACGGGTGGATGTTGACGATGCGGCCGCGCCAACGCGCGACGAAATCGTCGGTGAGCAGGCGCATATAGCCGGCGAGGGCAATGGCTTCGACGCCGGCTGCGCGCAGGGCGGTGTCGATCGCGGCTTCGTAATCGGCCTTTGGCATGCCCTTGGGGGATTGGGCGAAGATCGCGATGCCGTGGTCAGCCGCCCAGGCGAGGCCGGGCGCTTCGGGCTTGTCCGAGGCGACCAGCGCGACCTCATAGGGGCAAGCGGGATCGCGCGCGGCATCTGCCAGCGCCATCATGTTGGAGCCGCGGCCGGAGATGAGGATGCCGAGCTTGCGTTTCACCGCCACCGCCCAGCCCGATCATGCCGAAACAATCCTCCCCCGCCAAGGGGAGGTGTCAGCTGCAAGCTGACGGAGGGGGCGGATTCCAGAACGTACGTTGGGGTTTCCTCCCCCTCCGTCGCGCCTCGCGCGCCACCTCCCCCTGGCGGGGGAGGGTTAAGCATTATGCGTTGCGCTCCACGCTGCACGGGCGCTCCACGTCCCGGCGCTGCCCGCGACGGTGCAGCCGCGCTGGCCGGCCTCGATCGCGCCGATGCGGTGGACGGTCTCGCCCGCGGCTTCGAGCGCCTTCGCGACGGTATCGGCCTTGTCCGCCGATACCAGGGCGACCATGCCGATGCCGCAGTTGAAGGTGCGCGCCATCTCTTCCGGCTCGATATTGCCCTGCGCCTGAAGGAACGCCATCAGCCGCGGCTGCGCCCAGGCATCGGCGTCGACGCGGGCGTGGCAGCCATCGGGCAGGACGCGCGGGATGTTCTCGAGCAGGCCGCCGCCGGTGATGTGGGCGAGGCCGTTGATCGCGCCGTCGCGCAGCAGCGGGAGCAGGCTCTTCACATAGATGCGGGTCGGCGCCATCAGCGCGTCGAGCAGGATCGTCTCCTGATCGAACAGCGCGGGGCGATCGAGCTTCCAGCCCTTGTCCGCGGCGAGGCGGCGGACGAGCGAATAGCCGTTGCTGTGCACGCCGGTCGAGGCGAGCCCGAGGATGACGTCGCCCGGCGCGATCTTCTTGCCGTCGAGCAGCCGGTCGCGCTCGACCGCGCCGACGCAGAAGCCGGCAAGGTCATAGTCGCCATCGGCATACATGCCGGGCATCTCGGCGGTCTCGCCGCCGATCAGCGCGCAGCCGGCCTGGATGCAGCCCTCGGCGATGCTCGCGACGACACGCTCGGCGACGCCGTTGACCAGCTTTCCGGTGGCGAAATAGTCGAGGAAGAACAGTGGCTCGGCGCCCTGCACGATCAGGTCGTTGGCGCACATGGCGACGAGATCGATGCCGACGCCCTCGTGATGGTCATGCTCGATCGCCAGCTTGAGCTTGGTGCCGACCCCGTCATTGGCAGCGACCAGCAGCGGATCGGCGAAGCCCGCGGCCTTCAAGTCGAACAGCCCGCCGAACCCGCCGAGATCGGCGTCGGCGCCCGGACGGCGCGTGGAGCGGGCGAGCGGAGCGATCGCCTTGACCAGCGCGTTGCCGGCATCGATCGAGACGCCCGCCTGGGCATAGGTATAGGGCTTGGGATCGGTCATGCGCGTGCGCTTAGCGCCGAGTTGCGAGAATCGGAACTCATAATCCTCCCCCGCCAGGGGGAGGTGGCATGCGAAGCATGACGGAGGGGGCGGAGGCCAGAACGAGAGTTCGGAAATCCTCCCCTCCGACGCCTTGGGCGCCACTTCCCCCTAGCGGGGGCGGATTATCGCGGATAACCCTTGGCTTCGTTCGCCTGCTTCGCCAAAAGGGCGGCGAATGTCGCGTCGCATGTCCCCCGCCTTCGCCACGACCGCCGCCGCCGCGCTGCTCGCCACGGCAGGGTTCGCGCTCGCGCAGGCGGAGAAGGGCGCGCCGAAAGCCGCAGCGGACGCGGGCGACAGCTCGGGCAGCTTCGAGGTCAGCGGAGTCGACATCGACGTGCGCGCCAAGGATGCCGAATCGGCGCGTCTGGGCGGCTGGCGGCTGGCGCAGCGCAAGGCATGGACCATGCTGGCGCAGCGGCTCACCGGCCAGGGATCCACGCTGGGCGATTCGGCGCTGGACGGTCTGGTCACCGGAATCATCGTCGAGCGCGAGCAGATCGGGCCGAACCGCTATGTCGCCAAGCTCGGCGTGCTGTTCGACCGCAACCGATCGGCATCGATCCTGGGCGTGGGCGCGCAGATGATGCGATCGCCCCCGATGCTGCTGATCCCGGTCCAGGTCTCGGGCGGAAGCCATCGCGTGTTCGAGGGAAACAGCGCGTTCGTCGAGGGGTGGAAGCGATTCCGCACCGGCAACAGCGCGATCGACTATGTGCGCCCGGCGGGCAGCGGGCCGGACCGGCTGCTGATGAATGCGGGGCAGATCGGGCGCAACGGCCGCGGCTGGTGGCGCGCGATCCTCGATCAATATGGCGCGGACGACGTGCTGGTGCCGACGGTTGAGCTGCGGCGCAGCTATCCGGGCGGGCCGGTCGTCGGCGTGTTCACCGCCGGGCACGGGCCGGACAATGTGCGGATCGCGCAGTTCGTGCTGCGGGTGAACGACGGCAACGCGCTGCCCGCGCTGATAGACGCCGGGATCCAGCGGATCGACAAGGCCTATCAGGATGCGCTGCGCTCCGGGCGGCTGCGCACCGACCGGCTGCTGGTGACCGAGCCGCCCAAGCCCGAGCTTCCGGTGGAGGAGACGGGCGAGGAAGCGCCGGTCGAGCCGACCGACCTGCCCGTGGCAGCGACCGGCACCGCGCTGACGATCCAGTTCGACACGCCGAGCGTCGCTGCGCTCAACAGCGGCGAAGCGGCGATGCGCGCGGTGCCGGGCGTCACCTCCGCCTCGACCACCAGCATGGCACTGGGCGGCATCTCGCTGATGCGCGTGACCTTTGACGGCAGCCAGGCGTCGCTGTCCGCGGCGTTGCGGGCACGCGGCTGGCAGGTCGAGGAAGGGCCGGGCGTGCTGCGCATCCGCCGCGGCGGCAATGCCCCGGCACCAGCGTCCGCGCCCCCGCCGACGGCCGCCGGGAACAGCATCGACGAATGAGCCAGCTTTCGCTGCCGCTCGACCGGCCAGCCGGCGCGCGTGAGGACAAGTTCCTGATCGGCGAGGGCAATTCCAAGGCAGTCCATATCCTGGAGCATTGGGCGACCTGGCCGGTCATGGCGGCGATCATCACCGGCCCGCGCAAGTCCGGCCGCAGCCTGCTGGCGCGGACGATGGCGATGCGCAGCGGCGGCACGATGATCGACGAGGCCGACCGGCAGAGCGAGACGATGCTGTTCCACGCCTGGAACGAGGCGCAGGCCGCACACAAGCCATTGTTCCTGGTCGCCGACGACGCGCCGCCGGTATGGCAGATCCGGCTGCCCGACCTGCGATCGCGGCTCAACGCCAGTGCGGTAGCGCGGATCGAGCAGCCCGGCGACGTACTGGCGGCGGAGATCCTGCAGCAATTGCTCGACCGTCACGAGATTGTCGCAAATCCCGATGTAGTGGCCTGGATCATGCGGCGGATCGAGCGGGACTATCTGACGATCCTGCGCACTGCGGAGGCGCTGGAGGAGGATGTCAGCCGCCGCCGTAACCGGCGCTTGTCGATCCCGGCGGCGAAGTCCACACTCACCGCGTCCGGCCTGCTCAGGGAGCCGGGCGCGCAACCCTGAACGAGGAAGCATGTCCAGCCGCGCGCAACTGAAGGCAGAAGACGAGGTGCCGAGCGAGGCCGGTGCACGTTACTTCAACCGCGAGCTGAGCTGGCTGGCCTTCAACCGGCGGGTGATGGAGGAGGCGACCAACACGGCGCACCCGCTGCTCGAGCGGTTGCGCTTCCTTTCCATCTCGGGCTCGAACCTCGACGAATTCTTCATGGTTCGTGTCGCCGGCCTCAAGGGCCAGCAGATGCAGGAGGTGGAAGCGCATTCGGCGGACGGGCGCACGCCGGCGCAGCAGCTCGCCGCGATCGTCGAGGATGCCGGCGATCTGGTCGACAGCCAGCAGGCGGTGTGGAACGACATCCGCGGCGAGCTGGGCGATCGCGGGATCGAGGTGCTCGATGCCGACGCGATCGTCGGCGAGGTCGCCGAGTGGATCGAGAATCACTTCCGGCTGCAGATCTTCCCGATCCTGACCCCGCAGGCGCTCGATCCTGCGCACCCGTTCCCGTTCATCCCCAACAAGGGGCTGAGCGTGATCTTCGACCTCGTCCGCCAGACCGACGGCGAGCCGATCCAGGAACTGGTGCTGCTGCCCCCGGCGAGCCCACGCTTCGTGCGCGTGCCGGGCGAGCGCGCTTCATACGTCCCGGTGGAAACGCTGCTTAAGCGTTTCTCTTCACTGCTTTTCCCGGGGTATGACGTCAAGAAGTCGGCGACCTTCCGGGTGCTGCGCGACAGCGATATCGAGCTGGAGGAGGAGGCCGAGGATCTGGTCCTCTATTTCCGCACCGCGATCAAGCGGCGGCGGCGCGGACGCGTCATCCGGCTCGAGATGGAGGAAGGCATCGATCCCGCCCTCGAGGCTGTGCTGCTGGAGGAGCTGGGCGGGAGCGAGGCGCTGCTGACCGAGACCGGCGGCTTCCTGGGCGTCGGCGACCTGTCGATGATCGTCGAGGAGGACCGGCCCGACCTCAAATTCCCGCCCTATGCGCCGCGCTTTCCCGAGCGCATCCGCGAGTTTGGCGGCGACTGCTTCGCGGCGATCAAGGCCAAGGACATCGTCGTCCATCACCCGTACGAGACGTTCGACGTGGTGCTCGCCTTCCTCAAGCAGGCGGCGAGCGACCCCGACGTGGTCGCGATCAAGCAGACGCTGTACCGCGCGGGCAAGCAATCGGCGGTGATCCAGGCGCTGATCGCGGCCGCCGAGGCGGGCAAGTCGGTCACCGCGGTGGTCGAATTGAAGGCGCGGTTCGACGAGGAGCAGAATTTGCTCTGGGCCTCGGCGCTGGAGCGTGCGGGCGTGCAGGTGATCTATGGCTTCACCACCTGGAAGACCCACGCCAAGGTTTCGATGGTGGTGCGGCGCGAGGGCGACGAGTTCCGCACCTACTGCCATTTCGGCACGGGCAATTATCACCCGGTAACCGCGCGAATCTATACCGACCTCAGCTTCTTCACCGCCGATCCGCGGATCGGGCGCGATGCGGCGAAGATCTTCAATTACGTGACCGGCTATGTCGAGCCGGAGGATCTGGAACTGCTGACGGTCTCGCCGCGGCATTTGCGCGACCGGCTGATGAACCTTGTGGACGGCGAGATCGCCAATGCGCTGGCGGGCAAGCCGGCGGCGGTGTGGGCCAAGATGAACTCGCTGGTCGACCCGGCGATGATCGAGAAGCTCTACGAAGCGAGCAACGCCGGGGTCGAGGTCGATCTGGTGATCCGCGGCATCTGTTGCCTGCGGCCGGGGATCGCGGGGATGTCGGAGAACATCACCGTCAAGTCGGTGGTCGGGCGCTTCCTGGAGCACAGCCGCATCTGGGCGTTCGGCAACGGCAAGGCGCTGCCCAATGACGGGGCGAAGCTGTTCATTTCGTCCGCCGACTGGATGCCGCGCAACTTCGACCGGCGCGTGGAGTTCATGCTTCCGATCCTGAACCCCACGGTGCATGATCAGGTGCTGGACCAGGTGATGGTCGCGAACCTGATCGACACCGAGCAGAGCTGGGAGCTGGAAGGCGATGGGCGTTATGTTCGCGAAGATCCCGGTCCCAAGCCGTTCAACCTGCACCGCTATTTCATGACCAACCCGTCGCTGTCGGGCCGCGGCGCGGCGCTGGAGACGAGCGAGGCGGTGCCCAAGCTGTCGTTGCGCCGCTGGCGCGCGGAGCGTAGCGGGTGAGCGTGACCACGCTTCTGTTCCGCAAGCCCCGCGCCGAGCCGATGCCATCCGCGCACCGCACTGCGATCATCGATATCGGCTCCAACTCGATCCGCCTCGTCGTCTATGACGGCGCGGCGCGGCTGCCCGCGACGCTGTTCAACGAGAAGGTGATGGCGGGCCTTGGCCGCTCGCTGACCGAGACCGGGGCGATCGACGAGGCGGCGCTGACCATGGCGACCACCGCGCTCGCCCGTTTCGCGAGCCTCGCGCGTGAGATGGAGGTCGATTCGATTCGCACCGTCGCCACCGCCGCGGTGCGCGAGGCGTCGAACGGCGGCCAGCTGATCGCGATCGCGCAATCTCTTGGGCTCGAGGTCGAATTGCTCTCGGGCGAGGCGGAGGCGCTGGCGGCGGGCTATGGCGTATTGTCAGGGATTCCGGAGGCGGACGGCATCGTCGGCGATCTGGGCGGCGGCTCGCTGGAATTGGTGCGGGTGGTTGCGGGTACGGTGACCGACCGCGTCTCCTTCCCGCTCGGCGTGCTGCGAATCGGCGCGATCCGCGAGAAGGGGAAGGGGACGCTCGACCGGACGGTGGCGATGCTGCTGGCGGAAGCGGGCTGGACCGGGCGGGGCGCAGGGTTGCCCTTCTATCTCGTCGGCGGATCGTGGCGCGCGCTGGCACGGCTCGACATGCATCTGACTGGCTATCCGCTGCCGGTGATCCACGAATATGCGATGCCCGCGGCGACGGTGACGCGGCTCCAGCGCACGATCCAGCAGCTGGGCAAGGGCAAGATCCGTGCGGTGCCGAACCTCTCCTCGGGCCGCATCGCGACGATGGAGGACGCGGCCGCGCTGCTGGGCGTGCTGATCAAGCATCTGGGCAGCCGCGAGACGGTGGCGTCGGCCTTCGGGCTGCGCGAGGGCCTGCTCTACGGTGGCCTGACGGTCGAGCAACGCCAGGAGGATCCGCTGATCGTCGCCGCGCGCGACGAGGCGCAGCGGTCCGGGCGCTTCCCCGAGCATGGCGACTTGCTCGACGCGTGGATTGCCCCATTGTTCGACGACGATGCCGATCTGGCGCGGCTGCGGCATGCGGCGTGCCTGCTGGCCGATGTCGGCTGGCGGGCCAACCCCGAGTTCCGCGCCGAGCGCGGGCTGGAGATCGCGCTGCACGGCAATTGGGTGGGGATCGATGCGCGTGGGCGGGCGCTGCTGGCGCAGGCGCTGTTCACCTCATTGGGCGGCGGGTTCGAATCGCCGCCGCCGATCGGGCAGCTCGCCGGCCTCGACGATCTGGAGCATGCCAAGCTGTGGGGACTGGCGATGCGGCTTGGTCAGCGGCTGAGCGGCGGCGTTGCGGGGCCGCTACGCCGGTCCTCGCTTACCGCAACCAGGGACGAGCTGGTGCTGACGCTGGAGAGCGACGATGCGGCGCTGTACGGCGAGGCGGTCGAGAAGCGCCACCGGGCGCTCGCCGGGGCGCTGGGGTTGACCGCGGCGGTGGAAGTGTAAAGGCCCGTAATCCTCCCCCGCCAGGGGGAGGTGTCGGCGAAAGCTGACGGAGGGGGCGGATGCCAGTACGCGCGCTGGGGTTCCTCCCCCTCCGTCGCGCTTCGCGCGCCACCTCCCCCTGGCGGGGGAGGATTAAAAGCTACCGCCGCTCGCGATCAGCCGCAGCGCACGCTACGGATATTGTTCCGGTGATCGACTTCGATGTTCAGCCGGTCCGAGCGGAAATCCATCGTCACCGGCTGGCCGGGACGGGTCACGCGGACGTCGCGGGCACCGGCGCGGCGCTTGGCGCGCTGGATGATTCCGGGCCTGGCCTCGCGTCCGACAAAGCCCTGCACCGCGCCGGCATTGCACCGGATCGGTCCGGGCATCGGCGTGGGATAGGAGGCGCAGGCCATCAGGCCGGCAGGCAACAGCAGAACGGCGAAGCGGATCATGGCGTCTTCTCCTACTCTTGAGGCTGTTCGGTGCGAGTCATTTTGAGCTTACCATTTCGCACCGTGAACCCCAACCGCCCCTCGACCAGCGCAAGCGCGTCGCGCCCGAACTGCTCGAAGCGCCAGCCTTCGAGGATGGAGAGATTGTCGCGCTGGCCCGCGGCGAGCGCCTCGAGATCGTCCGAGCGCGCGAGCAGGCGCGCGGCGACGTTGATGTCGCGCGCGCGGATCTTGAGCAGGAGCTTGAGCAGGTCGGCGACCAGCGCGCCTTCCTTGCCAAGCGGAAGCTTGCGGTCGTCGCGCGCGGGCATTTCGGAGGCGGGCATCGCAGTTGCGTTCTCGAGCGCCGCCATCAGCCGCCCGCCGATATCGTTGCCTCCCCAGGAGGCGGAAAGGCCGCGCACGCGGGTGAGGTCGCTTTGCTTGCGCGGCGGGTTGGCGGCGAGGTCTGCGATCGTCTCGTCCTTGACGATGCGGCCGCGGGGCAGGTTCTTGCCCTGCGCTTCCTTCTCGCGCCACGCCGCAAGCGCCTTCAAACGTCCCAGCACCTCGGCCTTGCGGCTGGAGATGCGGATGCGCTGCCACGCCTTGTCGGGGTCGTTACGGTAATTTTCCGGATCGGCGATCCGCTCCATTTCCTCGTCGAGCCAGCCGCCGCGACCGGTCTTGCGCAGCTTCTCCAGCATCTTGGGGAAGATTTCGGACAGGTGGGTCACGTCGGCGATGGCATAGTCGATCTGGCGCTTGTCGAGCGGACGGCGCGACCAGTCGGTGAAGCGCGCGCCCTTGTCGACGGTGATGCCGAGATAGGTCTCGACGAGGTTGGAATAGCCGATCTGCTCGCCCTGGCCGAGCGCCATCGCCGCGACCTGGGTGTCGAACAGCGGGTGCGGGGTCTTGCCGGTGAGGTTGTAGACGATCTCGATATCCTGCCCGCCGGCATGGAAGACCTTGAGCACGTCCTCATTGTTGACGAGCAGGTCGAGCAGGGGGGAGAGGTCCAGCCCGTCGGCCATGGGGTCGATCGCTGCGGCCTCGTTGGTGTCGGCGATCTGGATGAGGCAGAGCTCGGGCCAGAAGGTGTTCTCCCGCATGAACTCGGTATCGACCGTGATGAACGGTTGCTGCGCGAGGCGGGTGCAGAGATTGGCGAGACTTGCCGAGTCTTCGATCAGGCCGTGAATGTGCATCGCAGGCCCATAGACGCGCGCGAGCGGGTTGACAAAGGGCTGTGTGGAGGGGAAGCGCGCCACTTTCACAAAGATGTTGAAAGTTGCCATGCACGCCTATCGTTCGCACACTTGCGGCCAGCTGACCGCCGCGCAGGTCGGTGAGACCGTCCGCCTTTCGGGCTGGATCCACCGCAAGCGCGACCATGGCGGCGTGCTGTTCGTCGACCTGCGCGATCATTATGGGGTGACGCAGATCGTCGCGGACAGTGATTCGCCGGCGCTTGCCGTGCTGGAAGGGCTGCGCGTCGAATCGGTCGTGACGATCGATGGCGTCGTGAAGGCGCGTGGCGAAGGGACCGTGAACCCGAACCTTGCGACCGGCGAGATCGAGGTGTTCGCCAAGGGCGTGACGGTGCAGTCGGCGGCGCAGGAACTGCCGATGCCGGTGTTCGGCGACAGCGACTATCCCGAGGAAATCCGCCTGCGGAACCGCTTCCTCGACCTGCGCCGGGACCAGCTGCACGCCAACATCATGCTGCGCAGCCACGTCATCGCGAGCTTGCGCAAGCGGATGATCGATCAGGGCTTCACCGAGTTCCAGACGCCGATCCTGACCGCGTCGTCGCCCGAGGGCGCGCGCGACTATCTGGTGCCGAGCCGCGTGCATCCGGGCAAGTTCTACGCGCTCCCGCAGGCGCCGCAGATGTTCAAGCAGCTGCTGATGGTCGCGGGCTTCGACCGCTATTTCCAGATCGCGCCCTGCTTCCGCGACGAGGATGCGCGTGCCGACCGTAGCCCGGGCGAGTTCTACCAGCTCGATTTCGAGATGAGCTACGTCACCCAGGATGACGTGTTCGCGGCGATCGAGCCTGTGCTGCACGGCGTGTTCGAGGAGTTCGCCGACTGGCAGGGCAAGGGGCGCACGGTCAGCCCGCTGCCGTTCAAGCGCATCCCGTACCGGGAATCGATGCTGAAATACGGCAATGACAAGCCGGACCTCAGGAACCCGATCCTGATTTCGGATGTGAGCAAGCATTTCGAGGGCTCGGGCTTCGGGCGTTTCGCCTCGATCGTCGAAGCGGGCGATGTGGTGCGCGCGATTCCCGCGCCGGGCACCGCGGGCCAGAGCCGCAAATTCTTCGACGACATGAATGCCTGGGCGCAGAGCGAGGGCTTTGCGGGCCTGGGCTATGCGACGCGCAAGGGCGGCGAGTTCGGCGGGCCGATCGCCAAGAACCATGGCGAAGTCGGCATGCGCGAGCTGGCCGAGGCGCTGGGGCTTGGGCCGGACGACGGCGTGTTCTTCGCCGCGGGCAGGGAAGCGCAGGCGGCGAAGCTCGCCGGTCTCGCGCGCACCCGCGTCGGCGAGCAGCTGGGGCTGATCGACAAGAGCCGGTTCGAATTCTGCTGGATCGTCGACTTCCCGATGTTCGAGTATGACGAAGACGCGAAGAAGATCGACTTCAGCCACAACCCGTTCAGCATGCCGCAGGGCGAGCTCGAGGCGCTGGAGACCAAGGACCCGCTCGACATCCTCGCCTGGCAGTATGACATCGTCTGCAACGGCATCGAGCTGTCGTCGGGCGCGATCCGGAACCATCGTCCGGAGATCATGTACAAGGCGTTCGAGATCGCCGGGTACAGCCAGCAGGAGGTGGACACCAACTTCGCGGGCATGATCAACGCGTTCAAGTACGGCGCGCCGCCGCATGGCGGATCGGCGCCGGGCGTCGACCGCATCGTGATGCTGCTGGCCGATCAGCCCAACATCCGCGAGGTGATCGTCTTCCCGATGAACCAGAAGGCCGAGGACCTGATGATGCAGGCGCCGTCCTTCGTCAGCGACAAGCAGCTCAAGGAGCTGCACATCCGGCTTGCGCCGGGCGTCGCACCCGCGGAATAAGGTTCCCACAAGGGCAGGCGGATCACCGCTGCCTATTGGAGGGACTTGATGCTCGACGGATCGGGAATGGCGGCGCGGCAGCGCGTGGAAGCGACGATCGGCCTCGCCGACCT
This sequence comes from Sphingomonas sp., assembly GCF_036402235.1. GTDB lineage: Bacteria > Pseudomonadota > Alphaproteobacteria > Sphingomonadales > Sphingomonadaceae > Sphingomonas. The sequence goes on along the minus strand of NZ_DASWTG010000019.1, from coordinate 143,467 downwards.
GTTCACCATCGGCATCGGCCCGTCGAGTTCGCACACCGTCGGCCCGATGCGTGCGGCGTACGCATTCTCCGAAGCGGCGATGGATCGCGGCATCCCGGTGTCGGTGTCGTGCGAGCTGTTCGGGTCGCTGGCGCTCACCGGCAAGGGCCACGGCACCGATACCGCCGTGATCCTGGGCCTGGCCGGGCATCAGCCGGAGAGCGTCGATCCCGATGCGGTGGCGAGCATCGTCGCGACGATCCAGTCGGAGCAGCGCCTGTCGCTGGGCGGGCAGGTGCCGGTACCGTTCGTCGAAGGCACGCACCTGATCTTCCGTTCGGACCGCTTCCTGCCCGCGCACCCCAACGGCATGCGCTTCGTCGCGCACTATCCCGACGGCGAGCCGTACGAGACCTTCTGGTACTCGATCGGCGGCGGCGCGGTGGTCGAGGGCGGGTGCGAGGCGCCGCGGTCGAACGTGACGCTGCCGATGAACTTCTCCTCGGGCGCCGAGCTGCTCGCGGTGGCGGAGGAGAAGGGCGTGTCGATCGCCGACATCGTCCGCGCCAACGAGGCCGCGTGGCGCGACGATGCCGAGACCGACGCCTTTCTCGATTCGCTGCGCGCGGCGATGTCGGCGTGCATCGAACGCGGGATGCGCGGTGAGGGGGAGCTGCCCGGCGGGCTCAAGGTCAAGCGGCGCGCGCGGGATCTGCATCAGCGGCTAGTGGCGCGTGGGCCTCGCGCGGACCCCTCGCTGGTGTTCGACTGGGTGAGCTTGTGGGCGCTGGCGGTGAACGAGGAGAACGCCGCGGGCGGCCGCGTCGTCACCGCGCCGACCAATGGCGCAGCGGGCGTGATCCCGGCGGTGCTGCGCTATTACGAGACCTTCTGCGCCTCGCCCACGCCGGCTGGAGCGCGCACCTTCCTCCTCACCGCGGCGGCGATTGGCTTCCTCTACAAGAAGCGCGCATCGATCTCCGCTGCCGAGATGGGCTGCCAGGGCGAGGTCGGCGTCGCCTGCTCGATGGCTGCGGCAGGCCTCGCGGCGGCGCTGGGCGCGACCAATGCGCAGATCGAGAATGCCGCCGAGATCGGCATGGAGCATAATCTCGGCCTCACCTGCGACCCGATCGGGGGCCTTGTCCAGATCCCGTGCATCGAGCGCAACACGATGGGCGCGATCAAGGCGATCAACGCGGCATATCTGGCGATGCACGGCGACGGCAGCCATGTCGTCAGCCTCGACGCCGTGATCGAGACGATGCGCCAGACCGGCGAGGATATGCGGTCGAAATACAAGGAAACCGCGCAGGGCGGGTTGGCGGTCAACGTGGTGGCGTGCTGAAATCGCCGCGATGGCGACTCGCACCCTCGACAAGTTCGTGCGTCGCTACACCACGCTGTCGAGCGCGCGCGACACGCTGGTGCACCAGCGGCTGGTGCTGCTGAGCCCGGCCAAGTGGGACGACACCAACGATGTCGAATTCATGGAGCTGTATCGCGCGCAGGCCGGGGCGAAGTCAGTGCTGGCGCTGTGCTGCGCGATGGCGAGCGAGACCTATCATCACTGGCGGGTGTTCACCCAGGGGATGGAGGGCGTGTGCATCGAGTTCGAGAAGGCCGCGCTGGAAGCCGCGGTGCGTGGGCATGGCGTGATCGCCGGTCCGGTCGATTATCTGCGCGTGCGCGACCTGGAAGCGCTGACGCCGCACGAGGCCCGTCGCCTGCCGTTCGTGAAGCGGGAAGGCTATAGCGACGAGCGCGAATGGCGGATCGTCGCGACCTGTGCCGAGGAGCCCAGGCTGACGCTTCCGATCGCGATCGATCTTGGCTCGATCACCCGGCTGGTGCTCAACCCGTGGATGCCGCCCGTGCTCGCGGACAATCTGCGCGCGATCATCCGCGGGCTGCCGGGCTGCGGCAGGCTCAAGATCGAGGCTTCGGCGCTCACCAACAGCGATCGGTGGAAGGCGGCGGGGAAGAAGATCGCTGGGGCGGCGTAAACGGCTACGGCTTCATAATCCTCCCCCGCCAGGGGGAGGTGGCATGCGAAGCATGACGGAGGGGGAGGATTGCACCACATCCGTTGGGGAGTCCGCCCCTCCGTCGCCTGCGGCGCCACCTCGAGGATAGGGAACGATCAGAACTGGAAGCGCAGCGTGGCACGAACATTCCGGGGTTCGCCATAGACATAGCCGGCGAACCAGAGATTGTTGTTGAAGTAGCTTTTGTCGAACAGATTGTTGACGTTGAGCTGCAGCGAGACATTGTCGTTCAGCTTGTAGCGCGCCATCGCGTTGACCAGCAGATAGGCGGGCTGACCGACATTCTCGCGGACATTGGTCGCCGGGTTGACCCCGGTCTTGGGCGGCTCGCTCTCCCAGCGCAGCGACCCGCCGAGGCTGAAGCCGTCGAGCATGCCGCGGAAGTCGTAACGGGTAGCCATGCGCAGGATGCGGCGCGGGTGATGCGCCTGCACCTGATCGCCATTGGCGTCCTTGGCACGGAACGCGCTCCAGCCGAGGCTGAGGTCCCAGCCTTCGATCACTTCGCCGGCCAGTTCGGCCTCATAGCCTTCCGAGACCGTGCCCCGCGCCGGGCGCATCGCCGGGTTGGTGGTGCCGGGGATGAAGAACCCTTCGTCGACCACCGCGAAATTGTCCTGCTCAATACGGAAGATCGCGGCCGAGGCGCGCAGGCGGCCGTTCAGCCACTCGCCCTTTAGGCCTGCCTCATAGCTGTTGCCGACGACCGGGGGCAGATAATCGCCGTCGCGGTCCCTGGCGTCCTGCGGATTGAAGATGCTGGTGTAGCTCGCATAGGCGGAGAGGTTGCCGGTCACGTCGAACACGAGGCCTGCATAGGGCGTGACACGACCCTCGTGGCGGATGGTGTAGGCAGCGGGGGTATAGAGTGCCACCTCCTCGTTGCGTTCCCACCAGCTGACGCGCGCGCCCGCGATCAGCTTGAGCGGATCAAGCAGCTGGAGCCGGGTGGCGGCGTAGAGGGCATATTGCTCCGTCGTGCCGAAGCCGCTCATGCGATAGCGGTCGCCCCATTCGGGCTCGGGATAGGCAGCGCCGTCCCACTGGTTGAAATCGCCGATTGGTGCCACGGTGGCGGGATCGGGATCACGATTGGTCCAGCCGCCGGTAAGATGGCGGTAATTGGCGCCGACGATCAGCTCGTGCTCGCGGCCCAGCAGGCCGAAATTGCCGCGGGTGGAGAGGCTGGCATTCCACTGCTTGGGCCGCGATTCGTACCAGTAGCCCTCGGCGGTCATGCCGATTCCGGTGACGCGGTCGGGATAGCCGCCGGTCCAGAGCAGTTTCGATTCCTCGAACTGCTCATGATAGCTGACGTCGGCGCGCAGCGACCAGCTGTTGCCGAGCCGCTGCTCGACCGTGAGGAAGGCGGTCTTCTCGACCGTATCCCACAGATTCCAGCCCGCGCCGGTGGTCTTGGAGCGCTGCCAGTTCGTGCGCGATCCATCGCTGTACCAATAGGGCAGCTGGCCCCATAGCGTGCCGTCGCGGTCGTCGCGCTGGTAGCTCGCGCCAATGCTGAGGCGGGTGTTGGTGCCGAGATCGGCGTCGATCACGCCATAGACGAGCCAGGTCTTCGACTTCTCGATATCGACGAACGAATCCTGCCTGGCATATTGCGCGACGAGGCGCCCGCGCACCGAACCGTCCGAAGTGAGCGGCACGGTGATGTCGCCGGTCACGGCGAAGCGGTTCCACGATCCGCCCTCCAGGTCGAGCGTGCCGGTCAGTGCGCTCGAAACGGCATGCTTGCGCACGAGGTTGATCGTCGCCGAAGGCTCACCGGCGCCCTGCAGAAGGCCGTTGGCACCACGGATCACCTCGATCCGCTCGAAGATCGCGCTGCTGTTTTTCTCAAGCCCGATATTGCCGGTGACGAAGGGGGCGCCGTCGAGCTGGTAGTTGGTGATATCGAAGCCGCGCGCCGCGAGCGTGTTGCGGCCGCGGTCCACCGCTTTGACCGAGATGCCGGTGGTGTAGGCGAGCGCATCGCCGACATTGATCGCGGCCTGATCCTCGAGCTGCTCGCGGGTGATGATGCTGATCGACTGGGGCGTCTGGCGCGGGGAGAGGTCAAGGCCGGTAGCGAGCGTGTTCTTCTGCTCGCCGCGGCCATAGACGACGATCTCCTCGGACTTCTGCTTCTCGTCCGCCGCAGTCTGCTCCTGTCCCGCGAGCGCGGCCGCGGGCACGGTCAGCACCAGGGCGGCAGTGGCCAGCAAGCGGCAAGTCGTCTTCATGGAAAACCCCCTGTACTTGGCTGCGAAGATCGCCGGACAGGGGCGGGCAGCGCGTTGCGCACGCCCTGAGCATGTCAGCTATTGCGAGTCAATATTAATTGAGGCGAGTCAGCCGGGGTAGCTGATCTCCATCACCTCATATTCCCTCTCTCCCGACGGGAGCATCACGCGGCGCAGGTCGCCAGTGGCGGCACCGCGCAGCGCGCGGGCAAGCGGGGCGTTCCAGCCGACCAGACCCTTGCCCGCGTCCGCCTCGTCATCGCCGACGAAGGTGAGGGTGCGGTGATTGTCGTCCTCGTCGGCGATGGTGACGGTGGCACCGAACCAGATGCGGCTGCGGTCCTCCTGCCGGGCCGGATCGATCACCTTGGCCGCCTTCATCCGCTTCGACAGCCAGCCCAGCCGCCGGTCGATCTCGCGCAGGCGCTTACGGCCGTAGATGTAATCGCCATTCTCCGAACGGTCACCGTTCCCGGCCGCCCAGGCGATCGTCTCGACCAGCTTCGGGCGCTCGCCGCCGAACAGCGCGTCATACTCGGCCTTGAGCGCCGAATAGCCCGCAGGGGTGATGTAGTTGGGACGATCCATGCTCATGCGAGGCTGCGGCCCATAGAGATGCGCGGCTCCTGCGCATAGCCCATCAGCGCCCAGAAACGCGCGGCTTCGTCATTGCCGGCGCGGACCTGGAGGTTGAGCTTGGTGCAGCCCCTTGTGGCGAGTTTCTTCTCGGCGGCGCGCACCAGCCTGGTGCCGATCCCGCAACGGCGGGCATTGGGGTGCACCGCGAGCTTGTAGAGCCAGCCCCGATGCCCGTCATAGCCGGCGAGGATCGTGCCGAGCACCCGCCCGCCCTCGACCGCGACGAGGAACAGATCGCGCTGGACGGCGAGCTTCTGCGGGATCGCGACCGGGGCGTGGCTGTGCGGCGGGTCTTCGGGGAAGACGGCGCGCCACAGCGCATCCACCTCCGCGAACTGCGTCTCGTCGTACGACACGACCTCGATCAACCGGGGCGGCTCTTGCCGAGATACCAGCTGAGATGCGCAGGGCCGCGCGAGCGGGCATAGTTGGGATGCAGCAGGTCGTAGACCACGGCATTCTCGAGCACGCGCTGGACGTAGTTCTTGGTCTCGTAGATCGGGATCGCCTCGACCCAATCGACCATCTCGATGCTGCCGGTGCGCGGGTCGCCATTGGCGCGGAGCCACTTGTTCACATTGCCCGGCCCGGCATTGTAGGCGGCGACCGCGAGCGGGTAGTTGCCGCCATAATAGCTCAGCATCCGCTGGAAATAACTCGAGCCCAGGCGGATATTGTAATCGGTGTCCGCGGTCAGCGAGGACATATTGTAGCCAAGGCCGAGCTTGCCGGCGGTCTCGCGCGCGGTGCCCGGCATCAGCTGCATCAGCCCGCGCGCGCCGGCATGGCTCACCGCCTGCTTGTCGAACTGGCTTTCCTGCCGCGCGATGGCGTGGATGATCGTGAAATAGCTTTCCTGCCCCGGAGGCACACGCACCGAGGGGTAGCCCGCGACGGTATAGTCGCTGAGGCCGTTGAGCAGCGCGCTGCGGCCGACCATCACGCCCAGATCGGGACGGCCGATGCTGCGCGAGAGTTCGGTGGCGAGGACATGGTCCTCGGCGCTGGTCGCGTCGGCGGCGATCTGGCGCAGGAACAGGCTCTGGTCCTGCCAGCGGCCGAGCGTGCCGAGCAGCCGCGCGGCCTGAACCACCTCGCGATTGTAGAAGGCGGTGCGCGCGGCGGAGGAGGCGCGGGTGCCGTCGAACGCTGGCGGCGCCTTGAGCGCACGGCTCATCCGCTCGGCGGCGAGCTGGCCGTAATAGAGATCCGAAAAGGCGGCGGCGCGCTCGTAATAGCCCTGCGCCGCGGCCTGCTGCCCGGCGGCCTCGGCGGCGCGGCCGGCCCAGTAGAGTCCCTTGGACTGAGTCGTGGGCGTGCGGCTGCCGCGCGAATAGCGGTCGAACATCATCACCGCATCGGCCGGGCGGCGCAGCTTCTGCATCGCCACGGTGCCGGCGAGCCAGACCAGGCTGGTATAGTCGTCGCGAATGCCAAGACCCATCGCGGCGACATCGGCGCCAGGCGGGAGCGCATCGTCGACCTGGGATGCGATGGAATAAGCCAGGCTGTACTGGCCGTCGCTTTCCGCGGCGCGGGCGTTGACGAGCAGGACCTCGTACCATTCCTCGACATTGCCCGGCAGCGTGGCGAGGCTGCGCGGGCGGGCGAGGAGCGAGCGCGCCGACCCGCTGGCGCCGTTGTTGCGGAACCACATGGCGCGGTCGGCGATGAAGCCGGGATCGCGCGCGCCGAGTGCCTCGGCCGAGGCCGCCCTGGCCTGCGCGTCGGGCCAGTTGCTCTGCATCGCGAGCCGGGCATCGAACAGCGGACGGTTCTGGGGCGAGGTATAGGCGATCTGCCGTGCGGCGGCGGCGCGGGCGTCCTGCCACAACAGCGCGTCCATCCGCGCATCGTGATCCGCCGCGGTCAGCGCGCCGGGGAAGCCCGACAGCACCGCGCTCTCATCGGTCGGACGGAGCGCGCCGCTGCGCCAGGCACGACGGGCCTGCTCGTTCGCCTCGGCACGGCGGCCAGAGGCCGCGAGCGCCTCGGCATAGCGGATACGGCCGGCCGCGGTTGCGGGCGGGAAGCGCTCGAAGAAGCGGACGACCAGCGACGGCGCCTCGGCGCCGGAGGTCAGCGAGGTCTCGGCCGCCGCGCGGCGGCTCGTCTCGCCCGGCCAGCCGGGATGCGCGAGCAGGAAATTGGCGTAATCGGTGAACGGCCAGCGGTCCGACTGCTGCAGCCGCTTCCACTGGTCGAGATTATACTGAAGCCCGGAGCTGACGGGCGGGGCAAAACTCTGGGAAGAGGTGGTCAGCGCGGCAAGCTGAGCCCCCGCGCGCTCGAAGCCATCCTGCACGACCTGGGAAGAGACCGCGACACCCGATACGCCGGCGAGCAGAAGCCCGCTCCTGAACAAAGAGGCAAGCATGCTGGACATGATACGCACACGAAGCCTATTGGCCACCCCGAAATTTCGGAAGATTGGGGCTTTTTGGCGCATATGTTCACCGGTTCGATCCCCGCCCTGATCACCCCTTTCCGCAACGGCGACTTCGCCGAGGACGTGTTCCGCGACTTCGTCGAATGGCAGATCGCCGAAGGCTCGTCGGCGTTGGTGCCGGTCGGCACCACGGGCGAGGCGGCGACGCTGACCAAGGACGAGCATTTCGAGGTGGTGCGCGTGTGTGCCGACCAGGTGCGCGGCCGCGTGCCGGTAATCGCGGGCACGGGCTCCAACGACACGCGCGTCGCGATCGGCAACGTCAAGGCCGCGAAGGAAGCCGGCGCCGATGCGGTGCTGATGGTGCCGCCCTATTACAATCGCCCGAGCCAGGAAGGCATCTTCCGTCATTTCGAGGCGGTCGCCGCCGAATGCGAGCTGCCGATCATCCTCTACAACGTGCCGGGCCGCACGGTGACCGACATCCAGCCCGAGACGGTGATCCGCATCGTGCAGGCCTTCCCGGGCAAGTTCGTCGCGATCAAGGACGCCACCGGCGATCTAGCGCGCGTCTCGAAGCATCGCGCCGCGCTGCGGGCAGGCTTTACGCAGCTTTCGGGCAATGATGAGACCGCGCTTGCGTTCAACGCGATGGGCGGGGTGGGGTGCATCTCGGTCGCGGCCAACGTCGCGCCGAAGCTGTGCGCGCAGTTCCAGGCGGCGTGGGCCGAAGGCGACACCGCGCTGGCGCTCGCGCTGCACGACCGGCTGTTCGCGTTGCACCTGGCGCTGTTCACCGACGCCTCGCCGGGGCCGGTCAAGTACGCCGTGAACAAGCTGCGGCCCGAGATTTCGGCCGAACTGCGGCTACCGATGGTCGAGCCGAGCGAGGCGAGCAAGGCGGCGGTGGACGCGGCGATGAAGGCGGCGGGGATTATCTGACGCTGGCGGCTTTCCCTTTTCCGTCAGCGGGCCTACATCGCCCCTCCTTATGGCCCGCCCGCGTCCCACCGAATTCGACAAGAAGAAGATCGTCGCCGAGAACCGCAAGGCGCGGTTCGAGTATTTCATCGAGGATACCTATGAAGCCGGCATCGCGCTTCAGGGCACCGAGGTGAAGGCGCTGCGCTTCGGCGAGGGATCGATCGCGGAGAGCTATGCCGAGATCCGCGGCGAGCAGGCGTGGCTGGTCAACGCCAACATCCCCGAATTCAGCCATGGCAACCGCTTCAACCACGAGCCGAAGCGTCCCCGTAAATTGCTCCTTCATCTGCGGCAGATAGAGAAGCTGCACGGCGCGGTAGCGCGCGAGGGGATGACCCTGGTGCCGCTGTCGATCTACTTCAACTCGCGCGGTCGCGCGAAGGTGGAGCTGGCGCTGGCGAAGGGCAAGAAAACTCACGACAAGCGCGAGTCGATCAAGGAGCGGGACTGGAAGCGTGAACAGGGAAGGCTCCTCCGCGACCGTGGCTAAGCGGACCTTCTGGGACCGGGTACGGGCATGGGCGGACCGCAACATGCCGACCCGCGAGAGCCTGGAAGCGAACCGCTTCCTGCGCCCCGTGGCGCATCGCGTGCTGGCGCCGGAGCTGTGGCGCTTCACCCGCCGTTCCGTTCCGCGCGGCGTCGCGCTGGGGATGGTGACGGGGATCATGATCCCGGTCGCGCAGATCTTCTTCTCAGCGCTGCTCGCGTTGCCGTTCCGCGCCAACATCCCGGTCGCGTCGCTGACGACCTTCCTGACCAACCCCTTCACCACGCCGCCGCTCTGGGCCTTCGCCTATTGGATCGGGCGCAAGATCCTGCATTTCGACGCGACCGTTCCGGGGCAGCCGATCGCCACTCACGTCGCCAACGACAGCTGGCTCAACTGGCTGTGGTCCGAGGCGGGACCGGCCCTGATCACCGGGCTGGTGACGATCACCATCATCTCCTCGATCCTGGGCTATGTGATCAGCGCGGTGGGCTGGCGGCTGTGGATCGCGAACAAGTGGCGCAAGCGGAAGAAGGAACGCGCGGCGCGATAAGTTCTCCCCGGATCCTCCCCCGCCAGGGGGAGGTGTCAGGCGCAGCCTGACGGAGGGGGAGGACGGCGGGACGCATCGTTTCCTCCCCCTCCGTCGCCTTCGGCGCCACCTCCCCCTGGCGGGGGAGGATTGATAGTCGACGCTGCAGCCCGGTAACACGCGAGACTTGATCGGGCGTATCATCGGCGTAAGACACGCGCATCCCGACTCCTGTCCATAGGTGCATGATGCGTCTCCTCGTTACCTCCATCCTTCTGGCCGGCACCGCGATCGCCGGCGCCGCGACCGCGCTTTCCGCGAGCGAGGCTGCAAGCCCGGCGGCCGAAACCGGCTCGCGGCCGCAGCTCGGCAGCTTCGGCTTCGACGAGAAGGGCATGGACAAGACCGTCGCGCCCGGCGACGATTTCTACACCTTCGCCAACGGCGCATGGGCGAAGGGCACGCCGATCCCTGCCGACAAGTCCAATTACGGCATGTTCACCGTGCTCGACGATCTGTCGAAGCAGCGCGTGCGCGAGATCCTCGAAGCGGTGAAGGGCGACGCGAGCAGCGCGATCGGCCGCGCCTATACCAGCTATCTGAACACGTCCGCGGTCGAGGCGAAGGGGCTGGCCCCGATCCAGCCGTGGCTGGGCAAGGTCAAGGCGCTGGACAGCAAGGCCGGCTATTCGGCGCTGGTGGTCGAGGCGGCGAAGATGGGCATCAGCGGCCCGTTCGGCGGCTATGTCGGGCAGGACGACAAGAAGCCCGAGACCTACATCTTCACCATCTACCAGGGTGGGACCGGGCTGCCCGACCGCGACATGTACCTGCTCGACAATCCCAAGATGGCGGCGATCCGCACGGCTTACGTGGCGCACCTCGCCAGGATGCTGACGCTGGCGGGAGAGGACAATGCCGAGGCGCGCGCCAAGGCGGTGATGGATCTGGAGACGCAGATCGCCAAGGTCCAGTGGACGCGCGAGGATGCATCGGACGCGGTCAAGGGCTACAACAAGTTCACGCTGGCGCAGACCGCGCAATTCTCGAGCCCGACGCTCGACATGCCGGCGGTGCTCAAGGCGATCAGCCCGAAGATCGGCGAGGTGCTGATCGGCCAGCCGAGCGCGGTGAAGGGCACCGCCGACATTCTAGACAAGGCGCCGCTCGCGGTGCTCAAGGACCAGATGCTGCTGCGCAGCCTGGGCGGGCTCGCCAACTATCTGCCCGATTCGGTGGCGAACGAGAATTTCGCTTTTTACGGCACCACGCTGCAGGGCACGCCGCAGCGCGAGGAGCGCTGGAAGCGCGCGGTGAGCTTCACCGAGGGCGCGCTGGGTGAGGAAGTCGGCAAGATCTACGCCGCGCGCTACTTCCCGGCCGAGTACAAGGCGGAGATGAACAAGCTGGTTGCCAACGTGCTCGATGCGATGGGCCGGCGGATCGACTCGCTCGAATGGATGCAGCCCAAGACCAAGGCGCGCGCCAAGGCGAAGCTCAAGAACTTCACCGTGAAGGTCGGCTATCCCGACCGCTGGCGCGACTATTCGGGCCTCGAGGTCAAGGCCGACGACCTGTTCGGCAACGCGGTGCGCTCCAACCAGTTCGACTTCCAGTACATGATCGACAAGCTGGGCGGGCCGGTGCGCAAATGGGAATGGGGGATGCTGCCCCAGACGATCAACGCCTATGCCAATTTCGGCATGATGGAGGTGGTGTTCCCCGCCGCGATCCTGCAGCCGCCCTTCTTCGATCCCAAGGCCGATCCGGCGGTGAACTATGGCGGGATCGGCGCGGTGATCGGCCACGAGATCAGCCATCACTTCGACGATCAGGGCGCGAAATATGACGAGAAGGGCGCGCTGAGCGAGTGGTGGACGCCCGAGGACACCAAGGCGTTCGAGGCTGCGAGCAAGGCGCTGGTCGCGCAGTATGACGCCTATGAGGCGCTGCCTGGCGAGCATGTGAAGGGCGAATTCACGCTGGGCGAGAATATCGGCGACCTTGCCGGCCTCACCATCGCCTATGACGCCTATCAGCATTCGCTGAAGGGCAGGAAGCCGCCGGTGATCGACGGCTTCACCGCCGACCAGCGCTTCTACCTCGGCTGGGCGCAGATCTGGCGGCGCAACTATCGCGAGGCCAATTTGCGTGCGCGGCTGCTGACCGATCCGCACAGCCCGTCGATCCAGCGCGCTTGGGTCGTGCGCAACCTCGATCCCTGGTACGCCGCGTTCGGCGCGAAGGATGGGCAGAAGCTCTACCTGGCCCCGGCGAAGCGCGTCCGCATCTGGTGATCGGCGCCCGCCGCTCCGGCTGGCGCTGAACGCTTGACCGGAGCGCGGGGTAGGGGAAAAGGAAGCGATGGCCTCGCGTCCCGCTCCCCTCGCCGATGACCCCCGCTCCGCCGCCGCGCCGCTGATCATTGCGATCGCGGCCGGGGCAGCGGCGGCGGGAATCGTGCTGTTCCTGACCAGCTCGGCGTTGGTCGCGGCGGGCTTCCTCGCCGCGGCGCTCGCGATCGCGGGCATAGTGTACCTTGCTCTGCGGCTGTGGCCCGCCGCGAGGGAAGAGGAGCCGGTCGTCGACTGGTCGGTCGCGCACACGCTCGCCTCGATGAGCAACGATGCGCTCGCAGTGACCGACCGCGCGGGGCGCCTGGTCTGCGCCAACGAGCGGTTCGGTGCGTTCTTCCCGACCTATCCCGCGCCGCCGAGCGTGGTTCCGGGCGAATGGATCGCGGCGCAGCTCGGCACCGCAGGCCGCACGGCGTGGCGCGACGGGCAGGCATCGAGCGGCGCGTTCGACGCGGCGGGCACCAAGCTGACGGCGCATATCACGCGCGTGGGCGATTCGATGCTGGTGTGGCGTTTTGCCGGCACCGACGTCGTCGATCTGGCCAAGCAGGCGCAGGCACTGGTCGCCGGGGCGGCGGGCGACCGGCTGGGCAGTGCCGGGATCATGATGACCTTGCTGGGCGCCGACGGACGCGTGCGCGCCGCGAACCGCGTGGTGCGCCAGCGCGCGATGGGCGACGAGAATGCGATGATCGAGGGGCGCGACTTCACCCGCTTCCTGATCACCGACAATCTGGGCATCGTCCGTTTCGAGCGCGAGGGCCTGTCGGGCACGCCGCTGCGCGTGCTGGAGATCCCGTTCCTCGACGGCGACAATGCGCCGATGCTGGTGGCGCTGCTCGACGACGAGCTGGCGATCCCGCAGCCGGCGATCGGCGACACCGCCGGCGCGCATGTCCGCTCGCTCATCTCGCTGCTGCCCTCTGGCATCGCGCTGGTCGGCGGGGACGGGCGCTTCGTGCACATGAACGACGCCTTCGTCCGCGCCGCGCACGTCAACCAGGCCAACCCGCCGCTCTATCCGGGCGACCTGGTGGTGCGCGAGGACAAGGCCGCGCTGGCCGACGCGATCCGCCGCTTCGCGAGCGGCGCGGCGCATTCGATGGACATGACCGTGCGTTTTGCCGAAGCGCCCGACGAGGGCGTGGCGATCTCGATCGCCGCAGCGCGGGGCCTGGGCGAGGCAGCGGTGCTGCTCAGCCTGCGCGACGCGGGCGAGGAGGGGCGGCTCAAGCGCCAGGTGGCGCAGGCGACCAAGATGCAGGCTGTGGGCCAGCTCGCCGGCGGCGTCGCGCACGACTTCAACAACATCCTCACCGCGGTGATCGGCCATTGCGACCTGATGCTGATGCGCCACGCGCCGGGCGACAGCGACTATGACGACATCCAGCAGATCCTGATCAACTCCAACCGCGCCGCCGCGCTCACCCGCCAGCTGCTCGCCTTCTCGCGCCAGCAGACGCTGCGCCCGCAGGTGCTGCAGCTGCCCGACGTGATCTCGGAGGTGTCGAACCTGCTCAAGCGCCTGCTCGGCGAGACGGTCGAGCTGGTGGTCAACCACGGCCGCAACCTCGGCCCGGTGCGCGCCGATCCGGGGCAGCTCGAGCAGGTGGTGGTCAACCTCGCCGTCAACGCGCGCGACGCGATGCTGGCGAAGAACCCGAGCGGCGGGGGCACGCTGACGATCGAGACCTTCAGCGTTCCCGCGCACGAAGTTCGGGCGATGGACGAGGACGTCCTCCCCGTCGGCGACTATACCGCGTTGCGCATCTCGGACACCGGAACCGGCATCCCGGGCGAGGTGCTGGCGCATATCTGGGAGCCGTTCTTCACCACCAAGGAAGTGGGGAAGGGCACCGGGCTCGGCCTGTCGACCGTCTATGGCATCATCAAGCAGTCGGGGGGATTCATCTTCGCCGAAAGCCCCAAGGGCAAGGGGGCGGTGTTCACCATCTACCTCCCCGTCGATGCCGCGGGCGACGCCGCGGCCAAGGCGCCGGCCGCCAAGCCGGTGCAGGGCGATCTGTGGGGCACCGGCACCGTGCTGCTGGTCGAGGACGAGGCGATGGTCCGCGCCGTCGCCGAACGCGCGTTGGCGCGGCAGGGCTATACCGTGCTGACCGCCGAGAATGGCGAGGCGGCGCTGGAGCTGCTCCAGACCAGCGCCAAGCCCGACCTGCTGATCTCCGACGTGGTGATGCCGACGATGGACGGCCCGACGATGGTCCGCCATGCGCGCAAACGCTACCCTGACCTCAAGATCATCTTCATGTCGGGCTATGCCGAGGAGCAGCTGCGCAAGTCGATCGACCTCGACAATGTCGCCTTCCTGCCCAAACCCTTTTCGGTGCAACAGCTTGCAGAAGCTGCGCGCGCCGCGCTGACCGCGAAATAAGTACTTGGCGAAAAGTGATTTTTCCGGCAATCCGGCAACAATGAGCGCACGCCAACGCATCCTTGTCGTCGAGGACGAGCCGCTGATCGCGATGATGCTCGAGGATTTCCTGGATATCCTCGGCAGGCAGGTCGCGGGCGTCGCCGACAGCGTCTCGACCGCACTGCCGCTGGTGGCGGCGGGCGGGATCGACGCGGCGATCGTCGACGTCAACCTGAACGGCGGCGAGAAATGCTGGCCGGTGGCCGACGCGCTGGCCGCAGCCGGAGTACCTTTCGTGGTCGCGACCGGGGGCGGGGACGACATGATCGCGGACGGGCACAAGCACCGGCCGGTGCTCGCCAAGCCCTTCACGATGGACGCGATCGAGCAGGCGCTTTCCGGCCTCTAGGCGATCCGGTCGGGCATCTCCGCCGCATCGGCGGCGATCGAGGCGGCAGGCGCGACCGCTTCCCAGGGAAAGACGAACCAGTCCTTGATCACCGTGCGGTCGATCGCGCGTGCGGCATATTCGACGCGCTGGCTCGACGTCGCATTGTCGAGCAGCGTCGCGAAGCGGATCGCACCGGGCGTCGCGCCGGCTTCGGCGAGCTTGGCGCGCAGCCTGGCGATCGTCGCGCCGCTGTCGTTGATGTCGTCGAGGAACAGCAGCTTCTCGCCCGCGCGCGTGCGCGCGGCAAGGCGTTCGAGCGGAGCGTCGGCGAAATCATGGACCTGCGAGCTGTGATCGACCGACAGCATCGGCATGCCGGTGGCGTGGCTGAGATACACCGCCGGCGCGAGCCCGCCGCGGCCGATGCCGATGATGAAGTCGGGGCGCCAGTCGGGGTCGGCGTGGATCGCCGCGGCGATGGCGAGCACGTCGGCGACGAGCTGCTCGTGCGATACGGGCGTGAAGACCGGCATCAGTTCGCCGCCACGAAGGCGTCGAGCCGGGCGAGGTGCGCGGCCTTCGCATCCTCGCTCAGGAACGATCCGGTGAAGCTGTTGCGCGCCAGCGTCGCCAGCTGCGCCTTGCCCAGCCCGCGCGCGGCGGCGACGGCGCGATAATTATCGGCGACATAGCCGCCGAAATAGGCCGGGTCATCCGAGTTGACGGTCGCATTGAGGCCGTGCGCAAGCATCCGGTCGAGCGGATGGTTCGCCATATCGTCCACCACGCACAATTTGTGGTTGGAGAGCGGACAGACGGTGAGCGTCATCCCCTCGTTAGCCAGCCGCCTTACCAGCGCCGGATCCTCCAGGCTGCGATTGCCATGGTCGAGCCGGTCGATCTTCAGCAGATCGAGCGCCTGCCACACATAGTCCGGCGGCCCTTCCTCCCCGGCATGTGCGACACGCTTGAGGCCAAGATCGCGGGCGGCGGCAAAGACGCGCTCGAACTTCTCGGGCGGGTGGCCGACTTCCGATGAATCGAGGCCGACGCCCTCGATCCGGTCGAGCCACGGGTCGGCCGCCTTGAGCGTGGCGAACGCCGCGTCCTCATCGAGATGGCGCAGGAAGCAGAGGATCAGCTTGGAGCTCAGGCCGTGCCGCCCCTCCGCATCGCGCATCGCAGCGAGCAGCCCGTCCGCAACCACCTGGAACGGGATCCCGCGATCGGTATGCGTCTGGGGATCGAAGAAGATTTCCGCATGCACCACCCCGTCCGCGGCCGCCCGCGCGAAATAGGCATCGGCCAGGTCGTAGAAATCCTGCTCGGTGCGCAGCACATCGGCCCCGGCATAGTAGATGTCGAGGAAGTCCTGGAGCCGGCTGAAGCTGTACGCCGCACGCACCGCCTCGACGCTGTCGAACGGGATCGCGACCTTGTTCCGTTTCGCCAGCGCGAACATCAGCTCGGGCTCCAGGCTGCCCTCGATATGCAGGTGCAGCTCGGCCTTGGGCAGACCGGCGATGAAGGCTGAGAGATCGTCCATGGCCGCGCAGGATCGCGCGAACGCAGCCGCAGGGCAAGCGTCAGGCGTAGCCCACCCAGCCGCGCCAGGTGAAGGCGGCGTAGAAGGGCGTCACGTCGCGGAATCCCGCAGCGCGCAGCACCGCCTCATCCTGCTCGGGCGAAAGCATGTTGACCGCCTTGCTCACCGCATCGCGCGCGCCATGGGCCTGATCGGGCACCGCGCCCGAGGCGATGGCGAAGGCGGCATAGCGATCGAGCCACCGGTCCCGGGCCGCATCCTGCGGATAGCTGCCATGCGCCGCGACGAACGGCGCGCCCGGCCTGAGGCGATCGCGGATCGCCGCCGCGGTGCGGGTGCGCTCCTCCGCGCCGAGGAAGTGAAGCGTGAGCAGGCATACCGCGCCGTCGAACGGGCCGGGCGGGGCGTCGTCGATATAGCCGGTGATCAGCTCGGCGCGGTGCGCGTCGGGGCCGAGCGTGCGCGCGGCAAGGTCGAGCATCGCGCCCGCCGGATCGACCCCGGTGAAGCGCCAGCCGGGATAGGCAGTGGCGAGCGCCTTGAGCTCCAGCCCGCCGCCCGCGCCCAGCACCAGGATATGGGCGTCTTCCGGCACATGCTCGGCGAGCAGGATGCCGGTCATACGGTGGAGGTCGGCAAAGCCGGGCACGTAGCGCGGCGGGTTCTCGGCATAGTTGGCGACGGCTTCGGGATCGGCGAACTTGTCGAGGAATTGCTGGGCGCCGTCAGTGGCCATAGGGAGGGTCCTTCTCGCAAGGAGTGGTGCGCGCGGAGAAGCGGGCGCGGAAATCGGCGTCTAGATCGGCAAGCGTCACCCCGCGCAGGCGCTCGAGCAACAGCGCCTCGGCGGCGTCGAACGTCTCGTCCAGCGCCGCGTTGACCGCCTGCTCGACCAGGCATTGCGGCGCCTGCGATCGGTTGCCGATCGCGAGCAGGGCAGGGCGGCCCAGCGCCTCATAGACGTCGTGCAGGGTGATCTCGTCGAGGCGGCGGGTCAGCGTCCAGCCGCCGCCATGGCCTTTCTCCGACCGCACATGCCCGCGCTCACGCAGACCGGCGAGCGTGCGGCGGATCACCGCGGGGTTGGTGTCCATCGCCCTGGCGAGCGTTTCGGATGGCACCGGTTCCTTGCTCTCGGCGAGGTGCAGCAGCAGGTGGAGAACCCCGGAAAGGCGGCTGTCGCGAATCATGCAACATTAGATGTTACATGAAAACCCGCACGTCAAGCGCGGCTAGACCTGATCGCGCCGAAAGCAGTCGCTGGCATGATCGTTGACCATCCCGACCGCCTGCATCCACGCATAGACGATCACCGGGCCGACGAACTTGAAACCCTTTGCCTTGAGCGCCTTGGAGATCGCCTCGGAGGCCGGGGTCCTGGCGGGCACGGTCTCGCCATCGCCCTTGACCGGCCTGCCTCCAGCAAGATCCCATGCCCAGTTGCCGAAATCCTCCCCCCGTTCGGTGAGGGCGAGATAGGCGCGGGCATTGCCGATCGCCGCCGCGATCTTGGCGCGGGCGCGGATGATGCCCGGATCGGCCATCAGCCGCTCGATATCCGCGGCGCCGAACGCAGCGACCTTGTGCGGGTCCCACCCGGCGAAGGCGGCGCGAAACCCTTCGCGGCGCTTGAGGATGATCGACCAGGACAGCCCTGCCTGGAATCCCTCGAGCATCAGCATTTCCCACAACAGGCGCGAATCGCGGACGGGAACGCCCCATTCGCTGTCGTGATAGGCCGCCATCAGTGCATCGCCCTGCGCCCAGCGGCAGCGTTTCGGCTCGGTCATTGCGTCCCTCCATGAGATGAGAACAAAAAAAGATCGTTCCACTCTTGTTCTGTTGGAACAAATGCTATACGCAATCCACAGGAACGTGACGACAGGCATGTTGAAGACGGGGCGCAAAGCCTCTAGCGACGGAGACTTCGGATGGCAGCTTCCCTCAAGGTGATCGACGGAAACATGGCGATTTCTTCGGACAAGCAGAAGGCGCTCGACGCCGCACTCGCGCAGATCGACCGCGCGTTCGGCAAGGGCTCGGCGATGAAGCTGGGCTCGAAGGAGACGATGCAGGTCGAGGCGATCTCGACCGGCTCGCTCGGGCTCGACATCGCGCTCGGCGTCGGCGGTCTGCCGCGCGGCCGCGTGATCGAGGTCTATGGGCCGGAAAGCTCGGGCAAGACCACGCTGGCGCTGCACGTCATCGCCGAGGCGCAGAAGAATGGCGGCGTCGCCGCGTTCGTCGATGCCGAGCATGCGCTCGACCCGGTCTATGCCAAGAAGCTGGGCGTCAACATCGACGAGCTGATCGTGTCCCAGCCGGACACCGGCGAGCAGGCGCTCGAGATCACCGATACGCTGGTGCGCTCGAACGCGATCGACGTGCTGGTGGTCGATTCGGTCGCCGCGCTGGTTCCCCGCGCTGAGATCGAGGGCGAGATGGGCGACAGCCATGTCGGCCTGCAGGCGCGCCTGATGTCGCAGTCGCTGCGCAAGCTCACCGGCTCGATCAGCCGCTCGCGCTGCATGGTGATCTTCATCAACCAGCTGCGCATGAAGATCGGCGTGATGTACGGCAACCCGGAGACGACGACGGGCGGCAACGCGCTGAAGTTCTACGCCTCGGTCCGTCTCGATATCCGCCGCACCGGCGCGATCAAGGATCGCGACGATGTGATCGGCAACTCGACCCGCGTGAAGGTCGTGAAGAACAAGGTCGCCCCGCCGTTCAAGCAGGTCGAATTCGACATCATGTATGGCGAGGGCATCTCGAAGATCGGCGAGATCCTCGACCTCGGCGTCAAGGCCGGGCTGGTCGAGAAGTCCGGCGCATGGTTCAGCTATGACAGCATCCGCATCGGCCAGGGGCGCGAGAACGCCAAGACCTTCCTCAAGGAGAACCCTGAGGTTTGCGCGCGGCTCGAAACCGCGATCCGCAACCGCACCGCACAGGTCGCCGAAGAGATGATGACCGGGCCGGATGCCGAGGAAGACGATCTCGACGGCTGACGGAACCGACGAAGCCGACAGTTTCCAGGGCGTTCCGCGTAACTTCGTCAAGTTCGGCGGACACGACGCAGCCGGGAAGCAGGCGAGTACAGCATTGGGCCGGGCCGTATCGGGATGAGCGGCAGCGGTCACGGGACTGGTTCCCATCGGAAGGTCCGGCGCCCCACGCGCCGGGCCTTTCGGCTTGGGAACGCCGCAGCGATCGGATAGCGATGCAGGCCGAGGGCTCGCGAAGAGAAGGAGAGTGGACGTGGTGCGGGGGGTATCGAAATCGCTTCTGGCGGCGTTGGGCTGCATCATTGCGGCGGATGTCAGTGTCGCAACCGCTCAGGATGCCCCGCAGGCTGATCTGTCGCAGGACGTGGCCTGGCAGAACCGGCAGATGCTTGCGCTGGCGGAGCGGCATGGCGGGAATGGTTGGCAGGTCACCGCGAGCGGCCTGCGCTGGCGCCGCATCGCCGGCGACGGCAGCGGCCAGCGGCCCGGACCGGTCGATCGTGTGACGGTGCACTATGCCGGCACCTTCAGCGACGGTGCCGAGTTCGACAGCTCGATCAAGCGCGGCACGCCAGCCGCCTTCCCGCTCAATCGCGTCATCCGCGGATGGCAAGAGGGCGTCCAGCTGATGGGCGTCGGCGACAAGTTCGAGTTCGCCATTCCGCAAGAGCTGGCCTATGGGCCCAACGGGAGAGGGCCGATCCCCGGCCGCGCGACGCTGCTGTTCACGGTCGAGCTGATCGGCATCGATCCGATCGCGGGTTCCTGAGCCCAGCCGGCGCGATCTCACCACCGATGCCCTGATTTGATGCTGGCCATCCGCGCGGTGACGGCGCAGGCTCAGCGAAAGTCAGCGAGGAAGACCGGCCGATGATCACCGTCCACCATCTGGAGAATTCGCGATCGCAGCGGGTGCTGTGGCTGCTCGAAGAGCTGAGGCTGCCTTACGCGATCACGCGCTACGAGCGGAACAAGGCGACGATGCTGGCGCCGCCCGAACTGCGTGCCGTGCATCCGCTGGGCAAGTCACCGGTGATCGTGGACGACGAAGCGGATGGCGGGCTGGGCAGGACAGTCGCGGAAACGGGAGCGATCGTCGAATATCTGGTCGAGAAGGCCGATGGCCGGCTCGGCCCGCCCGCGCATCGTGATGCGGTGCTGCGCTACCGCCATTTCCTCCATTATGCCGAGGGTTCACTGATGCCGCCGCTCCTGGTCAAGTTGGTGCTCGGCCGCGTGCCGTTCCTGGGCAAGGCCGCACAGAAGAAGATCCAGCCGATGATCGATGTGCATCTCGATTATGTCGAGGCCCATCTCGCCGCGAACGACTGGTTTGCGGGGGATGATTTCACCGCGGCCGACGTGATGATGAGCTTCCCGCTCGAGGCCGCGCGTAGCCGGGCGGGACTCGATGCCTCGCGCCCGGCGACGATCGGATGGCTGGCGAAGGTCCATGCGCGGCCTGCCTATCAGGCCGCGCTCGCCGCGGGTGGGCCGTATGCCTATGCTTGAGTGCCGCCCGCCGGCGGCTTGCCGAATTCGCTGAAGCTCTGCTCGTCCACCGCAGGTCCGCCGCCGGTGGGGGCGTGCGGCGGTTCGATATCGGCAGGCTCGATCGGATCGAGGCGCCCGCCTTCCCATTTCGCGACCACCGCGCTGGCGACCGCGTTGCCGACAACATTGGTCGCCGAGCGGCCCATGTCGAGGAAATGGTCGATGCCGAGGATCAGCAGCAGTCCGGCCTCGGGGATGTCGAAGAAGCCGAGCGTCGCAGCGATGACGACCAGGCTGGCGCGCGGCACGCCGGCGATGCCCTTGCTGGTGATCATCAGCACCAGCAGCATGGTGATCTCCTGCCCCAGCGTCAGGTCGATGCCATAGGCCTGTGCGATGAAGATCGTCGCGAAGGTCATGTAGATCATCGAGCCGTCGAGGTTGAAGCTGTAGCCCAGCGGCAGCACGAAGCTGGCGATGCGCGGCGGCACGCCGAACCGGTCGAGCGCTTCCAGCGTGCGGGGGTAAGCGGCTTCGGACGAGGCGGTCGAGAAGGCGAGGAGCAGCGGATCGCGGATGTAGCGGACCAGCAGGCCGGTGCGCTTCCCGACGATCAGGAAGCACACCCCGATCAGCACCGCCCAGAGCAGGAACATCGCGAGGTAGAAGGTGCCCATGAAATAGGCGAGGTTGCCGATGATCGCCGGGCCGCGCTCGGCCAGCGTTCCCGCCACTGCAGCGAACACCGCGACGGGCGCGAAGCGCATGACGTAGTTGGTCACCTGGAGCATCACATGGACCAGCGCCTCGATCGCGCTGACCAGCGGCTTCGCCTTCTCGCCAACGGCGGTGATCGCGACGCCGATGAACAGCGAGAAGATCACGATCTGAAGGATCTCGTTCTTCGCCATCGCCTCGATCCCGGAGGCGGGGAAGACGTGGGTGAAGAAGTCCTTGAGGTTGAACGCGGCCTTTTCGACCCCGCTCGCCGCATCGACCGGCGGCAGCGGGAAGTTGAGACCGACGCCGGGCTGGAACAGGTTGACGAGGATCAGGCCGAGGGTGAGCGAGACGAGGCTGGCGCAGATGAACCAGCCAACCGCACGGCCGCCGACGCGGCCCAGCGCCGCGGTGTCGCCCATGTGCGCGATGCCGGCGACGAGGGTTGCGAACACCAGCGGGGCGATGATCATCTTGATCAGCCGCAGGAAGATCGTGGTGATGATCGAGAAATAGCCAGCGAGCGTCTTGAGCTCGGCCTCGGCGCCCGCCGAATCAACGCTGAAGATATGGCGGAGGTCGAAGCCGAAGATGCGGACGCCGTGGTCGAAGATATAATGGATGCCGTAATGCAGCCCCAGGCCCAGGATCGCGCCTGCGACGAGCGCGATCAGGATGAATGTCGTCAGTTTCTTGGCCATCGGGCTCCCCTCGTTGCGGCGCCTAGACAGGGGATTGCGGCGCGCGGGTCAAGGGCCGTATCGATCGCGACCATGATCTTGTCCCGCCGATCGCTGCTCGCAGCAGCCGCCACCACGCCCTTCGCTGCGCATGCCCGCTTGTTGCGCGCCGCCGAACCGGACCTTTCCGCGCTGACCAGCATCACCGCGGACGCGGTCCCGATCGGCCCGGAGGAGCGCAGCGCTCGCCTCGCTCGTGCCCAGGCGCTGATGAAGGCGAACGGGATCGGCGCGGTGCTGATCGAGCCGGGATCGAGCCTGTTCTATTTCACCGGCGTGCGCTGGGGGCGCAGCGAACGGCTGACCGCAGCGGTGATCCCGGTCGAGGGCGAGCCGATTATCGTTACGCCGTTCTTCGAGGAGCCGTCAGTGCGCGAATCGCTCAGCATTCCGGCGCAAATTCGGGTGTGGCAGGAGCATGAGAGCCCGTTCGCGGTGATCGCAGGCTGGCTGCGTGAGCGCGGGCTGGCCAACCACCGGATCGGGATCGAGGAAACGGTGCGGCACTTCGCGGTGGTTGGACTTGCCGAGGCAATCGGCGACGCGCGGCTGATCGTCTCCGCCAATTCGGTCGTGCGCGGATGCCGGATGATCAAGACGCCGGCCGAGATCGCGCTGATGCAGAAGGCGGCGGATGTGACCATGGCCGCCTATCGCTGGACGCATCCGCGGGTCGAGGCCGGGATGACGCCGCAGGACATTGCCGCGCTGATGACCGCCGCGACGCGCAAGCTGGGCGGGGAGGTGGCGTTCAACCTGATCCTGCTGGGCGAGGCATCGGCCTATCCGCACGGCACCGGCAAGCCGCAGAAGGTAGCGAGGGGAGAGGTGGTGCTGATGGACTGCGGCGCGCGCGTCCATGGCTATGAAAGCGATATCAGCCGCACCTTCGTCCATGGCGAGCCGACCGTGGAGCAGCGCAAGGTGTGGGGTGAGATGCGCAAGGGACAGGACGTGGCCTTTGCCGCAGCGCGGATCGGGACGCCCGCAGGCGCGGTGGATGACGCGGTGCGGCGCTACTACGAATCGCTCGGCTATGGGCCGGACTACAAGCTGCCGGGGCTGTCGCACCGGACCGGCCACGGCATCGGGATGGACGGGCACGAGCCGATCAACCTGGTTCGCGGCGAGACGGTGAAGCTGGCTGCGGGCATGTGCTTCTCGAACGAGCCGGGGATTTATCTGCCGGGCAAGTTCGGGGTGCGGCTGGAGGATTGCTTCCACATGACGCCAAGCGGACCGAAATGGTTCAGCGTGCCGCCCAAGTCGATCGAGGAACCGATCGGGTGACGGGCACAGTGACAGGCGGTTTACAAAGTTGACGGAGAAAGCGGGTTTTCACGCTGCCCATGGAGAGGAGCCTGACAGCGACGCGGCGGTGAAGCACCAGCGACGCGCCACCAACGCGCCACCAACGCGTCTGTGAAGCGCCGGCCGCGCTACACCAACGCGCCAGTCACGCGCCACTTGTGCAACACCACGCGCCACGCGGGCGGCTGTCACGCGCCACAACTGGATGATCGACGGGTCAAAGAGCGGCCATTTGAATGGCTGGGCTGGATCGACATTTACGGTTCGAACGAATCCTCCCCCTGGCGGGGGAGGATTGAACCAAGTGTCGATCCTTGATCGAGGCAAGCAGACGAAATCCAACATTGCAACCGGTCAGGCGCCTGTGCCCCGATCACCCTGATCGCACCGTTTCGCTTGAGCGAAGCGCCGCGCGCCCCTAAGTCGGCGCGATGACCTCGACCAACGATATCCGCCGCAGCTTCCTGGACTATTTCGAGGGCCAGGGGCATGCGCGCGTCCAGTCCGCGCCGCTGGTGCCGCACAACGACCCGACGCTGATGTTCGTCAATGCGGGCATGGTGCCGTTCAAGAACGTGTTCACCGGGCTGGAGACGCGGCCCTATTCGACCGCGGCGAGCAGCCAGAAGTGCGTGCGGGCGGGCGGCAAGCACAATGACCTCGACAATGTCGGCTACACCGCGCGGCACCACACCTTCTTCGAGATGCTCGGCAATTTCAGCTTCGGGGACTATTTCAAGGAGCAGGCGATCACCCATGCGTGGACGCTGCTGACCAAGGAATGGGGCCTGTCGCCCGATAAGCTGACCGCCACCGTCTATCACACCGACGACCAGGCGTTCGACCTGTGGAAGAAGATCGCGGGGCTGCCCGAGGAACGCATCATCCGCATCGCCACCAAGGACAATTTCTGGGCGATGGGATCGGACGGGCCGTGCGGGCCGTGCTCCGAGATCTTCTATGATCATGGCGACCATATCTGGGGCGGCCCGCCGGGATCGCCGGAGGAGGATGGCGACCGCTTCGTCGAGATCTGGAACCTCGTCTTCATGCAGTATCTGCAGGAGAATGACGAGATCGTCGGCGAACTGCCCCGCCCAAGCATCGACACCGGCATGGGGCTGGAGCGCGTCGCGGCGGTGCTGCAGGGCGTGCACGACAATTACGATACCGACACGTTCAAGGCGCTGATCGCCGAGAGCGGCGCGCTGACGGGTGCCGCGACCACCGGCGAGCATCAGGCGAGCCATCGCGTGATCGCCGATCATTTGCGCTCGTCGGGCTTCCTGGTTGCGGACGGCGTGCTGCCGGCGAACGAGGGCCGCGGCTATGTGCTCCGCCGCATCATGCGCCGCGCGATGCGCCACGCGCACATCCTGGGCGCCAAGGATCCGCTGATGCACCGGATGGTGCCGGCGCTGGTCGCCGAGATGGGCGGCGCCTATCCCGAGCTGGTGCGCGCGCAGCCGCTGATCGAGGCGACGCTGCTGCAGGAAGAGACCCGTTTCCGCCAGACGCTGGCGAACGGCCTCAAGCTGCTCGACGAGGCGACCACGGGCATGGGCGAGGGCGATACGCTGCCCGGCGAGACCGCGTTCAAGCTCTACGACACCTATGGCTTCCCCTATGACCTGACCGAGGACGCGCTGCGCCCGCACGGCATGACCGTCGACCGCGAAGGCTTCGACGCGGCGATGGCGCAGCAGAAGGCAGCCGCGCGCGCGGCGTGGAAGGGCAGCGGCGCCAAGGCTTCGGACGATGTCTGGTTCGACATCGCCGAGGAATTGGGCGGCACCGAGTTCACCGGCTACACGGCTGTGGATGGCGAGGGCCAGGTAGTGGCGATCGTCAAGGGCGGTGCGCGCGTCGATCGGGCCGGGCAGGGCGATGAGGTCGTCATCCTGACCAACCAGACGCCCTTCTATGGCGAGAGCGGCGGCCAGATGGGCGATGCCGGCGTCATCAGCGGCGACAAGGTGAAGGCGATTGTGAGCGACACCAGCAAGCCGCTGGGCCGCCTGCACGCTCATCAGGCGGTGATCGAGAGCGGCGAGATCGCGGTCGGCGACACGGTGAAGCTGGCGATCGACGTGGCGCGCCGCGATGCGATCCGCGCCAACCACTCCGCCACGCACCTGTTGCACGCGGCGCTGCGCAACCGGCTGGGCGGGCATGTGACGCAGAAGGGCAGCCTGGTGGCTCCCGATCGCCTGCGCTTCGACTTCTCGCACCCCTCGGCGCTGACCGCGCAGGAGATTGCCGACATCGAGGCCGAGGTGAATGCCGAGATCCGCGCGAACGAGGTGGTCAGCACGCGGTTGATGACTCCGGACGATGCGGTCGCGGCGGGCGCGCTGGCGCTGTTCGGCGAGAAATATGGCGACGAGGTTCGCGTGCTCTCGATGGGCCGCGTTTCGGACAAAAGCTATTCGGTCGAGCTGTGCGGCGGCACGCATGTGCGCGCGACCGGCGATATCGCGGTGTTCAAGATCGTCAGCGAGAGCGCGGTGTCGAGCGGCGTACGCCGGATCGAGGCGCTGACCGGCGAGGCGGCGCGGCTGTGGCTCGCCGATCGCGACGCCAAGCTGCGCGAGGCGGCGGCGGCGCTCAAGACCTCGCCCGACGAGGTGCCGGGGCGGATCGCCGCACTGGTCGAGGAGCGGCGCAAGCTCGAGAAGGAGCTGGCCGAGGCGAAGAAGGCGCTCGCGCTGGGCGGCGGCGGTGGCGCGGCGGCGCCTGCCGGGCCGGAGCAGATCGGCGGCGTGAATTTCGTTGGGCAGATCCTCGACGGACTCGATCCCAAGGCGCTGCGCGGTGCGGTGGACGAGGCGAAAGGCCGCATCGGTTCAGGTGTGGTAGCTTTTGTCGCGGTAAATGAAGGGCGTGCAGCGATTGCGGTCGGCGTCACCGACGACCTGACCGGAAGCCTGAACGCCGTCGAGCTCGTCAAGCGTGGCGTTGCCGCGCTGGGCGGGCAGGGCGGCGGAGGGCGCCCGGACATGGCGCAGGGTGGCGGGCCTGAAGGCGGAAACGCCGCGGCCGCGATCGATGCCGTGAAGGGGGCGCTGGCCGAGGAGAAAGAAGCTGCGTAACCGTATTCTGCTGACCGCCGCTGCCGCTGCGGTCCTGTTCGTAGGCCCCGGCGTTTCGGCGCAGGGGAAGACGCCGCCTTATCCCGAGGCGCTGCGCTGCGCCGCGCTGACCAATGCCGCCGCCAAGATCGGCAAGGGCACGCCGCAGGAATCGGCGCTGTTCGATCACACGATCTTCTGGGGCATGGCGGCCTCCGACGCCGGCCGCGCCGCTGGCAAGACCGCCAAGGCCGTGGAGGCCGAGGTCGCGCGCGATGGCGCCGCGGCCGAAGCGCGGCTGCGCGCGCAGGATGGCGCGACCAGCGCCGCGCTGGCCGCGTGCGTGCGCCAGGTGCCCGCCCTCAACAACTGATCCGAAGACAGGGGGAATTACGATGCCGATGCGCCGCCGTTCGTTCGTAGGTTCGGCCGGCGCTGCGGCGCTGGCTGCTGCGCTGCCCGCCGCCGCCCGCCAGGGGAAGCCTGCGGGCGGGGCGGCGGATGCGAAGTTCCGGGCGCTGCTCGACACGATCTTCAACGAGCGGCTGGCGGAGAATCCGGAGGGGGCGACCTCGCTCGGGCTTGACACGGGCAAGAATGCCGCGCTGAAATCGCAGCTTTCAGGGCGCTCGCCGGCTGACGATGCGCGGGCCCTCGCCCGGTCGAAGCGCGAGCTGGCGGCGGTGCGGGCGTTCGCACCCGCCACGCTGGGTGAGGATGCGCGGCTCGACCGGGACGTCGTCTCCTATCAGCTCGAGCGCAGCATCGCCGGGCGCGAGCAGTTCAGCTATGGCGACAGCGGCGGGCGCTTCGTGCCGTTCCGGCTGAGCCAGCTGAGCGGCGCCTATCGCGAGGTGCCCGACTTCCTCGACACCCAGCACCGCGTGAAGGATGCCGTGGATGCCGATGCCTATCTGGCGCGGCTCGGCGCGTTCGCGGCGGTGATCGATCAGGAGACCGAGCGGCAGCGCGCGGATGCGGCGCGCGGCGTGTTCGCGCCCGACTATATCCTCGACACGACGCTCAAGCAGTTCGCGGCGCTGCGCGACAAGCCCGCTGCCGAGGCCGGCCTGGTGACGGGCTTTGCGGCCAAGCTCAAGGGCGCCGGCCTGCCGCCCGAGCGGGCAGCGGAAGCCGCGAGGATCGTGACGGAGAAGGTCTATCCGGCACTCGATAGGCAGCGCGCGCTGGTCACCGGGCTGCGCGGCAAGGCGGTGCATGACGCGGGCGTGTGGCGGCTGCCCGATGGCGAGGCCTATTATGCGTCCGCCGCCGAGGCCGCGACCACCGTGCGGATGACCGGGGACGAGATCCACAGGCTGGGTCTAGAGCAGGTCGCCGAGATCAGCGCGCGGATCGATGCGATCCTGAAGGCGCAGGGGATCGGCGAGGGCACGGTCGGCGCGCGGCTGGTGGCATTGAATGAGCGTCCCGACCAGCTCTTCCCGAACACCGACGAGGGCCGCGCGGCGCTGCTCGCCGAGCTCAACAAGCAGATCCGTGCGATGGAGCCTCGCCTGCCCGAGCAGTTCGCGACCTTGCCCAAGGCGCCGGTGGAGGTCCGCCGCGTGCCGCCGTCGATCCAGGCGGGGGCGCCGGGGGGATATTATCAGGCGGCGACGCTCGACGGCTCGCGGCCGGGAATCTACTACATCAACCTGCGCGACACGTTCGACCGGCCCAAGTTCGGGCTTGCCACGCTGACGCATCACGAGGCGGTGCCGGGGCACCATCTGCAGGTGATGCTGGCGCTCGAATCGCCCGACATCCCGCTGATCCGCCGGCGCGGGGGCTTCAGCGGGTACAGCGAGGGCTGGGCGCTCTACACCGAGCAGCTCGCCGACGAGATGGGGATGTTCGAGGGCGATCCGCTGGGGCAGGTCGGCTACCTCCAGTCGCTGCTGTTCCGCGCGACGCGGCTGGTGGTCGACAGCGGCATGCACGCGAAGCGCTGGAGCCGCGAGAAGGCGACCGACTATTTCATCGCCACCACCGGCATCGCCCGCGGCCGCAGCCAGGGCGAGATCGACCGCTACACCGTCTGGCCGGGCCAGGCGTGCAGCTACAAGATCGGGCACACCGTGTGGGTCAAGCTGCGCGACGAGGCCAAGGCCAAGGCCGGCGCGAAGTGGGATCCGCGCCAGTTCCATGAGGTGCTGCGCAAGGGCGCGATGCCGCTGGCGGTGCTGGAGCGTGTGGTGCGGGCGCGGATGGCTTAAGCCTCCGCCTCCTTCCTGCGCGTGCGGCGCAAGCGGGGTTCGCGCTCGAGATTGGCCGCTTCCTTGATCGTCCGGCGCATCTCGTCGCGCTTCTCGTGGATCGAGGCGATCACCGGGCCGACCGCAACGCCGAGATCGACGAGCACCGCCTCGGAGAGCTGGAGCGAGCTTTCGAGCGTTTCGGGGACGGCGTCGGTCGCGCCGGCCTTGTAGAGCTCGGCGGCGTGAGCGGTGTCGCGGGCGCGGGCGATGATCGGGATGGTCGGAACCCAGCTGCGCACGCGGCGGGTGAGCCGGACGGTGAGGACTGGATCGTCCATCGTCAGGATCAGCGCATCGGCATGGCCGAGGTTGAGCCGGTCGACCAGCTCGCTGCGCGAGACGTCGCCGAACATCACCGTATAGCCATCGCGCCGCCCGGCGGCGACGCCGTCGATATCGGCATCGACGGCGATATAGGGCTTGCCGTGCGCCTTGAGCATGTCGGCGACGGTGCGGCCGACACGGCCGAAACCCATGATGACGGTTCCGCCCGGGGTGATCTCCGGATTGGCGGCGGCGTCCTCGTCGAGATCACGCTCTTCCAGCTTGCGCGCCGCGAAGCGCCCCGCCTTGGCGAGCAGCGGGGTGATGGTGAGGCCGATCGCGGTGACGGTGGTCCAGAAGGCGGCGGTCGAGGGCTGGATCAGCCCGGCGGTCGCGGCGACGCCGAGAACGATCAGCGTGGTCTCCGACGGGCTGGCCATCAGCACGCCCGCCTCCGCCGCGGTGCCCGTGCGCGCGCCGGACAGCTTGAGCAGCACGATCGTCACCAGCACCTTGACCGCCATCACGCCGAGGATCGCGGCGAGGAGCAGCGCCCAATCGTTCGCCACCATGCGCAGGTCGAGCCGCATGCCCACGGTGATCAGGAACACGCCGAGCGCGAGTCCCTTGAACGGCGCGGTGATCACCTCGACCTCGCTATGATATTCGGTCTCGGCGATGAGCAGGCCGGCGAGCAGCGCGCCGACGATCGGCGAAAGGCCGACCGCGGTCGTCGCCATGCTGGCGACGATCACGACGAGCAGGCTGGCGGCGAGGAACAGCTCGGGCGACTTGGTGCGCGCCGCCTGACCGAACAGGCGCGGCAGATAGAGGCGGCCGCCGACATAGAGGATGGCGACCACGATGGCGCCGCGGCCGAGCACGACGGCGAGCTCACGGAACCCTGCATCCCCCGCCGCAGGGGCCAGTGCGCCGAGCAGGAAGATGATCGGAACCAGCGCCAGGTCCTCGAACAGCAGCATCGCGAAGGCGGACTTGCCGACCGGGCTGGTGGTGCCGGCGATGGGCAGGACGAGCGCGGTGGAGGAGAGGGCGAGCGCAAGGCCGAGACCCAAGGCGCCGGTCCAGTATTGGCCGAGGGCATAAAGCCCCGCGGCGATCAGCAGGCCCGCGCCCAGCAGCTCGGCAGCGCCGACGCCGAACACGAGCTTGCGCATCGACCATAGCCGGCGGAACGAAAGCTCGAGGCCGATCGAGAACAGCAGCAGGACGATGCCGAACTCCGCGAACGGCTCGATCGAGTGCGGGTCGGTGATGGTGAGATAGTAGAGCCAAGGGAATTGCGGCACGAGCTGGCCGAGGCCGGCGGGGCCGACCAGCGCGCCGACCAGGATGAAGCCGATCACCGGGCTGATCCGGAAGCGGGCGAAGGCGGGGATGACCAACCCGGCCGCCCCCAGGATGACGAGGGTATCGCTGAAGGTGTGGTTGGTCAGATCGAGCGCCATGCCACCGACCCTATCCTGCGCACCATGGTCCCGCCAGAGCGCGGGACCGCATGGTCAGCGAAAATTTTCCGAGATCTTGGCAAGCAGTTCGCGGCGGGTGAACGCGGCACTGTATACGGGCTTGAGCTCCGCAACCTTGGCGAAACGGGCATTCGCGCCGTTGGCCGTCAGGCCCAGCCGTTCGCACATGCGGCGGCCGGCCGGCGAATCGCCGATCGCCAGGATGCGCAGCGCCTTCCGGCTCGCCTTGTCCTCGTAGAACTCGTCATGGATGTGCCAGAGGAGCGCGCGGCCGAGCGTTCGCAGCAAGGTTCCGCCGGGCAGGTTGCGGTGCGAAGGAAGCAATCCCACGGCAAGGATCACGATATATTCCGCGCGCTTGTTCATCGCCCGGGGAAGCAGGTCCGCCAGCACGAGCTCGTCATCCGGCTTCTTCCCGGACTCCACCGCTTGGCCCGCTTCGGGTGTCACTGGCCATACGGTGGCCCAGCCGACGGTGCGGCCATTGGCGCGCTCAACGAGCGCGATGAGCCGCCGGTTGTTGTGCTGTTGCGCGGCCTCGACGACGTCGAGCGGGATGTTGCTGTGGGGGAAGACGGCGCTGGTCACGTCGAGCGTCAGGCGGCGTGCGCCTTCGACCGTGTCGATGACGTGGCAATAATAGGGATCGAGTTCCTGATCGTTACCGAGATCGATCAGCCCGACCGGGTCCGCGCCCGGACGAACGAAAGCGCGGATCGCAGCGGCGGCGAACCAGAGCGCCGCGAGGATGACGGCAACGATGGCGGTGCCGACGACGATCCTGGCGGGCTGGCCGGCGATCGAAACCCCGTCGCCCATTTCCTTGAGTGCCGTGGCGATGCCCAGGGCGGAGACCGCGACCGCGAGCGTCCGCCCAGGCGTGCGCTTCGCGGTCGCGCCGATCACCGCCCGAAGGCGATCAAAGGCCAGCTTGAATGTCGAGCCCCCCATTCATGCCTTATTGCCACGTCCCCATTTCAGTCTCAAGGTTCGCGCGGATCGCCTCGAAGAACTGCTCGGTGGTCATCCACGGCTGATCCGGGCCGATCAGCAGCGCGAGGTCCTTGGTCATCTTGCCGCTCTCGACCGTGGCGATGCAGACCTTCTCCAGCGTCTCGGCGAACTTCACCACGTCGGGCGTGTCGTCGAACTTGCCGCGGAACTTGAGGCCGCCGGTCCAGGCGAAGATCGAGGCGATCGGGTTGGTCGAGGTCGCCTTGCCCTGCTGGTGCTGGCGATAATGGCGGGTGACGGTGCCGTGCGCCGCCTCGGCCTCGACCGTCTTGCCGTCGGGCGAGAGCAGGACCGAGGTCATCAGGCCCAGCGAGCCGAAGCCCTGCGCGACCTGATCCGACTGGACGTCGCCGTCATAGTTCTTGCAGGCCCAGACGAACTCGCCCGACCATTTGAGCGCCGAGGCGACCATGTCGTCGATCAGGCGGTGCTCATAGACGATGCCGGCCTCGGCGAACTTCTCCTTGAAGCCTTCGGTGTCGAACACTTCCTGGAACAGATCCTTGAAGCGCCCGTCATAGGCCTTGAGGATGGTGTTCTTGGTCGACAGGTACACCGGCCACTTGAGGTTGAGGCCGTAGTTGAACGAGGCGCGGGCGAAGTCGCGGATCGAATCGTCGAGATTGTACATCGCCATCGCGACGCCCGAGCCGGGGAAGTTGAACACCTCACGGTCGATCACCTGGCCGTCGGCACCCTCGAAGACGAGGCGCAGCTTGCCAGGGCCGGGGACCTTGATGTCGGTCGCACGATACTGGTCGCCGAAGGCGTGGCGGCCGACGACGATCGGCTTGGTCCAGCCCGGGATCAGGCGGGGCACGTTCGAGATCACGATCGGCTCGCGGAAGACCACGCCGCCCAGGATGTTGCGGATCGTGCCGTTGGGCGACTTCCACATCTCCTTGAGGTTGAATTCCTCGACGCGCTGCTCGTCCGGGGTGATCGTGGCGCACTTCACGCCGACGCCGAACTCCTTGATCGCGTTGGCCGCATCGATCGTGATCTGGTCGTTGGTCTCGTCGCGCTTCTCGACGCCGAGGTCGTAATATTTGAGGTCGATGTCGAGGTACGGCTTGATCAGGCGCTCACGGATCCATTCCCAGATGATCCGCGTCATCTCGTCGCCGTCGATCTCGACGACCGGGTTCTTGACCTTGATCTTCGCCATGCTCGCTTTCCTGTTCGTTCGGGAGGTTCGGCGGTGCGTCTAGGAGGAAGGGGCGGGGGGATCAAGGGTGGCGACAATTCCTGTGCGCATCCGTTCAGTTAGCTGACAATGCTGACGCGAAACGCATGTTTTTTCGGGCCGGCAAGCAGGCATCTCATTGCGGGCAGCGAGCACGCACCTTCGCGGTGCGAGCACAGCAGGCGAAATCCAACATTGCAAGCTGCCCACAGGCAAAGTGCGGCGAGCGATTGTCAGGCGGCGGCGAACCCGGCTAAAGCGCGCCCCATGCCTTCACTCGACAAGCCGCCCCTCGTCACGAACACGGTCAAATGGCGCTGGCCCGCCGTGCATCCCGAGGGACGCAAATACGTCCTGATCTCCGCCGCAGTCACGCTGCTGTTCCTGTTCGCGATCTGGGACGAGCTGGGCTTCCTCCTGGTAGGCGTGACCATCTGGGTCGCCGCCTTCTTCCGCGATCCGATCCGCGTGACGCCGCAGGGGGAGGGGCTGATCGTCTCGCCCGCCGACGGCCTCGTCACGATGATCGAGCGCGTGCCGGTGCCGCGCGAGATCGCCGGGCCTGAAGGGTTGAACGAAGAGACGCGGGTGCGCGTTTCGATCTTCATGAGCGTGTTCGACGTGCATATCAACCGCACCCCCGTTGCGGGCACGATCCGCCAGGTCGTCTATATCGCCGGCAAGTTCCTCAACGCCGACCTCGACAAGGCGAGCGAGGAGAATGAGCGCCAGCACTTCGTGGTCGAGACCCGCGACGGGCTGCGCGTCGGCTTCACCCAGATCGCGGGCCTGGTCGCGCGGCGCATCGTCACCTTCGTCAAGCCCGGCGACATGGTCGCTGCGGGCCAGCGGATCGGCCTGATCCGCTTCGGCAGCCGCGTCGACGTGTTCCTGCCCGACGATTATGCGCCGCAGGTGGCGCTGGGGCAGCGCTGCATCGCGGGCGAGACGCTGGTCGGCCGCAAGGGCGGGATCGCCGCGGAGGGCGTCGCCCAGTGAGCGTGAAGCCGCGGCCCCTGCGGCGCGGCATCCCGCTGCGCACCATCGCCCCCAACGCGATCACCGCGCTGGCGCTGTGCTCGGGCCTTACCGGCGTGCGCTTCGCGATCGCGCAGGATTGGGAGCGCGCGGTGCTGATGATCATGCTCGCCGCCGCGCTCGACGGGATCGACGGCCAGATCGCGCGGATGGTGCGCGGCGAGAGCAAGTTCGGCGCGGAGCTGGACAGCCTGTCCGACGCGATCTCGTTCGGCGTGGCGCCCGCGCTGATCCTGTATCTGTGGGCGCTGATGCACGTGCCCAAGGTGGGGTGGATCGTGGCGCTGCTGTACGCGGTGTTCTGCGCGCTGCGCCTGGCGCGGTTCAACGCGCAGATCGATACCGAGCAGCCGCGCAAGCTGGCAGGCTATCTGACCGGCATCCCGGCGCCCGCGGGCGCGGCGCTGGCGATGCTGCCGCTCTATGTGTGGTTGTGGAGCGGGGAGGAGCTGGCACGATCGCCCTGGATCGTGACGCCGTGGGTGGCGTTCGTCGGCCTGCTGATGGTCTCCAGCCTTGCCACCTATTCGTGGAAATCGCTGCGGCTGCGGCGGAACGTGCGGTTCGAGGCGCTGGTGGTGGTCGCGATCCTGCTTGCCGCGCTGGTCACCGCGCCGTGGCAGACGCTGACCGTGGTTTGTGTGGGGTATCTGGCGACATTGCCGTTCAGTGTGCGGGCGTATCGGCGGAGCGAGCGGGCGACTGCGTAAGCGGTTCATTCCCCCTCCGGAGTGAGAGGGGATCCGTAAGCAGTGACGGAGACAGGTCGCCCCAACTGACCGGCTGGCATGGGGAGATTACCCCTCCACCATGCTTCGCATGGTCCCACTCCCCCTCCGGGGGAGGATTTCCGATTCAGGCCGCCGCGCGTAGCGGAGCGGTGCCCATGGTCGAGACCGCGGCGAGACGTAGCGTGCGGATGCGCGGGGCCGCTGCCGGAGCGAGGGCCGGGACCGTGTCGCCCGCCAGCAACGCGCGCATATAATCGAGCCGCGGGGCGATCGTCACCCACATCGACCAGACCGAAACCGCGATCGCGGTGGTGAAGAGCAGGGCGACGAGCAGTGCGGCCATGTGAACCTCCGGGTAGCTTCAAGCGGTTGCCTGAGCGCGGCGCATGTTCCATGTCCGCCGTGTGGGCACGTTATGTTCCACTCACGTTCCGGCTGTCAATCTCTTTTTGTTCTCATGCTCCGGCCGCTCGCGGACCGGCCGGAACATGCGCGTACCGTTCTATGCGCCCCGCTTCAGCAGCCGCGCGCCCAGCCAGCGGCGGACCGGCAGATCGTAGAGCTTGAGGCTGGCATAGGCGATGGCGATCGCGCCGATGGCGACGGCGATCCCGCCGAGGATGGCTTCGCCGGTGGTCGGCGTATCGGTGACGACCCAGGCCATGTAGATGTACACCAGCGGATAGTGAGTGATGTAGAGCGGATAGGAGAGGTCGCCGAAGAAGCGCGCGATGCGCAGCGGCGCGCCCGCCATCTGCTGCTGCCCCGCGCCGATCGCGACGACCAGCGGGAAGATCACGAGCACGCAGAACGCTTCGTAGAGACCGTTCATCCAGAGGTTCGCGGTTCCGCCGAAACGCGGCAGCGAGAGCGCGACGATCAGCAGCAGGCCGCTGACCCAGAACGCGCCCTTCATGCGGACCGTGATGCCGAGGCGCATCATCAGCACGCCGGCGAAGAAGGGGAAGAGCAGGCGGACGAAGCCGATGTACAGCCCTTCGCCGGTGAGCGTCCAGCCGCCCACGAGGTCGCCGCGCTCGCCGAACACCGCAAGGTGGAACAGCGCCGCGCCAAAGATGGCGACAAGCAGCCCGAGCCAGCGGTTCGACAGCCGGTAAAGACCGATCGCATAGAGGATGTTGGCGCAATATTCGAAGAACAGCGACCAGGCCGGGCCATTGAGAGGGAAGGTCTCGCCCCAGCCGCGCACGTCGAGCGAGGGCGGGACGGGGATCAGCGCGAAGCCGATCACCATCAGCAGCAGCACCTGCCAGAGCGAGGCGCCAGCGGCGAGGGGGTAGAAGGGATCGATCTGGAACACGAACAACGCGGCGCCGATGATCGAGCCGAGGATCACCATCGGCTGGAGCCGGACGAGGCGGCGCTTGCAGAATTCCCACCGGCTCATCCCGCCCCAGCGATCGTCATAGGCGTAAGCGACGACGAAGCCCGACAGCAGGAAGAAGAAGTCCACCGCGAGATAGCCGTGATTGATGATCATCTTGTGCAGGTCGCCGCCGGTATGGCCCTCGAACAGGTGCATCAGCAGGACCATCAGCGCGGCGACCCCGCGCAGCCCGTCCAGAATGACATAGTGGTTCCTGGCCGGCGCAGTTACGTTCGCCGGCGCCGCATCTGCACGCGCCAAGATTCCCCTCCCAATGCTGACTCGCCAGCGTGATCATGGCGCCAGATATGGGACATATACAATACCATTACATCGGTAATGCAATACCAATTGTGGCGCGGGCGTTTACGATCGATGCACTACATTGCAATCCGTCCCGGCCTCGGCTAAGGGCGCCGCCTCAACCCCACATGGGAAGCATCATATCCCGGTGTCCCGGATCAAGTCCGGGATCACTCGCTTCCCAGAGGATCAACCGGAAGGAGTTATCCCTATGGCGGCACCCGTCGTCTCCATGCAGCAGCTGCTCGAATCGGGCGCGCACTTCGGTCACCAGACCCACCGCTGGAACCCGAAGATGAAGCCCTACATCTTTGGCGAGCGCAACGGCGTCCACATCATCGACCTGTCGCAGACCGTGCCGCTGTTCGCGCGCGCGCTCGAGTTCGTCTCGTCGACCGTCGCCGCCGGCGGCAAGGTGCTGTTCGTCGGCACCAAGCGCCAGGCGCAGGAAGCGATCGCCGAGGCGGCGCGCAAGTCGAACCAGCACTTCGTCAACCACCGCTGGCTGGGCGGCATGCTCACCAACTGGAAGACGATCAGCCAGTCGATCAAGCGCCTCAAGACGCTCGAGGAGCAGCTTTCGGGCGACACGCACGGCCTGACCAAGAAGGAAGTGCTGAACCTGACCCGCGAGCGCGACAAGCTCGAGCTGTCGCTGGGCGGCATCCGCGACCTGGGCGGCATTCCGGACATCATGTTCGTGATCGATGCCAACAAGGAGGAGCTGGCGATCAAGGAAGCCAACACGCTGGGCATCCCGGTCGTCGCGATCCTCGATTCGAACGTGTCGCCCGACGGCATCGCGTTCCCGGTCCCGGCGAATGACGACGCCAGCCGCGCGATCCGCCTGTACTGCGAAGCCGTCGCTATCGCGGCGACCCGCGGCAACCAGCACGCCCAGGTCGTGAGCGGCGCGGACTTCGGCGCGGCGGAAGAGCCGCCGGTCGAGGCCGCCATTGCCGAGCCGGAAGCCCCGGCCGCCTCGACCGAGCCGGAGACGGCGGCCGAGGGCGAGCGTCAGATCGACGCCTGAGCCGTCATCCAGACGTAATGGGGGCGGGGCAGGGCGTTTCAGCTTTGCCCCGCCCGCACCATATTCAAGCACATAGCTTCAAACCTTGAGGAACTAGACATGGCCGAGATCACTGCAGCAGCCGTCAAGGAACTGCGCGAGAAGAGCGGCGCCGGCATGATGGACTGCAAGAAGGCGCTTGCGGAAACCAATGGCGACATCGAGGCCGCGGCCGACTGGCTGCGCGCCAAGGGCCTGGCGGCCGCCGCCAAGAAGTCGAGCCGCACCGCGGCTGAGGGCCTGGTCGGCGTGGCCGTCGCGGGCACCAAGGGCGTGGCCGTCGAGGTCAACTCGCAGACCGACTTCGTCGCCAAGAACGAGATCTTCCAGGGCTTCGTCCGTGACGTGACCGCGGTCGCGCTCGAGCAGGGCATCGACGACGTCGACGCGCTCAAGGCCGCGAAGATCGCGGGCGGCAGCGTCGAGGAAGTGCTGACCAACAACATCTCGACCATCGGCGAGAACCAGGTGCTGCGCCGCGCGAAGAAGGTCGAAGTGACCAACGGCGCGGTGATCCCCTACGTCCACAACGCCGCGGCCCCGGGCCTGGGTAAGATCGGCGTGCTCGTCGCGCTCGAGAGCGAGGCCGGCGTCGACGTGCTCGAGCCGCTGGGCAAGCAGATCGCGATGCACATCGCCGCGGCCTTCCCGCTGGCGCTGGACGAGAGCGGCCTCGACCCCGAGATCCTCGAGCGCGAGCGCGCCATCGCCAAGGAGAAGGCGGCCGAGAGCGGCAAGCCGGCCGACATCATCGAGAAGATGGTCGAAGGCGGCGTCAAGAAGTTCGCCAAGGAGAACGCGCTGCTGAGCCAGCTGTTCGTGATGGACGGCAAGACCCCGGTCGCCGACGTCATCGCCAAGGCAGGCAAGGACGCGGGCACGGCGATCGTGCTCAAGGACTATGTCCGCTTCCAGCTGGGCGAGGGCATCGAGAAGGAAGAGAGCGATTTCGCCGCGGAAGTCGCGGCGACGGCGGGCCTCAACCGCTAAGTCGCTCGCAAGTGAACGAGTGGGGCGTGGCCGCTGTGGCGGCCGCGCCCTTTTTGGTGGATCAATCGAGCTCGTCGATCGGCAGCTCGCCCAGCGGATCGGCCTCGATGAGGTCGGCGACCTGCTCATAGACTGCCGAGTTTTCGTTCATGTCGTCGGCGATCGCCGGGTTCTGCGCGCCGACGTTGCGAAAGAAGGTCGCGGCGTCGCGCAGGAGCTTGGCGGCGAGTTGGGCGTGGCTGGGCATGCGATTCGAGCCTCCGGTCAACGGCATCGTAACCGAAAACCCGCGCAGCCGCTTGTCCCTGTCGCGAGGCTCATCTAGGGTCCGCGCCGCTTCCCGATAACCCCCAAGAATCAAGGGTCCAATGACCGCGCCACGCTTCAAACGAATCCTGCTCAAGCTTTCCGGCGAAGTGCTGATGGGGCAGGGCCAGTTCGGCATCGATCCCGCGACCTGCGAGCGCGTCGCGCGCGAGGTGAAGGCGGCGACCGAGGCGGGGTTCGAGATCTGCATGGTCGTGGGCGGGGGCAACATCTTCCGCGGGCTCGCCGGTGCGGCGCAGGGCTTCGAGCGGGCGAGCGCCGACTATATGGGCATGCTCGCGACGGTGATGAACGCGCTGGCGATGCAGAACACGCTGGAGAGGCTGGGCGTCGACACGCGCGTCCAGTCGGCGATCCCGATGGCGAGCGTGTCCGAGCCCTATATCCGGCGCAAGGCGATGCGGCACATGGAGAAGGGCCGCGTGGTGATCTTCGCGGCGGGCACGGGGCTTCCTTTCTTCACCACCGACACCACCGCGGCGCTGCGCGCGGCCGAGATGAACTGCGACGCGCTGTTCAAGGGCACCAGCGTCGACGGCGTGTACAATGCCGATCCCAAGAAGGTGCCGACGGCGACGCGCTACGACGAACTGAGCTTCGACCGGGTGCTGGTCGATAATTTGAAGGTCATGGACGCGACCGCGGTGGCGCTGTGCCGCGACAACGACATTCCGATCGTGGTGTTCAACATCCGCGACGAGGGCAATCTGGAAGCCGTGCTGCGCGGCGAGGGCACCTCCACGATCGTCCGCAACAACCCCGAATCCGCATAAGAGGAAGCTGAACATGGCCGCTTACGACAAGGCCGACCTGGAGCGCCGCATGAACGGCGCGGTCGAGGCGCTGAAACATGATCTTGCCGGTCTGCGCACCGGCCGCGCGAGCACCACGCTGCTCGATCCGGTGACGGTCGAGGTCTATGGCGCGATGATGCCGCTGGTGCAGGTCGCCACCGTCTCCGCACCCGAGCCGCGCCTGCTCAGCGTGCAGGTGTGGGACAAGAGCAATGTCGGCCCGGTGGACAAGGCGATCCGCTCGGCCGGCCTCGGCCTCAACCCGATCGTCGACGGGCAGACGCTGCGGCTGCCGATCCCCGACCTGACCGAGGAGCGCCGCAAGGAGCTCGCCAAGCTCGCCAGCAAATATGCCGAGAACGCCCGCATCGCCGCGCGCAACGTGCGCCGCGACGGCATGGACAACCTCAAGGCCGACGAGAAGAAGGGCGAGTTCGGCGAGGACGAGCGCAAGCGCCACGAGGCCGAGGTCCAGAAGCTGACCGACGCGACCATCGCCGACATCGATGCGGCGGCGGCGGCGAAGGAAAAGGAAATCCTGGGCAAGTGAGGTTGATTTGGATCAACATTTCAACCGTTCGTGCTGAGCCTGTCGAAGCACTGTCCTTCTTCGGCCCGAAGAGAAAGACAGCCCTTCGACAAGCTCAGGGCGAACGGTAGGGCATAGCGATGGCCTCCAATCCGGCCCCAGAATCCGGCGGCACCCCCGTTCCCCGCCACGTCGCGATCATCATGGACGGCAACGGGCGCTGGGCGAAGGCCCGGCGGCTGCCGCGGCTTGCCGGGCACAAGCAGGGCGTGGACGCGGTCAAGCGCGTGTCCAGGGCGGCGCGCGAGCTGGGCATCGAGGTGCTGACGCTCTACGCCTTCTCGTCCGAGAACTGGCGGCGGCCGGAGGAAGAGGTGCGCGACCTGATGGGTCTGCTGCGCCATTTCCTCAAGAACGAGCTGCGCGACCTCGTCGCAGAGAATGTGCGGCTGCGCGTGATCGGCGACTATCATGCGCTGTCGGGCGACCTGGCGGCGATGATCGACGACGCGATCGCGCGCACCGCAGTCAACACCGGCGCGACGCTGGTGATCGCGCTCAACTATGGCGCGCAGGCCGAGATCGTCGCGGCGGCGCGGCGGCTGGCGGCAGCGGCCAGGGCAGGGAAGCTCGAGCCGGACCGGATCGACGAGGCGATGTTCGGCGATGCGCTGACCACCCACGGCCTGCCCCCGCTCGACCTGCTGATCCGCACATCGGGCGAGCAGCGCCTGTCCAACTTCCTGCTGTGGCAGGCGGCCTATGCCGAGCTGCTGTTCGTCGATACGCTGTGGCCCGATTTCGACGGCGCCGCGCTGGCCGACGCGATCGCGCAGTTCGGCAAGCGGCAGCGGCGGTTCGGAGGGTTGTGACGCACATTCCGCCACGGAAGAATGCCGACCTGCCGGTGCGCACGCTGGTGGGCGTGCTGCTGATCGCCGTGGCCGCGGCGGCGCTGTGGCTGGGCGGCTTCGCCTTCTGGCTGCTGACGGCGGTCGCCGCGATCATCATGATCCACGAATGGGGCGGGCTGCACGATGCGGCACCCGGGCAGAGGAAGATCGCGCAATACGCGCTGACGGTGCCGCTGGCGATCATGGCGCCGGTCGCGGCGGGACCCGGGTTCCTGGCGTTCGGCCTGGTATTGGGTGCGATGTTCTTCATCGCCGCGGTGACGCGCAACGGGATGCTGGGGGCGGGGGCGGTCTATGTCGGGCT
Organism: Sphingomonas sp.; assembly: GCF_036402235.1. Lineage (GTDB taxonomy): Bacteria > Pseudomonadota > Alphaproteobacteria > Sphingomonadales > Sphingomonadaceae > Sphingomonas. Next base: position 102,547 of record NZ_DASWTG010000019.1, on the reverse strand, counting down.
GCCGGTGCTGGCGCTGCTGGTGCTGCGTGAGGCGGACGACGGCCTGCTGCTCGCCTTCTGGGCGATGGCGCTGGTCTGGGCGTGCGACATCGGGGCGTATTTTGCGGGGCGGACGTTCGGCGGGCCAAAGCTGATGCCCGCGATCAGCCCCAACAAGACCTGGGCAGGGCTGATCGGCGGCGTGGCCGGAGCGGGGCTGTTCGCGGCGATCATGATCATCCTGGGGCTTGACTGGCGGCTGGCGGCGGCGACGCCGGTGCTGGCGGTGCTGGCGCAGGCGGGCGATCTCTATGAGAGCTGGCTCAAGCGGCGCGCCGGGGTCAAGGATTCGGGCGATTTGCTGCCCGGCCATGGCGGCGTGCTCGACCGGCTCGACGGATTGGTGCCGGTGGCGCCGGTCGCCGCGCTGCTGGTGCTGGCGGTTCGATGAGACGCGTCACCATCCTGGGCGCGACCGGATCGGTCGGCACCTCGACGCTCGATCTGATCGGGCGGGCGCCGGACGAGTTCGAGGTTCTGGCGCTCACGGCCAATTGCGACGCCGAGGGGCTGGCGGCGGCAGCGCGGCGCGTGAAGGCGAAACTTGCGGTGGTGGCGGACGAGAGCTGCCTGCCCGCACTTGGCGAAGCGCTCGAGGGAAGCGGCATCGAAGCGGCGGGCGGCGCGGACGCGATATGCGACGCGGCGCGGATGGGCGCCGACTGGACGATGGCGGCGATCGTCGGCACCGCAGGCCTCAAGCCGGTGATGGCGGCGATCGAGGGCGGCAAGACCGTGGCGCTGGCCAACAAGGAATCGCTGGTTTCAGCCGGCGAAGTCGTGATGCGCGCCGTAGCCGAGCGGGGTGCGACCCTGCTGCCGGTCGATTCGGAGCATAATGCGATATTCCAGTGCCTTGAGGCGGATAACGCAGACAAGGTCTCAAAGATCATCCTGACCGCGAGCGGCGGACCCTTCCGCGAGCGCTCGCTGGACGAGATGCGCGGGATCACGCCGGAGCAGGCGGTGGCGCATCCCAACTGGTCGATGGGCGCCAAGATCAGCGTCGATTCGGCTACGCTGATGAACAAGGGGCTGGAGCTGATCGAGGCGTTCCACCTGTTCCCGGTGGCGCCCGACCAGCTCGACGTGATCGTGCACCGCCAGTCGGTGATCCATTCGCTGGTGGAATATGCCGACGGATCGATGCTGGCCCAGCTCGGCTCGCCCGATATGCGGGTGCCGATCGCCCATGCGCTGGCCTGGCCGCGGCGGATGGAGACGCCGTGCCAGCGGCTCGATCTCACGACGATCGGGCGGCTCGATTTCGAGGCGCCGGACTATGACCGATTCCCGTGTCTCCGCCTTGCGCGCGCGGCGCTGGCGGCGGGCGGGGCGCGGCCCGCGGTGCTGAATGCGGCCAATGAGGTGGCGGTGGCCGCATTCCTGGCACGGCGCATCGGCTTTCTTGAAATTGCCGCAATCGTCTCGGATACGCTGGAGCGCTATGATCCGGCCGCGCCGGAAACGCTCGATCAGCTGCTTGCGATCGATGCGGAGGCGCGGGCAATCGCGGGCGAGCGTGTGAAGGACTGCGTCATTTGACCGAAAATCCCGGTTTCTTCTTCTACATCATTGCCTTCCTGCTGGTGATCGGGCCGCTCGTCTTCGTGCATGAGCTGGGCCACTATGCCGCCGGACGGCTGTTCGGGATCAAGGCGGACGCCTTCTCGATCGGGTTCGGGCGCGAGATCGCAGGGTTTACCGACAAGCGCGGCACGCGGTGGAAGTTCGGCTGGCTGCCCTTGGGCGGCTATGTGAAGTTCGCCGGCGACATGAACCCGGCGGGGCAACCCAGCCCCGAATGGCTGGCGCTGCCTGCCGCCGAGCGCGCGCGCACCTTCCAGGCCAAGCCGGTGTGGCAGCGCGCGATCGTGGTCGCGGCGGGGCCGGTGACCAACTTCGTCGTGGCGATCCTGATCCTCGCGGCGTTCGCGGCGAGCTATGGCGAGAACCGCACGCCGGCGGTGGTGGCCGGCATCGCGCCGCAAAGTGCTGCGGCTGCGGCCGGGCTGCGCGAGGGCGACCGGATCGTCGCGATCGACGGCCGGGGGATGGAGTCGTTCAACGACTTGCGCCGCTACATCGTGATGCGCCCGGACGAGACGGTGGAACTTGCGGTGGAGCGTGACGGATCGCGCATCGCGCTTCCGGCGCGGATCGGCGTGCGGACCGAGCAGGACAGGTTCGGCAACGCATATCGCATGGGGCAGCTCGGCGTCGCACCGGGAGCGCCGGTTCACGTTCGCGTGGGCATCCTGGAGGCGATTCCCTCAGGGATCCGCATGACCGGCGAGGTGATCGAGAGCACGCTCGACGGCCTGGGGCAGATCATCACCGGCCGCCGCTCTGTGGAGGAGCTTGGCGGGCCGCTGCGAATCGCCCAGGTCTCGGGCGAGCGTTTCGCACTGGGACCGACCGAGTTCGTGTTCCTGATCGCGCTCATCTCGATTAATCTGGGATTCATTAACCTGTTGCCAGTCCCGGTGCTGGATGGCGGCCATCTTCTGTTCTATGCGATCGAGGCGGTGCGGCGGAAACCCGTCGGGCCGGAGGTGATGGAGTGGGCGTTCCGCGGCGGGATGGTGGCGATCCTGGCGCTGATGCTGCTGGTGACGTTCAACGATCTGGGCGCCTTTGGCGTGTGGAGAAATCTGGCCGGGTTGATCGGCTGACGCGGTTCGGGCAGGGCGGTTCGCCGTCGGCCCGCGTTTCGGCCAGAACAACTCTTCAAGTCCGACTGGGGTAGGATAGTGACTGCAATCAAGGTTACGAAAATCGGCGTGCGCGCCACCGCGCTGCTCCTGACGGGCACGGTCCTGTCAGGCGTGGCGTTCGCGCAGCAGGCGCCTCAGCAGCAGCCCGCCCCCGCCCAGCCCGCGTCGGCGCAACAGGCGCCGACGACGCCGGTGACGCCAGTCGCTATTCCCGAGCCGACACGGACGATCCGCTCGCTGCGCGTCGAGGGCACCCAGCGCCTCGAGCCGGAGACGGTGCTGTCGTACACGCGCATCCGCGTCGGCCAGCCCTATACCACCGAGATCCTCGACCAGGCGATCCGCGACCTGCTGGCGAGCGAGCTGCTGGCCGACGTTTCGATCGAGGGCGTCGAGAGCGGCGACATTGTCGTGCGAGTGCGCGAGAACCCGATCATCAACCGCGTGGTGCTGGAGGGCAACAAGCGGCTGAAGAACGACAAGATCGTCAAGGAGATCAAGCTGGCGCCGCGCCAGATGTTCACCCGCACCGCGGTGCGCGCGGACGTCGCCCGCATCGTCGAGCTCTATCGCCGCCAGGGCCGCTTTGCCGCGCGCGTGGAGCCCAAGATGGTCAGCCTCGACCAGAATCGCGTCGACGTGATCTTCGAGATCGAGGAGGGCGCCAAGTCCAAGGTCCGCCAGATCAACATCATCGGCAACGAGGTGTTTTCCGACGGCAAGCTGCGCGGCGAGATGGCGACCAAGCAGGCACGCCTGACCAGCATCTTCAGCTCGAACACCAGCTATGACCAGGACCGGCTGGCGTACGACCAGCAGAAGCTGCGCCAGTTCTACCTGACCAATGGCTATGCCGATTTCCGCGTCGTCTCCGCGGTGGCCGAGCTGACGCCGGACAAAAAAGACTTCATCATCACCTATGTCGTCGAGGAAGGCCCGCGCTACAAGTTCGGCCCGGTCACGGTCGACAGCAACATCCGCGACTTCGATGACAAGGTGCTGGCCGGCAACCTCGCGATCAAGGAAGGCGCCTGGTACAACGCCAAGATGGTCGAGGACACGGTCGACCAGCTTTCCGAGACCGCGGGCATGTTCGGCTATGCCTTCGCCAACGTCACGCCCGAGTTCCAGCGCGACCGCGAGAAGTTGACGATGACGCTCAACTTCAACATCGCCGAGGCGCGCCGCACTTATGTCGAGCGGATCGACATCACCGGCAACACCCAGACGCAGGACAAGGTGATCCGCCGCGAGCTGCGCCTGGCAGAAGGCGATGCGTTCAACACGTTCCTGGTCAAGCGCTCGCAGGACCGCATCAACTCGCTCGGCTATTTCGGCGAGAAGTTCGAGATCGAGCAGAAGGAGGGCTCCGCGCCCGACCGCGTCGTGCTGACCGCCAATGTCGAGGAGCGATCGACCGGTGAGCTGACGCTGTCGGCGGGCTTCTCCAGCCTCGAGCGCTTCATCTTCCAGGGCTCGATCCGCCAACGCAACTTCCGCGGCAAGGGCCAGGACCTGCGCCTGTCGGCCGACTATTCGAGCTATTCCAAATCGGTCGAGGTCGGGTTCACCGAGCCCTATCTGTTCGACCAGAACATCGCGCTGGGCGGCACGATCTTCCGCCGCGACTACAACTCGTTCAACTATCTGGGCAGCGACCGCCGGACCACCTACGAGCAGGTGTCGACCGGCGGGCAGCTGGTGCTGGGCGTGCCGCTGACCGAATATTGGACCGCATCGGCCCGCTATTCGCTCACTCATGATTCGGTCGGCCTGGACGAGAATACCTTCTTCACCGACGGCAAGTGCGACCCACTCAAGGCCGGACGCTATCTGTGCGAAGCGCTGGGCAAGCGCTGGACGTCGGCGGTCGGCCTCTCGCTGATCTACGACAGCCTCAACAGCCGCCTGCGCCCGACCGCGGGCCAGCGACTGGTGGTCGGCGGCGACTTTGCGGGCCTGGGCGGCGACGTGAAGTATCTGCGCGGCCGCTTCGACGCCGACAAATACTGGAATATCGGCGGCGGCTGGATCTTCTCGGCCGGGCTTGAGGGCGGCTACATCCACAGCCTGGAGACGGCGGCGGCGGGCGTCGATCCGGTGCGTATCACCGACCGCTTCTTCCTGGGCGAGCCGCAGTTCCGCGGGTTCGACATTCGCGGCGTCGGCCCGCGCATTCAGCGCATCAGCTATACCGGCACCGTCGCTGGTGGGAACCAGACGCTGATCACCGACAGGGATCAGATCTTCGACGACGCGATCGGCGGCCGCGCCTATTATCTGGGCAAGCTCGAGCTGGAGATCCCGCTCGGCGCCGGCGCGCGCGAGATGGGTATCCGTCCGTCGATCTTCGTGATGGCGGGCGCCAACTGGGGCGTGCGCCGGCCGAATCCGACCGCGACCTTCACCCAGGCGCGGTTCGTGACCAACGCGGATGGTTCGAAAACGACGTTATTCGACCCGAACGATCCGCGTTGGGCGACCGCCGAGTTGGCGACAAACGCCGATGGATCGCCGTCGTTGTTGCCGATTCAGACGCCGCAGACGACCATCGTCAACGGCCAGACCGTGCCGCTGTATCAGGTACCCTCCACCGATGCCGTCGCGCCGGGGCAACTCACCACTTGTAGCGTGGGTTATTCTGCGTCTGCAGGGGGTCCGTGCAGCGGCACGTCGATCAATAGCGTCTTCAACCAGATCACCGATCCGTTCGTCGAGCGCTTCCTGGGCAACACGCCCCGGCCGCGCGTGGCGGTGGGCATCGGTGCCAACTGGAACTCGCCGTTCGGGCCGCTGCGGCTCGACCTCGCCTATGCCCTCACCAAGGTCGAGGGTGATGACGACAAACTCTTCAGCTTCAACGTAGGGACGTCCTTCTAATGTCGAACACCAAGACCATTATCGCCGCGCTGGCGATCACGGGTGCCTCGCTGGGCGCTGGCACCGCCGCCGCGCAGGCCCTCGCCGACGCCAAGGTGGCCGTCGTCGATGTCGATCGCATCATGAGCCAGTGCACCGCCTGCGTCGCGGCCAACACGCAGCTCCAGACCCAGCGCACGCAGCTGCAGCAGTTCGCCGAGCAGCAGACCGCGCCGCTCCGCACCGAAGGACAGGCGATCGACGCGGCGGTCAAGGCCGCGGCCGGCAAGCCGCTCGATGCCGCCATGCAGCAGCGCTATCAGGCGTTCCAGACGCGTGCCCAGGCCGCGCAGCGCGCCGTCGCCGAGCGCGAGCAGACCTTCCAGCGCAACGTCCAGTTCGTGCAGCAGCAGATCGCGCAGCGCATGGTGCCGGTGATCCAGCAGATCTCGCAGCAGCGCGGTGCGACGATCACCGTCTCCAAGGAAAGCACGATCTTCTCGGCTCCGACCGCCGAGATCACCGACGCGGTCCTGACCGCGCTGAACCAGCAGCTGCCGAGCGTGAGCACCACCGCTCCGCCCCCGCAGCAGCAGCAGCCGGCGCAGCAGCCCGCCCAGCAGCCGACCCAGCCGCAGCCGCAGGGCCGATGAGCGATCCGGCAGTGACGGGAGGCTCCATCGGCCCGCTCGATATCGGGCGGGTCATGGCGGCGCTCCCGCACCGCTACCCGATGCTGCTGGTCGACCGGGTCGAGGAACTGATCCCCGACCAGCGCATCGTCGCGATCAAGGCGGTGACGATCAACGAGGAGTTCTTCCAGGGGCATTTCCCGGGAAGGCCGATCATGCCGGGCGTTCTCCAGGTGGAGGCGCTAGCGCAGGCGGCGGGCGTGCTCGCGGTCGAGAGCCTCGGCCTCGCCGGGACGGGCAAGCTCGTCTATTTCATGTCGATCGACGGCGTGAAGTTCCGCAAGCCGGTCGAGCCCGGCATATTGCTGCGGCTCGAGGTCGAGTTCGTGCAGAAGCGCTCGCGCGTCTGCAAATTCGCCGGCAAGGCCTATCTGGGCGACGAGCTGGCGACCGAATGCGAGTTCACCGCGATGATCGCGGATCCGCCTTCGGCCTGATTTCAGGCAGCCAAGCCTTCGCATTGCAACACGGGCGCGGTTCTGTTACGGGCCGCGCCTCTTGCTGCCGGTCGGAAACCGGTGGCCTATTCCAAGGAAAAGACCCGTGAAGAAAGACACGCACCCCGACTATCACATGATCAAGGTGCAGATGACCGACGGCACCGTGTTCGAGACCCGCTCCACCTGGGGCAAGGAAGGCGACACGATGCAGCTCGACATCGATCCGCTGGCGCACCCGGCCTGGACCGGCGGCCGCGGCCAGATGCTCGATTCGGGCGGTCAGGTGGCGCGCTTCAACAAGCGCTTCGGCGGGCTCTCGCTCTCCAAGAAGTGAGTTGCGGGCTGACGTCGTTAACGCGGCGTTAGCCATCGCAGCCTAGGCTTGGCCGATGATGTCATCGGACAAGCCCAGTTTCGCAGCAGAATTCGAACCTGCGGTGCTCGGCCGGCGGCGCGTCCCGCGTGCGCCGGTCTCGCTCGATGCGAAGGTCGGCCGCGGCGGGCTCGACCGCGCGCTGTGCCGCGTGGTCGACCTCTCGCTCCACGGCGCCAAGATCGAGACCTTCTCCGCGCTGCGCCGCGATTCGATGATCTGGCTGACCTTGCCGCATGTCGGCCACTGGGCCGCCCGGGTCGTCTGGGCGACCGATTTCGAGGCCGGCCTCGAGTTCCAGATCGCGCTGACCGAAGGCGAGTTCGAGAAGCTCGCGGCTTGAGGCGGCGTTCCAGTAACGATCGCATGAATCCGGATTTGGACTTGGGCGACGAATCCGCCTAAAGGCGGCAAAACGCCGTGATCCACGCACTCGCCAATCCCACGCGCTTCCTGAAGATCGCGCGACCGCTGACGCCCATCCTGTTCTGGAGCGGGCTGCTGCTGGTGCTTGTGGGCTGCTGGGGCGGGCTGACGCAGACGCCGCCCGACTATCTCCAGAAGGAGAGCGTGCGCATCCTCTATATCCATGTGCCGAGCGCATGGCTGGGGATGGGCGGCTGGACCTCGCTTGCCGTCGCCTGTTTCGCATTCCTCGTGTGGCGGCATCCGCTGGCGAGCCTCGCGGCGCGGGCCATCGCGCCGGTGGGCGCGGTGTTCGCCGCGCTGTGCCTGCTCACCGGATCGATCTGGGGACGGCCGACCTGGGGCACCTGGTGGGAATGGGACGGGCGGCTTACGTCGATGCTGCTGCTGTTCTTCATCTATATCGCCTGGATCGCGCTGGAGCGCGCCGATCGCGAGCGCGGCGGCGACGGGCGCATCCCCGCGCTGTTCGGGATCGCGGGCACGGTGCTGTTGCCGGTGATCCGCTATTCGGTGGTGTGGTGGCAGACGCTGCATCAGGGACAGAGCCTGACGCTGACTCAATCGAGCATCGATTCGACCATGCTGTGGCCGCTGCTGATGACCCTGCCGGGGTTCAGCCTGATGTTCGGCGGGATCGTGCTGATGCGGATGCGCGCGGCGCTGGCGAACCAGCGCGTCGAGGCGCGGCTGCGACGAATGGCGGCATGAACCACTGGCCGTTCATCCTCGCCGCCTATGCGGTGGTCGTCGCGGGCGTAGGCGGGCTTTCGCTGGCGAGCTGGCTGGCCATGCGCAATGCCGAGCGCTCGGTCGATGCACTGAAGGACCGCAGATGAAGCGCAAGCATCAGCGGTTGATGCTGGGCCTCGCCGCGCTTGCCGCGATCGGCGGGGCGAGCGGTCTCGCGCTGTCCGCGCTCAAGGATCAGGCGGCGTTCTTCTACACGCCGAGCGACGTTGCGGCGAAGAACCCGCCCGTGGACAAGGCCGTCCGCCTCGGCGGGATGGTCGAGGCCGGATCGCTCAAGCACCTGCCCGATGGGGTAACGATCAGCTTCATCGTCACAGACAAGGAGGCGAAGGTGCCGGTGCGCTTCACCGGCGTCGCGCCCGATCTGTTCAAGGAAGGCTCCGGCGTGGTCGCCGAGGGCAAGTTCACGGCCGATGGCGGCTTCGTCGCGGACAATCTGCTCGCCAAGCATGACGAGCGCTACATGCCGCCCGAGATCGCCAAGAAGATGCCTTCGCCCGAGACGCTCAGCCAATGATCGCCGAGGCGGGGCTGGCGGCGCTGTGGCTCGCCGCGGCGATGGCGCTGATGCAGCTGGCGATGGCCGCGCTGGGATTGCGATTGAGTTCTTCCGCCGTTCGCCCTGAGCTTGTCGAAGGGCTGCCTTCCTCCAATGAAGAGGAGAAGAGCAGGGCTTCGACAAGCTCAGCCCGTACCGAAGTGGGGACACAATTATTGGCGGCAGTGCGTCCAGCGGCGATCGTCCAGGGTGTGCTGGCGGCGCTGTCGTTCGGCCTGCTGATCGCGCTGTTCCTGCGCTCCGATATGTCGGTGCTGCTGGTGGTGCAGAACAGCCATTCGGCCAAGCCTTTGCTCTACAAGTTCGCGGGGGCATGGGGGAACCATGAAGGCTCGATGCTGCTGTGGGTCACGGTGCTGGCGCTGGCCGGCGCGGCGATCGCGCTGCTCGAGAAGAAGCTCGACCGCGCGACGCTGACCGCGACGCTGGGCGCGCAAGCGTTCATCGCGCTGGGCTTCTACGCCTTCCTCCTGATCGCATCGAGCCCGTTCACCCGGCTCGACCCGCCTGCGCTCGACGGGCTGGGGCTCAATCCGCTGCTGCAGGATCCCGGCTTGGCGTTCCACCCGCCGACGCTCTATTTCGGCTATGTCGGGCTTTCGATCGCTTTCTCCTTCGCGGTCGGCGCGATGGTAACGCGCGAGGTGGGGCCGGTGTTCGCACGGGCGATGCGGCCCTGGGTGCTGGCGGCATGGGTGTTCCTGACGATCGGGATCACCGCGGGCAGCTATTGGGCCTATTACGAGCTCGGCTGGGGCGGCTGGTGGTTCTGGGATCCGGTCGAGAATGCATCGCTGATGCCGTGGCTGGCGGCGACGGCGCTGCTGCATTCGGTCAATGTGCTGGCAGCGCGCGACGGGCTGCGCGCCTGGACGCTGATGCTGGCGGTGGTCGCCTTCTCGATGTCGATGGTCGGCACCTTCCTCGTCCGCTCGGGCATCCTGACCAGCGTCCACGCCTTTGCCGTGGATCCGACGCGGGGCAGCTTCATTCTCGTGCTGCTCGCCATCTATATCGGCGGGGCGCTGACGCTCTATGGCGCGCGCGTGGGACGAGTGAAGGCGGGGCAGGGGTTCGACCTGCTCAGCCGCGAGGGCGGGCTGGTGCTCAACAACCTGCTGCTGAGCGTGATCCTCGGCATCGTGCTGATCGGGACGCTCTATCCGATCGTGGCGCAGGCGATGGGCGAGCAGCTCTCGGTCGGGCCGCCCTTCTTCAACAAGGCGGCAGGGCCGATCGCGCTGCTGCTGGGTGCGGCGATGGCCGCAGGGCCGCTGCTCAACTGGCGGCGCGACCATATCAACGCGCTGCTGGGCAAACTCACCGTGCCGGTGACGCTGGCGGTACTGGTGATGGCGGGAACATTCGCGGCGGCGCCGTCCACCGGCTGGATGGAGATCGTAGGGCTGGGTCTGGCCGCCGGCCTTGCCGTGGCGAGCTTCGCGCCGCTGTGGAAGCGCAAGCTGCTGCGCACGCCGCTATTCACCTGGGGCATGGTGATCGCGCATTTCGGGGTTGCGGTGAGCCTGGCCGGGATGGCGGCGGACAGCGCCTTCACCAGCGAGCGGCTGGTCGCGGCGCGCTATGGTCAGCCTTACTATGTCGGGCCGTGGCGCGTGGTGCTGAACGGCGTCGCGCCGGTGGTGGGCGACAACTGGTCGGCGGTCGAGGGGCGCGTGACCGCGTCGCGCGGGCCGGTGGACGGGCCGATGCTCCTGCTGCGGCCGCAGCGGCGCTTCTATGCATCGCCGCCGACCGACACCGCCGAGGCTTCGATCGCGACGCGGCTCGACGGGCAGCTCTATGCCGTGCTCGGCGCGCAGGATGCGCAGGGGCGCTGGCAGCTGCGGCTGTGGTGGAAGCCGTTCGTGACGCTGATCTGGCTCGGCGGAGGGCTGATCGCGCTGGGCGGCGCGCTGTCGCTGGTCGGCCGGGTGAAGCGCGAACGGCGCAATGTGAAACGGCGGGAGGAGGCGGAGCTGTGAGGCGCTGGACGCTCTGGGTGCCGCTGGCGGTGTTTCTGGCGGTAGTCGCGCTGGCGGCGTGGCGGCTGACCGATACCGGCGAGACGGTGGTCAAGTCGGCGCTGGTCGGCAAGCCGATGCCCGAATTTAGCCTTCCCGCGATGGTCGAAGGGAAGCCGGGCCTCAGCCGCGCCGATCTCGCCACGGGGAAGCCGCGGCTGCTCAACGTGTTCGCCAGCTGGTGCGTGCCGTGCATCGCCGAGGCGCCGCAGCTGATGCAGCTCAAAGCAGCGGGGGTGCAGATCGATGCGGTGGCGATCAAGGATACGCCCGATGCGGTGAAGGCATTCCTGTCTCGCCATGGCGATCCCTATGCGCGGATCGGCGACGACCGCAACCGGATCGTGCAGATCGGCATCGGATCGTCAGGGGTTCCCGAGACCTTCGTGATCGATGGGCAGGGGCGGATCGCGGCGCAGCATATCGGCGACATCCGCGCGGACGACGTGCCCAAGCTGCTCAAGGCGCTGGAGGCGGCGGAATGAGCCTGCTCATCGGCCTTGCGCTGGCTGCGGGCGTGCCCGCGGACCTTGGCTATTCGCAGCTTCCCGACGCCCGCAAGGAAGCCCAGGCGGCCGCACTGATGGGGACGCTGCGCTGCCTGATCTGCCAGGGCCAGTCGATCGCCGACAGCGACGTCGACATGGCCGCCGACATGCGGCGCATCGTGCGCCAGAAGATCGCGGCGGGCGAGACGCCCGAGGCGGTGCGCGGCTGGCTGATCGAACGTTATGGCAGCTATGTCACCTATGATCCGCCGCTGAGCTGGACGACCGCGCCCTTGTGGCTGGCGCCGCTGTTGCTGCTGGGCGCCGGATTGTGGCTGGCGCGCGGCACGCTGCGGAGGCGGCGCAAATGATGGGATGGCTTGCACTCGCCGTGACTGGTGCAGGGGCATTCGCGCTGCTGTGGCTGCTCGGAGTGCCGCGGACCCTGTGGTCGTTTGCCGGCGCGGCGCTGATGCTGGGCGCGGCGGGCTATGCCCTGCAGGCGCGGCCCGGCCTGCCCGGCGCACCGGTTGCGGCGAAGAAGAAAGTGCGGGCCGACGAGCCGGAGCTGCACAAGCTGCGCGGCGAGATGTTCGGGCGCTTCACGGTCAACGACAGCTATTTCATCGCGGCCGATGCGCTGGTGCGCGGCGGCGACGCCGACAAGGCCGCGAAGATGATGCTGGGCGGCGTGCGGTCCGCGCCGCAGGATCCATCGATGTGGACCTGGCTGGGGATGACCCTGGTGGAAGCGGACGACGGCACCATGTCGCCCGCCGCGGCCCTTGCGTTCCGGCGCGGGATCGTGCTGGCGCCCGAGCACCCGGGGCCAGCGCTCTTCTACGGGCTCGCTCAAGCGCGGACGGGGAATCTCGGTGCGGCGCTGCCATGGCTGCGCAAGGCGCTGGAGCTGACGCCCGACAAGGCGCCGTATCGCGGCGATGTCGAGCGCACGCTTCGGTCGGTGACGCTGTTCGCCGCGATGAAGGCGCAGGCGCAGCGGGAGCGGCCTTCCCCGCGCTGAACGTTCAGCCGGCGGCCGCCTTCTTCGTGCGCTGGGCCTCGACCAGCTGGATCGCCTTCTGCACCGCCGCCTCGATCGAGAGGAAGCTGGTATCGAGCACCGCGGCGTCGGGCGCGGCGACCAGGGGAGCGTTAGCGCGCTTCGAATCGCGTTCGTCGCGTGCGCGGATATCCGCGAGCACCTTGTCGAGGCTGGCCATGATGCCGTTTCGGCGGAGCTCGGCATGGCGGCGCTGGGCGCGGATCGTGGGCGTCGCCTTGACGAACAGCTTGGCATCGGCGTCGGGCGCGATGACCGTGCCGATATCGCGCCCGTCAAGGACCGCGCCGCCGGGCTGCTGGGCGAAGCGTTTCTGGCGCTGGAGCAGCGCCGCGCGCACCAGCGGATGCGCGGAGACGACCGAGGCGGCCTTGCCGACCTCGTCGGTGCGGAGCCATTCGTCGGCGAGCAGCAGGTCGTCGAAGCCGGTGGCGGCTACGGCGTCGGCCTCCTTCTCGGGGTTCATCTCCTCGCGCAGCACGGTTGCGGCGACGGCGCGATAGAGCAGGCCGGTGTCAAGATGCGGGAGCTCATAGTGCCGCGCGAGAGCGCGGGCGATGGTGCCCTTTCCCGAGGCTGCGGGGCCATCGACGGCGATGATCATGACTCGTTCCTGCCGGTCAGCGAATCGAGCGTCGCGAAGAAGCCGGGATAGCTGGTGGCGACCGGCGACACATCGTCGATGCTCAATTCGGACTTCGCGCCGAGTCCAGCCACCGCCATGCTCATCGCGATGCGATGGTCGAGTTTCGAGGCGACCGGAGCGCCGCCTGCGATCAGCTCGCCACCGGTGCCGGTGATGGCGAGGCCGTCCTCATACTCCTCGAGCACGACGCCATTAGGTTGCAGCGCGGCGACCATCGCGGCGATGCGGTCCGATTCCTTGACGCGGAGCTCCTCCGCGCCGCGCGCGACGGTGCGGCCTTCCGCAAAGGCAGCGGCGACGAACAGGGCGGGGTATTCGTCGATCATGCTGGGCGCGAGATCGTGCGGCACCTCGATCGCCTTGAGCGGCGCGTGGCGGACGTGCAGGTCGGCGACCGGCTCGCCGCCCACGGTGCGCGGGCTCACCTCCGCGATATCGGCACCCATCATGCGCAACGCGGCGATCAGCCCGGTGCGCGTGGGGTTGAGGCCGACATTAGCGATGGTGACGTCCGAGCCCGGCACGATCGACGCGGCGACCATCCAGAAGGCGGCGGAGGAAGGATCGCCGGGCACGGTGATCTGCTGCGGCTTGAGCTCAGCCTCGCCGCGGATCGAGATGATGCGGCCCTGCGGGGCCTGCTCGACCGTCAGCTCGGCGCCGAAACCGGCGAGCATGCGCTCGCTATGGTCGCGCGTCAGCACCGGCTCGATCACGCGCGTGATGCCCGGCGTGTTGAGGCCGGCGAGCAGCACCGCCGACTTGACCTGCGCCGATGCGACGGGAAGCGTGTATTCGATCGGCACCGCCGGGCACAGACCGCGCATGGTGAGCGGCAGACGGCCGCCGGGGCTCGAGGTGAAATCGGCACCCATTCTGGATAGCGGATCGATGACGCGCCCCATCGGGCGCTTCGAGAGCGAAGCATCGCCGGTAAAGGTCGCGGTGATCGGATGGCTGGCGACGAGGCCCATCAGCAGGCGCGTCGAGGTGCCCGAATTGCCCATCTCGAGCGCGGTCTCGGGCTGGAGCAGCCCGCCGACGCCGACGCCCCAGACATGCCACACGCCATCGCCGTCGCGCTCGACCCGCGCGCCCATCGCCCGCATCGCGGCCGCTGTGGCGAGGACGTCCTCACCCTCAAGCAGCCCCTCGATCCGGCTTTCGCCCACGGCGAGCCCGGCAAACATCAGCGACCGGTGGCTGATCGACTTGTCGCCGGGAACGGTGAGCGTGCCGCGCAGCGGGCCACGAGCGGAAATCGCGAGGGGGAGGGGTGTTGCAGCGTTCATGGGCGGCGGCTTTGACAGCGGGCTTGCGCTATGGCAAGGCGCCCGCCACTTCAAACGGGGACCAAACTCCCCGTCACCCTGTAAAATCGAAGAAAAGGCAAGAGCGGCACATGGTGAAGCCGGAATGGGGCACGAAACGGACCTGCCCGAAATGCGCAACGCGCTTCTATGACCTGACCAAGGACGAGCCGGTCACCTGCATCAGCTGCGGCTTTGCCTGGGAACCGGAGCCCATCCTGAAGTCGAAGCAGCCGCTGCCCTTCGAATCGGTGAAGGGTGAAGCCGACAAGAAGAAGGACGACGCGGATCTCGGCGACGAGGATCTGGACGTCGATGAGGACGCCGAAGGTTCGCCCGACGACGACGTGGATCTGGGCGGCGACGACGATCTGGGCGTCGACACCGGCGACGACGACGAGGAAAGCTGATCGGAAAGCGGAAAATCGGGAAAGCGAAAAAACCCGGTTGCAAACCGCGCGATGGCTGCTAGAGGCCATCGCCTTCCCGGAACGGATGGGGCCGTAGCTCAGCTGGGAGAGCGTCGCAATGGCATTGCGAAGGTCAGGGGTTCGATCCCCCTCGGCTCCACCAACTCCTTGAGTTGGTTACACCTCGGGTTTCTGAATTAGGATCTTGGGGCTCCACCATCCCGTTCATAACCGGGCAGAAAACAGGGCGCGTGCATCACCCGATGCGGCGCCCTTTTTCGTTGCGGGCGCGGTTGGATGCATGGGGATGCACCAGCCCTAGCGCATGGGCGATACCCCTGAACCGAGTCCCGAATCCGGACGGCGATTAACTACGGTTGGCGCGGGACAAAATCGTAAACGGGACGTTAACTGTTGGCCATGGAACGCCAGCAGACCCTCGCCGATTCCTATCGCGGACATCATCCGTTCCGCACCGCGCTGCCGCTTGTCCGCAAGAGCGTGCGCAAACGCGAGGACGAAAGCGACCTCAAGCTGTTCCTGCTGAGCTACGCCGCGTTTTTCGTCTGCTTCTACACCTTCTTCATCTGAAGGCGGAACGCGCCTAATCGCAGGCGCGGTGCAGCTTCTGGGCGATCCAGGCCGAGATCAGGCACATGCCGGCCACGACGAGCAGCATGTTCTCCGATGTCACGCCTGCCGCCGAAAGGGCGAGCACGAACAGTGACCCGAACACCATCGCACCTGCGTTGACGATGTTGTTGGCCGCGACCGTGCGCGCGGTCTGGTCCTTGGTCACGGTGGTGGTCAGGAAAGCGTAGAGCGGGACGACGAACATGCCGCCGGTGATCGCGACCGCGGTGAGGGTGACGATGACGATCCATGCCTGGCGCTGCAGGATGAAGCTGGAGAAGTCATAGAGCGTGCCGGCGGCGGCGGGCTCCCAGAGGCGGACCTCGACCGAGAAGATCACGACGATCACCGCCATGGCGATGACCGAGATCGGCGAATACTTCGCCGAGACCTTGCCCTTGAGCATCGCGTTGATGACCACCGAGCCGATCGCGACCCCGACCGAGAATACCGCGACGAGCAGCGAGGAGACGCGCGCATCGGCGGTGAGCACATTCTTCACCAGGGGCGGGAAGATGATGATCAGCACGGACCCGATCGTCCAGAAGAAGCTGATCGCGCAGATCGACAGAAACAGGCGCGGGATGTGCATCGTCGCGCCGACCAGCCGCCAGGAGGAGGTGAAGGGGTTGAAGTTGATCTTGAGCCTGGGACCGACGCGCGGGGCGGCGGGCACCATGCGGCCGGTGATCCAGCCGATCAGAGCGACCACCAGCACCAGCGCCGCCGCGATGCGCATGTCGTGCGCGACCCAGCCCGCAGTGACGGTGCCGAGCAGGATCGAGAGATAGGTCGCGGCCTCGACCATGCCGGTGCCGCCCAGCACCTCCTCGTCCTTCAGATGCTGGGGCAGGATCGCGTATTTGATCGGGCCGAAGAAGGTCGAGTGCGCACCAAGGCCCAGCACGGCGCCCAGCATCATGCCGAGGCCGGTCATCGAATAGCCCGCCTGCGCCACCAGCATTCCGGCGCCGCCGAACAGCATCAGCGCGATCTCCGCCGTCTTCACCCAACGGATGATCGAAGCCTTGTCGTGCGTATCCGCGAGCTGGCCGGCGAGCGCGGAGAGCATGAAGAAGGGGATCAGGCTGATCCCGGTCGCGAGCGCGTTGAACTGGAACTCGACCGCCGGATCGCTGAAGATCTGGTAGGTCGCGAACAGCACCATCGCGGTCTTGAACAGATTGTCGTTATAAGCCCCCAGGAACTGCGTGATGAAAAGGGGGAGAAACCGGCGCTCCTTGAGCAATCCGAGCGCGTTATGCATGCGTTGGCGGGCCTTCGTCCGTCTAAACTGAACCCCGGCATAGCCGCGGGGGCGGCGTGGCGGCAACCGCTATCGGTGTCATATGGCAAACAGGTGGCATGCAGCGGGGAATGGCCGCGGGGGATGATTGCGCCGGCATGCGGTGCTAGAGCGGAACCATGCTGACGCTGCCCAATATCCTGACCTTGTCGCGAATCGTCACCGTGCCGCTGCTGGTGTTCTTTCTGTGGTGGCGCGATTGGCAGACCGGTTATGCGCTCGCCTTCGCAACCTACTGCCTCATGGGGATTACCGATTACTTCGACGGCTATCTCGCGCGCTCGCGCGGGACGGTCTCGAAGCTCGGCATCTTCCTCGATCCGATCGCCGACAAGATCATGGTCGCGGCGGTGATCCTGATCCTGTGCGCGAAGGGGATCATCGCCGATCTGCACATGATCGCTGCGCTGATCATCCTGCTGCGCGAGATCGCGGTATCCGGGCTGCGCGAGTTCCTGGGCGGGATCCAGGTATCGGTGCCGGTCTCCGCGCTGGCCAAGTGGAAGACCGCGCTTCAGCTCGCCTCGCTGGGCGGGCTGGTGCTGGCAGGCGCGGTGCCGGGATCGCCCTGGGTGCATGACGTGAGCCTGGCGATGCTGTGGGGCGCCGCCGTGCTGACGCTGATCACGGGGTGGGATTACCTCCGCGTCGGCCTCAAGCACATGGACAGCTGATGCGGCTGCTCTATTTCGCCTGGGTCCGCGAGCGCATCGGCACCGGTGAGGAGGTGGTCGAGCCGCCCGAGGCCGTGCGCACGCTCGCCGATCTCGCCGAATGGCTGCAGGGCCGCAGCGCCGGCCATGCCGAGGCCCTGGCCGATCTCACCCGGCTGCGCGCGGCGGTGGACCAGCGCTTCGTTCCGCTCGACAGCGAGCTGGGCGATGCGCTGGAAGTCGCCTTCTTCCCCCCGGTGACGGGCGGATGATCCGGGTTTCGGTCGATCCCGCGCCGATCGACATCGGCAGCGAGCTGGCCGGGATCGAGGAAACCCGGGCCGGCGCCGTGGCAAGCTTCACTGGCGTGGTCCGTGCCGACGATGGCGTGACCGGCATGGAGCTGGAGCATTATCCCGGCATGACCGAGGCGGTGCTGTGCGACCTTGCGGAGCAGGCGATGACGCGCTGGCAGCTGCTCTCGGCGGTGATCGTGCATCGCGTGGGGCCGATGGTGCCCGGCGACCGCGTGGTGCTGGTCGCGACCGCGGCGGCGCACCGGCGCGAGGCGTTGGATGCCTGTGCCTTCCTGATCGACCGGTTGAAGACCGAGGCGCCATTCTGGAAACGCGAGACGCGGGACGGGCAGGCGAGCTGGGTCGCGGCGCGGGCGAGCGACGATCAGGCCGCGGCGCGCTGGGCCGGCCCCGAGGGCAAGCCCGACTGAGCCAGCACCTCGGCAAGCAGGCGGAAGTCCCGCTCGCGCGGGCTTGCCTTGCGCCACACCAGCGCGATGCGGCGTGCCGGATTGTCGGCCTGGAGCGGGCGCGCGGCGACATGGGTATGGTCAAGGATGCCGGCATCGAGCGCCATTTCGGGCAGCATCGTCACGCCCAGGCCGTTGTCGACCATCTGCACCATCGTGTGGAGCGAGGTGCCGAGCATCGTCGCCTCGGCGCGCAGCTCGGGCCGGTTGCACGCGGCGAGGGCGTGATCCTTGAGGCAATGGCCGTCCTCGAGCAGGAGCAAGCGGGTCTCGTCGATCTCGTTCGGGGTGACCGCGGCGTGATCCGGCTCATACTCGCCCTCGGGGAAGGCGACGAACAGGCGGTCCTCGAACAGCGGCGCGGTCTCGACATCGCCACAGGCATAGGGGAGGGCGAGCAGCACACAATCGGTGCGGCCGGTGTGGAGGCTCTCGCATGCCGCGCCGCTCGGCTCCTCGCGCAGGAACAGCTTGAGGTCGGGATAATCGGCGCGCAGGCGCGGCAGGATGCGCGGAAGCAGGAAGGGGGCGATGGTGGGGATGACGCTCATCCGCATCTCGCCCGACAGCGGGCGGCCTGCTGCGCGCGCCAGATCGGCGAGCTCCTCGGCCTCACGCAGCACGCGGCGGGCCTTGTCGACGATGCGCTCGCCGAGCGGGGTGAAGCGGACGACACGGCGGGTGCGCTCGACCAGGACGACGCCGATCAGCGTCTCCAGCTCGCGCAGGCCCGCGGAAAGGGTGGATTGGGTGACGAAGCTCGCCTCGGCGGCGCGGCCGAAATGGCCGTGGTCCTTGAGCGCGACAAGATATTGGAGCTGCTTGAGCGTGGGGAGGTAGGTTTGCGCCATTGATCGATCCGAGCGATTGGTGGCGCGGATATAAGTGACCAGGGCGATGATTACCATCCTCCCCTGAGCTCGCTCAGGGAAGGGGGACCGCGCCCGTAGGACGTGGTGGAGGGGCCGCTGCACAGAGGGCGATATTCGGCTGAAGCATTTCCGCCGTCTGCGCGGCGCGCCCCTCCGTCATCGCTTCGCGATGCCACCTCCCCTGAAGGGCAGGAATAGGTTACGCCGCAGCGGCCTGCGTTTCCTCCGCGGGCAGGCGGATGAGATAATCGAAGGCGGAGAGGGCGGCGGTCGAGCCGGCGCCCATCGCGATCACGATCTGCTTGTAGGGCACGGTGGTCGCGTCGCCCGCGGCAAAGATACCGGGCTGGCTGGTCTCGCCGCGCGCGTCGATCTCGATCTCGCCGCGCGGGGTGAGGGCGATCGCGTCCTTGAGCCATTCGGTGTTGGGCACCAGGCCGATCTGGACGAAGATGCCCTCCAGCTCGATGTCATGCTCCTCGCCCGAGTTGCGGTCCTTGTAGGTGAGGCCCGTCACCTTCTCGGCGCCGTTGACGCGGGTGGTGAGCGCCGAGGTGATGACCTTGACGTTGGGCAGGCTGCCGAGCTTGCGCTGGAGCACGGCATCGGCGCGCAGCTGGCTGTCATATTCGATCAGCGTGACGTGCGCGACGATGCCGGCCAAGTCGATGGCGGCCTCCACGCCCGAGTTGCCGCCACCGATCACCGCGACTCGCTTGCCCTTGAACAACGGGCCGTCGCAGTGCGGGCAATAGGCCACGCCCTTGTTGCGATACTCGTCCTCGCCCGGGATGCCCATCTGCCGCCAGCGCGCGCCGGTGGAGAGAATGACCGTCTTGGCCTTGAGCTTCGCGCCATTGGCCAGCACCACTTCATGCAGCCCACCTTGGACGCGCGACGGGATCAGCTTTTCGGCGCGCTGGAGGTTCATGATGTCGACGTCGTTTTCCTTGACGTGGCTCTCGAGCTGCGCGGCGAGCTTGGGGCCTTCGGTGTAGGGGACCGAGATGAAGTTCTCGATGCCCATCGTGTCGAGCACCTGGCCGCCGAAACGCTCGGCAGCTACGCCGACGCGCAGCCCCTTGCGCGCGGTGTAGATCGCCGCGGCCGCACCGGCAGGCCCGCCCCCGACGACGAGCACGTCATAAGGCTCCTTGGCTTCCAGCTTGGCCGCGGCCTTGGCGTCGGCGCCGCTATCAAGCTTGGCGACGATCTGCTCAAGCTCCATCCGGCCCGAACCGAACGGCTCGCCGTTGAGGAACACGGTCGGAACAGCAAGCACCTGCCGCGCATCGACCTCGTCCTTGAACAGCGCGCCGTCGATCGCGACGTGGCTGATCCTGGGGTTGAGCACGGCCATCAGGTTGAGCGCCTGCACCACGTCGGGGCAATTCTGGCAGGAGAGCGAGAAATAGGTCTCGAAATGCAGCTCTCCCTCGAGGCCTTTCACTTGCTCGATCACGTCCTGCGCCGCCTTGGACGGGTGGCCGCCGACTTGGAGCAAGGCGAGCACTAGCGACGTGAATTCATGCCCCATCGGGATGCCGGCGAAGCGGACGCCGATATCGGTGCCGGCACGGCGGATCATGAAGCTGGGCTTGCGCTTGTCTTCATGGCGGACGAGCGTGATCTTGCCGGAAAGCTCGGCGATCTCGGTGAGCAGGGTTTCGAGCTCGCGCGACTTGGCGTCGTCGCCCAGGCTGGCGACCAGCTCAACGGACTCGCGGATATGCACAAGATAGCCTTCGAGCTGCTGCTTCAAATGTGCGTCGAGCATCGGAAACTCCTGAAACTGGAAACAATACGGCCCGGGGCTACGGGAAGTCAGCCCCGGGCCGCTTTGGCGCCCGCTACAGGGGGAGAGGGGAGCGGGCGCTTAGATCTTCGGCTTAGATCTTGCCGACAAGGTCGAGCGACGGGGCGAGGGTCTCTTCACCCTCTTCCCACTTCGCCGGGCAGACTTCGCCCGGGTGCGCTGCAACATACTGTGCCGCCTTGATCTTGCGCAGCAGTTCCTGCGCGTTGCGGCCGACGCCCTCGCTGGTGATCTCGACGATCTGGATCACGCCCTCGGGATCGATCACGAAAGTACCGCGGTCGGCGAGGCCCTGGCCCTCACGCAGCACGTCGAAATTGGTCGACAGCGTGTGGTTCTGGTCGCCCAGCATGTAATAGTTGATCTTGCCGATCGCGGGCGAGGTGTCGTGCCAGGCCTTGTGGCTGAAATGGGTGTCGGTCGAGACCGAATACACCTCGACGCCCATCTTCTGCAGCGTGGGATAGACGTCGGCGAGGTCCTCGAGCTCGGTCGGGCAGACGAAGGTGAAGTCGGCCGGATAGAAGAAGAAGACTGCCCACTTGCCGCGCACGTCGGCGTCGGTGACATCGACGAACTTGCCTTCCTTGAAGGCAGTCGCGGTGAACGGCTTGAGCGAGCTTCCGATGAGGGCCATGTTCTGATTTCTCCGTTTGATGCAATGCAGCTTGTGCGACGCCGCATATAGGTTGCACTGCACCGGAGATGAAACAGGAAGTCTCGCTTGGATTGATCGAGACAATCACTCAAACGGGAAAAACTTATCGAACGATCAAGTCAGCGCGTTATAGACGCTGTAGCTGCTGGTGATGGTCAGCACGATGCCGACGAGGATCAGCAGGGTCTTGGTCGGCACGCGCTTGGCGAGCAGGGCGCCGAAGGGTGCCGCAAGTACGCCGCCGACGAGCAGGCCGACCACCGCCTCGGTAAAGGCCGACAGGCCGAGATGAAGGATGAAGGTGATCGACACCGACAGGGTCAGGAAGAATTCGACGCTGTTGACCGTACCGATCGTGTAGCGCGGCTGCGTGCCCTGGATCAGCAGGTTGCTGGTGACGACAGGCCCCCAGCCGCCGCCGCCCGCCGCATCGAGGAAGCCGCCGGCAAGGCCGAGCGGCTCGACGATCTTGGGCTCCTTGTGGTGGCGGGTCGGGAAGCTGATGCCGCGCCACAGCAGATAGATGCCGATCGCGGCGAGATAGGTCATCACGAACGGCCGCGTGACGGAGGCATCGAGCGAGGTGAGCAGATAGGCGCCGGTGACGCCGCCGATCACGCCGGGGACCAGCAGGCGGAAGAACAGCCTCCAGTTCACATTCTTGTGGATCGCGTGACTGATGCCCGACACGCCGGTGGTGAAGCATTCGGCCAGATGCACGCCCGCCGACGCTGTTGCCGGGGGGACGCCGAGCACGCTCACCAGCAGCGTGCTGGAAATGACGCCGAACGCCATGCCCAGCGCGCCATCGACGATCTGCGCGGCGAAACCGACTGCGATAAAGGGAAGAAGTGCCTGGAAGTCGATCGCTTCGAACATCAAATCCCTTTCGGTGCAGTCACAACGCAGTCACAGGCGCCCCGGTTTGGCGGCCTCTCCCAATCCCTACAAGATACATCGTGTTTAGTAAGGCCAAGCCGGAAACGCGCCAAACTGGAAAACGCGCCGGTTGATGCCTAAATCGGGTTACTGATAAAAGGGGCCTGTTCATGTTCCGTGGTCTGGGAGCCTATCTGGATTCGATTCGCGCGCGGGACCCCGCGCCGCGGAGCCGCGCCGAAATTCTGCTCTATCCGGGGGTGTGGGCGGTGTTCTGGCACCGCGTCGCGCACCGGCTGTACGGGGCGGAACTGTTTTTCCTGGCGCGGTTCGTCAATCACACGTCGCGCTGGCTGACGGGGATCGACATCCACCCGGGCGCGAAGATCGGCCGCAACTTCTTCATTGATCACGGCTTCGTCGTGATCGGCGAGACCGCGGAGATCGGCGACGACGTGACCATCTATCAATGCGTGACGCTGGGGGGAACCAGCCCCGACAACGGCGTCGCGGGCAAGCGGCACCCGACATTGATGGACGGCGTGATCATCGGCTCGGGCGCGCAGGTGCTGGGTCCGATCACGGTGAGCCCGCGCGCGCGCATCGGCGCCAACGCCGTCGTCACCAAGGACGTGCCCGAAGGCGCGGTGATGGTCGGCATCCCGGCCAAGGCGACGCTGGTCGAGGCGGACAAGTGGCAGAAGGACTTCATCCCCTACGGCACGCCGTGCAGCGAGATGTTCGATCCGGCGACGCAGAAGCTGGAGATCATGCGCTGCGAGCTGGAAGGGATGCGCAAGCGGCTCGATGAACTGCTGGCGGAGCGCGACACTGCCAGCCGCACCCGGAAGCAGCGCGACCGGGCGTGACGGGGATCGTCACTCCGTTTCCGCTCAGAGCGCCGCTGCAGATCGGGTTCGAGCGCGCCGAGTTGACCCGTATTCTCGATCTTTATGGCCGGATGGTCGCTGCGGGCCATTGGCGCGACTATGCGATCCAGCTCGGCCGCGACGCCGCGATCTTCGCCGCCTTCCGTCGCTCGGCCGAACGTCCCGAGATCCGCGTCGAGAAGCGGCCCGCGCTGCGCAACCGGCAGGGCATGTGGGCGCTGGTCAACGAAGCGGGCGCAGTCCTGAAGCGCGGGCATGAGCTCGGCCCGGTGCTCGCGCCGGTCGAGCGCCGGCTGCTGAAGCTGGTGGAGGATTAGCCGTCAGGCGGTGAACCGCTTGGTGAACCCCTTTACGTTGCCCGCCTCTGCCGGCATGGCATCGACCCGCAGGACATTGGCCATCACCGGCCCTTCCCGGCAGCGGTCGACAAAGGTGTCGAGCGCCATGTCCTCGCCATCCGCCAGAATCTCGACCCGGCCGTCCTGCAGGTTGCGGACCCATCCGATCACGCCCAGCTGGCGCGCGGTGCGCACTGCCCAATCGCGATAGCCCACGCGCTGCACGCGCCCCTCGATCACCAAACGCTGCGCCGCCATATTCACTTGATCCCGCATACCCGTGCGCGAACGCCGCGCACCCGGCTGTCATAATTCAGGGACGGGGCGGCTGCGAAGGCCGCTCAGGCGCAAATGCAGGGCATTTCGGCGCGCTTTCGAGGGTGTTAGGCTGCATCCCATGAAAATCGACCTCAGCGACTATGAGCGCGGCGACAAGTTCGCCGGGGATTATGATGCGGCGCTGGCCGCGGTGCAGCGGCGGCTGGAGCATATCCAGGTCGCGCATATCGTGCACAAGAGGCCCGCGATCCTGGTGCTCGAAGGATGGGACGCAGCCGGAAAGGGCGGGATCATCAAGCGGCTGAAGGCGCAATGGGATCCGCGCTTCTTCGCCGTGATGCCGATCGGCGCACCGAGCGAGGACGAGCTGGCACATCATTTCCTGTGGCGCTTCTGGAAGCAGCTGCCCGCCAAGGGGCACATCGCGATCTTCGACCGCAGCTGGTACGGCCGCGTGCTCGTCGAGCGCGTGGAAGGCTATGCCAGCAAGGCCGAATGGAAGCGCGGCTATGACGAGATCAACGATTTCGAGGCGCAGCAGATCGAGGCCGGCGCGACCATCGTGAAGCTGTTCGTCCACATCACCAAGGAAAAGCAGGACAAGGAGCTGCTCGAGCGGCTCGACGATCCGTGGAAGCGCTGGAAGACCGGGCCGGACGATTATCGCAACCGGGCGAAACGCGCTGAGTATCTCGAAGCGATCGAGGGGATGTTCGACCGGACGAGCACCAAGGCGGCGCCGTGGACGGTGATCGATGGCAACAGCCGCAAGGCAGCGCGCATCGCTGCGCTGACGGCGATCGCCGATCAGCTTGAAGCGAAGGTGCCGATGGAGCCGCCGGCGCTCGATCCGGAATTCGAGAAGATGGCGCGCGCCGCGCTCGCAGAGAATGCCTAGCCGGAATTGTGCTCGGCGGCGCGCGCCGGCTTCACCGCGGTGTTGTTGTCGATATCCTTCTGCTTGCTCGCATCGCCTCGCGCTTCGGGGTCGCGCACGCGCTTCCGCTCGGTCTCGGTAGCAACATCGCGGGCGAGATTGCCGCCGGCGCTGCCCTGCGCTTCGGGGAAGGTGTCCTCTTCCTCGATCAGATCGGCATCGCTGGTGGCGCTATCGGTGCGGTTGATGTCCATGTTCTGTCTCCTCGGTCCTTCAATGGACCTGGAGCAGCCATGTTCCCTCAGGCCGGGGTGAACTGCCCGCTTTCGTCCATGACGTGCAGTACCCCGTCCGCGATCGCGAAATAGGCGCCGTGGATGGTGAGAAGCCCCTTCGCCTCGCGCTCGGGGATGCAGGGGAAGGTGCGCAAATTGGCGATCGAGACGCGGACGGTTTCCAGCTCCAGCGCGTGGATCGCCTCGGGCCCGTGGCCGTGCTCCTTCACGATGCGATCGCGTGCCGCGTCGAGCAGGTCGACCCAGTGCGCGATGAAGCCGCCTTCGCCCGGGCGCGCGCCTGCGAACCGGTGCGAGAAGGCGGCATGGACGCCGCCGCACGCGCCATGGCCCATCACCACGATCTCCTCGACCTCGAGCTGGGTCACCGCGAACTCCAGCGCAGCGCTGACGCCGTGGCGGCCGCCGCCCAGCTCGAACGGGGGCACGAGGTTGGCGATGTTGCGCACCACGAACACCTCGCCCGGATGCGTGCCGAAGATCGTGGCGGGGTCGACTCGGCTGTCGGAGCAGGCGATCACCATCACCTTCGGGCTCTGACCGCGACTCAGTTCCGCCCAGCGCGCATGCTCGCGCGGCCAATCCTCCGCGCGGAACCGATGATAGCCGGCGACGAGATCGGAGAAATGCCTGTGAGTCATGGCGCCCCCAATGGCGCAGGCCGTGGGGGCTGGCAAGCCGGTCAAGGGATCGCTATCTGCGCGCCATGAGCGAAATGGCCCCGATCCCCGAAGCCCGTCCTGAACGCCAGCGCAAGCCCGACTGGATCCGCGTCAAGGCGCCGACCTCGGCCGGCTTTGCGGCGACGCGCGCGCTGATGCGCGCCAAGAGTCTGACCACCGTGTGCGAGGAAGCGGCCTGCCCGAACATCGGCGAGTGCTGGAGCAAGAAGCACGCGACGGTGATGATCCTGGGCGACACGTGCACACGCGCCTGCGCCTTCTGCAACGTCAAGACCGGCATGCCGCGGATGGTCGATCCGATGGAGCCGCAGAATGTCGCGGACGCCGCGGTGCAGATGGGGCTGGAGCATATCGTCATCACCTCGGTCGACCGCGACGACTTGCCCGACGGCGGGGCGAAGCAGTTCGTCAAGGTGATCGAGGCGATCCGCAAGGCGAGCCCGACGACCACGATCGAGATCCTGACGCCGGACTTCCGCAACAAGCACGAGGCGGCGATCGAGATGATCGTCACGGCGCGGCCCGACGTGTACAACCACAATCTCGAGACGGTGCCGAGGCTGTACCCGACGATCCGCCCGGGCGCGCGCTACTATGCCTCGATCCGGCTGCTGGAGACGGTCAAGAAGCTCGATCCGTCGATCTTCACTAAGTCAGGGGTAATGCTGGGGCTGGGCGAGGAGCGGCTCGAGGTCCATCAGGTGATGGACGACATGCGCAGCGCCGACATCGATTTCCTGACGATGGGCCAGTATCTCCAGCCGACGCCGCGCCATGCCAAGGTGCAGGATTTCGTGACGCCGCAGGCGTTCGACGCCTATGCCGCGATCGCCCGGGCCAAGGGCTTCCTGCTCGTCGCCTCGTCGCCGCTGACGCGGTCGAGCTACCATGCCGGCGACGACTTCGCGAAGATGAAGGCGGCGCGCGACGCCAAGCTCGCAAAGGCGGCGGTCCCGGCCTGATGCCGCGGCACAACGAGACCCGGCGGCTGCCCTATTCGCCGGAGCAGATGTTCGACCTGGTCGCTGATGTCGGGCGCTATGGCGAATTCCTGCCCTGGGTCAGCGCAGTGCGGGTGCGGTCGAACAGCGAGACCGAGATGATCGCGGACCTGATCGTCGGCTTCAAGGGCCTGCGCGAGACGTTCAGCAGCCGGGTCGAGAAGCAGCGGCCTGGGCATATCCGGGTCGACTATCTCGAAGGGCCATTGAAGCACCTGCACAACGACTGGAAGTTCCGGCCGGACGGCGAGGGCGGGTGCCTGGTCGATTTCGAGGTGGACTTCACCTTCAAGAGCCGCGTGTTCGAGATGCTGGCGGGGCAGGTGTTCGACCGCGCGCTGCGGATGATGATCAACGCGTTCGAGGAACGCGCCGCCAAGCTCTACGGCGATTCCTCGGCGGGCGCGGCCGGCTCGCCCGGCAGCAGCAACTCGAGCGCGCACAGCGCGGCCTGAAGCCGCACGCCGCCGCGGCCGAGGTCGCCGAACTCGCGGGTATCGGCCACCACCACATCGGGATCGGCATCCTTCTCGGCGCGGGCGAAGACGACATGGCCGACCGGCTTCTTGTCGCTCCCGCCGCCGGGGCCGGCGATGCCGGTGATCGCCACCGCGACATCCGCACCGCTCTCTTCGAGCGCGCCCTGCGCCATGCTCCACGCCGTCGCGATCGACACCGCGCCGAAGGTCTCCAGCACGTCGCGACTGACCTTGAGCTCGGCCATCTTGGCCTCGTTCGAATAGGTCACGAAGCCGCCGGTCAGCACTTCGGAGGACCCCGGAATCTCAGTGATCGCGGCGCAGACCAGGCCGCCGGTGCAGCTTTCGGCCACTGCCACCGTACGGCCCGCCGCACGGTTCGCATCGACCACTTTGCGAGCGGCCTCGACAAGCTGGTTGGGAAGAATCGTATCCATCATCGCGGGCGGCCCATAGGGCATATCGGCAGCCTTGGCGCGCGCTTTTCGTCGTTCTGACTGAGTTGGAGCAATGCCGCGAAAACCGCAGCGAGGTTCCGCGGGGGCAGCGGGGCGAGATTGGCGACGATCTTGTCGAGGCCGGGGCAGTCGGCGGGCTTCACCTCCTGCGCGATCGCCGGGGCGACGATCGCGCGCACCGCAGGGATCGCAAACTGCGAATCGGCGATGAATTGTCCCTCGGGCCCGAGCAACTTGCGGATGCCGGCCTGCGCCGCGGGCATCGCTGGCGCGACCCCGGCGTTGATCCGCGCCGTGAAGGCGGCGCTGGGCTGGCGCAGAAAGCTCTGTGGCGGAAGCGTGGAGCAGACCCGGCCCATCTCGCGGATCATGTCGGGCAGCATCACCTGGAACAGCGCTTCGGCCTCATTGCCCGTCAGGCAGGGCCGGGCGGACTGGGCCGAGGCGGCCGAGGACGCGGCGAGGCCAGCCCAGAGCAAGGCCGTGGCGACGAGACGGGGGATACACATAGGGTTACTCCGGCAAACGGACCGTGGCGATGGCCTGTGCGGCCATGCCCTCGCCCCGGCCGGTGAAGCCGAGGCGTTCGGTGGTGGTCGCCTTGAGGCTGACCCCCGAGAGGGGCAGGCTCAAGAGCGCGGCGATGCTGGCACGGATCGCCTCACGATGCGGGCCGATCTTGGGCGCCTCGCAGATCAGGGTGAGGTCTATGAAGTCAATGATCCCGCCCTGCTCGCGCACTAGCTTGGCGGCGTGCTCGAGAAACTGCGCGGAGGCGGCGCCGCGCCATTTGGGGTCGCTCGGCGGGAAGTGCATGCCGATATCGCCCGCGCCGATCGTGCCGAGCAACGCATCGGTGATCGCATGGAGCGCGACATCGGCGTCGCTGTGGCCCGACAGGCCCTTGTCGTGGGGAATGCGGATGCCGCCGAGCCAGAGTTCCTGGCCTGTCTCGAAGCGATGGACGTCGAAGCCGGTGGCGCTGCGCGAGATCAGCGTGGCGGCATGGCGCGCCTCGGCGGCTGCGAAGTCCTGCGGGTGGGTGATCTTCTCGAGCATGGGGTCTCCGGGGACCAGCAGGACATCCTGGCCCATGCGGCGGAGCATCTGGGCGTCGTCGGTGGCTTCCTCGTCCGCGGGCCAGGCGCGATGGGCGGCGAGGATGGCGTCGAAGTGGAAAGCCTGGGGCGTCTGGATGCGGTTGAGGTTGGCGCGGGCGACGTTATCGCCAAGGAATTCCGTGCCCTTCGCCAGCGTGTCGGCGACCGGGAGGGCTGGGATTGCGCCGGGGGCCTGGTCCAACGCTTCCAGCAACGCGTCGATCACCGCCGCGGGGACAAAGGGGCGGGCGGCGTCATGGATCAGGACGCGGGTGACGCCCTTTCCTTCGAGCGCCTCGAGTCCGGCGCGGACGGAGTCGCGGCGTTCAGCACCCCCGGTCACCAGATTCACGAAGTTGACGGAATCGCCGAGTTTCTCGCGAGCCTGGTCCTGCTGGCCTTCGCCGATGACGAGAGTGATTTCGGTAACGGCAGGGTGAGAGGACAGCGCGCTAAAGCTATGCGAGAGCATAGGTTTTCCGCAAAGCTGGGCGAACTGCTTGGCGACCGTTCCGCCTGCGCGGACGCCATTTCCGGCGGCGACAATGAGAGCGGCGGTTGTCATCGGGCGACGACCACGCGACGGCGACGCGACACCGAGGCGACACATTCGAACGGATGGGCGACCGTTGCGCGACAGTGACGCGCCAGTGACGCACCGGTTTCGCGTGACGAGGCGGCAACCGCGCGCCGGCAGCGCACCGCACGCGCGACGGGGCGCGAAAGATAGGGAGGGAGAAGCCGGGATTGCATCCGGTCTGCCTAGCGCTGTGGGTGCGTGTAGGAAAGTTGTTAGAGCCTTGCGCAGCTTGCGCACCGGGTTAGCTTGGACTGCAACGCACGCGGCATGTTGAAGGCGGATATGGCGCAAATCAATGAACCCGGATCAGGCGATCGCAACGGACCGGCGCCACGATGACGGTCGCCGATTCCGCCACCAGCCGCGTCCGCGACAAGGTGCTGGATGGCGTCGACCTGGCGGCGACGTTCGTGCTGGCGACGGAATGCGCGCTGACGGGGGTTCAGGCGGACTTCGACCTGTTCGGCATCCTCGTGCTGGCGTTCGTCGGATCGGTCGGCGGGGCGGTCATCCGCGATCTCCTGCTCGGCGAGCATCCGCCCGCTCCCTTCCGTGACTGGCGCTATGCGGCATTGGCGGTGGCGGCGACGCTGGGCGTTATCGCCGCCTCGTTGATCCTGGGGCCGGTGGGCAGCTTCACGCCGCCGCTCGCGGTCGATGTCTTCGAGGCGGTCGGCCTGGCCCTTGCCGCGACTGCGGGCGCGCGCAAGTCGCTCGACTACAAGCTCAATGGCGCCGCCGTGGTGGTCATCGCCACCGTCAATGGATGCGGCGGCGGCATGCTCCGCGACGTGCTCACGGCTCGCGTCCCTTCGGTCCTGCACGAGAATTTCTATGCCACCGCCGCGGTGGCCGGGGCGATAATGCTCGTCCTGATGGTCAAGCGGTTCGGGATTCGCCAGGACATCGCCGAGCCGATCGCCGGCATCACGATCTTCGCGCTGCGCACCGCTGCGCTGATCGGCGAGTGGCGGCTGCCGCATCTGCGCTAGGGCATTCCGGCCGCTTGCATCTCCCTTGTTGCACCTGTAGAGGCCGCTGCCTATTTTTCAGGCACTGATGACGATGTTGAAGCCCATCCAGATCGGCCCGGTGACGGTCGAGACGCCGGTGCTGCTCGCGCCGATGACGGGGGTCACCGACCTGCCGTTCCGCCGGCTCGTGCGCCGTTACGGCTCGGGGCTCAACGTCACCGAGATGATCGCGAGCCAGGCGGCGATCCGCGAGACGCGCCAATCGATCCAGAAGGCGGCATGGGACCCGATCGAGGAGCCGGTGTCGATGCAACTCGTGGGCTGCACGCCCTATGAGATGGGCGAGGCGGCCAAGCTCAACGAGGATCGCGGGGCGGCGATCATCGACATCAACATGGGCTGCCCGGTGCGCAAGGTGACCAATGGCGACGCCGGATCGGCGCTGATGCGCGTGCCCGAGCTGGCCGCGCAGCTGATCGAGGCGTGCGTCAAGGCGGTCAAGGTGCCGGTGACGGTCAAGATGCGCATGGGCTGGTGCCATGACAGCCTGAATGCGCCCGAGCTGGCGCGTATCGCCGAGGATATCGGGGCGAAGATGATCACGGTCCATGGCCGCACGCGCAACCAGATGTACAAGGGCAGCGCCGACTGGGCGTTCGTCCGCAAGGTCAAGGACGCGGTGTCGATCCCGGTGATCGTCAATGGCGACATCTGCTCGCCCGACGATGCGCGCATGGCACTGGAGCAATCCGGCGCGGACGGGGTGATGATCGGGCGCGGCGCCTATGGCAAGCCGTGGCTGCTGCGGCAGGTGATGGATGCGCTGAGCGGAAAGGGCGAGCGGCCCGACCCGGGCATCGACGAGCAATATGCCCTGATTGCAGAGCATTACGCGATGATGCTCGACCATTATGGCGAGATGACCGGCGTCAACCTGATGCGCAAGCATATCGGCTGGTACACCAAGGGGCTGCCCGGATCGGCCGAGTTCCGCAACAAGGTGAATCAGGAGCCGAAGGCGGCGACGGTGCTGGCGATGCTCGACGACTTCTACGCGCCGTTTCGCGAACAATGGCCATCGCGCGAAGCGGCCTGAGGCCGCCGCCGCAGCCCGGCGAGCCCGACCTGACCGAGATCTTCGGCGGCCTTCCGGTGGCGGCGCTGGTGCTCGACCCGCAGGACCGGGTGGTGCGCGCCAACATGGCGTGCGAGCATCTGCTCAACCATAGCGAGAAGGCGATGCTGGGGCAGCGGCTCGACCGGATCGTGACGCCGCCTGAGGGCTATGCCGGCCGGCGCGACGGGCATGGCTTCGCCGCGTTCGATGTGGAGATCGAGCCAACGCGCAGCCCGCGCACGCGCGTCGACTTCATCGAGCAGCCGATCACCGAGCATCCCGGCTGGCGGATCGTGACGCTGCATCAGGCGCCGACATCACGCCGGTTGTCGGTCGGGGCAGACCGCAGCGCGGGCGCGCGGGCGGCGATCGGTGCGGCGGCGATGCTGGCGCACGAGATCAAGAACCCGCTGTCGGGCATCCGCGGGGCGGCGCAGTTGCTCGCGGACGATGACGGGGTCAATGATGGGGAGAGCCGGGCCGAGCTCACCCAGTTGATCACCACCGAGGTCGACCGCATTGCGGCGCTGATCGACCGGATGCAGGACTTCACCGACACCCGTCCACCCAAGCTGGCGCCGCACAACATCTATCCGCTGCTCGACCATGCGCGGCGCGTGGCGCTGGCGGGGTTCGCGCGCGGGATCACGATCGAGGAGCGGTTCGACCCCTCGCTGCCGCCGGTGATGATGGACAAGGACGCGTTCCAGCAGGTGGCGATGAACCTGCTCAAGAACGCTGCCGAGGCGCTAAAGGACACGCCCGATCCGAAGATCGTGCTGGTGACGCAGTATCGCCATGGCGTCGCGATGCGGCCGGGGCCGGATCAGCCGCGGCGGTGGTTGCCGATCGAATTCTCGGTGAGCGACAACGGGCCGGGTGCGCCGGCGGACATCGCGAGCCATCTGTTCGAGCCGTTCGTGTCGGGCAAGCCCGAGGGCAAGGGGCTGGGGCTGCCGCTGGTCGAGAAGCTGGTCCGCGACATGGGCGGGGTGGTCGAATATGCGCGGGCGGGGGATCCGGAGATGACGGTGTTCCGCGTCAATTTGCCGAGGGCCGACGGGTGATGGTCGGGGACCGACGGGCCATTCTATCCTCCCCCGCCAGGGGGAGGATCGGGAGATTCCAATGACCGTCACCGGATCGATCCTGATCTGCGACGATGACGCCGCGATCCGCACCGTGGTGACGCAGGCGCTGCGCCGCGCGGGGCATCGCGTGACCGCGGCGGCGTCGCTCGGCGAGCTCAAGCGCGAGATGCGCAGCGCGATTCCCGACGTGGTGGTGACCGACGTGGTGCTGCCCGACGGCAACGGGCTCGATTTCGTCGCGACGCTGACCGGGGAATATCCCGACCTGCCGGTCATCGTTCTCTCGGCGCAGAACACGCTGGCGACCGCGGTGCGCGCGACCGAGGCGGGGGCGTTCGACTATCTGCCCAAGCCCTTCGATCTCGATGCGCTGACGACGACGGTGGCGAGCGCGCTGGCGCGTGGGCGGCGGCTGGTCGACGATGTCGCGGCGAGCGAGGACCATAGCGTCGCGCTGATCGGCCGATCGCCGGCGATGCAGGAAGTGTATCGCGTGATCGCGCGGGTCGTCTCGAACGAGCTCACCGTGCTGATCACCGGCGAGAGCGGGACGGGCAAGGAGCTGGTCGCGCAGGCGATCCACGACCTGGGTCCGCGGCGGCGGGCGCCGTTCGTCGCACTCAACATGGCGGCGATCCCGCGCGAGCTGATCGAGGCCGAGCTGTTCGGGCACGAGAAGGGCGCCTTCACCGGCGCGGCGGCGCGAGTGGCGGGCAAGTTCGAGCAGGCGTCGGGCGGCACGCTGTTCCTCGATGAGATCGGCGACATGCCGATGGAGGCCCAGACGCGGCTGCTGCGCGTGCTGCAATCGGGCGAGTTCACCACGGTGGGCGGCGCGCGCGCGATCCGCGCGGACGTGCGCATCGTCGCGGCGACCAACAAAGATCTGATGGGCCAGGTGGTGGCGGGGCAATTCCGCGAGGACCTGTTCTACCGGCTCAACGTGGTGCCGGTGGCGCTGCCCGCCCTTCGCGAGCGACGGCAGGACATCAAGCTGCTGGCACGGCATTTCCTCGACCGCGCGGTGGAGGACGGGCTGCCGCGCAAGGCGATCGGCGACGACGCGATCGCGACGCTCGAGGCGCATGACTGGCCGGGCAATGTGCGCGAGCTGGAGAACCTCATGCGGCGCATGGCCGCGCTGCACCGCGACGAGTGGATCGACGCGGCGGCGGTGCGGACGATGCTGGGGGAGGGGGCGAGCCTGCTCCCGGCAGCGCGTGACGAGGGGATCGAGGCGGCGGTGCTCGCCCGGCTCCAGCGGATTGCGGTCGAGGAACCCAAGGTGCTGGAGGACGGCACGCTCTATGATCGAATCATCGGCGAGGTCGAGCGCCCGCTGATCGAGGCGATGCTGGCACGCCACGGCCAGAACCAGCTGCGCGCGGCGCGGGCGCTGGGGATCAACCGCAACACGCTGCGCAAGCGGCTCGACACGCTGGGGATCGATGTCGGCGGCGCGCGGCAGGATGATCCGAGACCTTGAAACCCTCTGACGGACAGAGCATGCTGCGTATCTCATCAGTGGAGCAGACAATGTCCCGTAAATTATTGCTAGGCGCCTTTGTGCTGCTTATCGCCAACGTCGCTCATGCTCAAAATGCCGATCTTCCGCCGCCTTTCAGCGCTAATGGCGCTCGAGCTGTAAGCATCACTGGCAACAGCGACGGGAGTGCGACAGTGAGATATGCGGACGGCTCCCAATTCACCGCTATTCGAATGACGGCGGTCGATATCGCTGCGTTCCGAAACATCATCAAGACGATGGCGCAAAAGCCACAATGATCGCTATTCCTGCGGTCGGTGAGCACGGCGCAAGAGGGCCTTGCGGCGGGTGAGCGGGGCGGTGCGCCATAAACATTCACTGAATTCGTGTGTTCCAATCGCAACGGCGCTGTTGTAGCCATGCAACGATGACCGCCGTCGCCGAGCCGATTGCAGAGACTTTACCGACCGCGCGGCGCTTTTCGGTCACGCCCATCCTCGAGCTGATCGTGTTCGGGATCGCCGTCGGCATGATGCTGACCACCTATCTGGTGATCAGCGGCAATACCGGCTCGCAACGCCTGCTGACCCCGCCGCTGGTCGCGCTGTTGCTGGTGGCGAACCTTGTTCCGCTGGTCGCGCTGATCGTGCTGATCGGCCGCCGTATCGCGATGCGGCGCGCGGCGCGATCGCCGCTGGGCGGGCGTGCGCGGCTGCATGTGCGGCTGGTGGCGATCTTTTCGATCCTGGCGAGCGTGCCGACGATCTTCGTTTCGATCGTGGCTTCGCTGCTGTTCCAATATGGCGTCGAGTTCTGGTATTCGGACCGCGCGCGGTCGATGCTGGAAAATGCTTCGGCGGTTGCGCAAGGCAGTATCGACGACCTTAAATATCGCGTTCAAAGCAATACTGAAAAGATGGCAATGGATCTCGCCAATGCACTTGCAGAAGTGCCGGTAGATGACCCACGGTTTGTACGGTATTTCGCTGACCAGACTCAGCTGCGTGAGCTGTCCGAATCGGCGATCGTGCGGCAAATGCCGTCAGGCGAATTCCAGACTCTGATCATCCTTAACCCGTATGAAGCGCTCATCGAGCAGCAGATCAGCGGTGATGCGCTGCGCAAGATCAAGGCTGGAGAGAAGGGAGCCGTAGTCGAGGCCGCGGGCGATCGAGTGCGCGCATTGATCGGTTTTCCACAAGCGCCCGACACCTATCTCTATGTCGCGCGTGTGGATCGGGTACTGCTCGGCCGCAAGAACCGGGCAGAGGCGGTGGTGCGAGACTTCACCTCGCTAACGGAGCGGTCGCGATCGCTACAGCTTCAGTTCAATATTGCCCTGCTGGTGTTGTCGCTGTTGATCGTGGGCCTCGCGGTGTGGGTTGCCCTCCAGATCGCCGATCGGCTTGTACGGCCGGTGGGCGACCTCGTGAAGGCGGCGCGGGACGTCGCCGAGGGCGATCTTACCACTCGCGTTCCGACATCTAAGGCACAAGACGAAATCGGCATCCTCGGCACCGCATTCAACCGGATGACCGATCGGCTGCAGGAACAGACCAATGCGCTGGTCGCTGCCAATGCCGAGTCCGAAAGCCGCCGCGCGCTGATCGAGGCCGTGATGTCAGGGGTCACGGCGGGCGTGGTATCGATCGACGCGGGCCGGCGCATTCGCCTGATCAACAGTTCG
Organism: Sphingomonas sp.; assembly: GCF_036402235.1. Classification (GTDB taxonomy): domain Bacteria; phylum Pseudomonadota; class Alphaproteobacteria; order Sphingomonadales; family Sphingomonadaceae; genus Sphingomonas. The sequence continues at coordinate 66,829 of NZ_DASWTG010000019.1, read as the reverse complement.
GCGATGGCGCTGCTCAATCCGGGTGAGGCGCCGGTTGGGCGGCTGCTGGCCGAGATCGCACCCGAGCTCGACCGCCTGCTGGAGGGCGAAGCGCGCGAGGACATCGTCCAGCTCGCCACTGGCGGCGAGGCGCGGACGCTGGCGGTCAAGATCACCCGCGACGAGGGCGGGCAGGTGCTGACCTTTGACGACATCACTCAGCAGCTGCTCGACCAGCGCCGCGCTGCCTGGTCCGACGTGGCGCGCCGCATCGCGCATGAGATCAAGAACCCGCTCACCCCGATCCAGCTGGCGGCCGAGCGGCTCCAGCGGCGCTATGGCAAGCAGGTCGATGCCGAGGACGGGACCTTTGCCAAGCTGACCGACACGATCGTGCGGCAGGTGGGCGACCTGCGCCGGATGGTCGATGAATTCTCGTCCTTCGCGCGGATGCCCAAGCCGATCTTCCGCGAGGAATCGCTGCTCGACATCGCACGGCAGACGATGTTCCTGCACGAGGTGGCGAAGCCCGAGATCCGCTTCACCATGACTCACCCCGATCCGGTGCCGCCGCTGGTGTGTGATCGCCGCCAGCTGGGGCAGGCGCTGACCAACCTGGTCAAGAACGCAACCGAGGCGGTCGAGGCCCGCGAGGACGGCGTGCCCGGCGAGGTGGCGATGGCGATCCGGACCGGCGAGCCGGGTCAACTGCTGATCGATGTGGACGACAACGGCATCGGCCTGCCTGCGGAGCGCGAGCGCATTGTCGAGCCCTATATGACGACGCGCAGCCGCGGCACCGGCCTTGGCCTCGCGATCGTCAAGAAGATCGTCGAGGAGCATTTCGGGACGATGAGCTTTGCCGACCGCCCGGGCGGCGGCACACGCGTCACGCTGTGCTTCGACACCGCAACGCTGGAGCGCATGGCCGGCACCGGCGGGGAGAATGGCGGCGACGAACCCGGCGGCGCGGTGCCCGCCGGTCTCACAAGAAGCAAGAACGGGTAAGGCGTATGAGCTTGGACATTCTGGTCGTCGATGACGAGCGCGACATTCGCGAGCTGGTCGCGGGCGTGCTTGAGGACGAGGGCTATGAGACGCGCGGCGCCGCCGACAGTGATTCGGCGCTCGAGGCGATCGCAGAGCGGCGGCCGAGCCTGGTGCTGCTCGACGTGTGGCTGCAGGGCTCGCGGCTCGACGGGCTGGAGCTGCTCGACGAGATCAAGCGGCGCGATTCCTCGATCCCCGTGCTGGTGATCTCGGGCCATGGCAATCTCGACACCGCGGTGGCGGCGATCCGGCGCGGGGCGAGCGATTTCATTGAGAAGCCGTTCGAGGCCGAGCGGCTGCTGCTACTGGTCGAGCGCGCGACCGAAACCGAACGGCTGCGGCGCGAGGTGGCGTCGCTGCGCGCGAGCGTGGGGCGCGAGACCGACCTGACCGGCACCTCCGGATCGATCAACGGCGTGCGCGCGACGCTGAAGCGCGTGGCCGCGACCGGCAGCCGGGTGATGATCACCGGTGGCCCGGGCACGGGCAAGGAGGTGGCCGCGCGCCTGCTGCACGAGTGGAGCAATCGCGCCGCCGGCCCGTTCGTGATCGTGAGCGCCGCGCGGATGACGCCCGAGCGCGTTGAGGAGGAGCTTTTCGGCGTCGAGGACGGCGACCTGGTCCATCCCGGGCTGCTCGAGCAGGCCCATGGCGGCACGCTGTTCCTGGACGAGATCGCCGATATGCCGATGGCGACGCAGGGTCGCATCCTGCGCGTGCTGACCGAGCAGAAATTCAACCGCGTCGGCGGACAGCGGCAGGTGAAGGTGGACGTCCGCGTCGTCTCCGCCACCGCGCGCGACCTGATGGCCGAGATCGCCGAGGGACGCTTCCGCGAGGACCTGTTCTACCGGCTCAACGTCGTGCCCGTGGCGATCCCGCCGCTGACCGAGCGACGCGAGGACATTCCGTCGCTGGTCGACCATTTCGTGGCGCATTATGCGGCCGAGCGCCGCGTGCCGACGCCGGAAGTGGCGGCGGACGCGATGGTCGCGCTGCAGAGCTATGAATGGCCGGGCAATGTCCGCCAGTTGCGCAATGTGGTCGAGGCGACGGTGATCCTCGCGCCGGGCGACCGGATCGGGCGGATCGACATCGACCTGCTGCCCACCGAAGTACTTGGCCGCCGCAACGGGGAAAGCGACGGCGCCGGCGCCACCGCGATGATGGGCGCACCGCTCAAGGAGGCACGCGAAACGTTCGAGCGCGAATATCTGCGCATCCAGATCCGGCGCTTCTCGGGCAACATCTCGCGCACCGCGCACTTCATCGGGATGGAGCGATCGGCGCTGCACCGGAAGCTGAAGCTGCTGGGCATCCACGAAGAGCGCGAGGAATAGGCGTGCGCCGGGTCCCCCGAAAAGTAGCATGAATGCACGGGGAGGGCCTATGGACCTTCCCCCGGCGACCGCCTACATTGCCGCCACGCGCCGCGGGTGGCGCGTCTCCGACGCCGGGAAACGGCGCTCTCGCGGGAAAAATCCTGCCAAGAACAGTGGAAGCCGCAAATATGGCCGACAAGCAGACCTCGCTCCAGGACCTGTTCCTGAACGCACTCCGCAAATCCAAGACCCCCGTCACGATGTTCCTGGTCAAGGGCGTGAAGCTCCAGGGGATCGTCACCTGGTTCGACAATTTCTCCGTGCTGCTGCGCCGCGACGGCCAGTCGCAGCTCATCTACAAGCATGCGATCTCGACGATCATGCCCTCAGGCGCGGTCGATGTCGCGTCGATCGTCGACGCGGTGCCTGAGAACGCCTCCAAGAACCCGGTCCTGCAGGAGATTTTCCTGAACGCGGTCAAGCGCCAGCAGGAAAGCGTCACGATGTTCCTGGTCAATGGCGTGATGCTGCAGGGCGGGATCGCGGCGTTCGACCTGTTCTGCATGCTGCTCCAGCGCGACGGGGTCTATCAGCTGGTCTACAAGCACGCGGTATCGACCATTCAGCCCGCGCATCCGCTGAACCTGGCCGATGACGGCGAGGAAGGCTGAGAGGCGAAACGCCTGAATCGATGAGTACCGGTTTCGATCGCGATTCGGACGAGTTCGCGCGGGGCGCGCGCGCCGTGGTCGTCTATCCCGACCTTGGCGGCAGCACGCGCGACGCCGAGGCGCGGCTGGAGGAAACCGCCGGCCTCGCGCTCGCGATCGGGATCGAGGTGGTCGAGCGTGTCGCGCTGCGCATCCGCGCGCCCAAGCCAGGCACGCTGATCGGATCGGGCCAGGTCGATGCGCTGGCCGAGACGGTGCGCGATGCCGAGTTGGGGCTGGCGGTGTTCGATGCGGCGCTGACCCCGGTGCAGCAGCGCAACCTCGAGACTGCCCTCGGTTGCAAGGTGATCGACCGCACCGGCCTGATCCTCGAGATCTTCGGCGAGCGCGCGCGGACGGCCGAGGGCCGGCTGCAGGTCGAGCTCGCCCATCTCGACTATCAGGCGGGCCGGCTTGTGCGCAGCTGGACTCATCTCGAGCGCCAGCGTGGCGGCTTCGGCTTCCTGGGCGGCCCCGGCGAGACGCAGATCGAGGCCGACCGCCGGCTGATCCGCGACCGCATGGCGCGGCTGCGGCGCGAGCTCGATTCGGTGAGCCGGACGCGCGGGCTGCACCGCGGGCGCCGCCAGCGCGCGCCCTGGCCGGTGATCGCGCTGGTCGGCTACACCAACGCCGGCAAATCCACGCTGTTCAACCGCCTGACCGGCGCGGACGTCATGGCGGAGAATCTGCTGTTCGCGACGCTCGATCCGACGCTGCGGCAGATCTCGCTCCCGGGGATCGACAAGGCGATCCTGTCGGATACGGTGGGCTTCGTGTCGGAGCTGCCGACCCAGCTCGTCGCGGCGTTCAAGGCGACGCTGGAGGAAGTGGTGTCGGCCGATCTGCTGATCCATATCCGGGACATCGCGCATCCAGACACGCAAGCGCAGAAGGATGATGTCGAGACGGTGCTGAAGGAGATCGGCGTCGATCCCGCGACCCCGCGGTTCGAGGCCTGGAACAAGCTCGACCTGCTCGATGCCGAGCAGCGCGATGCGGTGCTCGCCGAGGCCGACAAGCGCGACGATGTGATCGCGGTGTCGGCGCTGAGCGGGGAAGGGGTCGACGCATTGATCGGCAAGGTTGCCGGGCTGCTGACCCAGGGACACCGGCGCTATACCGTCCGGCTGGATCCCAGTGACGGGGCGGGCGCGGCATGGTTGCACCAGCATGGCGATGTCGTCGAGCACTGGATGGACGGCGAGCACGCCGTCTATGAGGTCCGGATGGCGCCCAAGGATTATGAGAGGTTCGAGGTTCGCGGCGTATAATGCTGGATCGTCGTGCTTTTCTTTCATGCGCAGCGTTTTTCCTTGTGTCCGCCGCGCCGCCGCCGGAACCCGCGACCGTTCGGGTCCGGCTGGTCACGTCTGCGGGGAACATCACACTGGCGCTCAATGCCCGGCGCGCACCCAAGACGGTCGCGAACTTCATGCTGTACGTCGATGACGGACGGCTGGAGGGTACTCAATTCTATCGCACCGCGCGCCGCGCGAGCAATCCGAAGCTAGGCTTCGTCCAGGGTGGGATCGGCACCGATGCAAGGCGGATCCTTCCCGCGCTGCCGCTCGAGCCGACCAGCCGCACGGGGATCAAGCACCTCGACGGCACCATCTCGATGGCGCACGGGGCCGATCCCGATTCAGCGAACGGCAATTTCTCGATCATGGTGGGCGACAATCCGTCGCTCGATGCGCGGCCCAACACGCCCGGCTTCGCCGCATTCGGCAAGGTGATCGGCGGGATGGACGTGGTGCGGCGGATGCTGGCGATGCCCAGCGGCGGGGGCAGGGGCGTGATGCGCGGGCAGATGATTCTCAAGCCGGTCAGGATCATCCGCGCGGAGCGGCTCAACGGCACGGCCAAGCCGAGCGGACGGCCCAAGAGCTGGCTGATCGCGCTCCCCTGGCACAAGAAATAGGCCCGCGGACGGTTTTTCCGACCGTCCGGACGATTCCCCACTTGCTGCAACGCAACATCGTCGCCAGATTGTTTCCATGGATAACGCTAACGGAGCCGACTCGCCGGCCAACCCGACGCCGATTGTGCTGGAGGGGATCGTCAGGCAGTTGTGCCTGAACGCCGTCTACAATCGCACGCGCATGGTGTTGGCGCCGCACATTCTCTATGCCCGTGGCGATGCGCTCTATATCGATGCGCAGGTCATCTCGCGCGATTTCGTGATCCCGCGCGAGGAGAAGATCGGCACCTTCAAGATCGACGGCCTCAAGAATCTGGCGCTGACCGAGCGCAGCTTCACGATCAGCAAGCTGTTCGATCCCAAGGCCGAAAAATATGCCGGCGCGCTGATGGCGGTGGAGCCGGGCGCGGCGGTTCCGGCCTAGCTTTCGCTACGGCACGCCGCGGCAACCTTGTTGCCCGCGGGATCCCGGACATAGCGTATCAGTTCGGCCCATCCATAGGATGAGGTGAAAAGCCTAACCCTGCTTGGCCTGCTGCCAGAGCGCCTCCTGGGCGTCGAGATCAAGCGACGCGAACCCATCGCCCGCCGCGGCCTCCATCGCACGGAAGCGGGTCTCGAACTTGGCGTTGGCGGCGCGCAATGCGGCTTCGGGATCGACGCCGAGCTTGCGCGACCAGTTGACCATCGCGAAGAGCAGGTCTCCGATCTCCTCGGCACGCGCGGCGTCGTTGGCCGCGGCCTCGACCTCCGCCAGTTCCTCGTCGATCTTGGCGCGGGCGCCCGACGGATCGGGCCAGTCGAAGCCGGTGCGCGCGGCGCGCTTCTGGAGCTTTTCCGCGCGGAGCAGGGCGGGGAGGCCGATCGCGACCCCGTCGAGTGCGCCCTCCGCCCCCTTGCTCCCCCGTTCCGCGGCCTTGATTTGTTCCCAGAGGTGATGGCCGCCCTCCGCCGCGCCGAGGAAGATGTGCGGATGCCGGCGCTCCATCTTGTCGCAGATATTGGCGATGACGCCGGACAGGTCGAAATGACCGGCTTCCTGCGCCATGCGGCTGTGGAAGATCACCTGGAGCAGCAGGTCGCCAAGCTCATCCCTGAGATCGGCCATGTCGTTGCGCGCGATCGCGTCGGCGACCTCATAGGCTTCCTCGATCGTGTACGGCGCGATCGTCTCAAAGGTCTGGACGGTATCCCATTCGCAGCCGGTCACGGGATCGCGCAACCGCGCCATGATCGCCATCAGCCGCTCGATGCCGGGGGGCTCGATCGCAGCGATGTCCATAGCGGGGGGAGCTTCCCGATCGCTCATTGCGAAAGTCCGATAATATACATTATGTTAAATTGACTATCTAGGTCGTTGTGGTGCGAGGCTGCGGTTCGAGGATCAGGACATTCCCTTCCACGCGCCAGGATTTGAGCCGCGACAGGAAATTCATGCCGAGCACGTCGAGATCACCGAAGCTGGACGCGACGAACACGGTGAGATCGTCGGTGCCCAGTGGGCCGACCTCGACCCGCTGCGCACGGGCGCGGCGCGCCTCGACCGTACCGTTGGCGGTCGACACGCTCACCGGCATGCCGCGCGCGTAATCGATGCCGGCGGCCTGCGCGGTGCCTTCGCTGATCGCGCTGACGGTCGCGCCGCTGTCGATCAGCATGCGCCGCTCGACGCCGTTGATGCTGGCACGCGCCCAGAAATGACCGTCGGGCGATAGCTGGATGCGGATCGTCTCTCCTTCAGCGACCTGCGGCTCTTCCGAAATGCCGATGCGCGCGCCAATCGTGTTGAGTTGATCCATGATCATATGGCGGTTGACCACGACAAGATAGATCAGGCCCGCAATCACCGCCCAGCCGATCACGGTCTTGAGAATGAACCCGACCCGAAGGTTGCGGATGCTGAGCGAGCCGAGCACCAGCACGAGGAAGCCGAGCAGTCCGACGAGCTGCAGGATCTGGGTCTCGCTCAAACCACGATCTCCATGCCGTCATGGCCCGGCTCCACGCCGTTGGGCAGCTCAGCGATCAGCGTTCGATAGTCCATCGTCTTGTCCATATGCACGAGGACGGTGCGCTGCGCACGGCATTTGCGCGCCCATGCGAGCGTTTGTGCAAGATGTGGGTGCGTCGGATGCGGCTCGCGCCGCAATGCATCGGCGATCCACAGATCGAGGCCCGCGTAGAGACGCTCCATATCCGGTGTAAAATCACTGAAATCAGTTGCATAGCCAACCGACTTCTTATCCTGCTCGAAGCGCAGGCCAGCCGATGTGATGCCGCCATGCGGCTGATCCACCGTGCGCACCCGGATATCGCCGATCGTCATCCCGTCCGCCAGCGGCGCGATCGTCGCGGTCGCACGGTACGGCCCCCCGCCCTCGAACACATAGCGGAAGCGCGCCGTGAGGCCGGCGATCGTGGCGGGCGGCGCATAGCCCCGCACCGGTTCGCCGCGGGCATGCATCAGCTGACGCAGATCGTCGATGCCGTGCGTGTGGTCGGCATGATCATGCGTCCAGATCACCGCATCGACATCCGCGACATCCGCGGCGAGCAGCTGCTCGCGCATGTCGGGGCTGGTATCGACCAGGATGCGCGTGGTCGCACTCTCGACCAGAATCGACGCGCGGGTGCGGCGGTTGCGCGGTTCCGCCGGGTCGCAGCTGCCCCAGTCATTGCCGATCCGCGGAACGCCCGACGAAGTGCCGGATCCCAGGATGCGGATCTTCACGCCCCGCCCCTACGCCAGCGTTTTCGCGAACAATTTGTGGAAGTTGGCGCGGGTCGCTTCGGCCAGTTCCTCGGCGTCCTCGCCCCTCAGCTGCGCGAGGAAGCGGCAGGTGTCGGCGACGAAGGCCGGCTCGCCGGTCTTGCCCCGATGCGGCACGGGCGCAAGAAAGGGCGCGTCGGTCTCGATCAGCAGGCGGCCGAGCGGAAGGCGCGCGGCGGTTTCCTGCAGATCGCGGGCGTTCTTGAAGGTGACGATGCCCGAGATCGAGATGTAGAACCCCAGCTCCATCACCTTGTCAGCGAACGCACCGCTGGCGGTGAAGCAGTGGATCACGCCGGGATAGGCACCCTTACCCATCTCGTCTGCGAGGATATTCGCAGTGTCCTCTTCGGCATCGCGGGTATGGACGATCAGCGGGAGGCCGGTTTCGCGGCTTGCGGCAATGTGCGCGCGAAAGCTCGCCTGCTGCTGCACGCGGTCGCTATGGTCGTAATAGTAGTCGAGCCCGGTCTCGCCGATACCGACCACGCGCGGATGCTTCGCGCGGGCGACGAGCTTGGCGGTGTCGATATGCGGATGCTCGTCCGCCTCGTGCGGATGGATGCCGACGGTGGCCCAGACGTCCGCCTCACGCTCGGCGGTGGCCAGCACCTCGTCCCACTCGCGCTCGCGCGTCGCGATGTTGAGCATCGCCACCACGCCGCTTTCGCGGGCGCGCGCCAGCACTTCGAGCTGCTGCTCGCCCAGCCCCTTGTAGTTCAGGTGGCAATGGCTGTCGGCGAGCCTCATGCCGTAGGTTCCGCCGCCAGTTCGAGCCGCGGGAACACGCCGGTCGGCGGCGCGAGGCGGAATCCCGACGCCGTCAGCGCGTCATACCAGCCCTTGTCATCGAGCGCGGCGTGGTCGCGCGCCCGCTGCCCCAACTGATCGAGGATCTTGCCGGCGGATTCCGGGATCACCGGGAGGACGAGGATGGCGAGGTCGCGGATCGCGCGGACCAGCGTGCCGAGCACGGCGTGCATGCGCTCGGGATCGGTCTTGCGCAGCGCCCAGGGGGCCTGCGCGTCGATATACTGGTTGCAGGCGAACACTGCCCGCATCCACTCCTCGAGCGCCTGCCCCAGCGCAAGTTGCTCGAACGCGTCGCGGAACTCGCGCCCGGCGTCGGTTACGGCGATCAGCAGTTCGGCATCCGCAGCCTCGCTACGACCATTGCCGGGCAGCTCGCCCCCCAGATTCTTGGCGATGAAGGCGAGCGTGCGCTGGGCGAGATTACCGAAGCTATTGGCGAGATCGGCATTGGCGCGGGTGACGATCGCTTCGTCGCTGAAGCTGCCGTCATTGCCGAACACGACCTCACGCAGCAGGAAATAGCGCAGCGATTCGACGCCGTAGAGGCGTGCCAGCTCCATCGGATCGACCACATTGCCGGTCGATTTCGACATCTTCTCACCCCGGTTGAGGATGAAGCCGTGCGCGAATACCTGTTTGGGCAACGCGATCCCGGCGGACATCAGGAAGGCCGGCCAGTAGACGGCGTGGAAGCGCGTGATGTCCTTGCCGATCAAATGCAGGTTCGCAGGCCAGTAATGCGCGAGCGCGCTGCCGGCGTCGGGATAGCCGATGCCGGTGAGGTAGTTGGTCAGCGCATCGACCCAGACATACATGACGTGGCCGGGCGAATCCGGCACCGGCACGCCCCAGTCGAAGCTGGTGCGCGAGATCGACAGGTCGACCAGCCCACCCTCGACGAACTTGACGATCTCGTTGCGTGAACGCTCAGGCCGGATGAAGTCCGGTTGCGCGGCGTAGAGATCGAGCAATTTCTGTTGATATCCGGAGAGGCGGAAGAACCAGGTCTCCTCGGCGGTCCATTCCACGGGCGTGCCCTGGGGCGAGAGCTTGACGCCCCCTTCCCCCTCGGTCAGTTCCTTCTCTTCGTAGAAGGCCTCGTCGCGGACCGAATACCAGCCCTCATAGCGGTCGAGATAGAGGTCGCCATTGGCCTCCATCGCCTTCCAGATCGCCTGGCTGGCGGCATAGTGATCGGCATCGCTGGTACGAATGAAGCGATCATAAGAGATATTCAGATCGCGCGCCATATCACTGAAATACGCTGACATTTCGTCAGCGAGCTGACGCGCGGTCAAGTCGCGGGCCCGCGCGGTCTGCGCCATTTTCAGGCCATGCTCGTCGGTGCCCGTCATGAAGCGCACATCGCGCCCCGCCTGACGCTGGAACCGGGCGATCGCGTCGGCGGCGATCATCTCATAGGCATGGCCGATATGCGGCTTGCCGTTGGGGTAATGGATCGCGGTGGTGATGTAGTAAGGTTCGGCCATGCCGGCGCTCTAGAGCAAGCGCGCGCTCGTTTGAAGGGCGACAGATTGCCAAAACATCGTTCGTGCTGAGCTTGTCGACGCACTGCCCTTTCTCCGCCGGGACCAAGAACAGCCCTTCGACAAGGCCAGGGCGAACGGATGTGGGTAGCGATGCGCGAACGGGATCAGCGCACCGCCAGCCGCGCGAGGATGCCGCCCATCTCGAACACGGTCGCCTGCGCGTCGAGCGACTGGGCGAGCGCGAGCGGGCCGAGCAGGGAGGCCTGCTCATAGGCGGCGAGCGCGTCGGTAAGCGCCCTTCCCTGCTTGCTCCGGGCCTCGGCAGCAATGAAGGCGGGGACACGGGCCAGGAACGCCTCGTAGCGCGGCTGCGCGGCCTTCGGGCCCAGCGTCTTCGCCAGGCGCGAGCGGATCGCGTTGTCGGGATCCCCCCGAGTTGCGATCGCCGACATCTCGGTATCGAGCGTGGCGAGGTCAAGCCCGGCAAAGCCGAGCGCCTTGCCGGGCGATCCGCCGCCGGCACGGACCAGCGCATCGATCTCGGTCGCGCTGGCTTCGGGCAGTTCGGCCCGGAGGACCGAGGCGACCTCGGCATCGCTCAGCGGATCGAAGCGAAGCAAGCGGCAGCGCGAGCGGATCGTCGGGAGCAACCGACCCGGCGAGTGGCTGACGAGCAGGAAGATCGTTCCCTCGGGCGGCTCCTCGAGATTCTTGAGCAGCGCGTTGGCGGCGCCGGGGCGCTCGACATCATCGATCGCGTCGATCACCACCACACGGCGCGGCGACATGCTCGGCTTGGTCGCGAACATCGGGTTGAGGCCGCGCACCTGCGCGATCGGGATCGATCGGGCGAGGTTCTCGCCGGGCTTGTCGGGATCCTTGGGCAACCGCTCCATCACGCGATAGTCGGGATGCGCCCCCGCCTCGATCATCCGGCGGGTGGGATGATCCTCGGGCACGTCGAAGTCGCCGCCAAACTCGCCCTTCCCGGATGCTTCGGCCAGCATCCGCATCGCCGCCTGTCGCGCGAAACTCGCCTTGCCGACGCCTTCCGGGCCAGCGAACAGCCAGGCATGGTGAAGCTGAGCGCCGGAGAGGGCTGCCCGGAACGCGGCCTTTGCCGCGGCATTCCCGGCAAGTGACGTCATGGCAGCAGGTCGGCGAGCGCATCGAGAAGTGACGCCGTGACGTTACTTTTCTCGCGCGAGGCATCGATCACGCGCACGCGCTCCGGCTCCGCCGCGGCGATGCGGCGGAACTGCGCGGCGACCGCGGCGTGGAAGTCCGGCCCGCGCGCGCCGAACCGGTCGTGCACCCCGCCGTCGCGAGCATGCGCACGCTCGGCCGCTGCCCCTTCGGGCAGGTCGAGGAAGAAGGTGCGATCGGGCAGCAACCCCTTCGACCCGAAGCCGTGCAGCGCGAGGATCGCGGCATCGTCGATGTCCTGCACGCCTTGATAGGCACGGGTCGAGTCGATGTAGCGGTCGCAGATCACCCAGCTGCCGGATTCGACCGCGGGACGGATCAGCTTCTCGACATGGTCGGCGCGCGCGGCGGCGAACAGCAACGCCTCGGCATGCGCGCTCCAGCGGTTGACCGCGCCCTGCATCAGCAGATCGCGGATCGCCTCCGCCCCCTCCGTGCCCCCCGGCTCGCGCGTCAGTACCACATGGATGCCGCGCACCTCCAGCGCCTCCGCCAGCAGGCGCGCCTGGGTCGATTTGCCGGCGCCCTCCCCGCCCTCGAGGCTGAGGAAGCGGCCGCTCACGCGAAGAACGACATGAGGCCAGCCCAGACACGGCCGAAGAAGCCCGCCTCGCCGATATCGCTCTCCGCGACCAGCGGCATGCGCTGCTCGGGCAGGCCCGGCGCGGTGATGACGAGATCGGCGACATGCGCACCGGCCTTGATCGGCGCCTTGATCGGCCCCTGATAGACCACGGTGGCCTTGAACTGCGGGCTGGTGCCGGCGGGGATCGCCACCGAGAGGTCGCGCGGGGCGACCAGGCCGACCTCGGACGCATCGCCGAGCTGGACCTGCGCGGCATCGACCTTGCGGCCCTTGCTCACCACCTTCTGCGACGACCAGGCACGGAAGCCCCAGTCCATGAACTTGACCGATTCCTCGATGCGCTGGTTGAAGCTGGTGAGGCCAGCGACGACCATGACGATGCGGCGGCCATTCTGCTGCGCCGAGCCGGTGAAGCCATAGCCGGCCTCCTCGGTATGCCCGGTCTTGAGGCCATCAGCGCCCTTGACGCGGCCGAGCAGCGGATCGCGGTTGGCCTGGGTGATCGGTGCGCCGCCCATGGTGGTGCCGAAAGTGAAGCTCTCACGCGAGTAGAAGCGCTTGTAGAGATCGGGATGGTTGGAGATCGTCGCCTTGGCGAGATGAGCGAGGTCGCGCGCTGTCACATAGGTGCGGCCCTCGTCCGGCCAGCCGTTCGAGGTGCCGAACCGGCTGTTCTTGAGGCCAAGCTCCGCCGCCTTCTGGTTCATCAGGTTGACGAACGCTTCCTCGGTCCCCGCCACCGCCTCGGCGAGCACGACGCAGGCGTCGTTGCCTGATACGACGACGATGCCGTTGAGCAGATTCTCGACGCTGACCTTCTGACCAGGCGACAGGAACATGGTCGAACCCGCTGCAGGGCCGTGCCATTTCCGCCATGTCTCCGGCCGGACATCGACCATCTGGTCGAGCTTGAGCTTGCCCTGCTTGATCAGATCGAACGCGACATAGGCGGTCATCATCTTCGCCATCGAAGCGGGCGGCATGCGCCGGTCGGCGTCCTTGGCGTAGAGCACCGCGCCCGACGACAGATCCTCCATGAACGCCACCGGCGCCACGGTCTCGAACGTCGGGGTCTGTACGGTCGGCGCACCCGCATTCTGTGCCGAAGTGGGCGCGATGACGATTGCGAGGGCAGCGGCGGAAAGCAGGAACGTCTTCATGGGCTCTTTTGGGTCCGGAGGTTCGAGGTCAGGGATTGGAAAGGATGCGCGCATCGCCATAGCCGCGTTTGGCGGCATCCGCACGCGCGCGTTCGGCGGCGGCCCGGTCGGCAAATGGGCCGAGCTGGACGCGGTGGATGTTGCCGGCGCTGCGCACCGTACCGCCAAGCTGGCTGGCGAGCGAGCGCGCGCGCTGGGCATTGGAGAGCGCGGCGACCTGAACCATCAGGCCGCGGGCAGCGCCGGTGGGCTTGGCGGGAGCGGGTTGACCTCTTGCGGGCAGGGGTTGGGCCTTGGCCGGCTCGGGCCTGGCAGGCTGCGGCTTGGCAGGCGGAGCCTTGACCACGCGCGGCGGCGCGGGCCTTGCCGGTGCCGGAACGGGTGCCTGCTCCGCGAGCATACGCCGGAGGCCGACGAGCAAAGCCTGCGGCGCGTCTGCGCGCGTCGGGGCTGCCTGTCCCCCGGAAAGCAATGCGGAATCCTGGGGAGTGACGGTGACGCGCCGGACGCGCACAGGTGCACTCCCGGCGACCCCGAGCTGGGCCGCAGCGCTGCCCGAAAGCGCGATCAGCCCGTCCCCCTGCCCGCGCACCTGGACCAGGATCGTCTTGCCGCTGTCGAGCGCCGTCACCTCGGCGAAGCTGCCCGCCGCCAGTTCGCCGCTGAGCGCAAAGACGCCCTCCCCTTCGGTCAGCGTCGCGCGGCCGACCCGGTCGAAGCGCGCCTCGCCGGGACGCAACTGCGACGAGCCCTGAGGCGCGGTGCTAGGCGACGGAGCGCCCTGCTCAAGCGTGGCGGGCGGCAGTTCCTCCAGACGCTGCGCCGCACCCGCGCCGGTGGCGGCGAGCAGCAGCAGGACAAGGCTAGTTTGCGACTTCATCGGCGAGCAACCCCACGGACAGCGCATAGAAATTCGAGCAGTTATAGTCGAGGATCACGCGGTAATTGCCGGTGAGCAGATAGGCGGTGCGACCGGGACCGTCGGGCTCGAGCAGAGTCGCCTGGACATGATCGGCCGGCCAGCTTCCCGATTGCGGGACGATGCCCAGCGCGCGCCATTCGGCCATCGTCTTCCAGCCCGAGTGCCGCTCGAACACGCGGCCGCAGCGCGGCGAGCGGGTGCGGTTGGCGATCGCGGCGCGGTTGAAGCCCGAGGGCACGTTGACCGCGACGCCCCAGGGCTGGCCCGGCCGCCAACCGGCATTGACGAAATAGTTGGCGATCGAGGCAAGCGTGTCGGCCTCGTTCGACCAGATGTTCGCCACGCCATCGCCGTCGCCATCGCGCGCGAGGCGCAGATAGACCGAGGGCAGGAACTGCGGATAACCGAACGCGCCGGCCCAGCTGCCCCTGAGCCGATCGCGCGGCACGCCGCGATCGACCATCTTCATCGTCGCGATGAACTCGCCCGCGAACAGCGCGCGGCGGCGTCCTTCATAAGCGAGCGTGGCGAGGCTGCGCGGCAGATCGAAATCGCCGGTGTAGCTGCCGTAGTTGGTCTCATGCCCGAAGATCGCGACCATGATCGATTCGGGAACGCCGGTCTCGCGCTCGACCCGCGCGAGCTGCGGACGCAGGCGGCGATAGGTGGCGCGGCCGCGGTTGATGCGCGCGGCATCGACATGGCGCGCCTTGTAGGGCGCGAAGTTGGGGATCGGGGCATTGGGGTTGGTGCCGCCGGGCTGATCGCGGTCGAGCTCGACCACGCGGGCATTGTAGCTGAGCGAGGGCAGCACCGCGTCGAGCGTGCGGGCGCTGACGCCCTCGCGCAGCGCCTGCTGGCGGAGCGGGCCATGGATATAGGCCTGGAACCCCGCTTCGTCCTGAGCCACCGCCGGGGCGTTCGCGAGCGTACACGCCGCAACCACCGTCCCCAGCACAAAGATACGCCGTACAAGGCCCTGAAAATCCCGCATCCGGCATCTGTGCCACAGCGTTTCGCGGGCATGAACCCCCCAGCGCAACGAAATCGCAGGCCTCTTGCAGAAAACACGCCGAACGCCCAAAGGCGCTGACCAGCGCGGAAGGGTGGCCGAGTGGTTTAAGGCAGCGGTCTTGAAAACCGCCGTGGGTGCAAGCTCACCGTGGGTTCGAATCCCACCCCTTCCGCCAGTTGCGCCTGATCTCCGCGCAAATCAGGCAGGGACGTAAGTCAGCCTGACGGTGTCCTCGTCAACGAGGTCGGTGGAAACGAAGCGGAGGCGCGGCCGAGAGCCGGCGAAGAACGGCTTGCCGTGACCAAGCACGATCGGGCGGAAATAGAGCCGGTACTCGTCGATCAGGCCAAGGTTGGTCAGGGTTGCCGCAAGCTCCGGTCCGGAAACCGCGATCTCCCCGCCGAGCCGGTCCTTCAGATCACGCGCCGTCGCCTCCATGCCGCTCGCAAGCAACGTAGCGTTGGGGCCGACCGACTTCAGCGAGCGGGACACGACCCATTTCGGCTGTCTTCGCCGCGCTGGGCGAACGCGCGGTGCTCCGCGCTCCGCTCAGGATCGTCTTCGTCCCAACAGCATGATCTCGTACATGCGGCGACCGTACACGCTGCCAGTCAAGCCGCGCATATGATCGATCCAGTGGCGGAAGAGCAGAGGATCGGGCGTGAATGCCTCATGGTCATGGTCGACATAGCCGTCGAGGGACAGGTTCATTCCGAAGACGAGCTTCGCCGTGCCGTCAGACCTCGGCACCAAGGCTACCTCGATAGTCGGAAGCTTGGGGCGCGGAAAGTGGAAGGCGCCGGTCAGCCTCGCCCGATCAGCCGCTTCGCGATCGTGTCCGCGACCTCGCTCGCCGGCGCACCCGTGCGCTCGCTCTCGTCCCACACCTCGTTGAGGCGTTCCGGGATCTTCGCGATGCGGGCTTCGACCTCGGCGCGGTTGCCCTGGCCGAGATACTCCAGGCCGACATTGATGATGCCGCCGGCGTTGATCACGTAATCGGGCGCGTAGAGGATGCCGCGGGCGTGGACGCGGTCACCGTCGGCGCGCGTGGCGAGCTGGTTGTTGGCGCCGCCCGCGACGACCTTGCAGTCAAGCGCGGCGATCGATTCCTCGGTCAGGATCGCGCCGAGCGCGTTGGGGCTGACGATGTCGGCCGACACGCGCAGGATCGCGTCGGCCGCGACGGTATCGGCACCCAACTCCTTCGCCAGCGCCGCGGCCCTGTCGGCATTGACGTCTGCCAGCGTCAGCTTGGCGCCATCGGCGGCGAGGCGACGCGCCAGGCCCCCGCCGACGCTGCCGACGCCCTGCACCGCGACATGCACGCCCGCCATCGAATCGGTCCCGAGCGCGCGCCTGGCCGCGGCCTTGACGCCCAGATAGATGCCGAGCGCGGTGAACGGGCCGGGATCGCCGCCCGCCTCGCCGCCCTCGACCGGCAGGCCGGAGACGTGGCGGGTGCGGGTCGCGATGACCTTCATCCGGTCCTCGGACATGCCGACATCCTCGGCGGTGACGTAACGGCCGCCGAGCGATTCGACGGCATCGCCGAACGCAAGCAGTTGCGCCTCGCTGATCGTCGCGCCACGCTCGGGAGCAAGGACGACGCCCTTGCCCCCGCCGAGCGGAAGCCCGGCCATCGCGTTCTTGAACGACATGCCGCGCGACAGGCGGAGGGCGTCGGTGACCGCCGCACCGCTCTCTGCATAGTGCCAGAAGCGAACGCCGCCTGCCGCCGGGCCGAGCTTGGTCGAGTGGATCGCGATCACCGCCTTGAGCCCGCTCTGCGGATCGCAGATCAGGTGCACGCCCTCGTGCTCGTCAAAATCGGGAAGATCCCAGACCGCGCTCATTACGCCTCTCCATCGACGCTAACAAAATTTCCGAAGCGCGTAATATTGTTCCGTGCGCCGGAGCGCCAGCCCTAATGTGAAGCTGCGGTATAACCTTGGAGAAATGGGGCGATCGACGGGACTTGAACCCGCAACCCCCGGCATCACAAGCCGGTGCTCTAACCAATTGAACTACGATCGCCGTGGAGCGGCGCGCTTAGCGGCACGATGGGCCGAACGTCAAGCCAAACTCGGTCTGACTGTCGCGGAAGCCAAGATATGAGGATGGCCGGCGCCCGCGGCAACGCCGATGGCGCTGGCCCGCGCGATGCGAATCGCCTCATCCGCGGTGATGACGCCTTCCCGCGCGAGCGTACGAGCGGAGGCGGCGAGCGTCGGCGCGGCGAGGAAGGCGTGTCGCGCGAGCAGCGCGGCGTCGGCGCCCTTGGCGAGCAACCCGTGGAGCGGGCCGTCCACCGCGACCGCCTCGAATATCTGCGCAACGCCGGCATAGCCCGTGCCGTCGCACGCGCCGCAACCGGCCGGGCGATAGATCACGGTGCCCGGATCAATCCCGAGCAGCGCCGATTCGGACGTGCGGGCCTGCACCGGAAGCCGGCAATCGGGGCACAGTCGCGGCGCGGGGTGCATCGCGACGGCAGCGCGCAGCGCGGCACCGAGCAGGTGCCGCTCGACCTTAAGCGCGCGGAGCTGCTCGATCACGGCCACCGCGCTGATCGCGGCGGCGGTGATGATAATGCGTTGGCCGGAGCGTGCGAGGTCGAGGGCAGACGCTGCGGCTGCGCGGTCCGCCAGATCCTCGATCAGAATCGCATCGCAATCCATCGGCGCCGCCGCCTCAATCGCATGCCGCTCCCCGGTAATCCACGGCGCATAGCCTGCAGGCACGGCGAGTGCTTCGGCGAGGCTGCGGCGATGCGCAGGCGAAGGCGCGACCGCGAGCACCGCTCCGCCCGGCTGGCCGAGTGCGGCACGCAGCTGTTGGCGCATCCCCCCGGGCATGCCGAGCTCTGCGAGCGCATCGCGGGTCACGCCGTGCGCATCGATACGGATGACGATCCGGTCGTCCATCCGCGCCGCGCCCGGATGCGCGTGGGCCCCGTCAAGCCAGGGCGGCGTCACCTCGAACCGGCCGAGCGGCGCGAGCCCCCGCCCCTGCCGCGTCAGGACGGCGACCCGGCTGCCGTCGAGATGAAGGTGCAGCGCCGTCGCGCCGTCGCGCGCCGCGGTGCCGATCAGCTCTTCGAGTGCGGGAACCGTTGTCATGTGTCGCTGCTATGGCGTGCAAATGACAAATGAGCTGCGTTTTGATGACAGTTCGGCGACAACTTCCGCAGCTGGCGGCGTGCTCGTCCTTCTGGCATCTAGCCCGCATGATCGCATCATCAGGCTACCCCATTGAACCGGTCATCGAGCGGCTGTCGGCCCAGCCCGGCATCCAGAAAGTGCCCAGCCCCAAGCTCACGCTGTTCGTGCGCAAGAGCTTCCTGGAGCCGGAGCTGTGCACCGAGCTGATGGCGCTGATCGACGAGAACCGGCGCCCCTCGCTGATTTCCGACTATAATGGCGACCCCGTCTTCCGGACCAGCGAGACCTGCGACCTGTCGAGCGACCTTGCCGCGACGCAGGAAGTGGACCGGCGGATCGCCGCGTTCACCGGGCTCGACCCCGCGCATGGCGAGCCGCTGCAGGGGCAGCGCTACGAGGTCGGGCAGGAGTTCAAGGCGCATACCGACTATTTCGAGCCGACCGGTATCGACTTCGAGAAATTCTGCTCGGTCGCGGGGCAGCGCACCTGGACGGTGATGATCTATCTCAACGAGGTCGAGGCCGGCGGCGCGACGCGCTTCAAGGCGATCGACAAGATCGTCCAGCCCGAGACCGGCAAGCTGCTCGCATGGAGCAATTTGCGGCCCGACGGCACGCCCAACCCCACCACGCTGCACCATGCGATGAAGGTGCGCGCGGGGCTGAAATACGTCATCACCAAATGGTTTCGCGAGCGCCCCTGGGGATGAAAAAGCCCCGGCCGCATCGGTGAGCGACCGGGACTTCCCCCTTTTGTCCTGACCGGAGACCGGCCAGAATCTCGCGTCAGAACTTCGCGCTGGCGCCGATGCTGAACACCCGGCCCAGCCGGTAGCGGTTGATATGGACCAGCCCGTTGTCGCCGAAGTCCTGATACTCGTTGTAGCGCGTGCCGGTGAGGTTGCGGCCCTCGAACTTGAGCTCGAACTCGCCGCCCAGCACCTTGACGCCCTGACGCGCGACGACATCGAGCCGGAAGCCGGGTTTCTCGATGATGTCGGGCAGCAGGTTGGGGCCGCGGTTGGTCACGCGCTCGCTCGCATAGTTGAGCAGAACGGTCAGCTGCGAGAGCGATTCGGTGTCCTCGATGCCGAACTGGAAGTTGACGAGGTGATCCGACTGGCCCGTCAGCGGCGCGCCGTCCCGGAAGATCAGGTTGGCGGGGAGCAGAACCGGGGTGCCGCTGCCGTTCTGGATCGGGCTCGGCACCAGCGTGTCGTCGGCCTGAATCTCCGACTGGGTGTAGGTGTAGTTGAGCGACAGCATCAGGCGGCGGGTCGCAAAGAACCCGTCGCCCAGCGTGTCGAGCGGGATGTACTTCACCGCCTCGAACTCGGCGCCGTAGAGCTTCGCCGAGGGCGCGTAGGAGAAGCCGGTCTGCAGCGGCGATTCGTTGGTCGGGAAGAACGCGACCTGCTCGGTCGGGTTCTTGATGTCCTTGTAGAAGCCCGCGAGCGTGATGCGCTGCCCCTTGGGCATGAACCATTCGTAGCGCGCTTCGAAATTCTTGAGCTCCGAGTCGCGCAGCTGCGGGTTGCCGAAGAACAGGCGGTCCGATTCGAAGTCGCGATAGACCTGCGGCGCCAGCTCGCGGAACTGCGGGCGGGCGATGGTCTTCGATCCGTGCAGACGCAGCTGCATGTCGGGCGCGAAGTTCCACGTCACCGTGGCGGCGGGCAGCCAGTAATCGTTGGCGATGGTGGTGCCGACGAACTGTGCCGAGCTGGTGGTCACCGTCTGCCGGGCGTCTTCGTAGCGGACGCCGACCGTGGCGCGCAGACCGTCGGCAAGCTCGCCCTCGGCCTGCAGATAGCCGGCATGGATGCGCAGCTTGGCGTCATAGGCCGCGGCGCCGTCCGCGCCCGAGACGTTGAACAGCCGGATGCAGCCGTCACCCGCCGGGTTGGCGCAGGCATTCATGATGCCGTCGTAGGAGAGCAGCAGGTCGGGGCGCAGATAGCTCCACGGCGCCGAGATGCTCCCGCCGAGATACGAGCGATAGCGGAAGTCGTAGCGGAACGATTCGCGCTGCGTGTCGCTGTAGAAATAGCCGGCCGAGATGGTGATCGGGCGTGCGGTGGGGAGCTTGTAGGCGACGTCCGCCTGGCCGCTCCACAGCTCCTCGTTGAGCTCGCTGAACGCGATCGTCGCCGCTTCGCCAAGGCCGTTGAGGCTGTTGACCCAGGCGCCCTGCCCGCCCGCGGCGGTCTGGTCGAAGCGATAGCTGAAATAGCGCTCGTACGGGGCGTTGCGCTCCGTCTTGGCGTAGCTGCCGCGCAGGTCGACCGACAGGTCGTCGAACTTGAACTCACCCGCGAGCTGCGTGTTGAGCAGCTGCCGCTCGAACCAGCTGGTGTTCTGCTGGAGCACCTGGTCGCCGTTGCTGTTGGGATAGACCGTCGCCGCGCCCATCCGGGCCTGCTTCAGCGTGTCGTGGATATAGACGTTGGTCCAGCGAACCTTGTGCTCGCCGAACTCGGCGCCGAAGCCGAGCAGGCCGTTCACCACCGCGCGGTTATCGGTCAGCACGGTGCGAAAATCGCTGCGCAGCGCGCCGTTGGTGTCGGTCGTGTCCTGCTGGGTCGCGTCGCGGGTGCGGAAGCTGTTGCTGACGCTGGCCGACGCGATCACGCCGAGACGCACCGAGCCGACATCGACCGTGTGGCCGAGGTTGAGGTCGCCGCTCCAGTTGGGCGGAAGATGGTAATTCGCCTCGACCAGCGTGGTCTGCGCGTTGGTGAGCGTCGCGATCTGCGCCGAGGTGAAGCTCGGCTGAGTGAGGCCGCCGTCGCGGATGAAGCCGGGAACGTCGCGCTCGCCGGTATCGTAGCCCAGCGTATCGAGCCGGCCGCCGTCATAGACATAGCCGAGCTCGCTGGTGCTGACGGTGTCGAACGCCACCGATCCGCCGAACTGGATGAAGCTTTCTTCCGGCACCGCGCGAGTCGTGAGGTTGATCACGCCGCCGCCGAATTCGCCGGGATAGTTCACCGAATAGGTCTTCTGGACCAGCGCCGAGCCGACGATGGTGGTCGGGAAGATGTCGAGCGGAACGGTGCGCTTGAGCGGCTCAGGCGAAGGCAGCGGCGAGCCGTTGAGCATCGAGGAGGAGTAGCGGTCGCCCAGGCCGCGCACGAAGACGAAGCCGTTGCCGACGACGCTGAGGCCGGTGACGCGGGTGAGCGCGCCGGCGATGTCGCCTTCACCCGTGCGGGCGATGTCCTCGGCCGACAGGACCGAGATCACCTGCGGCGTCGCGCGGATCACGTTGGGGATGTTGCGGCCGGTGACGACGATCTCCTGGCCGGCATCGGCATCGAAGCCGGGGGCCGAGACATCGACGGTTTCTTCCGGCTGCGGCTCGGCCTGCGGCTGCTGGGCCGGAGCGGCGGGTGGCGTGGAGGCATCCTGCGCCAGCGCGGCCGGCGAAACCAGCTGGGTCGAGACGAGGAGCAAGGTTCCAAAAGCGAGGCGCTTGGTCATGGTCGCGGGATCCGGAATTTGTGTCTGTTCTTGTTGGATTTGTGCCGGGGCCGCGGATTGAACCGCCGCCCCGGCACGTGTCCGTCGAGTGCTAGGGCGCGGATCAGGCGCCGTTGCAGGCGAAGTAGACCGAGTTGAACTTCGGCGGGCCTTCCTCCTGGATCGCGGCGTTGGCCGCGCGGATGGTCGACTTGCCGCCGTTGGCATCGGTGCCCGCGACGATGTTGAGGCATGGGACCGACGACTTCACGATGCCGTTGACGAAGGTGTAGTCCGCACCGCCGCGCAGGCGGATCGCGGCCGGGGCGGCTGCCGTCTGGATGAAGGTGAAGTTGGCGAGGCGGCCGAACTGGCGCGGCAGGAAGTCCTCGTTGCCGTTCGAGTCGATCTCGGCCGAGAAGGAGTCGCTGGTCGCGCCGATCGTCTTCTGGATCACGATCGCGAACTGGATGAAGCCGCGCCAGCCCACATCGGTATCCAGGCCGTCGTCATCCGCGCCGGTGATCGCGAGATACTTGAGGTTGCTGGTGCCGCCGAAGATCTCGATGCCGTCATCCGAGCTGTTGTGGACCTGGACGTGATCGATCACGGTGCCCGAGCCGACGCCGCCGAGCGTCAGGCCCTGAAGCTCGTTGCCGAGGCTGATCTCGGTGCCCGAATAGCGGATCTGGACGTATTGGACGGTGCCGCTGCTGTCATTCTGGACAGCGCCGCCGTACAGCGCATTGCCGGTGCCCTCGACCACGTTCTCGCAGGTCGTGCTGGTGCCGCCCGCGTCGTTCGAGCCGCTCGAGCAGTTCGAGATCGGCGCGCGGCCGGCGAGGATGATGCCGCCCCACTGGCCCTGGCTCGAATCCGAGGTGCCGGTCGAGGACAGGTTCTGGGTCGAGGTGAAGATGATCGGCGCGCTGGCGGTGCCGATCGCGTTCAGCTTCGAGCCGCGGTTGACGACGAGGAAGTCGTTCGCCGCATCACCATTGTTCGCGACGAAGATCGCGCCGGCGCCGACATTGAACGTCGCCGCCGCACCACCCGCGCCGGTCGCGCCGACATCGGTGCCGACATCGACACGGCCGTTGATCTGATAGGCGACGCCATCGACGCGATCGAGCGTGACCGTGCCCGAGATCAGCGCCGGAAGGCGGCACAGGCGATAGTTGCTGCTGGTGCCCGCGTCGGTGGTGCCTGCCGGGCAGGCGCTGGCCGCCGGTGCCGCGGCGCTGCGCGCGAGCGAGGTGACGCAGTTGTTGGCCGCGGGGATCGTTGCGGTGCCGGTGAAGTTCGCCGTGCTCGAACTGCAGGTCCAGTTCTGGAACGCCGTGTCGCCCGCACCGCCGATCGCGCCGATGAAGCTGGTGTTCACGAAGAAGGGGTTGAGCGTCGAGGCGTTGAACGGCGTCACCGAAGCGGCGGCGCCCTGCGGGATCAGGCCGTTGAGCGGGCTCGAGCCCGCGACGGTGTTGTTGGTGCCCGCGTTGAAGACGGTAAGCTGCTCGTCGAGCGTGACCGTGATCCCGCTCTGCGCGGTCTGGGCGAAGGATGCGGTGGGCGTCGGCGTCGGCGAGGGAGCCGGGGTCGGCGAAGGCGTCGGGGTGGGCGACGGGATCACGATCGTGCCCGGCCCGGGCGAAGCGACGCTCGACGCGCCGTCACAAGCGGCCAATGTGGCGCCGGCGACGCTCGTCATCAGGATGAGGCTGAAACGCTTGAAGTCGGCCATGAAATTCTCCGTTCCGGTGGTCCCGGGCTGTCAGGATTCGGGCATGCGCCCCGGATCGACTCGGACATCCCCCTGCCGACCACGCCGGTCGCGCTAGGGGCGGCGGATGACGCGCGGATGGGATTTCGGAGAAAGTTCGGTGACTCTGATATTACGGATTCGTGACGGTTGTTTCACCGGTGTGAAATCGGGTTGCAGTTGCCGTGGAAGGCGGCGTCGCGCGGGCAAAGAAAAACCCGCCAGGCGAGGCCCGGCGGGTCTTTGGGGTGGTGGGCGCGGCAAGGATTGAACTTGCGACCCCTGCGGTGTGAACACAGTGCTCTACCACTGAGCTACGCGCCCGATACCCGTCGAGACAGGCCGCTCCGGCGAACCGGAACACCCCGGAGTGGCCCGGGGAGCGGTGCCTCTAGAAGGACAGCGCGGGCTTGTCCAGCCCTGCACTGCCTGAAACAGTCAGATCAGTTGACCGCGTCCTTCAGGCCCTTGCCGGCCTTGAACTTGGGCTGCGACGAGGCCTTGATCGGCATCGGCTCGCCCGTACGCGGGTTGCGGCCGGTCGATGCCTTGCGCTTCGAGACCGAGAAGGTGCCGAAACCGACGAGCCGAACCTCGTCCCCCTTCTTGAGCGCCGTAGTGACCGCGTCGAAAACCGCTTCCACGGCCTTGCTCGCATCGCCCTTGCTGAGGCCAGCGGTGTCAGCGACCGTCGCGATCAGTTCCTGCTTGTTCATGCCCTGAGAACCCCTGCTTTTCTGTGGCTATGTGATGAGAAGACTCGCGGCGCCGTAACGCCGGTGGGGCAGCAAACAGGCTCCCGCCCCCGCTGTAAAGGGGAAAGCGTGCCAACGCGCCGAAACGACGCGAGATTCTGCCCTTACGCTGCGTCAACCTAGTGACGCACGGCATCTCCACCGCCGGCCGCTACCGGCGGCTGCGCCGCCAGCTCGTCCGCCTCAGTCCAGTCGATCGCCACGAGCGGCTCGGTCAGCGCAAGCTTGAGCACCGCGTCGACATGCGCGACCGGGACGATCGTCAGCCCTTCGCGGATATTGGCCGGGATCTCGGCGAGATCCTTCTCATTCTCCTGCGGGATCAACACCGTGGTGATGCCGCCACGCAGCGCCGCGAGCAGCTTCTCCTTGAGCCCGCCGATCGGCAGCACGCGGCCGCGCAGCGTGACCTCACCGGTCATCGCCACGTCCTTGCGCACCGGCACGCCGGTGAGGGTCGAGACGATCGCGGTGACGATGCCGATGCCGGCCGAGGGGCCGTCCTTGGGAACCGCGCCTTCGGGCAAGTGGATATGGACATCCTTGCGCGCGAACAAGCTGGGCTTGATGCCGTAGCTGGGGCTGCGCGCCTTGATGAAGCTGAACGCGGCGTCGACCGACTCCTTCATCACGTCGCCGAGCTTGCCGGTGGTCTTGACCGCGCCCTTGCCGGGCACGGTCACGCTCTCGATCGTCAGCAGCTCGCCGCCCACCTCGGTCCAGGCGAGCCCGGTGACCGCGCCGATCTGATGCTCCTCCTCGCCGATGCCGAAGCGGTATTTCCGCACGCCGGCGAATTCGTGGAGGTTGTCGGGCGTGACCACGACGCTCTCCGCCTTCCCTTCCAGGATGCGGCGCAGCGCCTTGCGGGCGAGCTTGGCGATTTCGCGCTCAAGCGTGCGGACGCCGGCCTCGCGGGTATAGTAGCGGATGAGATCGCGCAGGCCTGCCTGGGTCAGCTCGAACTCCTCGGGCTTGAGTCCGTGCGCCTCGATCTGCTTCTCGATCAGATGGCGGGTCGCGATCTCGACCTTCTCGTCCTCGGTATAGCCTTCGAGCCGGATGATCTCCATGCGGTCGAGCAAAGGTTGCGGTAAATTCAACGAGTTGGCGGTCGTAACGAACATCACGTCTGAAAGATCGACGTCAATCTCCAGATAATGATCGTTGAACTTGCTGTTCTGCTCGGGGTCGAGCACCTCGAGCAGCGCCGAGGCGGGATCGCCGCGGAAATCCTGGCCGAGCTTGTCGATCTCGTCGAGCAGGAATAGCGGGTTGCTGGTGCCGGCCTTCTTCAGGTTGGACACGACCTTGCCCGGCAGTGAGCCGATATAGGTGCGGCGGTGGCCGCGGATCTCGGCTTCGTCGCGCACGCCGCCGAGCGACTGGCGGATGAACTCGCGTCCGGTCGCCTTGGCGATCGACTTGCCGAGCGAGGTCTTGCCGACGCCCGGCGGGCCGACGAGGCACAGGATCGGGCCTTTCAGCTTGTTGGTGCGCGCCTGCACCGCGAGATATTCGACGATGCGGTCCTTGACCTTCTCGAGGCCATAATGGTCAGCGTCGAGCACCGCCTCGGCCTCGACCAGGTCCTTCTTGAGCTTCGACTTCTTGCCCCAGGGCAGGCCGAGCAGCACGTCGAGATAGTTGCGCACGACGGTCGCCTCGGCGCTCATCGGCGCCATGGTCTTCAATTTCTTGAGCTCGCCCTGCGCCTTGGCGCGCGCTTCCTTGCTGAGCTTGAGCGTGGCGATCTTCTGGGTCAGCTCGGCGATCTCGTCGCCCTCGCCTTCCTCGCCCTCATTGCCCAGCTCGCGCTGGATCGCCTTCAATTGCTCGTTGAGATAATATTCGCGCTGGGTCTTCTCCATCTGGCGCTTGACGCGCGAGCGGATCTTCTTCTCGACCTGAAGCACGCCGAGCTCGCCCTCCATGAAGGCGAACACCATCTCGAGCCGCTTCTGCGGATCGGTCTCGACCAGCAGCGACTGCTTGTCCGCGACCTTCACGGCAATGTTGCCCGCGACGGCGTCGGCGAGGCGCGAAGCCTCCTCGAGCTCGCCGAGCTGGACCGCGGTCTCGGCGGGCAGCTTGCGGTTGAGCTTGGCGTAATTCTCGAACTGGTCGACGACCGACCGCATCAGCGCCTGGACCTCGGTGCCCTCGACAGCCTTCTCCTCGACCGGCGATACGGTCGCGGTGAGGAAGCCGCCGGTCTCCTCCATCGCCTCGAGCTTGCCGCGCTCCTTGCCCGCGACCAGCACGCGCACGGTGCCGTCCGGGAGCTTGAGCAGCTGCATCACCTCGGCCGAGACGCCGATGTCGTAGAGATCGTCGCGGCCGGGATCATCCTGGGCGGGATCGAGCTGGGCGACGAGGAAGATCTCCTTGTCGTCGTTCATCGCCGCTTCGAGCGCGGCGACCGACTTGTCGCGGCCGACGAACAGCGGCACGATCATGTGCGGAAAGACGACGATGTCGCGGAGCGGAAGGACGGGATAGGTGGACTTCATGTGTACTCCAGGGTCCGCCACAGGGGGCGGAGTCGCCTATCTATATGGGGTGTGGGGGCGCGGCATCAATCGGGGGCTGTGGATAGCCGCATTTCTACTTTGTTCACAGGCACTTGCACAGAAGGGCGAGCCGCCGATCACGCCCCTCACGATGCGCTCCGGCGGCGAGCTGGAGCCTGAGCGCGCGGCGCTGAAAGTGGAACATGTCGTGGTCGATGTTCGGATTCAGCCCGAAAAGCGATTCCTCTCCGGGGTGGCGGAACTGACACTCTCGACACGCATCGCGCAGAGCCGGCTGCCGATCGATCTCGACAAGAACTTCGCGGTCTCGGCAATCGAGATCGACGGAACTTCGCTCAAGGCCGGAAGCTGGCGCAACCCTGAGGGGCGACTGATCATCGACCTGCCCAGGCCCGTCCCCGCCGGCGGCAAGGTGGTGGCGAAGATCACCTACGCGGGAACGCCGCACGAGGCAGTCAACGCGCCGTGGGACGACGGCATCGTGTGGTCGAGCTGGCAGGGCAAGCCCTGGGTCGCAACCACCGCGCAGGGCTATGGCTGCGACCTGTTCTGGCCGTGCCTCGACTTCCCCGCAGGCGAGGTGCCCGAGATCAGGCTCGCGATCACCGCCCCTGCGGGCACCCAGGCGATCGCCAACGGCAAGCTCGTCTCGGTCGAGCCGGCCTCGGGCGGCACGTCGCGCTGGACCTGGCTGGCCAAGAACATCAACCCCTATCTCGTCGCGATCAACATCGGCCCCTATGGCGAGATCAAGGGGACGTACGACAGCAAGTTCGGCAACAAGGTGCCGCTGCACCTGTGGCACCTCAAGGGCAAGGAGAAGCAGGCCGCGGGCCTGTTCGCCGAGTTCGCGCCGACGCTCGACTTCTTCGAGAGCGTGATCGGCCCCTACCCCTTCGCCGGCGAGAAGCTGGGCGTGGTCGAGACGCCGCACATGGGCATGGAGCACCAGACGGTGAACGCCTATGGCAACGACTACAGGAAGGACGAGACCGGGTTCGACTGGCTGTTCCAGCACGAGCTGGCGCATGAATGGTTCGGCAACCAGATGACCGCGGCCAACTGGGACGATTTCTGGCTGCACGAGGGCTATGGCCAGTACATGCAGCCGCTCTACGGCCAGTGGCGCGAGGGCGAGGCGCGCTATGCCGCGATGATGGCGCACCAGCGCAAATATGTGCTGAACGGCAAGCCGCTGGTCTCGGGCAAGGTCAGAACCGCCGACGAGGTCTATCAGGCGGAACAGGGCGGGCCGGGGCAGGATATCTATTACAAGGGCGCGTGGGTGCTGCACACGCTGCGCTACCTGATCGGCGACAGGGCGTTCTTCGATGCGACGCGGCGGCTGGTCTATGGGCGGCCCGACCCGAAACCGGGCAATTTCAAGCCTCGCTTCACCTCGACGCCGGAGTTCGAGCAGTTGATGAACGCAGCTGCGGGGCGTGACCTGACGTGGTTCTTCGACGTCTATCTGCGCGAGGCGGCACTGCCCGAGCTGATCGAGACGCGGGCGGGCGGCAAGCTGACGCTGCGCTGGAAGACCGCGAAGGGCGCGCCCTTCCCGCTCCCGATCGAGGTCGCAGTGAACGGCGAGACCCGCAAGCTGGCGATGACCACCGGCGGCGAGACGATCGACCTGCCCGCGGGCGCGCATGTGGTGATCGACCCGATGGCGCGCGTGCTGCGGCGGAGCGAGGCGATCGAGGCGATGCAGCGGCGTTAGGGCCGGCGGTTCTCTGCCCCTCCCCCGCCAGGGTAGGTGGCGCCGAAGGCGACGGAGGGGGAGGAAGCGCAGCATCAGCGTTCTGGCTTCCTCCCCCTCCGTCAGTCCTCGTCTGCGCGAGGCCTGACACCTCCCCCTGGCGGGGGAGGATCAGGCAATTTAATCCGCCTTCGCCCGAGCGGCGCGATCTTCCGGGCTGGCTGCAGGCCAGACTCGATTCGCCAAACTTGCCCAGACCAATGAAACCCTAATGCGATGGACGGAGCATCGACCAGAAATGCGGGCCGCCACCGGGCACGTCCCATTCGCCGCAGACATGGAAGCCGAGGCTCTCGTAGAAGCCGAGGTTCCTCTGCCTGGCGGTCTCGAGATAGGCGGGCGCATTGCCGATGCGATCAAGGCCCGCCTGCACCACCGCGCGTCCAAGCCCCTTGCCCTGGTGCGCCGGGTCGGCGCCGGCGATGTGGAGATACCAGAAGGGCTGCGGCGGGAAATGCGCCTCGACCGCGTCGCCGACGCGCTTGAAGCGGAACAGCGCGCTGCCGGTCGCGCGCCACAATTGCCACATCGCGCGCAAGCCGCCCTGCCCGGGCGGGTTCGGCGCATGCCACAGGGTCACCGCGGCACAATCGGGCGTGACGAGGCGCATTCCCGCCGGTTCGATCCCGGCGAAGAACATGTCGAAGATCTTCGGGCCGGACCGCGCGCGGGCCGCAGGGTCGGGCAGCACCCAATCGAATACCGGATCCTCCGCGAACGCCCGGGTCAGCGTCCGCACCACCCGCGGCGCATCGGCCGCGGTGGCGTCACGGACTTCAGGGGGCATCGGCCTTTCCATGAAAGAGCTTCCCGACAACGAATGCGATTCCCGCACCCAGGACCAGGCCGATGATGCCCGACCCGATTGCGGTAACGACCCATTCGACGAAGCCGTTCCCATGCCCGACCGCCTCGGCGGCGTGGTGGATCACCGCCTCGGGCGCGTGCCAGCCGAGCTGCGCGGCGCCGTGGACGAGGATGCCGCCGCCGACCCAGATCATCGCCGCGGTGCCGATGATCGACAGCGCGCGCATCACCACCGGCATCCCCTTGACCAGCCCGCGGCCGACCGCCTGGGCGAGTTGCGCGGGACGCCGGGCGAGGTGAAGGCCGAAATCGTCCATCTTCACGATCAGCGCGACCACGCCATAGACCGCGGCGGTGATCGCCAGGCCCACGACCGCGAGCACCGCGGCGCGGGTGGCGAACGGCTCGTCCGCGACCTCGGCCAGCGCGATCGCCATGATCTCGGCCGAGAGGATCAGGTCGGTGCGGATCGCGCCGGAGACCTTGGCCGCCTCGAGATGCGCGGGATCTCCCGTAGCCTCCTCCTCCGCACCGTGCTCGCCCCCGCCCACGGCCTCCAGCACCTTTTCGGCGCCCTCGAAGCACAGGAACGCGCCGCCGAGCATCAGCAGCGGGGTGATCGCCCAGGGCAGAAGCCAGCTGAGCAGCAACGCGCCGGGGAGCAGCAGCAACAGCTTGTTGCGCAGCGATCCCATCGCGATCTTCCAGATGATCGGCAGCTCACGGTCGGGCGACAGGCCAGTGACGTAGCGCGGCGTGACCGCGGTATCGTCGATCACCACGCCGGCGGCCTTGGTTCCCGCCTTGCCCGCGGCGGCACCGACATCGTCGAGCGAGGCGGCGGCAAGCTTGGTGATGGCGGCAACGTCGTCGAGCAGCGCGGCGAGACCGGATGGCATGCGAATCCTTTCAGGAACGGGCGTGAGTGGCGAATGGCTACGCGGCGCGTCCGGAAATGTCACATGCCAAGGCGCGGATTGAGCCTCAACGGCAGGAAGAATGGATCCCCGCCTTCGGCCTTTGGCCGAAGTTTATCCTGAGCGCCTGCCTTGCAGGCAGTCGAAGGGCGGGGATGACGAGCAGCGAGCCGGATTGGACACCCAACTCACGCCGCCTGCGGGATCGCCTTGCTCGGCGCCCCGGCCGGAGCGCCGAGATAGAAGCCCTGCACCTCGTCGCACCCCTCGCTCTCCAGCATCTGGAGCTGGGCGGCGGATTCGACGCCCTCGGCCAGCACCGGCACGTTGAGGCTCTGCCCCAGCGCCAGCACCGCGCGGATGATCGCGCGCGCCTGCGGGCTCTCGCCCGAGCCGAGGACGAACGACTTGTCGATCTTGATCTTGTCGAACGGGAAGGAATGGAGCGTGTCGAGCGAGGAATAGCCGGTGCCGAAATCGTCCATTGCGATGCTGATGCCCAGCGCCTTGATCCGGCGCAGCACCTGGAGCGCGCGGACCTTGTCGCCGATGATCGCGCTTTCGGTGATCTCGAGCTCGAGCCGGGAGGGCGAGAGGCCGGTCTCGAGCAGGATCTCGGTCACCCGCTCGGCGAGATCGGGCTGCATGAGCTGCACCGGCGAGAGGTTCACCGCGATCTTGGTGTCGCCCGGCCAGCGCCGCGCCTCGGCACAGGCCTCGCGCAGCACCCACTGGCCGATGCGGAAGATCTCGCCGGTCTCTTCCGCGACGGGGATGAATTCGGTCGGGGAGATCCACCCGCGCGCCGAATGATTCCAGCGGAGCAGGGCTTCATAACCGCTGAGCGCGCCGTCGCGCAGCGAGTGCTGCGGCTGATAGGCGAGCGAGAATTCATCGCGGTCGATCGCCTGCCGCAGATCGTTGGCAAGCTGACGCCGGCCGCGCGCGGCCTCGTCCATGCCGGGCTGGTAGTAGCAGGTCGCCGCCTTGCCGATGCTGGCCTTGGCGCGGTACATTGCGAGATCGGCATTGTTGAGGATCGTCTCGCGATCGCCGCCATCGGCGGGCCATGCGGCGACGCCGATGCTCGCGCCGACCAGGAAGCTCGAATCGCGGCTGGCGAAGGGATCGGCGAAGCAGGATTCGAGGCGCGTGACGAAGGCTTCGAGCTCGGCATCGCTGGTGAAGGTCTTGGCCGCGGCGAACTCGTCGCCGCCCAGGCGGGCGATCACCTCGCCCTCGCCGAGCGCCGTGCCGAGCCGGGCGGCGAGCGCCGCCAGCAGGGCGTCGCCCGCGGCATGGCCGTGGGTGTCGTTGATCTCCTTGAACCCATCCAGGTCCATGACGATGACCGCGAGCCGCTGCCCGCCGCGTTCGGCGCGCTCCAGCTCGAAATCGAGCCAGAGATTGAAGCGCGCGCGGTTGGGCAGGCCGGTGAGGCTGTCGTGCATGGCGAGGAAGGCGATCTTTTCCTCGGACCGGCGGCGCTCGGTGATGTCGTCGAAGGTGCTCACCCACCCGCCATCGGGCAGCGCGCGGCTGGCGATGGACAGGACGAGCTGCTCGCCGATCTCGGCGATGACCGGCCCGGAATCGGGGCTGGCGAGGCTGCCGGACAGCATGCCGTGCATCCGGGCATACCAATCGTCGCCTCGGGGCGTCGCGCCGCGGCCGCGCATCGCGATGAAGGCGACATCGCGCAGCGTCAGGCCAGGCGCGCAATCGTCGGCGGCGAGATTCCACAGGTCGAGGAATCGCTGGTTGCGCAGGATCAGCCGCTCGTTGCGGTCGAACAGGCACAGGCCCTGATGCATGTTCGACAGCGCGAGATCGAGCTGGACGCGCAATGCGGCCTGGGTGCGCCGCGTGACCAGCACCGCCGCGCAAGTCAGCAGCAGGATGCCGATCGCGCCGGCTGCGAGCGAGACGGACATGGTGCCCGAGGAGAGCAGCATGCCGGGCACGTCGTCACCCGGAATGGGGACGACCTGAAGCGCGGTCATCGCGGTGAAGTGGAGCAGCACGATCGCGAGCGTCATCAGCCCCGCGGCAGCCGCGCCGCGCCAGAACCGGCCGCCATCCAGCGTAAGCGCCAGCGCCGGATAGATGGGCAGGACCGCGAACAGCAGCGACAGCGCGACATAGCCGGTGCGCCACGAGAAGGTGCCGGGGAACTCGACCGCCGACATCCCGACATAGTGCATGGTGGCGATGCCGCCGCCGACCATCACCGCGGCCGCCGCCCGGCGGAACCGGCTGCGGCGCTGGACCGCGGCGAAGAATCCCGCGGTCGTCAGCGCCATCGCGATCACCAGCGACACGACCGTGCGCGCAAGATCGTAGCCGACCACGATCCCCGGATCGTAACCGAGCATCGCGACGAAATGGGTGGTCCAGATGCCGAGCCCGGTGGTGACCCCGGCGACGATCGTCCAGTGCGCGCGGCCCCGCAGGCCCGACAGCCGCGCCTGCCGCAGCAGCAGCACGGCCGAAGCGGTCGAGACGAGGCAGACGAGTGCTGCCAGCGCAACCAGCCGGATATCGTGATCGCCGGTGATGCAATAGTAGAGATCGAACATGAACGCCCCCGGAACCCGGGCGCGCTCAGACAGCATCCGCGGTAAAGATTTCGTCAACTAACCGGAATGGACCGGACAAAATCCGCTATTCCATTAGGAGTTGGCCCTGTTTGGCGGGTGGGACTCCTAAACCACGTCCATTCCGGACGTTCGGGAGCTGCCAAACGAAACGGGCGCCGGTTCGACCCGGCGCCCGTTCGCTTTGCTTCGATCCCGGCGGGATCAGGCGGCGTCGCCGGTCCCGGCCTTCTTCTTCTCGGCATAGACGCGGATCGGCTCCTTGCGGCCCTCGACCACGTCCTTGTCGATCATCACCTCATCGACGCCGTCCATCGACGGCAGGTCGAACATCGTGTCGAGCAGGATCCCCTCGAGGATCGAGCGCAGGCCGCGCGCGCCGGTCTTGCGCTCGATCGCCTTCTTGGAGACCGAAACCAGCGCGTCGTCGGTGAAGCCGAGCTTGACGTTCTCCATCTCGAACAGCTTCTGATACTGCTTGACCAGCGCGTTCTTCGGCTCGGTCAGGATCTTGACCAGCGCGGCGATGTCGAGGTCCTCGAGCGTCGCGACTACGGGCAAACGACCGACGAATTCGGGGATCAGGCCGAACTTGAGCAGATCCTCCGGCTCGGTCTGGCGCAGCACCTCGCCGGTGCGGCGCTCCTCGGGCGCGGCGACATAGGCGCCGAAGCCGATCGACTTGCCCTGGAGGCGGTCGCCGATGATCTTCTCGAGGCCGCTGAACGCGCCGCCGCAGATGAACAGGATGTTGGTCGTGTCGACCTGCAAGAACTCCTGCTGCGGATGCTTGCGGCCGCCCTGCGGCGGGACCGAGGCGGTGGTGCCTTCCATCAGCTTGAGCAGCGCCTGCTGCACGCCCTCGCCCGACACGTCGCGCGTGATCGAGGGATTCTCGGCCTTGCGGCTGATCTTGTCGATCTCGTCGATATAGACGATGCCGCGCTGCGCCCGCTCGACATTATAGTCGGAGGCCTGGAGCAATTTCAGGATGATGTTCTCGACATCCTCGCCGACATAGCCGGCTTCGGTCAGCGTGGTCGCATCGGCCATGGTGAAGGGCACGTCGAGGATGCGCGCCAGCGTCTGCGCCAGCAGCGTCTTGCCGCAGCCGGTGGGGCCGACGAGCAGGATGTTCGACTTGGCGAGCTCGACCTCGGCGCCCTTCGCGCCGTGGTTGAGGCGCTTGTAGTGGTTGTGCACCGCCACCGAGAGGACGCGCTTGGCCTGCTTCTGGCCGATCACATAATCGTCCAGGACGTCGCAGATCTCCTGCGGCGTGGGCACGCCGCCGTCCTTCTTGCTGACGAGCGCCGACTTGGTCTCTTCGCGAATGATGTCGTTGCAGAGCTCGACGCATTCGTCGCAGATGAACACGGTCGGCCCGGCGATGAGCTTGCGCACCTCGTGCTGCGACTTGCCGCAGAACGAGCAGTAGAGCGTGCTCTTCGAATCGCCGCCACTCAATTTGGTCATTCAATCACCTTTCGCACCAGAAGGGGCGCGTTCCTTTTCCGGGCACGCATCCTAGCGCACCGCGGTAAACCCACAATAAAAATCCGGCAGCGCTTAGCGAAGCGTCACGTCGTTCTGCCGCATCCCCTCGATATAGTCATGGGCTTCCTTAAGCCCAAGCCCCGTCCGATCGCGCACCAGCTTGATCGCCATGATCGGGTTGCCGGTGTGGATGAGGTTCCACAATTCCTGCCGCAGCTCCTCCGGAACCTCGGTCGGCGCCGCACGGACCGGGGCCGGTGCGGGCACGGCCGGACGCGGCGAATCGAGGCGTGACGGCGGGGCGATCAGGTCGTTCCGCTCCCCTGCCCTCCGGCGCAGCGCCCAAAAGAACGCCGCCAGCACGACCAGCGCACCGGGGATCAGCAGGGGAAGCGGAATGTAGATCGCCCGGTCTCCGGTCAGGCCGCGCTGCCGCCTTCGCCCTCGGCGGGCTGCGGGCGCTTCTCATAGACCTCGTCCACCAGGCCGAAGGCCTTGGCCTCGTCCGCCTCGAGGAAGGTGTCGCGGTCCATCGCGGCCTCGATCTTGTCGAGCGGCTGGCCGGTATACTTGACGTACAGGTCGTTCATCCGGCGCTTGATGCGCAGGATTTCCTTGGCCTGGATCTCGATGTCCGACGCCATGCCCTGCGCACCGCCCGAGGGCTGGTGGACCATGATGCGGGCATTGGTGAGCGCGACGCGCAAACCCGGCTCGCCCGCGGCGAGCAGGAAGCTGCCCATCGACGCGGCCTGGCCGATGCACACCGTGCCGACGCGCGGGCGGATATACTGCATGGTGTCGTGGATCGCCATGCCGGCGGTGACCACGCCGCCCGGCGAGTTGATGTACATCCAGATGTCCTTCTTCGGATTCTCGGACTCGAGGAAGAGCAGCTGGGCGGTGATCAGCGAAGCCATATGGTCCTCGATCGGCCCCGTGATGAACACGATCCGCTCGCGCAGCAGGCGCGAATAGATGTCGAAGCTGCGCTCGCCGCGGCTCGACTGTTCGATGACGATGGGAACCAGCGCGCCGGTGACGGGATCGTGGGTAAAGCCTTCGGGGGTCATCTGACCGGAAAGGGGATGCATGTGCGGGAATCTCGTGCGTTTGTTTTTGCCCGGGGACTACATCGGCGCTCGGATTGCGCGGCGCAAGGGGGGAAGACGGTGAACCGACCGCCGGTCAGGCGCCGCCGCGCGGCAGGCGGACGCAGACGGTGAAGTCGCCCGCCCCGCCCTCGAAGCCGATCTCGCCGCCATGGCTGCGGATCACGTCGCGGCTGATGGTGAGGCCGAGGCCGGTTCCGCCGGTCTCGCGGCCGCGCGAGGTTTCGAGGCGGACGAAGGGCGCGAAGGCGCGTTCGGCATCCTCCGGGGCGATGCCGGGGCCGCGATCGCGGAAGGCGACCGAGACCCGGCCATCCTCCGCCGCCAGCACGATATGCACCGCCTCGCCATATTTGCAGCCATTGGCGATGAGGTTGGCGAAGGCGCGGCGGATCGCGACCGGACGGCAGCGGATGTCGAGGTGGTCGGGCCCCTCGTAGAGCACCTCCTCCCCGAGATCGTGATGCGTGTCGGCGAGGCTGATCAGCAGCGCTGCCAGGTCGACCGTCCCGAGCGGCTCATGGCTCGCCTCCTCGCGCATGAAGGCGAGCGCGTCGGCGACCATCGTCTCCATCTCGGCGACATTGGAGCGGAGCTGCGCGCGCTGGTCCGCGTCCTCGATATATTCGGCGAGCAGCCGCAGCCGTGTGAGCGGGGTGCGCAGGTCGTGCGATATCGCGGCGAGCATCTGGATGCGCTCGTCGACGAAGCGCTTGAGGCGCAGCTGCATCGCGTTGAAGGTGCCGGCGATTGCGGCGAATTCGGGCAGGCGCATGTCGCCGATCAAGGTCGGCTCGCGATCGCGCCCGAGCCGCTCTGCCGCATTGGCGAGGCGGGTGAGCGGCGCGACGATGCTGCGCGCCATCCAGAAGGAGAAGACCGCGAGGATGAGCAGATTGCCCGCGACCGCCAGCAGGTTGCGCATATAGTGCCAGCGCGCATCCCCGGTCTGATGCGGGTTCATCACGAGCCAGCTGCCGTCGCTGCGGCGCACCGCGATGTCGAGACGGCCGAGCACGCTGGTGCGGCCCGCCGCGATCTCCTTCATGGCGATCGGGCCTCGCGCGCGCTCCCATTGATCGCTGGCCGCTTCGCGCGGGGTCAGCAGCATCGGCAGGCGGGGGATGACCACGACCGAGGTGGTCGCCGAGCGCTCCCAGAAATTGTCGCTGAACGTGTCCGCGCGGACGCGCACATCGGCAGCCGGCTTTCCGAGCGCCTCGGCAAGCGAGGCCTGCAGGCCGCGGGCGAAGTCGGCGGACCCGCCGCCTTGCACGAAGTCCGGCTCCGACTGCACCTCGAGATCGAGAAATGGCCCGACCGCCTGCTTCCCGGTTCCGTCCCAGCCGGTACGGGCAGCGTGCACGATCGTCTCCACCAGCCAGGAGCGCTGCGTCACCAGGAAGGGCGGCGGCGGGATCAGCGTGCGCAATAGCTGGTCGAGCAGGAAGGACGAGACCACGGCGAGCACGATCGCGATCGCCAGCCGTGCGGCAAGCCTAGGCCGCGGCAGCTTGAAGCGGGGCTGGCGCGATTTCATCCCGCGATCACCGGTTCGACCGGGGCGGAGAAAAAGTAGCCGCCGTTGCGCACCGTCTTGATCAGCTCGGGCGCGTGCGGATCGGCCTCGACCTTGCGGCGCAGGCGGCTGACCTGAACGTCGATGCTGCGATCGATGTTCAGGCTGGAGCGGCCGTGGACATAATCGAGCAGCTGATCGCGGCTGAGCACCTGTTGCGGGTGCTGGACGAGCGCGACGAGCAGGTCGAACTCGCCGGTGGTCAGCTCGACCAGCGATCCCGAAGGCGAGACGAGCGTGCGCTTGCCGATGTCGAGCGTCCAGCCGGCAAAGCGGAAGCGGTCTGCGACGATCTCCGGCGGGGCAGCCGGGATCATCGCCGCGCGGCGCAGCGCGGCGCGGATGCGGGCGAGCAGCTCGCGCGGGTTGAACGGCTTGGGCACATAGTCGTCGGCGCCGAGCTCGAGCCCGATCACGCGATCGGTCTCGTCGCCGCGCGCGGTGAGCAGGATGATCGGGACGGTGCTGCGCGCGCGCAGGCGCTGGCAGAGCGTGAACCCGTCCTCGCCCGGCATCATCACGTCGAGCACGACCACGTCGAAATGGAACTTGCCGACCAGATCGGTCATCTGCCGCCCGTCCTCTGCCACGGTCACGCGCAGGCCGTTGTCGCTGAGATAGCGCGCGAGCATCGTGCGGATCTGCCGGTCGTCGTCGACGACGAGGATATGCGCGCCTTCCTGCCTTGCCATGGCCGCCAGATAGCGCCCGGCAGAAGCCGAGTCTGCACCCGTAACAGTCTGCAACAATCCGAAACCGGCGTGAAATCGGCGGCGGCGGGGTGCGGCCTATAGCGCAGCTACCCCAATCCCCGTCCCTACCCCGATGGAGTATTTCCCATGCCGGTCATGCTTGCATTCCGTTGCCGCGTCAGCCTTCGCAGCACGCTCCCCCTCCTGATCGTCCCGGTGGTCTGCCTGATCGCCACGCAGGCGCGCGCGCAGTCCCGCGAGGGCGAGAGCGACGACTGGCAGGTGATGCTGGGCGCCGGCGCGATCTACACGCCGGATTACGAAGGATCGGACGAGTTCGAGCTCCAGCCCTTCCCCTTCATCTCCGTCGCCTATCGCGACATCGCCTATATCCGCGGGCCGGAGATCGGCGTGAACCTGATCCGCCTGCAGGTATCCGACGATTTCAGCATCAAGGCGGGGCCGTTCGCGCGCTTTCGCCGCGACCGGCCCGAGAAGCGCAATGCCGACCTGCGCGGGCTCGGCGACGTCGACTTCGCGGTCGAGCTGGGCGGCGCGGTCGCGCTCGAGTACAAGCAGGCCTTCGTCCGCGTCTCGCTGGCGAAGGACGTTGCCGGCGGGCATGACGGGCTGGTCGGCGAAGGCGAGGCGGGCGTGCGCTTCAACCTCAGCGACACGCTGATCGCGTCGGCGAGCGCCAGCGCGAGCTGGGCCGACAAGGACTATATGGGCACCTATTTCAGCGTGACCGCGGCGCAGGCGGCGCGGAGCGGCCTGCCGGTATATCGCGCCGAAGCCGGGCTCAAGGATGTCGGCGCGGGACTCAACCTCAGCTACATGCTTGGCCGGAACTGGATGGTCACCGCGATCGGCGGCTATTCGCGCCTGATGGGCGATGCCGCCGATGCGCCGCTGGTGGTGCAGCGCGGATCGCCCGACCAATGGCGTGGCGGGCTGTTCCTGGCGTACCGGTTCTAGGAAGCTCTAAAGTCGGTCCTGTTCTGGTTGAAGCAAATCCGTTCGTGTCGAGCCCCGGGTATCGGCTTCGCCGATCCCGAGGACAGGCTGCGTCGAGATACCGAGGGCAGCCCTTGCCTCCTGTCCCTCGACTTCGCTCGGGACGAACGGTTCAATCTAATCTGAACAAGCTCCAATCCTCCCCCGCCAGGGGGAGGTGGCATGCCGCAGGCATGACGGAGGGGGCGGACGGACACGCGCTGACGGCTCGCTTCCGCCCCCTCCGTCGCTGCGCGACACCTCCCCCTGGCGGGGGAGGATCAAGGATCAGGGCGCGGGCAGCGGCCCCGGGACCGCGAGATAGGCGAGGCGGCGCATCTCGCGCCGCCCGCGCACCACCGTATCGAGGATCAGCCCGGCGAACAGGCTGAGCGCGGACAGGATGACAAGCCCGGTTGCGAGGACCGCCGTGGGGAAGCGCGGGACGAGGCCGGTCTGCGCATAGGTGATCGCCAGCGGCATCGCGAGGATCAGCGCGAGCAGCGCGAGCAGCCCCGCGACCCAGCCGAAGAACAGCATCGGCTTCTCGATCCGGTAGAGCGTCAGGATGGTGCGCGCGATGCGCAGGCCGTCGCGCCAGGTGGAGAGCTTCGAGGCGGAGCCTTCGGGACGGGCGAGATAGCGGGTCTCCACCTCCCCCACCGGCATCTTGAGCTCGAGCGCGTGGACGCTGATCTCGGTCTCGATCTCGAACCCGGCCGAAAGCACCGGGAAGCTTTTCACGAAGCGGCGCGAGAAGACGCGATAGCCCGAGAAGATATCAGTGAAGCTGCGCCCGAACAGTCGCGCGAGCAGCCCGGTCATTGCGCGGTTGCCGAGGACATGGCCGCGGCGATAGGCATCCGCCGCCTCGTGCACGCGCGTGCCGACGACCATGTCGAGGCCGTCGCTCAGAACCTTCTCGATCATCGCGGGGGCGGCGGCGGCGTCATAGGTCGCGTCGCCATCGGCCATGACGTAGATGTCGGCATCGACATCGGCGAACATGCGGCGGACGACATTGCCCTTGCCCTGCATCCGCTCGCTGCGGACGATCGCGCCGGCCGCGCGCGCGACCTCGACGGTGCGGTCGCGGCTGTTGTTGTCGTAGACATAGATCGCCGCGCCGGGGAGCGATGCGCGAAAGGCCGCGACGGTCTGGGCGATCGCGGCTTCCTCGTTGTAGCAGGGCAGGATCACTGCGATGCGCGGTTCGGTCAACTTCGCCCCCTCAAACCTTCTCCCGGTGGGAGAAGGATAGCGTAGCTTCCCCAGCGTAAGCTGGGGTTAGCGAAGCTTGGATGAGGGTCCGCGGACTTGCAACCGCGCTGCCCTCACCCTTCCGCCGCTCCGCGGCTCCCTCCCTCTCCCGGTGGGAGAGGGATTTAGTCCGCCTTCTTCTTGGCCGGTGCCTTCTTCTTCGGCGCTTCCGCAGTCGCGTCGTCGGCCTTGGCCGCGGCCTTCTTGGCCGGCACCTTCTTGGCGGGAGCCTCGGCCTTCTCGGCGGCCGGAGCCTCATCGGCCTTGGCTTCCTTCTTCGGCGCAGCCTTCTTGGCCGGCTTCACGTCCTCGGCGGCAGGCGCTTCGTCCTTCTTGGCCTTGGCCTTCTTCGCCGGCTTGTGGTCGTGGTCATGGTCGTGACCGCAGCCCGGGCCGTGGACGTGGGGGACGGCGCCCTCCTCGCTCTCGATCGCGGCTTCCAGCTCCTCGCGGGTCACTTCGCGCTCGGTGATCTCCGCCTTCTCGAACAAGAAGTCGACGACCTTGTCCTCGTACAGCGGCGCGCGCAGCTGGGCCGCGGCCATCGGCTCCTGCTGGATATACTGGACGAAGCGCTGCTGATCCTCGGGGCGATATTGCTGCGCGGCCTGGGCGATCAGGCGGTTCATCTCCGCCTGGGTCACCTCGACACCGTTGGCCTGGCCGATCTCGGACAGGAGCAGGCCGAGGCGCACGCGGCGCTCGGCGATCGCGCGGTAATCGTCCTTCTCGGCTTCCAGCTCCTTCTTGGCAGCCTCGGGGTCTTCCTCGTGGCTCGCCTCATGCTCGAGCTGCGCCCAGATCTGGTTGAACTCGGCCTCGACCATCGACGGCGGGACCGGGAAGTCATGGCCCGCGGCGAGCTGGTCGAGCAGCTTGCGCTTCATATAGGTGCGGGTGAGGCCGCCAGTCTCGCTCTCGAGCTGGCCCTTGAGGATGGTGCGCAGCTGGTCGAGGCTCTCGAGGCCGAGATTCTTGGCGAAATCCTCGTCGATCCTGGTCTCGCCGGCGGTCTTCACCGCGGTGATCTTGAGATCGAAGGTCGCGGGCTTGCCGGCGAGCGTGTCGACGCCGTAATCCTCGGGGAAGGTCACCTCGATCTGCTTCTCGTCGCCCGCCTTGACGCCGACGAGCTGGTCCTCGAAGCCCGGGATCAGGCGGCCGGTGCCGATCTCGATCGCCATCGCCTCACCGGTGCCGCCCTCGAACGCGACGCCATCGACCTTGCCGACGAAGTCCATCGTGACCTGATCGCCCTGCTTCGCCTTGTAGCTGGGCTTGGCGTCTTCCCACGCCTTCTGCTGGCCGGCGATCTGCGCGAGCTGCGCGTCGATCGCGCTCTCGTCGACGGGGACGAGCAGGCGCTCGAGCTTCAGGCCGTCGATTGACGGAGTGGGAACGTCCGGGAGCACTTCGAGCTCGACCTTGACCTCGGCGTCCTTGCCGGGAGCGAAATCGCCCTCAAGGCTGACCGTGGGCTGCATCGCGGGGCGCAGCTTGTGGTCCGCGAGCAGCTGCTGCACGCCCTGCTGGATCGTGGTGTTGAGCGCATCCTGGGTCAGCGCCTCGCCGTGCATCTTGCGGACGAGGTTGGCGGGAACCTTGCCGGGGCGGAAGCCGGGCATGCGGATCTGGGGGGCGACGCGCTTCACCTCGGCATCGACGCGCGAGTCGATGTCCTTCGCGGTGATCTTCAGGGTGTAGGCGCGTTTCAGGCCCTCGTTCAACGTCTCGACAGTCTGCATTTCTTTCAGGCTTCCTGCTCTGGAAGTGGAATCGGTTCAGCGGCGTCCGCCCGAGCGCCGGGCGGCGGACTGGTGCGGGCGAAGGGACTCGAACCCCCACATCTTGCGATACTGGAACCTAAATCCAGCGCGTCTACCAGTTCCGCCACGCCCGCATTCAGGGACACCGCAGGTCGGCGCGCTCTATAGCAAGGCGGGTGGCGGGGGCAAGCGCGAAGCAACCGGGCGCCGGGACGGCGCGTTGAGACGGCAAAAGGAGACCCAACATGCCCGTCGAGCCGCCCATCCCCGGCCAGCCCGAGCCAGCCAAGCCGAGCGTGCCGCCGCCCGAGGCGCCGCCCGCCCCGCAGCCCGGCCAGCCGACGCCGGGCGGGCCGGAGATCCAGCCCCCGGCGCCCGATATCGACGTACCGGCGCCGCAGCCGGACGGCGATCCGCCTTCGACGCCGGTGCAGCCGGTGGCCTAGCGGCTATTGCGCGGCGGTCAGATCGACGATCCGGTCGCGCTCGTAGCGCATCACGCCCGCCAGCGGCGGCATGCGCCCCACCGACACGCCGTAATAATTGGGCATCTTGCCCACCGGCCAGAATTTGGCCGGCACGACCGTCGCCCCGGCCAGCCGCGGATCGAGCGCCCATGCGGCGGGTGCGGGCTGAAGCAGCTGATAGCCCTCCACCTTCTCGGAATCGAACAGGCGGGTCGCATCGCCCTCCGCCACCTTGACCTCGTTTGGCATCAGCGAGCGGACATAGCCCAGATCGGTGATCTGCCCGGCCTTCACCTCGAACCCGACACTGCCCATGCAGAAGCAGCCGCCCGTCGCGGCGCCGTTGGGCAGGACCGACAGCAAGCCATAGATGCGATACCGTCCGGGCGTGATCTCCTGCAGGTAGGTCGAGGCACCGCCATCGCCCTTGGCGAAGCGGAAGAGCGGGCCGATCGACACGCCCGTCATCAAGCCGAAGGGGGTGAATTCGAAATTGGCCTCTGTCGGCTCGACCGGCTTATCGGGCAGCACAGGCCTCGCCGCGCCCTTGGGCGTCTGGTCGTAAGCAGCCTTGGCCTTGTCGTACGACTTCTTCTTCTTCGCATATTTCTCGCGCGCTTCGGCAAGGGCTTCCGCTTTCAGCGCATCATATTTCACCTGGTCTTCGGGACTCGGGATGCGCATCAGGTGAAGCGGCGTCGCGATGTTGGAGCGGACGAGGATATATGCGCGCGCCGGATCGAGCGCGACGGCCGGCTTGTCCTTCACCGCGCTGCTCTCGACGAAGACCACTTTCTCCTTCTTGGCAAATGCGGGCGAGGCGCAAACCGCGAGCGCAGCGGTGGCGATCAGGAAGCGCTTCACAGCCCCAGCTCCTTTCCTTCAGGCTTCGCGGTCGAGGCGACCAGCGCCTGACGCTTGAGATAATCGAAGCGGCGGGTTTCCGGCATTTCGGACAGGCCCTCCTCGAAGTGGAACTCCTCCCACAGGTCCTTCTTGAGGCCGTAGCGCTGATAGCCCTTGTAATACATGCAGCCGCGCATGTTCACGCGGCGCATCCGGCGCTTCTCGGCCGACCCGAAGATGGCGGCCGCCATGGCATTGCCGATCGCCCCGCCGATCGCGCCGCCCAGCGTGCCGGCATAGGGATAGGGAACTTGCGTATAGGTCACCCCGCTCTGCAACCCGCGCGCATATCCGTCGCACTCGACGATGTCGCGATAGGCATCGGCATAGGACACGCCCGGGCGGACGAAGTAATAATATTTGTCGAAATCCTTCTCTTCCGCCGGCGTCACGGCGAAGGCGAGCTTCGGCATCTCGAGCTTCGCCGCATCCTCGTCGGAGACCTCGACCGGGCCGAAGGGCGAGCCGCTGTCCTCGAGATAGACCGGAGCGGCCGCGGCCTGCTCCTGCGCCGCGGCGATGCCGGGCAATGTCAGCGATGCGACGACCAGCATGGCGCACGCGCTGCGCGCCAGACCAACGGATGGCATGGAAACCCCCTCCCCCAATTCAAAGGCTTCACCGCGATTCGCGGGAAAGCCGCCCCGTCCGCGAGACTATCGCGGGCGCGTGCCTGCGCAAGTGGGGAACGACGGAGCCGCGCGCGCCGCCATTCGTTGACCGGGGGAGGAGAAGCAAGATGACCGACCGCAACCGCGACCCCCATCCCGACAGCCCGCCCGAGGCCGATCACGACCGCCGCAGCGACCTGGAGCAGGCGACCACTGGCACGAACCGTGACATCGAGGATGTCGAAGAGGCTGAGA
The DNA here is from genome assembly GCF_036402235.1 of Sphingomonas sp. Classification (GTDB taxonomy): domain Bacteria; phylum Pseudomonadota; class Alphaproteobacteria; order Sphingomonadales; family Sphingomonadaceae; genus Sphingomonas. Next base: position 22,984 of record NZ_DASWTG010000019.1, on the reverse strand, counting down.
GCGGCATCAGCGCGCCGGACCCGGCCGAAGGCGCGGACGGCGCCGTCGGCGGCACCGGCGGGGTGACCAAGAACCAGGACGATACGGCGCAATGACGCCCGCGGAGGATGCCATGAGCGGCAAGGAACGCACGCAACCCAACAAGCCGGGTGGCGACATCGACAATCGCGGCGAAGCGCGCGACGCCGGGGATCGTCAGGCCGTGAAGAACCAGGGCGAGGTATCGCCCGACGATTATCCGGACGACGCCGACGGCAAGCCCGACATCCCTCCACCGCCCGATTGAGGTGGTTAATCCTCCCCCCGCTAGGGGGAGGTGGTGCGCAAAGCGCGACGGAGGGGGAGGAAGCACGCCCTTGGCGTTCTGGCATCCGCCCCCTCCGTCAGCTGCGCTGACACCTCCCCCTGGCGGGGGAGGATTTCAGGAAATTTGCTAGCCGTCGAGCGCCTTCTTCAGCAGCTCGTTGACCACGCCCGGGTTGGCCTTGCCTCCCATCGCCTTCATCGTCTGCCCCACGAAGAAGCCGAACAGCTGTTCCTTGCCGCCACGATATTGCTCCAGCTGGCCGGGGTTCTTCGCCAGCACCTCGGCGATCACCGCCTCGATCGCGCCCGTGTCCGACGTCTGCTTGAGGCCGCGCTCCTCGACGATCGCCGCCGGGCTGCCGCCGGTTTCGAGCATGATCTCGAACACTTGCTTGGCGAGCGTGTTGGAGAGCGTGCCCTCGGCGACGAGGCCGAGCAGCTCGGCCGCCTGCTGGGGCGAGACCGGGCTGTGCTCGATGTCCTTGCCAAGGCGGTTGAGCGCGCCGAACAGCTCCGAGGTGACCCAGTTGGCGGCGGCGGGGCCCTTGGCGCCGGCTTCGAGCAGTGCGTCGAAATAGCGCGCGGATTCGACCTCGGCGGTCAGCACGCCGGCATTGTAGGGCGTGATGCCGAGCGCGAGGTAGCGCGCGCGCTTGGCGTCGGGCAGCTCGGGCAGCGAGGCGCGGCATTCGTCGAGGAACGCGTCGTCCAGCTCGAGCGGTAGCAGGTCGGGGTCGGGGAAGTAGCGATAGTCGTGCGCGTCCTCCTTGGAGCGCATCGACCGCGTCTCGCCCTTGTCTGGATCGAACAGGCGAGTCTCCTGGACGATCTTGCCACCGCTCTCGATCACGTCGATCTGGCGCAGCGCCTCGATCTCCACCGTCTGCATGACGAAGCGGACCGAGTTGACGTTCTTGGTCTCGGTGCGCGTGCCGAACGGCTCACCCGGCTTGCGGACCGAGACGTTGACGTCGGCGCGCATCGAGCCCTGGTCCATGTTGCCGTCGCACGAGCCGACATAGCGCAGGATCGACCTGAGCTTCGAGAGGTAAGCCCCTGCTTCGGCGGGCGAACGCATGTCGGGCTTCGACACGATCTCCATCAGCGCGACGCCCGAGCGGTTGAGGTCGACATAGGACAGGCGCGGATGCTGGTCGTGCATCAGCTTGCCGGCATCCTGCTCGACATGGATGCGCTCGACGCCGATCGTCTTGGTGGCGCCTTCGACCTCGATCTCAATCTCGCCCTCGCCCACCAGCGGGTGGTAAAGCTGGCTGATCTGGTAGCCCTGCGGCAGATCGGCGTAGAAATAATTCTTGCGATCGAAGCGCGACCATTTGTTGATCTGCGCGTCGATCGCCATGCCGGTGCGGACGGCCTGGCGGATGCACTCGCGGTTGGGCACCGGGAGCATGCCGGGCATCGCGGCGTCGACCAGCGACACCTGCGTGTTCGGCTCGGCGCCGAACTCGGTCGCGGCGCCCGAGAAGAGCTTGGCGTTGGACGTGACCTGGGCGTGGACCTCGAGGCCGATCACGACCTCCCACTCACCGGTTGCGCCTTTGATGCGGTAGGTTGATTCAGTCATTTGCCTACACCGTCATCCCAGCGAAAGCTGGGATCTTTCTCGATTGTCGTTCCAAGCCGCCCGAGACCCCAGCTTTCGCTGGGGTGACGGAGGAAGTTCACCACCACTGCTCCGGCTTCGCCGTGAATCCCGCCCGCTGCTCGATCGCGAGGCTGGCATCCAGCACGCCCTGCTCGTCGAACGGCTTGCCGATGATCTGGAGGCCGAGCGGGAGCCCGTCCTTGTCGAGTCCGCCGGGGACCGACATCGCCGGGATGCCCGCGAGCGAGGACGGCACGGTGAATACGTCGTTCAGATACATCGCCAGCGGATCGGCCGACTTCTCGCCCAGCGCGAACGCCGCCGAGGGCGCCGTCGGGGTGAGCAGCAGGTCGCAGTCAAGCCAGGCACGCTCGAAATCGCGCGCAATCAGCGTGCGGACCTTCTGCGCCTGAGTGTAATAGGCGTCGTAGAAACCCGCCGAGAGCACATAGGTGCCGATCAGGATACGGCGCTGCACTTCCGGGCCGAATCCCGCGGCGCGGGTCGCGGCGTACATTTCCTGCAGGTTCGCGCCTTCGGGCAGGTCGCGCTGGCCGTAGCGCACGCCGTCATAGCGCGCGAGATTCGACGAGGCCTCTGCGGGCGCGATGATGTAATAGGCCGGGAGCGCGTATTTGGTGTGCGGCAGCGAGACCTCGACGATCTCCGCGCCCGCGTCCTTGAGCCAGTCGATGCCCTGCTGCCACAGCGCCTCGATCTCGGCCGGCATGCCGTCGACGCGATACTCCTTCGGGATGCCGACTTTCTTGCCGCGCAGGTCGGCGGAGAGCGCCGCTTCCCAATCAGGCACGGCCATGTCGAGCGAGGTCGCGTCCTTGGGATCGAAGCCGGCCATCGCCTCGAGCATGATCGCGCAGTCACGCACGTCGCGCGCCATCGGCCCGGCCTGGTCGAGCGACGAAGCGAAGGCGACCACCCCCCAGCGCGAGCAACGGCCATAGGTCGGCTTGATGCCCGAGATGCCCGTAAAGGCCGCGGGCTGGCGGATCGAGCCGCCAGTGTCGGTGCCGGTCGCCGCGGGCACGAGCCGCGCGCTGATCGCCGCCGAGCTGCCGCCCGAAGAGCCGCCCGGCGCGAGCGCGGCGTTGCCGCCGTCCTTGCGCCGCCACGGCGAAATGACGTTGCCGAAATAGCTGGTCTCGTTCGACGAGCCCATCGCGAACTGGTCGAGGTTGAGCTTGCCGAGCATGCCCGCGCCCGCGTCCCACAATTTCTGGGAGACGGTCGATTCATAGACCGGCTTGAACCCCTCCAGCATGTGGCTGGCGGCGGTGGTCTGCACGCCCCTGGTGCAGAACAGATCCTTCATGCCGATCGGCACGCCGGCAAGCGGCTTGAGCGTCTCGCCCGCGGCGCGCGCGGCGTCGGCGGCCTTGGCGGCGGCGATCGCGTGATCGGGCGTTTCAACGATGAAGGCGTTGAGCTGCTTGGCGGCGCTCACCTTGGCGACGAAGGCGTCGGCGACCTCGACCGCGGAGAATTCGCCCGAACGGACGCCGTCGCGCAGCGCGGCGACGCCGAGGGTGGTGACATCGGTCATGCATGTTCTCCTGCGAAAGCAGGAGCCCAGGACCACACGCGGCCCGCCTGCGACTCTGGATCCCGGGTCAAGCCCGGGATGATCGAATGATGCCGTGCCGCCATCATTCGATCACCTTCGGCACGGTGAAGAAGCCATGCTCGGCGAGCGGCGCATTGGCGAGAACCTCGTCGCGGATGCCGCCGTCGGTGACGACGTCGTCGCGCAGGCGCAGCGTGTTGGGGATGACGGCGGTCATCGGCTCGACGGCCGAAGTATCGACCTCGCCCAGCTGCTCGATCCAGCCGAGGATGTTGTTGAGCTCGGGCACGAGGCGCTCGGCAGCGGCATCGTCGATCGCGATGCGCGCGAGGCTCGCGACCTTCTTCACGGTTGCGGTATCTACGGACATGAGGGCGCGCCTAGCAGCGACGCCCCCATTCCATCAAGCGCGGTTATTCGAAGGGGTCGCCGACCGGCTCACCGCCGACAAAGACCTGACGGCGCTCGACCTTGCGGATCTCGACCGCGCCGGCCTTGAGACCCGCGACGGCACGGGCTTGGGCGCCGGCACCCGGGGGAGGCGCCTTCACCATATTCGAGTTGATCCATTTGTTTTCGGAGCGAATAAAACGTTGCGGCTCGTTCGCGGCACAATAGATGCCCTTCCGCGCACCAATGGTGTTTGGCGCGTCGGCGGGAAGCGCGAAGCAAGAATCGACGAGCAGCACCGCACTTTGATTCGAGTCCAGAAATGTGAGCGTGCATTGCTCGCGTTGGCATTCCCACCGCTCCGCGATCGCCGCACGCAGATCGGGGGGAAGCGAGGTTCCAACGGGCAGGATGCGCAGCGTCTTGTCGAGCGCTTCCGCGTTGATCGCCTGCATGCCGTCGGACGCCGCCCATCGATCCTTGGCGGAGAAAGCCTCGGCCGCCCTGGTGCGAATTGCCGAGATGGCCGACTTCTTGAGCCGTTCGAGTGCGCGGCGGCCCGGCTCGCCGAAGTCGAAGGCCAGGGCGCGCCAGTCAAACTTCTCTGGGCTGACCCTGCCCGATTCGAGCCGCGCGACCTGATCACGGGTCGAGATCGCATTGAAGCTGACGATCGGGGTCGCCAGCACCAGCGCGACGCCGCAGGTGAGAATGGCGAGGTTGAGGTTGACCGCGCGCACCCGCTCCGCCCAGCGCCCGCGGCCACGGATGACGCTGACGAGATAGGCCACCGCCACGACGCTGGCGAGGATCACGAAGGTGAGTGCCCACAGGCGCTCGGGCGTGTAGCCATATTGGCCGATCCGCAGCCCCGTCGCGATCTGGGCGATGACCGCGAGCGGGAAGATGACCAGCGACAGAATCAGCGCTGCCCAGCGCAGCACACGGGCGCGCGGGGCGTCGTCGGCGCCATTGCCCAGCACGGCGTTGACCAGCAGCAGTGCGCCGACGACGCAGCCGAGCAGGATCGGCGTAGTCGATTTGGTCGCGTCCCAAAGCGGCTGAAGCCCGGTGAAGGGCAGGAACAGAAGGAACAGGCCGAGACCGATCGCCAGCACCGGCGCGAGCACGCCCAGCACCAACATCGCGACATTCTGAAGCAGCGACACGATCCGGCTATGCTCGCGGAGCAGAGCCAGGCCGAGGCCGAAGGCGAGGCCAATCAGCGGCCGCCAGAACCATTCCTTCTGGAGGATATCGCTCAGGAACTCGATTCCGATGAGCTGGAACAACGCCGCGAGCAGAAACGACAGCAGCATCGTCACGCCGACGAACGCCCAGCTGAGGCACCAGAGGATCGCGTTGGTCCAGGCATGATCATAGGCGGCGGGATAGGAGATCGGCCGGAAGCCCGATTCGCGGCCCGCCTGGAACAACGGCGCGGCGATGCCGATGGCGAGCGCGAGGCTGAACATGCGCCACCCCTCGGTACTGCTCCAGCCGGATGTCGCGCCGTTGAAATAGAGGATCAGCGCCGCGACCACGCCGCATCCGAGCGCGAAGATCGCCGAGCGGCGCAGGTCTTCACGGATGACGACGAAGCCGAACACCAGCGCCGAGACGCTGACGAAGCTCAGCAGCGCAAGGCGGATCGCGCTGATCTGGGGCTGATAGTCCGAACCGATGATCCAGTGCGCGATCAGTCCGGTGGCAAGGCCCAGCCCCGCCAGCAGAAACGGCAGCAGCGGCCAGCGGTCGTCCTGATCCTCGATACGAATCGCCATGCTCGTGCCCTCCCCCGTCCGGTCATCCAAGGTTGCATCCTTCGCAACCATCGCGCAACGGAACGCGATTGCCCGGCAGCAAGATATGCTGCATTGCACAATAGGAGCCGGAGTGGCGCGCAAGTTCCTCTATATCGTGGCGGTGTTGATCGTGCTCGCGCTTGCAGCAACCTTTGCCTATCGAATCTGGGGTGCCGAGCTGCTGCGGCAGGCGATGGTGCCAGGCGGACGGTTCGAGTCGCACGCGGCGCTGCCCTCGGACAGCTACAAGCGCGCGGAGATGTGGCTCGCGCGGCCCGACAAGCCGGGCAATCCGGCATTGTGGGCACCCACGGGCTATGAAGCGGCGAAGGCGCCGGAAGCCGCGGTGTTCTTCATCCATCCGACCTCCTACCTCAACCGCGCGCACTGGAATGCCCCGCTGGAGGACAAGGAGGCGAACGATCGCGCGGCGCTGTTCCTGCGTGGGCAGGCGAGCGCGTTCAACGGGGCGGGCGCAGTGTGGGCGCCGCGTTATCGCCAGGCGACCTTCGGCGCGTTCCTGACCAGCAAGGCTGATGCGCAGCAGGCGCTCGACCTCGCCTATCGCGACGTGTCTGCGGCGTTCGACCAGTTCCTCGCCGAGGCGGGCGACCGGCCGATCATCCTTGCGGGGCACAGCCAGGGTGCGCTTCACCTGACCCGGCTGCTGCACGACCGCATCGCGGGCAAGCCGCTCGCTAAACGGGTGGTCGCGGCCTATGTCGTCGGCTGGCCCGTGTCGAAGACCGCGGATCTGCCGAAGCTGGGCCTCGCGGAATGCACCGCCGCCGACCAGACCGGCTGCATCCTCTCGTGGCAGAGCTTCGCCGAGCCGGCCGATCCCTCGCTGCTGCTCGATACCTTCGATGCATCGAACGGGTTCACCGGCGCGGCGCGCGCGGGAACGCCGATGATCTGCACCAATCCGATCACCGGCACGCCGGGAACGGCGGCCGAAGCGACGGCCAATCTCGGCACGCTCGTCCCCTCCGCCGATTTCTCCAGCGCCGTGCTCCACAAGAACGCGGTGGCGGCGCGGTGCGAGGGGCGTGGCGTGCTGATGATCGGCAGCCCGCCCGAAGGGATCGGCGGGCAGTATGTGCTGCCCGGCAACAACTATCACGTATTCGACTATTCGCTGTTCTGGGCGAATGTCCGCGCCGATGCCGAGCGGCGGCTGAAGGCGTTCAAGGCGGCCCGTCCGGGCTAAGCTTGTCGAAGCGCTGCACATTGTTACGTCGGCCGCCGACAGAAGAACCAGCCCTTCGACAGCTCAGGGCGAACGGAGAGTAGGATGATCACCACCGATCGCAATGCGTTCCGCGAGGCGCTGCCGCAAGGCGGGCGGCTGCTGGGGCTGGACGTCGGAACCAAGACGATCGGCACGGCTTTGTGCGACGCGGGCTGGTCGTTCGCCAGCCCCGCGCTGCTGATCAAGCGAACCAAGTTCACCGCGGACAAGGCGGCGCTGGCAGCGCTGATCGGGGAGCAGCAGGTGAAGGGGCTGGTCATCGGCCTGCCTCTCAACCTCGACGGGACCGACAGCCCGCGTACGCAGTCGACCCGCGCCTTTGCCCGCAATGTCGAGGACATGGGGCTGCCGGTGCTGCTGTGGGACGAGCGCTGGTCGACCGCGGCGGTCGAGCGACAGATGATCGCCGAGGACCTCTCCCGCGCCAAGCGCGCCGAGCGGGTCGACAAGCTCGCCGCCAGCTACATCCTGCAAGGGGCGATCGACGCGCTGGCCACCGGTTGAAGCGGTTTCCCGCGAGACGATGTTGCACTGACACCCCGGAGCGGGCAGCGTCGCGCAACTTCAAGACTCGGGGGTTCCATGCGCCAGTTGCTTCTCGCCGCCACCTTCCTCGCTCTGCCTGCGCTCGCGCAGGACAAGCCCGCCAAGGAAGCGCCTCTCTCCGCCAAGGCCGAAGCCGAGGCCGCGCAGGTGCGCGCGCCGGTCGAGGAGCAGAGCGCGGTGAGCAAGGGCAGCGTCACCGTGGCCGGGCAGCGCATCGCCTATACCGCCACCGCGGGCACGCTGACGATCCGCGACGACGAGGCGAAGCCCTCCGCCAGCTATTTCTACACGGCCTATACGAAGGACGGCGGCGGCGCGGACCGCCCCGTGACCTTCTTCTACAATGGCGGGCCGGGATCGCCGACGATCTGGCTGCACATGGGCAGCTTCGCGCCGGTGCGCGTTACCACCGCCAATCCCGAATATATCCGCCCCGCCCCCTACGGCTTCGGCCCCAACCCTTATTCGCTGATCGACAAGAGCGACCTGGTCTTCATCGACATGATCGGCGCGGGCTGGTCGCGGCCGCTGGGCGAGAAGGCCGGCAAGGACTTCTGGGGCGTCGACCAGGATGCCGAAGGATTTGCGCGGGCGATCACACGCTATATCGCCAAGAATAACCGCTGGCGCAGCCCGAAGGTGCTGTTCGGGGAGAGCTACGGCACGCTGCGCAACCCGGTGGTCGCGGCGAAGCTGGAGCAGGCGGGGATCAGCCTCAACGGCATGGTCCAGTTCTCGACGATCATGAACTATGGCGTGCGCCAGTCGGGCTACGACCAGAATTACCTGACGCTGTTCCCGACGATGGCGGCGACGGCCTGGTATCATAACCGGCTGCCCAACCGCCCCGCCGACCTGCGCGCCTTCCTCGACGAGGTGCGCGGCTTCACCACAGGCGCGCTCGCCACGGCGCTCGCCAAGGGATCGAACATCCCGGCGGAGGAGAAGGCGGCGGTGGCGAAGCAGATGGCTGCCTATATCGGCCTCAGCGAAGCCTTCATCCTGCGCGCGGACCTGCGCATCGACCTGTCGCACTTCCAGACCGAGCTGCTGCGCGACCGGCGGCTCGCCATCGGCCGGCTCGATTCGCGCTACACGCTCAACATGACCGATGCGAACGCCGACAGCCCGGGGGACGACCCGTCATCGACCGCGATCTCGGGCGCGTTCGTGGCGACGTTCCAGGATTATGCGACGCGGGTGCTCGGCTACAAGACCGAGCTGCCCTACCGCATGACCGCGCGGGGGCCGGGCTTCAACTGGGACTGGAGCCACCGCCCGCCTAATGCGACGCAGCCGCAGACCACGCCCAATTCGGGGCTGGACCTTGCCTGGACGATGCGCACCAACCCCTATCTCAAGGTGATGTTCGTGAACGGCTATTACGATTTCGCCACCGCATTCTTCGGTGCGGAGTTCGACGCTTCACACATGCTGTTGGATGAGGCGCTGCAGCGGAACATCGACTTCACCTATTATGAGGCCGGGCACATGGTGTATTTGAACCCTGACGAGCTGGCGAAGATGCACGCCGACCTCGGCCGCTGGTATGACAAGGTGCTGGCCGCCCCCACCCGCCCCGCGCCCCGACCGGCTACCCAGCCGGGCGGGTAATTGCCTGCGGGAGCGCTTGCGCCCCCGTCTTTCCGGCGCTAACCGCAGGCTTTAATGCAGCCGCCGATCGATCATCGCCCCGGCGCCCAGATTCAGGGGCGCGCCGTGTTTCCGCACGCGCACCTGACGGGTATTTCGGGGCTTCAGCCGCACGAGATATTGTTCCTCCTCGACGAGGCGGAACAATGGATCGAAGCCAATCGCAGCCGCGCCAAGAGCGACCACCGGCTCGACGGCCTCACCCAGATCAACGCCTTTTTCGAGAATTCGACCCGCACGCTGCTGTCGTTCGAGATCGCGGGGAAGCGGCTGGGCGCTGACGTGGTCAACATGCACGCCGCACAATCGAGCGTGAAGAAGGGCGAGACGCTGATCGACACGGCGATGACGCTCAACGCAATGCGCGCCGACGTGATCGTGATCCGGCATATGAGCTCGGGCGCGGTGCAACTGATCGCCGACAAGGTCGATTGCCCGGTGCTCAACGCCGGTGACGGCAGTCATGAACATCCGACGCAGGCGCTGCTCGACGCGCTGACGATCCGGCGGCGGCGCGGGAGCATCGCCCACCAGCGCGTGGTGATCTGTGGCGATATCCTGCACAGCCGCGTCGCGCGATCGAACATCCTGGCGCTCACCGCGCTGGCGGCGGAGGTCCGCGTTGTCGCGCCCTCGACGCTGATGCCCGCCGCGATCGAGAAGATGGGCGTCACCTCTTACACCGATTTCGATGCGGCGCTCGAGGGCGCGGACGTGGTGATGATGCTGCGCCTGCAGAACGAGCGGATGTCGGGGGCGTACATTCCTTCGACGCGCGAATATCATCTCAACTACGGCCTCACCGAAGAGCGGCTGAAGCGGGCCAAGCCCGATGCGCTGGTGATGCACCCCGGCCCGATGAACCGCGGGGTCGAGATCGATTCCTCCGTCGCCGACATGCCGGGACGCTCGGCGATCACCGAGCAGGTCGAGATGGGCGTCGCGGTGCGCATGGCCTGCCTCGACGTGCTGACCCGGCGCGCGCGCGGCGTGGAGGGCTGGGCATGAACCTGATCTTCAAGAACGCCCGGCTGGTCTGCCCTGAGGGCGGCGAATATGCGGGCGAGCTTTACGTCGCCAATCACGAAATTGCCGCCAAGGCGCCCGACGACGCGCAGGTGATCGATTGTGGCGACAAGCTGCTCGCCCCTGCCCTGATCGACCTCGGCGCCTTCGCCATGGACAAGGCGGCGTGCCGTGCGGGCGGGATCGCGCGCATCGGGCTGATGCCCGATCAGTCGCCGGTGCTCGACGGCCCCGGCATCGTCCAGCGCGCCGCCGACATGGGCAAGCCCGAGCTGTGGGTCCATCCGATCGCCGCGGCGACGCGCGGGCTGGAGGGCACCGACCTCGCCGAGTTCGCGATCAACGCCGACGCCGGTGCGCGCGCCGTCTCCACCGGCCGCCGCTGGATCGCGGATTCGGGTGTGATGCGCCGCGTGCTCGCCTATGCGCGCGACTGCGGACTGACCGTGATCGCGCATGCCGAGGATGCCGGGCTTGCCGGGCAGGCCGTCGCGACCGAGGGCGAGACCGCAACCCGACTCGGCCTTCCTTCAGCACCGGCAATCGCCGAAGCGCTGGCGATCGCGCGCGACCTGATGCTGGTCGAGCAGACCGGCGCGGCGATCCATTTCCGCCAGGTGACCACCGCGGCGGGATTCGATCTGATCCGCCGCGCCAAGGATCGCGCGCTGCCCGTCACCTGCGGCATCACGCCGGCACACCTGCTGCTGTCGGACATCAACGTCACCGATTTCCGCACCTTCGCCCGCCTCTCCCCGCCGCTGCGCGACGAGAGCGACCGACTGGCGGCGCTGGCGGCGCTGGCGGACGGGACGATCGACATCCTCTGCTCGAGCCACGATCCGCGCGGGCCGGAGGAGAAGCGCCTGCCCTTCGCTGACGCGACCCCCGGCATGGCGGGCGCGGAGACGCTGCTGACGCTGGGCCTGGGCTTGGTCCGCGACGACCGCATTTCGCTCGATCGCCTGTTCGCACTGGTTGCGAGCAACCCTGCGAAACTGCTTGGGATCGAAGCCGGAGCGCTCGCCCCCGGCATGCCGGCGGATCTCGTGCTGATCGACCCCGAGGCTCCCTGGCAGATCGATTCCGACCGCGTGGCCGGTAAAGCGGGCAACACCCCTTTCGACGGCCTGCCCGTCCAGGGCAAGGCGGTACGGCTGTTCAAGGGCGGCACCGAGATCGGCTGAAACGGAAAAGGCCGGGCGTGAACCCGGCCTTCCCCCTTTTTTCTTGATGCGTGCTTAGCGCGAAGCAACCTGCGTGCGAGCTGGCTTGACCCAACTCGCCGTCCTGTCGCCCGCACCCGAGCGGACGAAGCAATTGCCCCCGCCCGCGCGCACCTTGCGGCACAGCGTATCGGCACCGGCGCGGTCGAATCCGCCCACCGCGAGCCGCTGGAAGCTGCCTGCACCGGTGGTGACGCTGGCGCTGGACGGTGTCAGCCCCTTAAGGGCAGGCGTGCGGCGGACCGCACGGCCCCACGCATCCTGCGCGACGCCCGCATTGTCATAGGCGCCAAGCTGGACGAACCAGCTGCCCTTGCCGGGCTTGAACGCGTCAGCGGGCGCCTTGACCGCGATCTCCAGCGGCTTGCGCGCGCCGGTTTCGACCCGGGCCATGGCAGGCTTTACTGCTGCCGCGACCGGGATCGCCTGGACGATTTCCTGCCGCGGCGCGAACACGATCTGCTGGCCGCTGGGCGCGGTGATCGCCGGGGCAACTTCCACGCCCTTCATCGCGGTATCGACGGCGGTGGCTGCCGGCGCGGCGACCGCGGCCGCAGTGGCAACGCCGGTGTCGGGCATGTAGGCGTCGACCGGCTCGGCGACCTGCTGGGCCGCGACCGCGGTGGTCATCGAGCGGGCCAGCGCGAGCTGCTCGGGCTGGCCGCGATCGGCAGCCGGCGTGACGCCGAGCAGCGAGGCGACCTGATCATAGGCGTTCTGCGGGCGCGAGAAGCTGACCCACTGCAGCATGCGCGCATCGAGCTGGCTGGGCGAGACATCGACCCCGGCGACCGCGCGCGCCTGCTGCCACTGGCCGGCAAGGGCGAGGCTGAGCGCGAGGTTCTGGCGGGTCTTGGCATTGGCGTCGGGCTGCCGCGCGGCCGCGGACAGGACCTGAACCGCCGTGGCAGGGTCACCCGCCAGCGCGAGCGCGAGACCGCGATCGCTGGCGGGAATGCTGCCGGCATGGGTTTCGAGCGTCTGGCGCGCGGTGCTCCACTCGCCCACCGCGATCTGCGCGAGCGCGAGATTGAGCGCGGTGCGGCCATTGGCGGGATCGAGCGAGAGCGCCTCGCCCAGCGCCTGCGAGGCCGAAACGAAGCGACCGGCAAAGAGATAGGCTTCACCCAGAAGCTGGCGATACTCGCCGTTCCTGGGATCGAACGCGACGGCCGCTTCGGCATGCGTCACGGCCTTTTGCGCATTGTCGGCCTTGAGCGCCCTACGCGCCGCCCTGGCCTGCTTCGCGGCTTCCTTCGCATCCTGCGCGACGGCATCGCTGGCGACGGCAAGACCGCCGATCAGCGACGGCCCGCCGACGACCGGTGCACCAAGCACCAGGGCCGAGACCCCGATGGTGATAAAACGACGTGCGTTCATGGCTCCAATCCCCAGGTCAGCGAGCCTTGCCCGCGGGGAGCCGGTCAGCCAGCGCCCCCACTTCGGGCAATGTGTCGAGAAACGCGTCGAGCGCTTCGGTGACGAGCTGCTGGGCCGAACGGCCCGACAGCGCCGAGGCAAGACGCAGCTTGAGATGGCGATCGGTGTCGAGCCGCAGCGTGAACGCGGCCTTGCCCTTCTTCGAGGCGACCTCACGCCCGATGCGGGCGGCGGTGGCGGTCGAGACGGGCCGCGGCGCGGGCGCGGCCTCGACGACCGGCACGGGCTGCGCGATCGGTTGCGGTTGCACGGCGACCGGCTGCGGCTCGGGCTGAGCCTGCGACACGGGCGCGAACTCCTCGGCGAGCGCGTTGCGCTGGGCGAGAACCGGCGGCATCTCGTGGCTCACGGGCGCGGACTCGAAGCCCATGTCGTTCCAGCCCAGATCGTCGAGCGAAGTGCCCGGATTGAGGCCGACAAAGCCCTGCGGGCGCATCGCGGGGCGGGCCTGCCCCTTGCGGGCCAGCAGGCCCGAGGAGAGCGAGGCGGTGGGTTTGGCCGAACCGAACATCAGCTCACCACCCGGCGGCCGAAGCCACCCTGCGGACGCCCGGCGAACGCGACATGCGTCGCGGCGGGCGCGGTGAACACGGTACGGCGGAAATTCTTCTCGAGCCGGTCGCCGATATACGACCAGAGCGCGGTGACCTCGAGCGCCGACTTGCCGTTCGGATCGATCTCCATCACCGTCCGGCCATCGATCATCGACGAGGCGAAGTCGGTGCGCTGGTGGAGCGTGACCGGTGCGACGGTGCCGTGCTGCGACAGCGCGACCGCGGCCTCGCTGGTGATCTTGGCCTTGGGCGTGGCGGCGTTGACCACGAAGATCAGCGGCTTGCCCGCGCGATCGCACAGATCGACCGTGGCGCCGACCGCGCGCAGATCGTGCGGCGACGGGCGGGTGGGAATGACGATCAGCTCGGCGACCTGGATGACGCTCTGGATCGCCATGGTGATGGCGGGGGGCGTGTCGATCACCGCCAGCCGGAAGCCCTGCTGGCGCAGCACTTCGAGGTCGGCGGCGAGCCGGGCGACGGTGGTCTGCGCGAAGGCGGGGAAATCCGTCTCGCGCTCGTTCCACCAGTCCGACAGCGAGCCCTGGGGATCGATGTCGATCAGCACGACCGGGCCGTGGCCCGCGCGCTGCGCCTGCACCGCAAGGTGCCCGCTGAGCGTGGTCTTACCCGATCCGCCCTTTTGTGATGCCATCGCGAGTACGCGCATCTACCCCTCTGAAAATCCCGGTTGCCCGACACTGGGATGCCAGTGGGAAACTAAGAAGCGGTTAATGGCGCGGCAGCGACGCGCCGCTCGTTTCGGGGCCGGTTTAACGCTTGCTCAAGCATTGCTTGGCCACAGCATGGTTAACTGGCATTATTCACGCGATGCCGATGCGAGCGGGGACTGGCGGTATGCGTACGATTTCCTTGGCGATTTCCTTGACGACCCTGCTGGCGGCGGCGCTGCCGGCCGCGCCTGCCCTGGCCGATGTGAAGGCCGGTGTCGATGCCTGGCAGCGCGGCGACTACAAGAAGGCGCTCGCCGAATGGCGCGGCCCGGCGGCGGCGGGCGATCCCGACGCGCAGTTCAACATGGGCCAGGCGTACAAGCTGGGCCGCGGCGTGCCCGTCGATCTGGCGATGGCGGAGGAATGGTATCGCAAGGCCGCGCTGCAAGGGCACCCGCAGGCCGAAGAAAGCTATGGCCTGACCCTGTTCGAGAACAACAAGCGCGCGCAGGCCGCCGAATGGCTGAACAAGGCCGCGGGCCGGGGCGAGCAGCGCGCGCAATATGTGCTGGGCACGATGTACTTCAACGGCGACGGCGTGGAGCGCGACTGGATCCGCGGCTATGCGCTGACGGTGCGCGCCGCGGCGCAGGGGATGCGGCAAGCCTCGACCGCGCAGGCGCAGATGGATCGCCACATCCCGCTGGCGGACCGGCAGAAGGCACTCGAACTCGCCCGGCAATATGAGCGCGACGCCGGACGGCCGCAGGTCGCGGCGGTCGTGCAATCCCCCGCCAGCACGCCCGCCTCGCGGGTCGAAACCCCTGCTCCGCGCCCATCCCAAACCGCGCAGACCCGCCCCGCGCCGCCGATCGTCAAGCCCGCGCCGCGCCAGAGCGCACCCGCGGCCCAGCCGCCCAAGCCTGCGCCGGTGCGCGACGGCGGCTGGAAGCTTCAGCTCGGCGCGTTCGGCGATCCGGGCAACGCCCGCCGCCTCGGCGCGCAGATGGGCGGGCGATTTCCGGGGCGGCAGGTCTCGTATGTGAAGGCCGGCAAGCTCACCCGGGTGCTGGTCGGCCCGTTCGCTTCCAGCGGCGAGGCGAGCGGCGCCTGCCGCGGGGTCAGCCCCTGCGTGCCGGTACGGAACTAGGCGATCAGTTCACCCACTCGGTGCGCGGGATGCCCTGCGCGTAGAGCAATGCCGTCAGGTCGTTATGGTCGATCCGCGCGCCCGCGGCTGCGGCGACGATCGGCTTGGCGTGATAGGCGACGCCGAGGCCTGCCTTCCTGATCATCGCAAGGTCGTTGGCGCCGTCGCCCACCGCCATCGTCGCGCCGGCGTTGAGGCCCAGCTCAGCCATCGCATTGAGCAGGGTCGTCTCCTTGGTCGATGAATCGACGATCGGTTTGGTCACCGCGCCCGTCAGCGCCGAGGCTTCGACCAGCAACTCGTTGGCGATCACGCGGTCGAAGCCGATCTGCTCGCCCACCGGCTGCGCGAAACGGGTGAAGCCGCCGGAGACGAGAATTGCGGTTGCGCCATTGGCCTTCATCGTCTGCACCAGCGCGCGCGCGCCGGGCATCAGTTGCACCCGCTCGGCCAGGCAGCGGTCGATCGCATCGGCACCGAGTCCCTTGAGCAATGCCACCCGGGCGTCGAGCGCGGCGGCGAAGTCCAGCTCACCGCGCATGGCCGCTTCGGTGACTTCGGCGATCTGCGGCTTGATCCCGGCATAGTCGGCGAGCTCGTCGATGCACTCGACGGTGATCATGGTGGAGTCCATGTCGGCGACCAGCAGGCGCTTGCGGCGGTTGGCCGCTGGCTGGACGACCACGTCCACGCGATCGAACCCGCCCTCCAGCACGGCGCGGGCCTGATCCGGATGCTCGGCGAAGGCGATGTCTGCCGCCCTGCCCGTCTCAAGCTCGGCGATGGTGCCCGGAAGGCAGCCGACATCGTGCAGCTTGTCCTGCGCGGAGGAAATATCGCCCGCGGAAAGCGTATCCGCTGCTATCAGGGTTGCGATGTATGCCATGGCTCTCTCTTGGACCGGTCGGGGCAAGCGCCCCTTTCCCGTTCGTGCTGAGCTTGTCGAAGCACTGTTCTTTCTTCACGGCAAAGAAAAGGACAGCCCTTCGACAAGCTCAGGGCGAACGGAGGGTTGGTGTTGAGCGCGATGCGCCCGCGGGTCGCGCTCATTGCAGGCCCGACCGCCAGCGGCAAGTCCGCGTTGGCGATCGCGCTCGCGCGGCGAACCGGCGGGACGGTGATCAATGCGGATTCGGCGCAGGTCTATGCCGAGCTGAGGGTACTCAGCGCACGGCCCTCGCCCGAGGAGGAAGCCCAGGCAGCCCACCGACTGTTCGGCCATGTCACCGGGACCGAGGATTACTCCGCCGCGCGTTGGGCAGAGGAAGCGAAGGCGGAGATCGCAGCGGCGCACCTGCGCGGCAGCCTGCCCATCCTCGCGGGCGGGACGGGCATGTATATCCGAACCCTGCTCGACGGGATCGCACCGGTGCCCGAAATCGATCCGGCGGTCCGTGTCGAAGTGCGCGCTATGCCGGTGGCGGAGGCGCACCGCCTTCTCGAACAGGCCGATCCCGAAGCCGCCGGCCGTCTCAACCCGCACGACACGACACGGGTCGCCCGCGCGCTGGAAGTGGTGCGCTCGACCGGCCGTACGCTTGCCGCGTGGCAGGCCGAGCGTGTTGGCGGGATCGGCAACTCGATCGATCTCGCCCCGCTGATCCTGCTCCCGGACCGCGCCTGGCTCGCGGAGCGCTGCGACCGCCGCCTGAACGCGATGTTCGGCGACGGCGCGATCGACGAGGTCCACGCCTTGCTGCAACGCAGCGACATCCCGGCAAACGCGCCGGTCCGGCGCGCGATCGGCGTAACACAAATCGCAGCATTTCTAGAGGGCTCACTCACCCGCGACGAAGCGTTGGAGCGCGCGCTGGCGGCGACGCGGCAATATGCCAAGCGTCAGTATACTTGGCTGCGGCACCAGCCCCCGGCCGACTGGCCGCGTGCGATTTCGACAGATATTTCCAAACAGATCGCCAATTTTGCACGATTCTTATAATCTTTACGCTTGACACGTAGTTTTCATACGCATAGCAGCGCCCTTCCCCAACTGCTACTGCAGCGCGGAAAAACCAGAGGAGACGTACAGTGACCGAGAAAAGCGGAGCAGACATCCTGATCGAGGCGTTCAACGACCTCGGTGTGGAAGTCATCTTCGGCTATCCCGGAGGCGCCGTACTTCCCATTTACGATGCGATCTTCCAGCAGAAGAAGATTCGCCACATCCTGGTCCGCCACGAGCAGGCGGCGACCCATGCGGCGGAGGGCTATGCCCGCGCCACGGGGAAGCCGGGCGTGGTGCTCGTCACCTCCGGCCCGGGCGCGACCAATGCCGTCACCGGCATCACCGATGCGCTGATGGATTCGATCCCGATGGTCGTCATCACCGGCCAGGTGCCCTCGCACCTGATCGGATCGGACGCGTTCCAGGAGGCAGACACGGTCGGCATCACGCGCCACTGCACCAAGCATAATTATCTGGTGAAGGATCCGGCGCATCTGGGCAGCATCGTCCATGAGGCGTTCCATATCGCCACATCGGGCCGCCCCGGCCCAGTCGTGATCGACATCCCCAAGGACGTCCAGATCGCCACCGCGCGCTATCAGAAGCCCGGCCCGATCCAGCACAAGACCTACCGTCCCCAGGTCAAGGCGGACAAGGCGCTGATCGAGTCCGCGGTCGAGATGCTGGCGGCGGCGGAGCGGCCGGTGTTCTATACCGGCGGCGGGGTCATCAACTCGGGTCCGCAGGCGTCGCAGCTGCTGCGCGAACTCGCGCGGATCACGGGCGCGCCGGTCACCTCGACCCTGATGGGCCTTGGCGCCTTCCCGGCCTCGTCCGACCAGTGGCTGGGCATGCTCGGCATGCACGGCACCTACGAAGCCAATTATGCGATGAACCAGGCCGACCTGATCGTTGCGATCGGCGCGCGGTTCGACGATCGCGTGACCGGCCGGCTCGACGCCTTCGCGCCGCATGCGCGCAAGATCCATATCGATATCGACCGCTCGTCGATGAACAAGACGGTGCGCGTCGATCTGCCGATCGTCGCCGATGTCGGCCATGCGCTGGAGGACATGATCCGCATCTGGAAGGCGCGGCAGCATCCCAAGCCTGATCTGTCGGAGTGGTGGAGCCGCATCGAGGGCTGGCGCGCGGTGCGCTGCCTCGATTTCCCCGAGGACAGCAACGAGATCATGCCGCAGCGCGCGATCCGTGCCCTGTGGGAAGCGACCAAGGATCAGGCGCCTATCATCACCACCGAGGTCGGCCAGCACCAGATGTGGGCGGCGCAGCATTTCGACTTTGAAAGCCCCAACAAGTGGCTGACGAGCGGCGGGCTGGGCACGATGGGCTATGGCCTGCCCGCGGCGATCGGCGCGCAACTCGGCAATCCGGGCGCGCTGGTGATCGACATTGCCGGCGAGGCAAGTATCCAGATGAATATCCAGGAGCTGGCGACCGCGACCCAGTACCGCCTGCCGGTCAAGATCTTCATCCTCAACAACGAATATATGGGGATGGTCCGCCAGTGGCAGGAACTGACCTATTCCAGCCGCTATTCCGAGAGTTACAGCGACGCCTTGCCGGACTTTGTGAAGCTCGGCGAAGCCTATGGCTGGAAGGGCATCCGCATCGAGGGCAAGGATCAGCTCGACGACGGCATCGCCGCGATGCTGGCCCATGACGGGCCGGTGATCGTCGATTGCCGCGTGGCGAAGCTCGCCAACTGCTTCCCGATGATCCCATCGGGCGCCGCCCATACCGACATGCTGCTCCAGGCCGCCGAAGTCTCCGGCGAAATGGACGACGAAGCCAAGGCGCTGGTGTGATGGGCGCCTCTTCGTCGCCCCAGCGGAAGCCGGGGCCTGGTGCGGCAAGCGCACGCTCTAAATCGGGGAGACCCCAGCTTTCGCTGGGGTGACGGACAAGATGCACATCAAGGAAGAGAAAGCCGAACGGCATACGCTTGCCGTGATCGTCGACAACGAGCCGGGCATTCTCGCCCGGATCGCGGGCCTGTTCACCGCGCGCGGATACAATATCGAGAGCCTGACCGTGTCCGAGATCACATCGGACAAGGCGGTGAGCCGGATCACTATCGTCACCTCGGCCAGCCCCGCGACGCTCGAACAGATCGTCGCGCAGCTCGACCGGCTGGTGCCGGTGCACAAGGTGCACGACCTGACCGCCGAGGGCGAGCATGTCGAGCGAGAGCTGGCGCTGGTCAAGGTCGCCGGCACCGGCGATCACCGGATCGAGGCGCTGCGCCTCGCCGATGTGTATCGCGCCCGGGTGGTGGATGCGACCACGTCGAGCTTCGTGTTCGAGGTGACCGGCTCGACCGAGAAGATCGACAAGTTCATCGAGCTGATGGGCGAGGTCGGCCTGATCGAGGTCGCCCGGACCGGGATCGTCGCGATCTCGCGGGGCAAAGAGGCGGCCTGAGAATTTCACCGTCGCCCCAGCGAAAGCTGGGGCCTCATGCGGCAAGCGTGCGCTTGCAGCGAGAGATCCCAGCTTTCGCTGGGATGACGAGCTACTACGAAAGGGAATGAAGAAAATGCGTGTCTATTACGATCGTGATGCCGACCTGAACCTGATCACCGGCAAGAAGATCGCCATCGTCGGCTATGGTTCGCAGGGCCATGCCCATGCGCAGAACCTGCGCGACAGCGGCGTCAAGGAAGTCGCGATCGCGCTGCGCGCCGGTTCGGCCACGGCCAAGAAAGCCGAAGGCGCCGGCTTCAAGGTGATGTCGACCACCGAAGCCGCGCAATGGGCCGATATCCTGATGATCCTCGCCCCCGACGAGCATCAGGCCGCGATCTGGGAGAACGACATCAAGGGCCATATGAAGCCCGGCGCGGCGCTCGCCTTCGCCCACGGCCTCAACATCCATTTCGGCCTAATCGAGGCGCCCGCCGACATCGACGTGATCATGATCGCGCCGAAGGGCCCGGGCCACACGGTGCGCAGCGAATATGTCCGCGGCGGCGGCGTCCCTTGCCTGATCGCGATCCATCAGGACGCATCGGGCAATGCGCATGACGTGGCGCTGGCCTATGCCTCGGGCGTGGGCGGCGGCCGTTCGGGCATCATCGAGACCAACTTCCGCGAGGAGTGCGAGACCGACCTGTTCGGCGAGCAGGCCGTGCTGTGCGGCGGCGCCACCGCGCTGGTCCAGGCCGGGTTCGAGACGCTGGTCGAGGCCGGCTATGCCCCCGAAATGGCCTATTTCGAGTGCCTGCACGAGCTCAAGCTGATCGTCGACCTGATGTATGAGGGCGGCATCGCCAACATGCGCTACTCGATCTCGAACACCGCCGAATATGGCGACATCAAGACCGGCCCGCGCATCATCACCGAAGAGACCAAGAAGGAAATGAAGCGCGTCCTCGCCGACATCCAGTCGGGCCGCTTCGTCAAGGACTTCGTGCTCGACAACCGCGCCGGCCAGCCCGAGCTCAAGGCTTCGCGCATCGCCGCCAAGCGCCACCAGATCGAAACGGTCGGCAGCGAACTGCGCGCGATGATGCCCTGGATCGGCGCGAACAAGCTGGTGGACAAGGAAAAGAACTAAGCCGGTCTGGACGCAAATCCTCCCCCGCCAGGGGGAGGTGTCAGCTGGAAGCTGACGGAGGGGGCAGATGCCAGAACACTGGCGACGTGCTTCCTCCCCCTCCGTCGCGCTGCGCGCGCCACCTCCCCCTGGCGGGGGAGGATTGAGGCTAGAAAGATCGGAGAGGATGCTGGGGCGGGGTTGGATTCCCCGCCCCAGCCACATAGACCGGAACACATGCTCCGCGCCGCCATGCCCCTCGCTCTCGCACTGGCGTTTTTTGCGAGCGGGTGCGACCGGCGGCCCGACGACGTCGCAGTGGTGGCGAGCGCGATCGGTGGCGACACCAAGCTCGCCGATCCCGCCCGCAGCGAGCTGGGCTTCGCTACCCGGCTCATGCTCGATTCCACCGCGCAAGGCCTGGTCCGGTTCGACGCGAGCGGAGGGATCGAGCCGGGGCTGGCCGAACGCTGGATCGTCATCGACGGCGGCCGCAGCTACATCTTTCGCCTGCGCTCGGCCGAGTGGCCGGATGGCAAGCAGGTCACGGCGGCGGATGTCGTCAGCAGCCTCAAGCGTGCGATCGACACGCGCAGCCGCATCGCCATTGCCCCCTTCGTCGCGGTGATCGACGAGGTCGTCGAGATGACACCCCAGATCGTGGAGGTGCGGCTGAAACGGCCCCGCCCCGATCTGCTCAAGCTGTTCGCCCAGCCCGAGCTTGCGATCCTGCGCCGCCCGGCGCTCGCCGGAACCGGGCCGTTCCGTGTCGAATCCGGCACGGGGCCGGTGCTGCTCCGCCCGGGCTTCGATCCGTCGCGGGCGCGCGAGGAGGCGGAGGAACCCGATCCGGCTGACAATGTCCGGCTGCGCAGCGAGCGTGCGGCGAAGGCGATCGTGCGCTTCGCCGCGCGCGAATCCGATCTGGTGCTCGGCGGCAGCTATCGCGACTGGCCGCTGCTCGCCCATGCCGAGATCGCCCCGGCGAACATCCGGATCGATCCCGCTGCCGGCCTGTTTGGTCTCGCGATCGTGTCGCGCGACGGATTCCTGGCCAAGGCCGAGAATCGCGCTGCGATCGCGATGGCGATCGACCGCGCGGCGCTGACCGCCCTGTTCCGCCCCGAATGGCAGCCGGTCGAGACGCTGCTTCCCGCCAGGCTCGATTCGGCGGGTGATCCGGCGATCCCTGAATGGGCCGCGCTGCCGCTCGACGCGCGCAAGACGACCGCACGCAACCGCGTCGCCGCGTGGCGCGCACTAAATCCCGAGGGTTCGCTCGCGATCCGCGTGGCCCTGCCGCACAATCCCGGCGCGACGCTGTTGTGGAGCCGGATCGCGCGCGATCTGATCGATATGGGGCTGCGTCCCGCACAGGTCGATGAGGACGCCGACGCCGATCTGCGGCTGATCGATGCGGTGGCGCCCTATGACAGCGGCCGCTGGTATCTGGTCACGGCGTGCCGCCTGTGCCCCGCACCGCTCAAGGAGGCGATCGAGGCGGCGCGCGATGCGCCGACCCTGACCGACCGCAGCCAGCGCATCGCCGACGCCGACATGGCGCTGACCACGGACGCCGCCTATATTCCGATCGCACAGCCGCTGCGCTGGTCGCTGGTCGCGCTGCGCCTGCGCGCCTTCCAGCCCAACGCCCGCGCCTGGCACCCGCTGACGCATCTACGCGAGACGGGGCAGTGAAGGACGAGCCGATGACCGAAGCGACGCGCATGGACCAGGGACCGGAAAGGGTGTCGTACACCGGCAGCGATCCGGTCTCAGTACGCTACCGGATCGAGATGATGGAGAAGCTGCTCGAGCGCACACTGACCATTCCGGGCACGCGCCAGACGGTCGGGTTCGACGCGTTGCTCGGCCTGATCCCGGTGGCGGGCGACGTCGTGGCGGCGGCGATGGGTGCCTATATGATCTGGGAAGCGCGCAACCTGAACATGCCGAGGAGCGCGATGGTGCGGATGGCGGGCAATGTCGGCTTCGACTGGCTGATCGGCCTGATCCCCGGCGTGGGCGACGCGGCGGACTTCTTCTTCCGCTCGAACACCCGCAACCTCAGGATCATCAAGAAGCATCTCGACCGGCACCACCCGGGCACCGCGACCATCGACAGCTAGAGTCTGTCCTGATTATGCTGAATCGATTGGGGATTCCCAAGAGGGTGTGATTGTGATTCAAGCTGCTGGCTGGCAGGAGGCCAGCAGGGATGGCACGAGCCTATTCTGACGATTTGCGAGAGCGTGTTGCGGCAGCGG